>JACQFL010000029.1 GCA_016200085.1 Candidatus Rokuibacteriota bacterium | reverse complement strand
TTCGCGAGGACTGCGTAATGCTGCGACCCGAGAGACCACCGGTAAGCCGTGTGCGGGAAATCCGCACGCACGGTTTGACAGGGGGTCTTGACTCCGACCACCGCCATCGTGCGGTTGAGGAGTAAGGATCTACCAATGGACGAGGCGACGATCTACCTCAGGCAGATGGAGCTCGGCCCGATGCAGAACTTCGTCTATCTGGTGGGCGACCCGGTCGCGCGGCAGTGCGTGGTCGTCGACCCGGCGTGGGAGATCGACACCATCGTCGACACCGCCGCCGCCGACGGGATGACGATCACCGCGGCGCTGGTGACCCACACCCACCAGGACCACGTGGGGGGCAGCCTCGCCTCCTGGGGGATGCCGGGCCGCATCCCGGGCGTGGAGGAGCTGCTCGGAAAGGTCAAGGCCAAGGTCCACGTGCACAAGGCGGAGCGCGAGTTCCTGACCGGCCTCGGCTCCGACCTCGTGAAGGTCGACAACCACGACACGCTCCAGGTCGGCCGGCTCACGCTCCGGTTCCTGCACACGCCCGGTCATACGCCGGGCTCGCAGTGCTTCCTCGTCGACGGCCGCCTGATCTCCGGCGACACGCTCTTCATCGGCTCCTGCGGCCGCACCGACCTGCCGGGCAGCGACCCGAGCGAGATGTACGCCTCCCTCACCCAGCGCCTGGGCGCGCTCCCCGACGACACCGTCCTGTTCCCCGGCCACAACTACGGCGGCCCGTCCTCCACCATCGGCCGCGAGAAGCGCGAAAACGCCTTCATGCGCTTCCCCTCCCTCGGAGACTTCCTCCGCATGATGGGTGGCAGTGTAAGGTGAGCCGCTGCCGCGGCGGCGAGCCGAACGGGGTGCGAGGCGGGCGCGCGGGGCGCGCCCGGCCGAGCGGTGAAATTTCGACATGGTGTGAGGTGAGCCGCTGCCGCGGCGGCGAGCCGAACGGTTTGCGAGGTGGGCGTGCCATGCACGCCCGCCGAGCGCTGAAATGCCGAATCGGCGCGCGCGCGCGCAGCCGAGGGGTGAAATTCCGGATCGTGTGAGGCGAGCCGCGGGTGGCCCGACGTCGCCGCCGCTCCCTCTCAGCCGTTCGCGTCGACGAACTTCTTGAAGGCGGTGGCGATCTCGATGGCGACGCTCGGCGTGCCGGAGGCGCCGCGGCCGGCGCGCAGGTCGTGGGTGCCGCCCTCGACAGCCAGCAGCGAGGTGCGGGCGGGGATGAGCTTCAGGGCCAGCCGCATCGCCGCCACCGAGCCGAACGGGTCGCGCGAGCCGTGCACGAAGAGCGCGGGCACGCGCAGGTCGCGGAAGTGCGTGGTGCGGTGCTCCGCGGGCCGGCGCGGCGGGTGCAGCGGATAGGAGAGCAGCAGCAGCGCATCGGCGACGGTGGGCTCGGCGGCGGCGAGCACCGAGACCTGGCGCCCGCCGTACGAGTGTCCGCCCAGGAAGACGGGGCCCGGCGCCAGGCGGCGGGCGGTGGCCGCGGCGCGTGCCAGCCCCTCGCGATCGCGCGCCGCGGTGGCCGGCGAGGGCGGTCCGCTCGCTCGCTCCTGACGGAATGGCAGATCGCAGCGCAGCGCCAGCAGCCCCGCCGCCGCCAAGGCCTCGCAGAGGGCGACCAGGAGCGGCGCCTCGGCGCTGCCGCCGGCGCCGTGGGTGAGCACGATCGCGGCCGAGGGCGCCGCGGCCGGACGATGCAGCACCCCGCGGACCGCCGGAGCCCCGCGGCCCGCGTCCTCGAAGCGCTCCATCGTCATGCCGTCTCGCCCCCGTCGACGCGCAGCACCTGGCCGGTGACATACACCGGGCACGTCGCGAAGAACACTACCGCGGCCGCGACGTCCTCGACGCTGCCCTGATGGCCGCGGCTCAGCCGCCGCCACCGCGCGCGCGGGAAGTCGACGGGCCGGAGCACCGCCCCCGGCGAGACGCAGTTGACGGCGATCCCGTCCGGGCGCAGCACCACCGCGAGGCTGCGGGTGAGCGCGACCAGCCCGGCCTTGGACAGCCGGTAGGGGATGAAGCCGGGATAGGTCTTGTCCCCCGCCGCGTCGCCGATGTTGACGATGTGCCCGCCGCGGCTTGCCATGAGCCTGGCCGCCGCCTGGCAGGTGAAGAACGCTCCGCGCAGGTTGAGATCGAGCAACGTGCCGTACTGGGCCGGGGTCGTGGTGCGAAACGGGGTGCGATGGAGCACGGCCGCGCTGTTGACGAGCACGTCCAGGCCGCCCAGCGTGCGCGCGGCCGAGGCGACCAGACGCCGCGCGGCCGGCGGACGCGAGAGATCGGCCCGGATCGCGACCGCGCGCGCGCCCGCCGCTTGCAGCTCGCGGAGCGTGCGCCGCGCCCGCGCGGCCGAGCGATGATAGCTGATCGCCACGTCCATGCCGGCCCGGGCCAGGGCCAGGGCGATGCCGCGGCCCACGCGCACCGCGCCGCCCGTCACGAGAGCGCGCGGCCGCGGATTGACGGCGCGGGCTCGCGCAGGGCTTATCATGGAACCATGCCGGCGCGTTTCAAGCCGTGGCTCAAGGCCCGCCTCATCGCCGGCTTCTTCGTCACCGTCCCCGTGGTGGCCACCGGCTGGATCCTGTGGTGGTTCTGGAGCAAGATCGATGACCTCTTCGGCCCGATGTACACGGCCATCTTCGGCCGCCCCGTGCCGGGGCTCGGCTTTCTCACGGCCGTGGGGATCATCTTACTCGTGGGCACGGTCGCCCGGAACGTCGTCGGCCGGCAGGTCATCGCCTGGGGCGATGCCGTGCTGCTCCGGGTGCCCATCTACCGGCGGCTCTACCCCTCGGTGAAGATGCTGATCGACGCCTTCTCGCCCGAGCGGCGGAGCTCGTTCAAGGCGGTCGTGCTGGTGCAGCACCCGCGGCCCGGCGAGTACGCGTTCGGCTTCGTCACGAGCGAGCTGCTGATCGAGCTGCCGGAGGGCAAGACCGAGATGGCCACCGTCTTCATCCCGACCAACAACCTCTACCTCGGCGACGTCGTGGTCGTGCCCCGCGCCGACATCGTGCCCACGGGGCTCGGGGTGGAGGAAGGGATCCGCATCATCCTGTCGGCGGGCACGGCCACGCCGACCCGCCTCCCTCGCTTTTAGCCCGCGACGAGCCCCGCGGCCCACTCCGCCACCGCCGCCTCGAGCGCGTCGAGGTCGCCGCCGAAGAAGTGGTCGGCGCCGTCGAGGACGCGCACGCTCGCGGCGGACAGGTCCTTGGCCAGACGGGACAGGAGCGCAGGCGGGCAGTACTCATCGCGGCTGCCGGCCACGACCAGCACCGGACCCCGAAGGGCCGCCAGGCGCGCGAAGGCGTCGGAGCCTGTGACGCCGAGCGGCGGGGCCACCAGCGCGAGCGCGACGGGGGCGGGCTCACGGGCCGCGATGGCCGCTGCGACGACGGCTCCGAAGGAGTAGCCCGCGATGGCCACACGCGCCGGTGCGGGCAGCCGGGAGGCCAGGTCGGCGAGTGCCGCGGCCGCATCGTCTTGCTCCCCTTGGCCACCGTCATGGACGCCCGTCGAGCGGCCGACACCGCGGAAGTTGAAGCGCAGCGTCGCGAGGCCGGCCCGGGCGCACGCCTCGAGGACGGCGAGGACCACGGGGCCATGCATGTCCCCGCCATATAAAGGATGAGGGTGGCAGACCACGACCCCGGCCCGAGCCCCGGACGGGACGGCCACCGCCGCTTCGAGGACCGTTCCGGAGCCGACGGCGATCCCGATGGGCTGTTCCACTATCATGGGCACAGGAGAATAACAGCGGCCATGGGCGGCGTCGAACCGGTGTGTTGATCTGCTATCTCACGCGAAGGCGCCTCGGCGCCCTCCTCGACGGGGCGCTGCAAGGGACCCAGGCCCGGACAGCCGAGGCACACCTGGCGTGGTGCGCTCGGTGCCAGCGGGAGGCCGAGAGTCTCCGGGGGCTGCAGGCCCTGCTCCGGCGCCACGCCCCGCCGGCGGGGCCCCCCGACTGGACCGGCTTCTGGCAGGGCGTCGTCCGTGGGGTCCAGGACGCGCGCCGGCCGGTCCCGGCCCCCGCGCGCCGGTGGGGCTGGCGTCCGGGTCTCGCCGTCGGCAGCGCGCTGGCGGCCCTGTTCGTCGCCTCGATCACCGCGTGGCAACTCAGCGTGCCTCCGCGGCCCGGAGTGCTGGTCAGCTCGGCCGAAACCGCGACGCCCGGCGGCACCGTGATGGTCTACTCGCCGCCCGAGAAGGACGTCGCGGTCGTCTGGCTCTTCGAGGACTAGCCATGCTGGGGGGCCTCGAGCGGGCCCCCCAGACCCCCCATCGCTCGGAGCGCCCCGGGGAACCCGGGGCGCTCCTCGATCCCCCAGACCCTGCTCGATTCCGCTCAGCGCTCTTTCAGTGACGCGAGCCGCTCGCGCGCGAGCGGCGTCTCCTCCGCCTGCGGGAAGTTCTCCACGAGGTACTGCAGCCGCTGCAGGGCGATCTGGGGCTGCTTGAGCTCGAGGAGCGCCAGCGCTTCCTTGTAGAGCGCCGTCGGCACCTTGTCCCCCCGCGGATAGTTGGCGACCACTTTCCGGAACTCCTGCACCGCCTGTCCCAGCGCCTGGACGGCGCGCTCCGCCTGCCCCGCGTTCGTGTGGCCGCGCGCGATGCTGTACGACGATTCACCGATCCAGTACTGGGCGTTGCCGGCGAGCTCGTTCTCGGGGAAGCGCCGGATGAACTCACGAAATCCCGCGATGGCGAGCGCGTAGCTGCCCTTGCTGAAATCGATGTACGCGGCCTGGTAGATATCCTGGGGCGAGAGCGACCCCGTGGTGGGGCGGGTGGCCGGCGGCGCGGCCGTCGGCGCCGCCGACGGTGGAGCGCCGGCCCCGGGCGATGCGGGCGCGGCAGGCTGGGCCGTCCGCGGGGGCGTGGCGCCGGGCGCGGACGGCCCCGGCCCCGGGGGCCGCGCGACGGAGCGCACGCTCTCCAGTCGCGCCGTGACCTCGTCGATGCGCGCGTTGAGCGCGGTGATCGATCGGGCGAGGGCGTCCACGCGCTGGGCGAGGCTGGCGGCCTGCCGCTCGCTCTCGGTGAGCTGCTCGCGGCGGCGGGCCTCGGTCTGCACGTTGAGCCCGTCGATCTGGTTCTTGAGCTGGCGCACCGAGGTCTGGACGCCCGCGACGTCGCCGCGGAGCTCGGTGAGCTCATCGCGGGTGGCGGTGCCCGTGACCTCCGCGACGCCCGCGCACCCGCCGAGAAGCAGCACGGCGGCGAGCAGGGCGACCAGCGCCCGGCGCGCCGCCGTGTCGTCGGGAAAGGCTAGCGAGCCTTGACGAGGAAGTGCGACCGGCGATTCTTGGCCCAGCACGACTCGTTGTGCTCCGTGCAGAGGGGCCGCTCCTCGCCGTAGCTGATGATCGTGATGCGGTTCGCCTGCACGCCCTGGGACACGAGGTAGTTCATCGTCGCCTTCGCGCGCCGCTCGCCGAGCGCGAGGTTGTACTCGTTGGTGCCGCGCTCGTCACAGTGACCCTCGATGAGCACGAGCATGTCGTTCGACTTCAGCCAGCCCGCGTCGGCGTCGAGGATCTTCGCGTCGCCCGGGCGGATGTCGTACTTGTCGAAGTCGAAGTGGATGTCCTTCAGGTTCTCGTTCGCCATGAAGTCGCTCGGCTTCGGACGCGTACCCGTCGGCGCCGCCGCGGTGGCCGGTGCCGGTGCCGGTGCGGGCGCGGCCGGTGCGAGTGCGGCGGCGGCGGGGGCCGAGGGTGTGGCGGCCACCGCGGCCGCCGTCGTCGGCGGCGGCGCGGAGACCGCCGTGGTCGCGGGCCGCTTCGCGCAGCCGGCGAAGACCACCGTGGTCAGCAGCAGCGAGAGGATGAAGGCACTCCGCCAGCGGGTCACCATGATTCCTCCTTTTCGCGCCCCCGGAATGTTACGAATGAAGGCGTGTGCGAGTGTCATCGTATCACGGCAGGCGCGGCGACCACGAGGGGCTCGTGCGCTCCTCGACGCCGCGCGTGATCGGCGTCTGCTCCGAGCCGTCGGGAAACATGACGAACAGCTGCCACGGACCCAGACGGTTGGACTGGAACACGAGGTGGCGGCCGTCGGGCGCCCACGACGGGCCCTGGTTGTCGGCCGGGCCGGCGGTGAGGCGCCGGACGTTCGAGCCGTCGGCGTTGATGGCCCAGAGGTCGTGCGTGCCCTGCCGCATGGTGAACACGATCGTGTCCCCGCGGGGCGACCAGCGCGGCTGGGTCTGATGGCCCCCGGAGGTGACCCGGCGCACGTTGGCGCCCTCGGCGTCCATCACGAAGACGTGGGGCTGGCCCTCGCGGTCCGAGACGAAGGCGATCTCACGGCCGTTGGGTGACCACGAGGGGTCGGTGTCGATCCCCGCGTGCCGGGTGAGCCGGCGAAAGTTTCCGGTGGTGAGCGTGAGCACGTAGATGTCCGGATTGCCATCCTTGGAGAGCGTCATGGCCACGTTCTTGATATCGGGGCTCCACGACGGCGATGAGTTGATGCCGATGAAGGCGGCCAGGGTCTGGTCGGGCCGGCGCTCGAAGGGAAAGGCGCGGAAGAGATCGGGGTAGCCGTTCTTGTACGAGGTGAACGCCAGCGAGCGCGCGTCGGGGCTCCACGCGGGGGTCAGGTTGATCGAGCCGTTGCGCGTGACCGATCGGGGTCCGGCGCCGTCATAGTCGACGATCTGGATCTCCTTGGCCGCGCCCGCGCGCCCGGCCACGAACGCGACCTTGGTGTCGGCGACGCCGGGCTCGCCCGTGAATTGCAGCACGACCTCGTCGGCCACCTTGTGGGCGAGCCGGCGCGCCTGGTCCGCCGGCAGCTCGAACTTCCTGGTCACGATCAGCCGCGGGGGCGAGGCGGTGAGGTCGTACAGCCGCACCTCGACCTCCAGCCGGTCGGGCCGCACGCCGAGCAGCCCGTGGAGCGCCGCGTGGGCGCCGGCCGCGGCAAAGTCCTTCCACGCCTGCTCGAGGGCCACGGTATTTCCGGCGGGGATGGCGGCCGTGCCCGAGACCGCGCTGAACTGGCCGGTGAAGTTCAGGTCCGTGCCCGCCACGGTGGCGAGCAGCCTGGCCGTGCCGCCGGGGTCCGCGCCTGCCACGACGGCGAAGTCGGGGATCGCGATGTTGAGCTTCTTGGTCCCGCCCTGGGTGATGACGCCCCAGACGTCCCGACCCGTGCCCGTGCTCGGCGCTTGGGACGGGGGCGCCGTCGGCGTCACCTGAGGCGTGGCCGGCGCCCCTTGCGCCCCGAGGCGCGCGGGTGACCATGCCTGTGATCCGAGAGCGGCGAGCGCGGCGATGGCCGCGACGAGCGCGACGAGTCGATGACGAGCCATGCGGTCAGCCGCGGTCCGTGACGAAATCGAATCTCAGATGCAAGTGCAACACGGGCTCCTTGAGGTCTGCCGGGAACGGCGGAAACGGATCGGCGTCCACGACCGCCCTCAGTGCGGCCTGATCGTAGGCGGGGTTGAGCGACGATCGCTCGATCCGCACGCGATTCGACCGGCCGGTGGGCGCCAGATCGAAGGCGATGATCGGGGAGCGCGGCACGGCCGCCATCGGCGGCCTCCACTCCCTCGTCACCTTCTGGAAGATCCGGCTCAGGTAGAGCGAAGACACGGTGATGTTGCCGTCGATCGTCACCGACCCGGTGCCGTCCGTCAGGCCGGTCGGCAGCCCTTGCGGCGGCGCCGCGGGCGCGGTGTCGGGCTTCCGCGCGAGCGCGCTCCCGCTCGGCGGCGCGGCGGGCGCTGGCGGGGCCGCCGTCGGCAGCTCCTTCTCGCCCGCGCGGGGGAGCGTCGCGCGCGCCAGGTCGCGGTCGGGCAGGCGTGCGGCGTCGGTGGAGCGTATGGGCGGCAGCTCCCGGCTCGACGGCCGCTCGCGCGGCGCCGGCGGCAGGTCGCTCGGAGGGGACGGGGCGGCGGTGGAGGGCGCCGTGGTCGTGGGCGGGGGCTGCGCCGGGCGGCCTTGCGGGCTGCCGAGCAGCGCCGTCGACGGCACGATCAGGATCTCCGGCATCTTCGTCTCGTCCCCGCGCCACCACAGGCCCGTCACGAAGATCGCGGCGATCACGACGACGTGGGCGGCGGTGGACAGGGCGATGGTGCGGACGGGGATCGGCGCATGCCCGAGGGCCGGTCCCAGGCTCGCGTGCGCGCGGAGTCGGAGCGCGAGCGTGGCGGCGGCCATGTCAGCGGGTCCGGGTCGGCTCCGTCACCATGCCGAGGCGCTCGATCCCGGCGCGGCGCACGCGGTCCATCGTCTCGATCACGGCGCCGTAGGAGAGGCCGGCGTCAGCCTTGAGGTAGAGCGTGCGGTCCTTGCGATCGCGGAAGGCGTCGCGCAGCGTCGGCTCGAGCGCAGCGACGGCGACCTTCCTGTCGTTCAGGTAGTAGGCCTGGTCCTTGGTGAAGGTCAGCACCATGCGCTCCTCGACCGCGGTGGGCTTGGTCGAGGCCGTGGGGAGGTTGACGTCGATTCCGCGGTACATCATCGGGGCCGTGAGCATGAAGATGAGCAGCAGCACCAGCACGACGTCGACCAGCGGGATGATGTTGATCTCCGCCAGCGTCGCGCCGATGCGGCGCTCGCTCCCGCTGCTCGCCTCGGGATTAAAGGCCATCTTTGGCGGGTCGCCCCGCGATCTTCGGGGCCGGACGGCTCAGCACGTTGAGCAGGTCGAGCGCGAAGCCTTCCATCTCGGCCGCCCAGTGCTTCACGCGGTTGACGAAGTAGTTGTAGCCCACGACGGCCGGGATGGCCGCGCCGAGGCCGAAGGCCGTCGCGATGAGGGCCTCGGAGATGCCGGGGGCGACCACGGCGAGGCTCGCCGAGCCCTGCAGGCCGATCCCGTGGAAGGCGGTGATGATGCCCCACACCGTGCCGAACAGCCCGATGAAGGGCGTGGCGCTGGCCGTCGTGGCGAGGAAGGGCAGGTAGCGCTCCAGCCGCGCGACCTCGAGAGTCGACGCGCGCCGCAGCGCCCGATTGGCCTGCTCGAGCCGCTCGCCACCCAGCCCCTCGTCGACGTCGTCGAGGACGACGTCGGCGACCTCGGGCACGCCGGCCACCTCCTGGTAGGCGGCGACGTACAGGTGGGCCAGCGGGCTCTCGCGATACTTGCGGGCGGCGGCGTAGACGGCCGAGGAGCGGCGCCCCTCGCGGAAGATCCTCAGGAAGCCCAGGGTCTGCGACCGCACCCGGCGGAACTGCCACCACTTGTCGAGGATCAGCGCCCAGCTGACGATCGAGAAGAGCAGCAGGATGACCAGGATCGCCTTGGCGATCAGGCCCGCGTGCAGAACGATGTCCAGGATGCCGGTGTTCAGGGTGTCTGCGGTGGGCACGGAGGCTCCTTGGGTTTCCCTCGACTATACCGTTCGTCTTCGCGGAGTGTCAATAAATCGGCCATGAAAATCAAGACGTTCGTTGACTTCGTGCGCCCCCGGCGTATAAACGATCCGTGATTGCCCCGCGCACCCTCGCCGTGCTCGCCCTCCCGGGCGTCCTGCTCGTCTCCGAGGGGGCCGGCGCGATCGACGCGCGCGAGGCCGTCGCCGCGTTCGTGGCGCGCCTGGGCAACCCCGAGGTGCGGGACCTCACCATCGAGCAGAGCTTCACGATCTACGAGCCGGACGGCCGTCACCGGCAATCGAGCGGCGAGCATCGCATCTTCATGAAGCCTCCCCGCCGGCAGCGGCTCGAGCAGACCGTCGACGGCCAGCGGGAGATCCGGATCACGGCCGGCGACCGCGCGTGGATCCGGCGCCCGGACGGTGTGACCCAGGAGGCGCCGGTGTCACCTCGCGAGCGCGCGAGCGCCGCGGCGCTGATGACGGGGCCGCGCGGCCCCGACGAGCTGCTCGCCGAGTGGCGGGCGCTCGGGATCCGCACCGACGTCGTGTCCGAGGCGCGGCTGCGCGGCCGGACCGTCACCGTCATCGGCGCTGCCGCGGGCGATCGGGCGAGCCCGGCCGTGTGGCTCGACCCCGACGTCGGGGTGGTGCGCATGATCAATCGCGAATCGCTCCAGGGCATGTCCGCGCTCGTCGACGTGACCTTCTCCGAGCACCGCCGGACGCCGGAGGCGCTCGCCTTTCCGTGGCGCCAGGAGATCTTCGTCGACGGCAAGCTCGTCGCGCTGATCACCGTGCGCGCGGTCGCCGTCAACACCGACCTGCCCGACGCCCTTTTCGATCCCGACGCGCTCCGCCGCGGGCGCTGATGCCGCGGTTCGTCTTCCTCGGCACCTCGGGGGCCATCCCCTCCGCCGAGCGTGATACCACCTCGCTCGTCTTCGCCGGGGCCGGCGCGGCGGTGCTCGTGGACTGCGGTGGCAGCCCGGTCGGCCGGCTGCGGCGGGCGGGCGTCGATCCGCTGGCGGTGAGCCACGTGGTCCTGACCCACATCCATCCCGACCACGCGTACGGGCTGCCGTCCCTCGTGCAGAACCTCTTCCTGCTGCACCGGACGGCGCCGCTCACGATCGTCTGCCGGCCCGAGCACGTCAGCCCCATCCGCGCCCTGCTCGCCCTGTTCAACGTGCTCGAGCGGCCCGGGATCTTCCCCATCGTCTTCGCGCCGATCGCGCTCGCGCCCGGCGCGGCCGCGTTCGCCACCGGGGGTCTCGCGATCAGCACCGCGCCCAACGCCCACGGGACCATGCCGAACTTCGCCATCCGCGTCGAGGCGCCGGGCGCCCGCACGGTGGTGTACTCGTCCGATACCACGCCCTGCGAGACCGTTGCCGCGCTCGCGCGCGGCGCCGACACGCTGCTCCACGAGGCCACCTTTCCCCACCGCGCGCGCGGCCGCTTCGGCGCCCACTCCACCGCGCGCGAGGCCGGAGAGGTCGCCGCGCGCGCGGGCGTCGCCCGGCTCATCCTGACGCACGTGGAGGCGGACTACCACGGCGAGGTCGACGCGCTGGTGGAGGAGGCCCGCGCCGCATTCGGGGGGCCCGTGGAGATGGCGCGCGAGCTCGAGCCCTATCCGATGTGAGGAGAGCGCGCGTTGGGTCTGGGGATCGAGGAGCGCCCCGGGTCCCCGGGGGCGCTTCCGAGCGTTGGGGGTGTGGGGGCTGGGTGGTCGAGCAGCGCCCTGGGTTTCCCAGGGCGCTTGGTCCAGGGGGGCGCCCGGAGCCCCCCAGCTTCAATCAGTTTCGATCCATCGCCGCGGTCACGGGCTCCACGAGACGGGCGGCGATGATCGCGTTGCCCGGCCCGGTCAGGTGCATGCCGTCGAAGGCGATCGCGGGCTCGCGGACGTCGACGGCGCGGCCGAGGTCCACGTGGGACCAGCCCGGGCGGCCGGCGAAGCGGCGCTGCAGCATCGCGGCGAGGGCGCGCTGCTGGTCGGCCTGCACGTCGGTCACGTACGGCTCGCTCACCACGATCACCCGACGCCCGCGGGCCAGCGTCTCCTCGACGGCCCGGGCCACCGCCCCGCAGTAGAAGTCCCACCGTGCGCCGCAGCCCGAGTCGCCGGGCCCGCTCGTCCTCTCCGTGTCCTGCTGTCCGAGCTGGTTCTCGATGCTGCGCGTGATCTTCGCCGCGGCCTCCAGCGCGGCGGCCGCCGTGCGCTCGCGGGCGTTCGGGGTGAAGACGACCTTCTCGCCGCGGGCGGCGGCGTCCATGTCGCCCCCGTACCGGATGAAGAGCGCGCGCTCGCGCAGCACCTGAGGGAGCATGAAGTAGTAGCCGGTGAGGCGGAACACGCCGGAGTCGCGCCGGAACACCTGCCGGTTGGGACCGCCGAGGTCGTTCACGCCCGTGTAGAGCAGGGCGGCGTCGTAGGCGAGATAGTCGTAGTCGCGCAGGGTGTGCGCGAACGAGTACGCGCCCTCGGCGTTGTAGGCGAGGTTGACCACGCTGACGGCTCCGGCGCCGCCCGGGCGCGCCTTCAGCAAGCGCTGCAGCTGCCCCGGGAAGGCCTGCTCGGCGGGCAGGCCGAAGCCGAGCGCGGTGCTTCCCCCGACGACCACCAGCCGGAACTCGCCGGTCTGCTTGCGGCCGACCACCTCGCCCCGGTAGCCCCACACGTTGAGGCCCCAGCGCTTCTCGTAGCGCTTGTGCAGCCAGAAGTCGACGCCCAGCAGTGCGAGCACGCTGAAGACCGTCGAGACGAGCACCGCGATGATCGCGAACGTGACGTAGCGGCGGCGCGGGCGCGGTTCGGCCGGCATCCCGCTCATTCTATCGAGGTCGGGGCAGGCGGGAGACGTGGCGATGGTCCGCGACCCAGAAGCGCAGCGGAAGGTCGGCCGCGCGCGTGATCCCGATGCGCGGGCCGCGCGCGATCGTGAAGTCTCGCGGCCGGTCGGGCGGCGCGATCACCAGACGCCCGGCGGTGAGGTCGGCTCCGCTGTCGGCGACCGTGATGGCCAGCGCGCGACAGAGATTGCCCGGACCGGTGGCGAGCCTCGCCGACTCGGCGCCGATCCCGCGACGCCGGGCCATCGCGCGCAGGCCGAGCAGCGGCTCGAGCGCCCGCACGAGCACGCAGCCCGGCTGGCCGGCGGGGTTGGCGACGGCGTTGAAGCACGCGTGCATGCCGTACGCGGTGTAGACGTAGGCGTGTCCGCCCTCGCCGTAGAAGAGCGCGTGGCTGCGCGGGCGGAACGCGGCATGCGAGGCGGCGTCCTCGGGCCCGAGATAGGCTTCGGTCTCCACGATGCGGCCGGCCGTGAGCGTGCGGCCGCGCCGGGAGACGAGGACGCAGCCGAGCAGGTCGCGCGCGACGGCGGGCGCCGGGCGCTGATAGAACCGGCGGGGCAGCGTCAGCGCCTGAGCCGCTCCTCGACGAGCCGCCGCAGCGAGGCGTCGTCGAAGGCGGTGCCGCCGCGGGCCGGCAGCGCCGCCTCGGTCTTGAGGCCGGTCTCGGTGACCACCACGCAGAAGCGCTGGCCGGGATCGACCTCTCGCCGCTCGAGCATCCCCGCCAGCACGGCGAGCGTCGCCACACCTGTCGGGCCGGCCCAGATGCCCTCGGTACGCGCGAGCCGTCTCTGGGCCGCGAGGATCGCCTCGTCCTCGGCATCGCCGGCCAGCCCCTTGTCCTCGCGCAGCAGGCGCAGCACCCACTCGCCCTTGCGTCCGGGATTCCCGGCGGCGAGGCCCTCCGCGACGGTGTAGCCGATGGTCACCGGCGCGACCGGGCCGCCCTCCCGGAAGGCGCGGCTCACGGGGTTGGCGCGCGTGGCCTGGGCGGCGATCATCCGCGGCCGGCGCGCGATCCATCCCGCGGTCTCCATCTCGCGGAAGCCACGCGCCGCGGCGATGAAGGTTTCGCCCACCGCGACGGGCGCGACCACCACATCGGGCGGCGTCCAGCCGCTCTGCTCGGCGATCTCGTAGGCGAGCGTCTTCTTGCCCTCGTGCTTGTAGGCGTTGCGCGAGGCGCCGCCGTCGAAGAACAGGCCCTCGCCGGCGAGCCGGTCCCAGGGACCGATGAGGTCGTCGTAGCCCCCGCTGTAGACCACGAAGTCGGAAGCGGTCGCGGCCATGTGCAACACCTTCGGCGCCGAGGCGCGCTCGTAGGCGAAGATGAACGAGCGCAGGCCGGCGCGCGCGGCATAGGCGGCGATCGACGAGCCGGCGTTGCCGGTGCTCACGACCGAGATCGCCCGGAAGCCGAACTGCAGCGCCGCGCCGATCGCCGTGGCCGAGGACCGGTCCTTCACCGTGCCCGTGGGGTTGGCGCCCTCGAACTTGATCGCGAGGCTCTGCACCCCGAGGTCGCGGGCCAGCCGCGGACAGTCGAGCAGGGGCGTGTCACCTTCGCCGAGCGAGACGCGATGGGCGGGATCGGCGACCGGGAGCACGGAGGCGTAGCGCCAGAGGCCCCGGCCCTCGAGCAGCGCGGGCCCGCGGCAGCGCAGCGTCTCGAGGTCGTAGCGCAGCTCGAGCAGGCCGCGGCAGGCCGCGCACTCCAGACGGTACGTCAGCGGGTAGGTGGCGCCGCAGCCGGTGCAGGCGAGCTCGCGCGCGAGGGACGCCGGCGCGCTCACCGGCGCTTGCCGAACCGCTCCTCGACGGCGAGGAGGATCTCGTCGAGCCGGTGGCGCAGCGTGTGCTCGGCGAGCGCGCGGCGGCGCGCGTTCTCGCCGATGGCGCGCGCCTCGTCGGGCCGCGCGAGGTAGTGATCGAGCTGGCGGCGCAGCTCGGCGAGGTCGCGGTAGGCGACCACCTCCTCGCCGGGCTTGAACAGCGTGGAGAGGTCGTCCTTGAGGTCCACCACCTGGCAGGCGCCGGCCGCGGCGAGCTCGAAGGTGCGGATGTTCACGCCCACGATGTCGTTCATCGGATGGTGCGGGTTCAGGGACAGCCGCGCGCCAGAGTAGATCGTGAGCTTGTCGGCGCTCCAGACGGCGCGGCCGGCGACGAGCGCGCGCACGCGAGGGTCGCGCACGCGCTGCCAGCCGGGTCCCCAGAGGCGGAGAGGGTAATGTGCGAGCTCGCGCACGAAGCGCTCGCGCCACGGGTACGCGCGCCCCACGAGCGCCACGATCCCGTCCAGCCGTCGGCGCTCCTCGCCGGTGAGGTCGACGGGATGGTGGTACGCGGGCACGCAGTACAGCGGCAGGTAGTAAAGGTTGCCCAGGCCGGCCAGCTGGAGCTGGCGCAGGGCGTAGCGCTCCTTGGTGAAGAAGAGGTCGTAGGGCTCGATGTGCTCGAAGGGGATCATCCAGAGCGGGTTGTCGGGGAACACGTTGAGGAACAGCGTGTCGATCTTGCGCTTCACGCGCTGGATCAGGGCGCCGTCGATGGGGCCGCCCTTGAGCACGAGCACGATGGCCGGACGGAACTCCAGGCACTGCCGCTCGAGCCGGCGCAAGATCAGCCGCTGGTACGGCGCCTTGGTGCCCTTGTTCTTGTAGAGGACGTTGTTGCGGCGGTACGCGAAGGTGCGCACCTCGTGCCCCATCGCCGTGAGCTCGTCACGGAAGTCGAGACCGAAATTCGCGGCGCGATCGAAGCCCATGACGAGCAGCCATCGCATGGGCCGTAGCCTAGCACACGGCCCGCTGCTATCATGGCGACCGCCGTGAAGATCGCGAGCGTCGACGTCTTCGTGCTCGAGTTCCCCGTGAAGGCCGTGTTCGTGCTCGCCGGCGGCGTGGCCGCCGCGCCCGGCGCGAAGAGCCCGCGCGTGCTCGTGAAGGTCGTCACCGACGACGGCGGCGCGGGCTGGGGCGAGGCGACGCCGACGCCGCGCTGGACGTACGAGACGACCGAGACCATCGTCACCACGCTGCGCCGCTACCTCGCGCCCGCGGTGATCGGGCTCGAGGCGTGGGACCTCGCCGGCCTGCACCACGCCATGGAGCGCGCCATCGCGCCCGGGCTCACCATGGGCTCGCCGCTCGCCAAGTCGGCCATCGACGTGGCCGTGCACGACGCCGTCGCGCGCCGGCAGGGCGTGCCGCTCCACGAGCTGCTCGGCCGGCGCCGGCGCACCGAGTTCGACCTCACCTGGATGGTGACCACCGTCTCGCCGCGCGACGCCGACCGGCTCGCCCGCGAAGGGCTCGACGCGGGCTACGACTCCTTCGAGTGCAAGGTGGGCATGCACGGCGAGGCCGGCGACCTCGAGCTGGTCACCCGCACGCGCGAGATCATCGGCCAGCGCACGCTCCAGGTCGACGCCAATCGCGGCTACCGCCTGGACGCCGCCATCCGCCAGGCCCGGTGCTTCGAGGAGCTCGGGGTCACGCTGTTCGAGCAACCGCTCGACGGCCTGAACCTGTCCGGCTACCGCCGGCTCGTCGCCGCGACGGCGACGCCCATCGGCATCGACGAGACGCTGCGCTCGCTGGCGGACCTGCTCGAGTACGTGCGGCACGACGCCATCGGCGTCGCGGTGGCCAAGGTCCAGCGCAACGGCGGCTTCTGGTACTCGCGCCAGCTCTGCGAGATGGCGCAGGCGGCCGGGCTGGGGCTGTCGCTGTCGGGCCTGACCGAGACCGACCTCGGGCTGGCCGCGGGCCTGCACCTGGCCGCGGCCTTCGACATCAACCCGCTCCAGCTCAACGGGCCCCAGTACATCGACACCACCTTCCTGCGCGAGCGCGTCTGGAAGGGCGGCGGCCGCGTGGCCCTGCCGGCGGGCCCCGGGCTCGGCGTCGAGGTCGACGAGGACTACGTGCGCGCGCACGCCGTGGCGCTGACGCTGGACTGAGAGCCCGTGAACAAATCTCCTTGCCGAGGGGCGCCGCAGCTGCGCTGCGGTGCCCCGAGCACTGGGGGGCTTGGGGGGCGCCCGAAGCCCCCCATGTCCTGAAATGCCGCGCCTGGCGGGCACCCTGCCCTCGGTGGCGCTCTTCGCGCTCCTGCTCGTGGCGTGGCAAGCGGCGGTGGGCGTGCTCGGCATCCGCGAGTACCTCCTGCCCAGTCCGCTGGCGGTCGCGCGCGCCCTCGGCGCCTCGGACATCCCCTGGCTCTCCCACGCCTGGACCACCACGGTGGAGATCGTCGGGGCCTTCCTGCTCGCGGGCGCGGTCGGCGTGGCGCTGGGCATCGCCATCGCGTGGTCGGCGCTGCTGTCGCGGGCCCTGGTGCCGTTCCTCGTGTTCGTCAACACCCTGCCGAAGGTCGCCGTCGCACCGCTCTTCCTGCTCTGGCTCGGGTACGGCATCGTGCCGAACATGCTCATCGGGGCCCTCATCGGCTTCTTCCCGGTGGTCATCAACACTGCCGTCGGGCTCAGCCAGGTCGACGAGGAGATGCTCGACCTCGGCCGGGTCTTCAACGCGCCAAAGTGGAAAGTGTTCGCCAAGATCCGCATCCCCAACGCGTTTCCCTACATCCTGAGCGCGCTCAAGGTGACCGCCACCGCCGCGGTGGTGGGCGCCATCGTCGGCGAGTTCGTGGCCTCGCAGAAGGGTCTCGGCTACGTGATCATCGCCACCCAGGGCAGCATGAACACCCCGGTGGCCTTCGCCGCGCTGGTGTGGATCTCCGTCGTCGGCCTCGCGGTTTACGGCGCGGTGGTGCTCGCGGCGCGCTGGATCGCGCCCTGGGCGGAAACGTCGAACTGACAAAGGAGCCATCGATGAAGCCTCTGCGCATCACCCTCGCCGCCCTCGCCCTCGTCGCCCTCCTGCCGCTCGTGCCGGCCGCGCAGGCGCCCGAGAAGGTCACCTTCGCGCTCAACTGGTTCCCCGTGGGCGACCACGCCGCCTACTGGGTGGCCGTCGAGCGCGGCTACTACAAGGCGCGCGGCCTCGACGTGGCGCTGGAGAACTCCAAGGGCTCGGGCGACTCCATCGCCAAGGTCGACACCGGGCGCGCCGACGTCGGGCTCGCCGACAGCGCGGTGGTCATCGCGTCGGTCGGCCGGGGCACCCGGATCAAGGTCGTCGGCATGGTGTTCGACAAGACGCCGCTGAACACGTGGAGCCGCAAGGACGCGCCGATCACGAAGCCCAAGGACATGGAGGGCAAGACGGTCGGCGCGCCGCCGGGCGACGGCCAGCGGCAGATGTTCCCGGCCTTCGCCAAGCTCAACGGCATCGACGCGAACAAGGTCACCTGGGTCAACGTGGAGCCCGCCGCGAAGGTCCCCGCGCTGGCCGAGAAGCGCGTCGACTCCGTGGCCGACTACACCACCGGCCTGCCCTTCTACGAGAAGGCCATGGGCAAGGGCAACGCGGTGATGATGCCGTGGGCGAGCTTCGGCTTCGACATGTACAGCATGTCGATCATGGCCAGCGAGAAGACGATGAAGGAGCGGCCCAAGGTGCTCCGCGACTTCCTCGCCGCCTCCTTCCAGGGCTGGCGCGACGTGATGGACAATCCGAAGTCCGCGCTGGAGATCTTCAAGAAGCGGGTGCCGGAGATCGACCTGTCCATCATCGAGCCCAACATGATGATGGGGCTCGAGCTCATGAAGACGGAGCGCTACGCCAAGAACGGCATCGGCTGGATGGACGAGAAGAAGATGTGCGCCTCCGTCGACCTCGTCAACACCTACATGGGCGTGCCGGCCAAGGTCGACTGCAAGGCGGTCTTCACCAACGAGTTCCTGACCAAGGTGGAGCTGCCGGCGTCGATGCGCTGAGCCCCGGCCCGGCCGCCATGGGCGACTTCATCACGCTCGCGGGCGTGGGCATGACCTACGCGACCGCGAGCGGGCCCGTGGAGGCCCTGCGCGACATCACGCTCGGCGTGCGGCGCGGCGAACTCGTCGCCCTCGTGGGCCCGTCGGGGTGCGGCAAGTCCACGCTGCTGCGCATCGTGGCCGGGCTCCGCCGCGCCACGTTGGGCGTGGTCACCGTGGACGGGCGCCCCGTGAGCCGGCCCATCCCCGAGGTCGGCATGGTCTTCCAGGCGCCCGTGCTCCTCAAGTGGCGCCGTGTGCTCGACAACGTGCTCCTCCCCGCCGAGCTGGCAGGCCGGGATCCCTCGGCCCATCGCGGGCGGGCGCACGCGCTCCTCGAGCTGGTGGGCCTCGGCGAGTTCGCCGCGAAGTATCCCACCGAACTCTCGGGCGGCATGCAGCAGCGCGCGTCCCTCTGCCGCGCGCTGCTCCTGGATCCCCCCTTGCTCCTGATGGACGAGCCCTTCGGCGCGCTCGATGCCATGACCCGCGACGAGATGAACCTCGAGCTCCTGCGTGTCTGGGGCGAGGCGCGCACCGGCAACGGCGCCCGCAAGACGATCCTCTTCGTCACCCACTCCATCTCCGAAGCCGTCTTCCTGGCCGACCGCGTTGTCGTCATGACCCCCCGCCCCGGCCGCATCGCCAAAGTCCTCGACGTCCCCCTCCCCAGACCAAGAACCGTCGAGACCCGCGCCACCGCAGACTTCGGAGCCCTCTCCCTCAAGATCTACGAAGCCCTGATCGCCCGGTGAGAAGCCTGCGCGCTCCGAGCGCGGGCTCCGCCCGCGCAATCCTGTTGTTTCCGGGGGGCGGCTCGGAGGGGGCCGTCGAGGCCCCCTTCGATGGCCTCAGAAGGGGACGGAGTCCCCCTCCGAGTCCTACGCCGCCGACGCGAGCGACTGGCGGAAGCGGACAGCGAAGAGCGGGTCGAAGAGCGCGGCCGTGGCGACAAGCGCGGCGTCGGCGCCCTCGCCGAGCACGTACTGGGCGCGCGCGACGGTGCTGAGCCCGCCGACCCCGAGGATCGCATGGGGCCAGGCGCCGGCCCGGCGCCACGCGAGCATCTCCGCGATCTGGCGCGAGCACGTGGGGAACGTCGCGCCGCCGACCACGTCGGCGTACTCCCGGCCGGCGCCCTCGAAGGCGGCGTGGCCTTCCTCGTCCACCACCCGGCGGGGGATGCCGTGCACGAGCACGAAGCCGCTCGTCCACGGCGCCAGCTTGGTGGCGGTCTCGTGCAGCATCCGCGGCGAGCGGAAGAGCCCGAGCTTGGCGAGCACGGGCACGGCGACCGTCGTGCGGACGCGGTAGAGGATCTGGGCCGCCAGCGGGATGTTCTCGTAGACGAACAGCCCCGGCTCACCGAGGGGCGTGGGGACCGCCAGATGCACCTTGACGGCGTCGGCTCCTGCCTCGGCGGCCCAGGCGGCGCAGCGAGCGTAGTCGGAGATGAAGATCTCGGCGTCGGCCCCCGGGTCGGCGGTGCCGACGACGCTGACGATCAGCATCTGTCCCCGGCCGATCCGCTCCTTGGCGCGGCGGACGTCCTTGCGCCAGACGTCGGGCTCCATCGAGGGGAGCCCCGTCGAGACCGCGATGGTCGTGCTGCCGTTGCTGTTGGTGTGGCGGCGGGCGGCGACGGCCGACTGCTCACGGTTGTCGACGTGACGGATGTTGGGCAGGACGTGGGCCGGGTGATAGCGCGACCGGACGGTCGCGTAAGTCAGCACGTCGAACCCAAGCCGGGCATAGCCCTCGATCCACCTGGAGTTGAGCAGGGGGCCGGCGGCGATGCCGAGCGGCGAGTTCAGGCGCTGGCCGAACAGTAAACCGCCGGGGCCCATGGGCACCCGGCGGGTCCGTGGCAGGGTGGGAGCGTGACCGTAGTTCCACGCGTACGAGCGATCGGTTCGGTAGATGGCGTTGGCGATCTCCCAGCCCACCCTTCTCGAACGTGATAACGAGCAAACCCCAGTATATCACATAGTTATCCGGCAAGTCACGTTTTTGGTCTGACCTCGAACCTCTCGCCGAATCAGCGAAATGCGGGCAGGACCTCGCGGGCGAGCAGCTCGAGCTCTCTCAGGATGTGGGCGTGGGGCATCCCGGGGAAGAAGGTGCGGCAAATCAGGTGGGTCATGCCGTATTCCTCGACGTACCGGCGGATCTGCGAGACGCACTGATCGGGCCCACCGATGATGAAGCGGTCCTCCATGAGCCAGTCCAGGTCGGCGGCGATGCTGGCGTCGATGAACGGGTGGCGCCACCCCCCGGCATACTCGCGCCGGTAGGCGACCATGATGTGCTCCTCGGCGAGCTCGCGGGCCTGCCGGTCGGTGTCGGCAATGATCACGTCCCGGGTCAGGGGCCACTCGGAGATCGGCGCGGTGCGGCCCGCCGCCCGGCGGGACTCCAGGAATCGCTTCTTGCCGGCGAGCAGGCGCTTGAGGTCCGCCGTCGGCCCGGGGATCCAGTTGTCGGCCAGCGTCGCCGCCCGCCTGAGCGTGATGTCGCCCCAGCCCCCGATCCATACCGGCGGGTGCGGCTGGGTCACCGGCCTGGGCTCGAGCCGGCCCGCCACGGTGTAGTAGCGCCCCTTGAAATCGATGCGCTCCCGGGTCCACAGCCCGGTCATGATCGCCAGCTGCTCCTCGAAGCGGGCGCCGCGCTTCTCGCGATCCGTGCCGTAGAGCACGAACTCGTCGGGCTTGTAGCCGATGGCCACGCCGAGCACGAACCGCCCGTTCGACATGACGTCGAGGAGCGCGACGTCCTCGGCCATGCGCACGGGGTGGTAGAAGGCGGCTACCGCGATGTCCGTGCCCAGCGTGAGCCGCGACGTGCGCGTCGCGAAGCCGCCGAGGACGGTGAGCGGCGACGGCCAGTAGTGGTCCCTGACGGAGTGGTGCTCCTCCATCCAGGCCGAGTCGAAGCCGAGATCCTCGGCCCGCACGACCTCCTCCAGCGACTCCTTGTAGAAGTGCCCGCCCTCGATGGGGATGAAGCCGACCTTGAGCTGTGCCATGACGCTCCCGATGGTGGGGATCGACGACGTCGAGGGCCCATGCTACCGCATCCGGGAGCCGGCCCGGGAGACCGGGGGCGGCGACCTCCCGGGAGTTGCCGAGCCCGCCGCTGAACGGCTAGCATGCCCTGCAGTGCAAGGTTCCGCCCCCGAACGGGTTCTGTGGCCATGACGACCCGGCGGCCGGAGCTCGAGCTCTTCCGTGCCCTCGTCCGGGAGGACGAAGGGGCGTTGATGGAGTTCTCCAGCCGGCTGCGCCACTGCGTGCGCTGGGTCCTCAATCGGATGGCCGGGGGGTTTCGCCTGGAGGGTGAGGTCGAGGACCTGGTCGCCGAGGCCCGGTCGCGCCTGGAAGGTCTTCGCGAACGGGGCTTCGGGGGCGGCCCGCAGGAGTTCCGGAGCTACCTCTACAAGGTCGTCGTGAGCGTGTGCGCCGACGCCGCGAACCGGGGACGCTGGCTCCAGTCGCTCGACGCCCCCATCGCCCTGCCGGACGGGGACGAGAAGCCGCTCGGCGCCGTCCTGGAGGACCTGGTCGCCTCGCCCCCCGTCGCGGAGGCCGATCTGGAGCAGGCCGAGTCGGGGCGGCGCGTGCGCCAGGCCCTCGCGCGCCTCGACGCCCGGTGTCGCGACCTGCTCGAGAGGTTCCATTTCTCCGGCGCGCGGGCCAGCGAGATCGCGCAGGGTGCCGCGACGCGGACCAACACGGTCGAGGTGGCGCTGGCCCGCTGCCGGCAGCGGCTCTATGCCGCGCTGCTCGCGTCCTACGTCGACGCGCCGGCGCCGGCGTGGCGCGCGCGGGTGGCCGAGGCGGCCGAGCGCCTGCCCGCCGAGCTGGGTCGCATCTTCCGGGCGTGGTGGACGGAGCACCGGTCGCTCGCTGACATCGGCAAGGAAGTCGGCCTGCCGGCGACGGAGACCAAGCGGCGCCTGGGGCGGGCCAAGCGCGAGGTGTGGCGGCTCGTGGGCGAGGTGACGTCCTGAGCGACGAACAGGGGTTCGCGCGCTTCGAGGCTGCCCTCGATGACGAGTGGCAAAGGGCCCAGCTGGCGGCTCGGCTTGCTCCGGCCGTCGACGAGCGCGCGCTCGCGGCCGCCCTCGAGCGCGCCGACCCGCTCGCGGCGCTCACCCTGCCCGGGTGGCGGCCGGTGCTCCGTGCCTGGGTGGGGTCGTGGCCGGCCCGTCTGGCGTTCGCCGCGGTGCTCGCGGTCGTCTTCGCCGTCGGCCTGCTCGTCGGCCTCGCCTCGGACCCACGGACCCCCCGGCTCACCGCGGCGACTCCGCTCCCCACCTGGGAGGGCGCCGAGCGCGTGGCGACGCTGGGTGCAGCCGGTCGCGTGCGCGCGGAGTCCGCACAGGCTTTCCACGCGGCGATGTCGCTCTACGGCGCCGCGGACTTCGCGGCGCGGGCGCTGCCCCTGCTGCGCGACGCCGTGGCGAGCGACCCGACGAACGAGGCGGCCCAGTTCTGGCTCGGCGTCACCCTGCTCCGGCTGGGCGAGGCGCCCCGGGCGGTGCGCCCGCTCGAGGAGGCCGCGCGGCTGGCGCCCGCGAACGGGCTCTACCGGCGCTGGCTGGTGTTCGCCTACCTTCAGATTGGCGCCATCGAGCAGGCGCTCCGGGCCCAGGCGGCCGCGCTCGGAGCGCCGTAAGGTCGCGGGCGGGACGGGCTCCAGTGCTTCGTGGACGCGATTGTGCGGCTCGGCGTTCGTGTGACGGAAGGACCGCCAACGTGACGCCGGCCGTCTCGGGGTGCGCCGCAGCGCTCGCTGTCCTGCTCGTGGCCGTCTCTCCCCAGGCCGCCGCCGCCCAGTGGTGGAAGGAGCCGGCCACCAGCCGGCTGGACAAGAAGAGCGTCGCCGGCGCGACCGCCGCCCGCGTCAAGTGGGACGACGGTTATATCGAGGTCCAGGCCGGCGCGACCGCGGACCCCGCGCTGGCCCTCAACCGCGCCCACGAGCAGGGGCTCGCCCGCGACGCCGCGCGCCCGCTCGCCTATTTCAAGCTGGCCGAGATCGTCGAGGGCGTCGCCATCGACGGCACGACGATCGTCAAGAACGCCATGGTCACCGACCAGACCGTGCGCGCCACCGTGCAGGGCCGGATCAAGGGCGCCGTCGTCGTCCAGGAGACAGTGCGCGACGTGCCCGGCGGCGGCGTGTGGGCGGAAGTGGTCATGGGGCTGAGGCTGCGCGGCCCCGGGAGCCTCGCCGAATCCGTCCGGGGCTGGGCGGCGGCGCGTCCCGCCGACGGGTTCGCCGGCGACGGGGCCTTCCGCGTGAGCGGCGCCTACACCGGCGTGGTCGTCGATGCCTCCGATGCCCCGTTCTCCCCCGCGCTCTCGCCGCGGCTCCTCGAGGAGGGCTCGAGCAAGGTGGTGTTCGGGCCGCACGTCGTCGAGCCCGCCGCGTTCGCCCAGCAGGGACCGGTCGGCTACGCGGTCAGCCTCCCCGAAGCGGTCCGGAGCGGCCGCGTCGGAGCCAACCCGCTGATTGTCCGTGCCGTGGCCGCCTCGGGCGGCCAGCAGGGCGATCTCGTCCTCTCGCGCAACGACGCCGAGCGCGTGCTGGCCGCCGAGCGGGCCGGCGGGGTGCTCGGCCGCGCCGCCGTGACCGTGGTGATGGGTCGGGAGCGCAGCGAGCTCGCCGCGCGGGCGGGCCGCCGCCACGCGCTGCTCGTCGGGATCGACGACTACCAGCAGGGCGGGCCCGGCGGCGCGAGCCGGCTGAGCTTCGCGGCGCGCGACGCCGCCTCTCTCGGACAGGCGCTGGCGCGCCGCGGGGGCTTCGCCAGCGATGCGGTGACGGTGCTGGACGACCGGAACGCGACCCGCGCCGCCGTCCTGGCCGCCCTCGAGCGGCTCCGCGCCGTCGTCCGCGAGGAGGACAGCGTGGTCCTGTTCTTCTCCGGCCACGGGTCGATGGGGCCGGGCGAGGACGCGCGGCCCCACTATTACCTCGTGCCCTGGGATGGCCGCCTCGACGACCTCGCGGGCACGGCGCTCATGGACCAGCACCTCGAGGAGCTGCTGGGGCAGTTGCCGGCCCGGGAGGTCGTGGTCATCCTGGACGCCTGCTACTCGGGCGGGGGCGCCGCCATGATCCGCGGGCTCAGCGCCCGCTCAGCGGTGACGCCGCCGGCGCGCCCGCCCCTGGAGGCGACGGTCGGGCGTGTCGTGATCTCGGCCAGCCGCCCCGAGCAGCCCGCGTACGAGGACGCGCAGCGCGGCGGCGGGCTGCTCACGTCCTACGTGGTCGAGGGGCTGGACGGCGCCGCGGACCTCGACGGTGACGGCCGCGTCACGGTCCTCGAGCTCTTCCAGTTCGTGTCGCCGCGGGTGCGCGAGTTCTCCCGCCAGCACTACCCGAGCGAGCAGACGCCGGTGCTCGAGGTGCGCGGGCTCTCCGGCGAGATCGTGCTCGCGCGGCGGCCATGACCCGCGCCGGGCTCGCCTGCGCGCTCGCCCTCGCCGCCGTGGCGGCCCCGGCGCCCGCGCGCGCGGCCGATCCCCCGCTGGTGGAAGGCCGCCGCGCGGTCACCGCGCAGGGGCAGCAGTACGGCATCGTGCCGCCCCAGGCCGCGGTCAGCGTGCGCGTGCGCGCGATCTTCGACCGCCTGGTGCGCGCGGCGGGCCGGCGGCCCGGGCTGCTGCCCGAGGTCAGCGTGCTCGACACGGCGAAGATCATCGCCGAGTCCTTCCGCGGGGGCCTGGTGGTCATCTCGCGCGGAACGGCGGACCTGGCCGCCGGCGACGACCACGCGCTCGCCTGGCTGCTCGGTCACGAGCTCGCGCACCTCGTGCGGGATCACCACGCGCTGCTCGATTCGATGGGCGTGCTCGGCGCGGGGGCGGGCACGATGGGCGTTCCCGGCGAGCAGGTGGTCCGGGCCTACCGTGCCGTCGAGCTGGACGCCGACCGCCTGGGCACGCTCTACGCGGTGCTCGCGGGCTACCGGCCCGCCGCCGGCGTCGACATGGTCGCGCGGCTGACCGAGCACGTCGGCCCCGACACCTTCCACCCCGAGCCGCGCGAGCGCGCGGCCGCCATCCGGACCCAGATCACCGAGATCAGCGACCGCCTGGAGGTCTTCAACCTCGGCCTGTTCCTGCTGACCACCGGGCGCTACCTCGACGCCGCGCGCGTGCTCGAGCACTTCCTCGCCCTCTTCCCGAGCCGCGAGGTGATGCTCGCGGTCGGCGTGGCCTATCACCGCGAGGCGCTGCGCCACGCCGCGCCGGCGGAGTTCCGCCACGCCGTGCTCGTCGATCCCGCCACCCGCGCGACCGGGGTGAAGGGGAGCCCGCCCGCGCTGCGCTCGATGCTCGATCGCGCCGTGCGGTACTACACGTTCGCCGTCGACGCCGACGGCGCGTACGCGCCCGCCCTCAACGACCTCGCGGCCGCGTACCTCGATCTGGGCGAGCGCGACCTGGCGCTGGCGTACGCGGCGAGAGCCGTGCAGAGCGATCCGAAGCTGGCGGCGGCCTACGTCACCCGCGGCGCCGCCCGCGCGCTCGCCGGCGACGTCGGCGCCGCGGAGGCCGACTTCGTCACCGCGGCCGCCCTCGACCCCGCGGCGCGCGCCGCGAGCCTGAACCTGGCGCGGCTCTACGAGCGCCAGGGCCGGGTCGACGAGGCGCGGCGATGGGCGGCGCGGGCGATGGCGCCGCCGGCGGGGCCTGCGCCCGAGGCGCTCGGCGCGCTGGCGCCCGGCGCCGCGATCGCCGCGGCGGAATGGCAGCGCGAGCCCGGGACGCGGGAGATCCGCGTCCCGCTCGGCGGCGAGCAGGCGCAGGAGCTCAGCCTCTGGATCCTGTCCCGGCGCGGCGTGGCCGTCGCCGCGCGCGGCGGCGTCATCGAAGCCGTGGGCTCGCTGCCGGGCGCGACGGTCGCCACGCGGCGCGGCCTGCGCGTGGGCGACGCGGGGGCGCGCGTGGAGACGGCGTACGGCCGCCCGGACGCGATCGACACCGTCCAGGGCACGCGGCTCGTGGGCTTCCACGCTCCGGCGGTCGGCGTGTTCCTGGCCGAGGATCGCGTCCGCGCCATCTGGGTGGGATCGGGAGCCGCCCGATGAGGCGCGCGCTCGCGGCCGGGCTCGCGCTGGCGCTCGTGGCCCTGCCGGCAGCGCCGCCCGGGGCGCAAGGGCCCGGCTGCCGGGCACAGAACGACGTCCACGTCTGCCAGGTGGAAGGCTTCGGCAGCATCCACAACCAGGACATCGCGCAGGCGCGCGACGAGGCGATCATCGACGCGCGGCGCCGCGCGCTCGAGCAGGTCGCCGGGGTCCGCGTGGATGCCGAGACCATCACGCGCAACCAGGCCGTGTTCGACCAGATGATCCGCACCGAGACACGCGGGGTCATCCAGGCCGACCGCGTGCTCGACGAGGGGCCCGTCGGCGACGGCCGCTATCGCGCGCGGCTGGAGGCGTGGGTGAAGGACAGCGCCGTCCAGGACCGGCTCGAGTCGCTCGTCTCCGAGCTGTCGATCGTCGTCGCCGTGCGCGAGGAGAACCTCGGCCAGCCGCAGGCGCAGGGCATCGTGGAGGGCGAGGTCGTGGCGCGGCTCGTCGACGCCGGCTATCGCGTGCTCGATCCGGCGCAGGCGCGCAAGGTTCTCGCGCGCGAGCAGATCGCGGCGCTCGCCCAGGGCGACGTGGACGCCGCGCGGCAGGTGGGCCTGAAGTTCCTCTCCAACCTGATCGTCGTCGGCCAGGCCACCACGCAGCGGAGCCAGAACAACCAGGGGCTCGTGTCCGCCTACGCCCGGGTCACCCTGCGGGCGATCGAGGCCGAGACCGGGCGCATCGTGACCAGCGTGTCGCTCAACCAGGTGCGCGGCTTCGCCGCCGCCGAGGTGGCGGCGGGCGAGCGCGCGCTTGCCGCGGCCGCGACCGAAGCGAACGAGAAGCTGCAGCAGGGGCTCGAGCCCTACTTCAAGCGCAAGGACCGCCGCATCGAGGTCCGCGTGACCGGCCTGCCCTCGCTCGACGAGTACCGGCGCGCCAAGGCCTTCTTCGCCCAGCAGCGCTGGGTCTCCGACGTCCAGGAGGGCGGCTGGGCCCTCGAGGCCTCTCTCCTCTCGCTGACATATCCCGAGAAGACGCTCTACCTCGCGGCCCGCATCGGACGCGAGCCGCGGTACCGTGTCCTGCAGTTCGACCGCAACCGGATCGTCCTCGACTACCGGCCATGACCCGGCCGGCCATCATCCGAGCGGCCGGGATCGCCTGCCGGCCGCGCGCCACGGAGGGGCCCCGAGCATGAGGCGACGCGTGGCGCCGCTCGCGCTGCTGCTGCTGGCCATCCTCACGCCGGCCGTGGCCGGCGCGCAGACCATGAGCGCGGCCCTCGCTCGGGTCTCGTCGCGCCTGGACGGCATCGCCGAGGTGAAGGGCAAAAAGGTCGGCGTCACCGCGTTTCCGATGAGCGCCGGCCACGTGAGCGAGTTCGGCGCCTACCTCGCCGATCAGATCGATGTGCTCCTCGCGGGCAAGGCGCCGTCGGGGGGCTTCGAGGTGATCAGCCGGGGCGCGCTCTGTCAGGTGATCCGCGAGAACCGGCTCTGGGTGGACGATCGCTTCGACCCCTCGCTCGCCAGGAAGCTCGGGCGCCTGAGCCCCGCGGACCTGCTGGTGACGGGTCAGGTCACGCCCCTGGCGCGCGAGCTGAGCGTCTCCGTGAGAATGCTGGACACCGAGACCGCGCGCGTGCTGTGGGCCGAGACCCTGACGATTCCCCTCGACGACGCGCTCCGCGCCCTCGTCGCCCGCCGCGTGGGCGGGGACGACTGCTCGAGCGTGGCGGCGGCGCCCGCACGCGAGCAGGCCCCCAGCGGCCCCGAGCCGCTCAAGGTGCGGATCTGGACGGACAAGCCGGCCTATCGCATCGGCGACACCATCACCTTCGGCCTGCGCGTCAACCGCGACGCCTACGTCACCCTCGTGGACATCGGCACGAGCGGCGACGTCACCGTCATCTATCCCAACCGGTTCAGCCCGAGCCACTTCGTGCGGGGTGGCGAGGACGTGATGATCCCGGGCGCGGCCGCCACGTTCACGCTCAGGGTCCAGGCCCCGCCGGGCTTCGAGCAGGTCAAGGCCATCGTCACCGAGGATCCGATCAAGCTGCACTCGAGCGACTTCGGCCCCGGCGGTCCGGTGTTCCGCTCGCTGGACCGGGTCCAGACGCGGGATCTCTCGGTGGGATTCGACCGCGAGCGGGTCCGCGTGGACGTCGGGAAGTTGACGCAGGAAGTCATCGTCGTGCCGGTCGGGCGCTGACCGAGCCGTAAGGTCGGGCGGCGACGCCCGTCAATTCGGGCAGCCACTGCGGGAGCGAAGGGGAGAGCCATGAGGCAGACGTCGCTGGTGGGTGCCGCGCTTGCGTTGCTGCTGGTGCTGGTCGTGCCGCTGGGCGGCGCGGCCCAGCAATGGACCTCGCCCGGCCCGGTCGACAAGGTCGAGGCCGGCGTGAACTGGACCAGCCTGATGATCACCGCCACGGCCATCGGTGTCGCGCCGCCGCAGGCGACCAGCCCCGCCCAGGGCCGCGCGCTCGCCATCACGGCGGGCACGATCCTCGCGCGGCAAGAGCTGCTGGCCGTCGCCCGCGGGATGACCATCGACTCCCGTACGACCGTCCGCGATGTGATGGTGCAGGCGTCGATCACGGAGGCCCGGGTCACCGGGCTGATCCGGGGCGCGCAGGTCGTCAACGTCAAGGACATCGGCGGCGGCGCGGTCGAGGTGACGGTCGCGGTCCCGGCCACTGGGGAGTTCGCGGACGTGGTGATTCCCCGTCCGGCGCCCGCCGCGCCGCCCACGCCGCGGCCCCCGGTCGTGTCGCCCCCGCCGCCGGCGCCCGCCGCGCCCGCGCCGCCGATCTACACGGGGGTCGTGATCGACGCGCGGGGGCTCGGCGTGCATCCCGCGATGGCGCCGAAGATCACCAGCGAGGGGGGACAGGAGGTCTACGGCTTCGCCGTCGTCGATCGCAACTGGGTCATCCAGCAGGGGATGGCCGGGTACTCCAAGGACCTGGCGGCGGCCCAGGCCCACGACCGCGTGGCCAACCGGCCGCTGACGGTCAAGGCCGTCGCGGCCAGCGGCGCCAACAAGACGGACGTCGTCATCTCGAACCCCGACGCCCAGCTCCTCATCGGCAGCGGCGCGCACCTGTCCTTCCTGGAAAAGGCGCGCGTGATGCTGGTCGTCGACTGATGACGGCGCGCGGCTCGCTCACCGCCCTCGGGCTCGGCGCCCTCCTGCTCGCGGGCTGCGCGCCGGCGCTCGCTCCGGAAGGCGTGGGCGACACCCCGGCCCACCACCACGCGCTCGGCATGAAGTTCGTGGAGTCGGGCGAGCTGGCCCGCGCGAGCGACGAGTTCGAGCGCGCCCGCGCCCTGGATCCCGGATACGCGCCGGCGTGGGAAGGCCTCGGCCTGGTGGCGCTCGGGCGCAACGACCTCGGCGCCGCGGAATCCGCGCTCAGGACGGCGCGGGGGCGCGACGCCACCTACGTGCCCGCCGCGCTCGGTCTGGCCCGCGTCCTCGCCGCCAAGGGCGATCTCGACGGGGCGCGCCGTGAAGCCGACGCCGCGCTGGCGCTGGCGCCACGGAACGCGCGCGCGCACCTCGTGCGCGGGCAGGTCGCGCTCAAGGCCTTCGACTTCGGCGGCGCCGAGGCCAGCTTCGCGCGGGCCCTCGAGCTCGACCCTGTCCTCGCCGAGGCCCGGCGCGAATGGGAGCGCTCCGTGAAGATCCGCCAGGCGGCCCCGGGCACGATGGTCGCCCGGCGCATCGCGCTGGCCGATCCCATCCGCCGCGGCGAGCTGGCCGCGCTGCTCGCCACCGAGCTCGGCATCGAGGACCGTCTCCGGCGCCGCCGGCCGGAGATCTTCGACGCCTCGTTCCGCCCGCCGGGAGCCGCGCCGGCCGGCGCGGTGGTGGCGACCCCGAGCGACGTGACCGGGCACTGGGCGCGCAACGCCATCGAGCTCGTGCTCCGCCTGAGCCTCATGGAGACCTACCCCGATCTCGGGTTTCATCCCGACGAGCCGGTCACGCGCGCCGCGCTCGCGACGACGCTCGAGCAGGTGGTCGCCGTCGCCCTCAACGACGCCGGCCTGAAGACCCGGTACCTCGGCCAGGCCAGCGCCTTCCCGGACGTCCGCAGCGACCACTTCGCGTACAACGCGATCGTGGTCGTCACCACGCGCGGCCTCATGGAGGCCGAGCGCCCCAGCGGCGCCTTCCGGCTCGAGGCGCCGGTGGCCGGTCCCGATGCGCTGCTCGCCCTGCGCAAGCTGGCGGAGGGCCTCTGAACGCGCGCGTGCTGGTCGTGGCGGGCGCGCTCGTCGCCTGGGCATCGCCCGCCGTGGCGGACACGCTCTTTCTGAACGGCACGATGTCGGCACGCGTCGCGCTCGAGGTCGTGGAGAGCTACGATCCGGCGCCGGGCACCGCCTGGCTCAGCCTCAAGTCCTACGCCGTGCCGAGCTTCACCGCGCCGACGTGGCGGCAGACCGTGGTGCAGGACGACGTGTCCTACTCGACGCGGCCGTCCCAGCGGTCGGCCGCCGGCGACCGCTACGGCAACCGCACCGTGACCGAGCGGTGGGACCAGCCGCGCGGCCGGGTGGAGGTCGTGCGCCGGATCGCCGTGGAGATCCAGGCCTCGCTCTCGCCGGTCGAGAGCCGCGCGCCGTTCCCCCCCGCGGCCTGGCCGCCCGAGGCCGCCGCCTTCCTCGCGGGCACCCCGCTCGCGCAGAAGGACGATCGCAGGATCCAGGACCTGGCCCGGAGCCTGACCGCGGGCGCGCGCACCGAGCGCGAGGCCGTGACCGCGATCCTCAACCACGTGATCGACCGCCTCGCGTACCGCTACGATCCGCCCGCGCACGACGCGATCTCCGCTCTCGAAGGCGGAGTGGTCAACTGCCAGGGTTACGCGCACGCCTCGGTGGCGCTGCTGCGCGCGGCGGGCATCCCGGCGCGCGTGGCCGTCGGCATCAGCCTGGCGAAGGCGTGGCGCGTCCCCAACGCGGACGGCACGGTCACGTTCAAGATGGGGCAGGGCCGTCACGCCTGGATCGAGGTCTACTATCCCGACCTCGGATGGATCCCCTACGATCCGCAGAGCACCCACCTCTTCGTGAGCGTCTATCACGTGCGCGAGGGCGTCGGCCTGGACATCCGCGACGTGGCCACGACCACCACGGCCTCGCCGACCCTGCCGGCCATCCGGGAGTCGGTCAACGGCGACGGCGAGCAGGAGACCTTCCGGATCGCGACCACGCGGCAGACCCGGACGCCGCGGAACTTCGTGGTCTCGAGCGAGGTCCGCGAGCCGACCGTCGTCGTGATGGCGCCGCCGCCGGCACCGCCCCCGACGGTCACTCCGCCGCCGCCCGCGACCCTGCCCCCGATCCCCGCGCCGCCGGCGCCGACGCCCGGCGTGCCACCGCCACCGTCGATCACCCCGCCGTCCCCGCCGCCCGTGACGGTGACCCCGCCGCCCGTGACGGTGACCCCGCCGCCCGTGACGGTGACCCCGCCGCCCGTGACGGTGACCCCGCCGCCCGTGACGGTGACGCGCAAGCAGGACCTGACGCGCTTCGTCGAGCTCGGCAACCTCGATTTCCCGGCGGCGCTCCGCATCCTGAGCGCGCCGGAGACGAGCGGGGGAGCCCAGCAGGCGCGCCGGAGCTTCATCGTGGAGACCGCGGACTACGCCACCGGCCCCGAGGAGCTGGGGCAGCGCTTCGCGGTCGACGAGCCGCTCGTGCTCACCCAGCTCTCGCTCGCGCTCCAGAAGTTCGGAGGCCAGGCCGGGGAGATCTGGCTGGACCTCTTCGAGGACCAAGGCGGCAAGCCGGGCCGGCGGCTGACGGAGAGCCGCCGCCTGCGCGTGGGCCAGCTGCTCGATCGGGGCGGCTACCGGTGGGTGACGTTCGACGTCGACGCCGCTGACGGCGGACGCCTGCTCGCGCCCGGGCGCTACTGGATGGTCCTGCGCGCCACCGGCGACGGGATCTTCAACTGGTACTTCTCGCTGGGCGCGGCCTCCGGGGCGCCGGATGACACGCGCTCGCGCCCGCGGGGCGCCGCCGCCGACTGGAACAACATCCTCACCTACCGCTTCAACTTCAGGGTCTCGGGGCTGGTGAAGCCATGAGCCCTCGCCGCGCCCTCGCCGCCGTCCTCGCCCTCGCCGTGGCCGCGGCCGGCTGCGCGAGCGCCGGGGGGGGAAGGCTCCTCGACGTCTCCGCGCAGGAGCTGCCTCGAACGCTCGCCGTGCTGCCGTTCGTTCCGAAGCCGGAGAAAGAGGAGCAGACGCGCGTGCTCTCACGGATGATCTACGGCGCGCTCAGCGCGACGTCGTACGACGTGATCAAGCCCCAGGTGGTGGACGAGCGCCTCGTCCGGGCGGGGCTCGCCGACCCCGCCGCCGTGCGGATGCGGCCGCCCGCCGAGATCGCCAGGCTGCTCGGGGTCGACGCGCTCCTGTACGGCGAGCTGACCCACTACGACCGGCTCTTCCTCGGGATCTACGCGCAGGTGTCCGCGGGCGCCTCGATCCATCTGGTCGACGCCCGCAGCGGCCTCACGCTCTTCGAGCGGACGGAGGTCGAGACCAGCCGCGAGGGCGGCCTGCCCACCAACGTCGTCTCGGCCTTCATCACGGTCGTGCAGGCGGCCATGAAGCTGCGCGAGATCGAGCTGATCCGCGCGTGCGACGACCTCGTGCGCGACCTCCTCAAGGGACTCCCCACCCCTCCGGCCGGCGAGGCGCGTCGGCCGCCTGCGTTCGTCGCCCTCGTGAGCGACGGCGAGGGGCGCCTGCTGAAGGCGGGCGACACGGTGAGCGTGGTCGCGCAGGGCAAGCCCGGGGTGATCGGCTCCTTCGACGTGGTGCCGCTGGCCCGGAACCTCGCCCTCGAGGAACGCGAGGAGGGGGTCTACGTCGGGCGCTACACCGTCAAGCCCGGCGACAACGCCACCGACGTGTACGTGCAGGCGCGCCTCGCCGACACGGCGGGACGGGTGAGCGAGCGCGAGGACGTCCTCGGGCGATTCTCGATCGACACCGCGCCGCCCGCGACCCCGAAGGGGCTCCGCGTCTCGCTGGACGCGCGCGGCTTCGTGCTCGCGTGGGAGCTTGGCGCCGAGCCCGACCTCGCGGGCTACCGCGTGTACCGCAGCGACTCGGCGCTCACCGGCTTCGTCGCCGCCGCCACCACGGAGACGCCCCGGTTCAACGACGCGGCCACGAGCCTGGGGTTCTACCGCGTCACCGCGGTCGATCGGGCGGGCAACGAGAGCGCCCCCAGCGCGTCGATCGCGCTGCCCGTCCTGTCCTCGCCCCTGTCCGGCCGCCTGGGACGGGACAGCTACCTCGTGCCCGCGCAGTCGCCGTACGTCCTGCAGGGCGCCCTGACGATCGAGGAGGGCGCGCGCCTGTACGTGCTGCCCGGAGTCCTCGTGCGCTTCGCGCCGGGCTCCTCGGGCATCGTGATCGCGGACGGCGCCCTCGTCGCGCGCGGCACGCCGGCGGCCGGCATCGTGTTCACCTCGAGCAGCGACCGGCCCCGCGCCGGCGACTTCCAGACGGCCGTGCGCGTGCGCGCCCGGGACGGCCAGGTCTCGATGCTCGAGCACGTGACCGTCTAGCACGCCGCGGTGGGGATCGCGATCGAGAGCGGTGGGGTCGAGGCCCTCGAGGTCGCGGTGACGGGGAACCTCCAGAGCGGGATCGACGTGTCCGACACGGGCGTGCTCAAGCTCTCCGAGAGCCGCGTGCTCGGGCACGTCTCGGGCGCGGGCGTGACCGTCAAGGGCTTCGGCCGCGCCACCCTGCGCGCCAACCGCATCGTCGACAACGGCTGGGCCGTCGTGAACTACTCCGGCAACCAGGTCGACGCCCGCGGCAACTGGTGGGGCACGGCCACGCCGGACGCCGCGCTCTTCGTCGGCGACGTCGACCGGCGCGACGCCCTGGCCGCGGAGAGCCCGGGGCCGCGGCGATGAGGCGCGGTCAGTATCTGCGATCGGGCACGTGGTGGCGGTTGCGCCGCCGGCGGCTGCTGCAAGTGTGGGCGGTGGGCTTCGCCGCCAGCGTCGTGGTCACGACGCTCTCGGCCGGCGGGTATCTGGAATCGACGCAGGCGCGCGGCCTCGACCTGCTGCTGCGCCTGCGGGGCGCGTCGTTGCGCTCGGACGTGGTCATCGTCGCCATCGACGACCGTGACTTCGAGGCGCTCGGGCAGCGCCAGCCGATCTCGCGCGACTACCTGGCCCGCATCGTGCGCGGGCTCCGCCGGGCCGGCGCGGTCGTGGTCGGGCTCGACATCGCCTTCGGCGTGGCCGAGCCCGGCCCGGGCGATGCCGAGCTCGTCCGGGCGATCACGGGGTTCTCGGATGGGGCGCTCAGCCGCGTCGTCCTCACGCCGTTGCCCACGGGGCTCGGCGGCCCCCTCGGCGCCCCCGCGCTGCGGGAGGCCACCCTCGTCGGGCGGCCCGACGTCCCCGAGGACGGCGATGGCGTCATCCGCGCGGCGGCCTACTCCCTGCGCACGCCGGCGGGGGTGGAGCCGGCGTTCAGCCTCGCGGTGGTCGCCCGCGTCGCGGGGGTGAGCCAGGAGCGGCTGCGCGGCGTGCTGCTGGATCCCGGCGCGCGCCTGGCGCTGCCGGCCTGGCGCCCGCACGGCGGTCGCGGGGAGGCGCCGGCGGTCGACGTGGCGCCGGGCACGACGTGGCGCATCAACTTCGCCGGCCCTGCCGGCACGTTCCTCACGATCCCGAGCCGGGTCATCGCCGCGCTCGCCGACGGCGGCGAGATCTCCGACGCCAACCCCTTCCGCGATCGCGTGGTGCTCGTCGGCGCGACCTTCGCGGACAGCCGCGACACCTACCAGACGGCGCACGGCCGGCTGCCCGGTGTCGAGGTGCACGCCAACCTCGTGCACATGCTCCTGGCGCGCAGCTTCATCACGCCGTCGGGCTGGCTGCTGAGCCTGCTCGTGCAGGGCGCGGTGGTGATGGTGGGGGGGCTGCTGCTGATCGTCTTTCGCTCGACGATGGCGAGCATCGCCGTGATCCTGGTCGCCCTGGCGCTCAGCGTGGTGATGAGCTACGCCCTCTTTCACGGCGGCGGCTACTGGGTGGACTTCATGCTCCCGGTGCTGGCCACGCGCGCCGTGCGCTTCGGCTCCGACCGATTCGAGGGGCGCCACCTGCGCGCCACGCTGGGGCGCTATCTGAGCCCGGAGATCGCCCGCGAGGTGCTCGCCGACACCATCGCGCTGCACGGCGATCGTCGCACGGTGTCGATCCTGTTCTCCGACCTCCGCGGCTTCACGGCGCTGGCCGAGACCATGCCGCCCGAGGCGGTGGCGGCACGGCTCAACGAGTACTTCGAGGCCATGACCCAGGCGATCTTCCGCTGTCGGGGCATGATCAACGACTTCGTGGGCGACGCGATCATGGCGGTCTTCGGCGCCCCGGTGGCCGATCCCGCCCACGCCCAGCACGCCGTGGGGGCGGCCGTGGCCATGGACGCCGCGCTGGCGGCCCTCAACGGGCGCTGGGTCGCGGCCGGGCTGCCCACCCTGCGCATGGGCATCGGCATCCACTCGGGGGAGGTGTTCGCGGGCAACGTCGGCAGCGACGCGCGGATGAAGTACTCGATCGTCGGCGACGCCGTGAACCTGGCCTCGCGGGTGGAGGGCCTCAACAAGGCGCTCGACACGACCATCCTCATCACGGAGGCGACGCGGGCGCTGCTCGGCGACCGGGCCGAGGTGCGCGACTACGGCACCGTCGCGGTGGCCGGCCGCAGCGGCCAGGTGCAGGTCCACGAGCTCGTCGGGCTGCGCGAGGGTGACGCGATCGATCCCACGGTCCGGCGAAGTGGAGGGCCCCCGTGCGCCGCATCCTGATCGTCACCGTCCTCGCCCTCGCGTGTGGCGGGAGCCCCGCGGCGCTGGCCGCCGATCCGGTGGCGTACGTCACGGAGCTCCACGGCCAGCGGGGCGGCGTGCGCGTCCAGAGCGCGGGGGCCGGCGACGCGCCGCCTGCCCAGCCGCTCATGCCGCTGCACGCCGGCGACCGGATCCGCGTCACCGGAGACGGCCGGGCCGTGGTGCTCTTCCACGCCGGCACCGTGCAGGTCGTCACGCTCGACAACTCGCCCTACACGGTGACGCCGCCGCCCGGCCCCGCCGCCTCGGAGCGCCTGCAGGCCGCCATGCACTCGATCGCGCACGCGCTGCTCGGCCGGCCGGAGCCGCCCACGACCCGGCGGCTCTCGGTCCGCGGCAGCGACGAGCCGCCGGGCGGCGCGCCGGTGATCCTGGCGCCCCGCCACAGCCGCGTGATGCCGGGGGGCGTCGTGTTCGAGTGGCGCGACGATCACGCCGGCAGTCACGAGATCCGCGTGAGCGGCTCCGACGGGGCCGTCGTCTGGCAGCGGGCTGGCATCGCGCGCTCGCCGGTGGCCTATCCCGACACCGGCCGGCGGCTCGCCGAGGCGACGCGCTACGTGTGGGAGCTCTCCACCCCGGGCCGGCCCACCCAGGCCGCGCAGTTCGAGATCGTGTCGTCGGCGGAGGCGGCGCGGATCCAGGCGGAGCTCGCCGAGCTCGGCCGCGGGCTCCGCGGGACCTCGCTCGTGGTGGCGCGCGCCGCGTACCTGTTCGACCAGGGGCTGTTCGGGGATGCGCGGCGAGAGCTCGAGGCGGCCACGCGCAGCGATCCGCGCGAGCCGGGCGGCTGGCTGCTGCTCGGGCGGGTCTACGACCAGGTGGGCCTGGGGCCGCAGGCCGACGACGCGTACGAGCGCGTCCGATCCCTGCTGGCCGAGCGCTGAGACGAGTCATGGGCCGTCGGGGGGACGACCGTTGGGTTTGACAGGGCTCGTCCCGCTCGCCTATAGTGCGTCGTCACGAGTGTATTGTTTTCAACAGAGCCCGGTCACGCCTCGACACCCGTCGAGTGCCGCTCTGCCGGCCCCGCCGGGGCCGGTGCCAATCTCGATCCGGCTTCGTCCAGGGGCGGCGCTCGTAAGGGCTCGACACCGTCACGGTCTGTTGTCGCGTGGCCGGCCGCTCCACGGCGAGGACGCCGGCCCACAGGCGGAGGGGGAACGATGACCTTGGTGAAGGACGGAAGGTGGCGGGTGGTGGGTGTCCTGCTGGCGATCACGCTGCCGGCCGTCGCGGGCTGCGCGGCGCCGATGAGCCAGCGGGTGGACGTGGACACGCCCTCGACGCTCGGCGACACCACGACGGACAGCCAGGATCTGCGAACCGTCGCCCAGCGCATGGCGCGCTCGATGATCCAGGTCCAGCAGATCTCCGCCGCGCCCCAGCCGCCGCGGATCGCCTTTCTCGACGTCAACAACCGGACGAACCAGATCATCGACAAGGAGATCTTCCTCAACAGCATCCGCACCCTGCTCATCCAGAACACCGGCGGCAAGGTGGTCTTCCTCGATCGGGCCCGGATCGCCGCCATCATGGCGGAGCGCGACTTGAAGCGGCGGCAGGTCGTGGGCACGTCGACGCCGGAGGGCAAGATCCTGTCCGGCGTGGACTACTTCCTCACCGGCGAGCTCAACGCCCTCGACAAGGTCGAGGGGCCCAATCGCCTGACCTACACGCGCTACTCCTTCCGCCTCACCGACGCGGAAAGCTCCGACATCATCTGGGAGGATGCCTACGAGGTGAAGAAGCTCGGCCGCCGCGGTGTCCACGACCAGTGAGCCGCGAGAGGAGAGAGCGATGACGCGCTTCCGGATCGTTCCGCTCCTGCTCGGTGTCGGGCTGCTCGCCGGCTGCGCCCAGCCGGTCCGGTACCCGATCAACGCCTTCTACCAGTACGACTACGACGACGCGGTGAAGGGTTATCGGGCGACGGTGGTGCAGGCCCGGCAGAAGGACATGCGCAACGTCGTGCTCGCCGACGTCCACCTGGCGGCCGCCTCCTTCGCGGCAGGCGACTACTACGACACCCTCGAGAGCCTGCACCGGGCCCAGAAGATCATGGAGGACGTCGAGTACGGCAAGGACGAGGGGCAGGTGGCCATGGTCGCCTCCCACACCCTGCGCGTCTTCAAGGGCGAGCCGTACGAGCGGGCCCTCGCTTTCACGTACATGGGCCTGATCTATTACCGGCGGGGCGACTGGGAGAACGCGCGCGCGGCGTTCAACCTCGCCCTCCTCGCCGACCGCGGGAGCAAGGGCGACAACGAGGAGTACCGGGACGATTTCGGCCTCGCGCACTATATGATCGGCAGGACGTACCTCAAGCTCAACGAGGCCGACAACGCCAGGATCTCCTTCGACAAGGTCGCCAAGTACGAGAAGAACCCCGCCCTGGCCGCGCCCGAGCGCCTGAAGGGCACCAACGCCACGTTCATCATCGAGCTCGGCTGCGGACCGTACAAGCTGCCCGATCCGGTCGTCGGCAGCGTCGACACCATCCACCAGTGCCGGTACCCGGACCGCTCGGCGGAGATCCTGCTCGACGGCCAGTCGCTGGGCCGGAGCGCCCGCCTGGTGGACATGAACTACCAGGCCAAGACCAGCGGCACGTCGACGCGCGACACCGTGCAGGCCGTCAAGGGCGCCGCGGTGGCGGTCATGAAGCAGATTCCGTTCGTGGGCATCCTGGGCTCGGTGGCCGAGATGGCCGGCGTGAACAAGGCCGACCTCCGGCACTGGCGGCTCATGCCCGGCGAGGTCCACGTGCTCGAGGCGCAGGTGCCCGAGGGCCTCCACACCGTGCAGATCGTGTTCCGCGACGAGCACGGCAAGCCGCTCGAGCGCTACGCCCAGATCTTCCACGCCGTCCGCCTGACGGCGGGGGAGCAGCTCTACGTCCTGCGCAGCGGTCTCGACCGGCACAACGAGGTGCGGCCCAAGGCCGCCTCCTACCTCACGTGGGGTCACGGCGCTCCCCTCGTGCATCAGCAGCGCGGCTTCGAGTCGGCCATCGGCGCGGACCTCGGCGTGCCGATCGGCAAGGCGCCATAGGAGAGGACCATGGCAGACAGCATGAACGCCGTGTCTCGGCGCGGGTTCCTCGTCACGACGGTCACCGCGACGTCGGCCCTGCTGTCGGGCTGCGCGGTGCGGGAGCTCGGTCCGTTCCAGGCGCGGGCCGTCGCGGCGCCCCCGATCAAGAACTGCTTCGACACCCTCGGCCACCAGGCCGGCTTCAAGCCGTTCGTCCTCGGCGGCACCTGCTACTGCAACCCGCTGCCGGCCCAGATCGGCGTGTGGCAGAAGGAAGGCTCGTTCGAGGGCAAGAGCGAGGACGAGATCCTCGCCGTCTACACGGCGCGCGAGGTCAAGACCGTGCTGGACCATCGCGAGTGCAACAACCTCTGCCCGTGGGGGCCCCACGCGGCCAGGGGCGGCAAGTGCATCGTGCCGCCCACCCCGCTGACGGACAACTATCAAGAGGTCGCGTTCGGCACGTGGCGCACGGCGTGAGCCTCGGGCCGAGGAGGAAGACGATGCGACGCTGGCGGTCCCTCGTGGTGGCGGCGTTCCTCGTCCCCGCGCTCGCCTCGTGCGGCCCGTTCCGGCCCATGGAAGCGATGTCGCCCCCGGTGCAGGAGGATTCGGTCGTGACCTTCCTGGACCTGCCTCTGAAGCTCTGGCTGCGGGTGCCCGCCCACCAGACGTCGCGGACGGAGAGCGGGCTGCTGCAGGCCAAGCTGAAGATCGAGAACTTCCTCGACACCGATCGCTGGGTCGACGTCCAGGTGGTCTTCCGTGACAAGGACGGCTTCGAGGTGGAGAAGACGAACTGGGAGCCGATCCTCATGCACCGGCGGAAGATCACCGACTACCAGATCAACTCCCTGAGCCCCCGGCCGGTGGACTACCGGATCCTGATCCGCGAGGGCAAGCTATGAGCGCGACGAGGGCGTGTCGACGGAGGGCGCTGGCGGTGGTGGCGCTGGTCGCGACGCTCGGAGCGGCGGGCGTGGCGGGAGCGCAGCAGCAGCTCATGCGGGCGCCGGAGGGCAAGGTGTCCCCGCTGAAGAAGCGCATCGCGGTGGCGCGGTTCGACGACGCCGCGACGGTGGAGGACAGCCCGTTCGGCGTGATGGATCCCGACACGCAGAAGAAGCACCAGAACGACGACCTGAACTCGACGCTGAGCAAGGACCTCGCCTTCATCCGCACCGGGTTCACGGAGCGGATGATCACCGCGCTCTTCGCCACCGACCGCTTCATCGTGGTCGAGCGCCGGGACATCCACAAGATCCTCCGCGAGCAGGACTTCGCCAAGACGCAGCGCGTTTCCCCCTCGTCGGGCGTCGCCCTCGGGGAGGTGGTCGGCGCTCAGTACCTCGTCACGGGGATCGTCACCCTGGACCGCGGCGAGGGCCGGGACTGGACGAGCGATGCCGAGTCCACCAAGACCATCGCGATCCCGGGCTCGCGCTCCCTCTGGGTGGGCACCGGACAGGCCGAGCCGATGGATCCCGGCGCCACCGACGCCCGCGCGCCGGGTGACGCCACCGCGCCCGGTGCCCGCTCGCCCCTCGATGGCCCCCAGCTTGACTGCCGCCCCCGGGGCGCGCAGTCCCGCTACGCGTTCCACATGCGGGTCTACGACGTCTCCACCTCGCAGATCGTCTCCGCGCTGCGCGTGAGCGGTGACAGCCAGTGGTGCCTGGTGAAGGCGGCCGTGCAGCGGATGGTCGTGCAGATGGACAAGTTTCCCTGGAGAACCCGCGTCGCCGCAGTGGACGGCGCCCGTGTGGTGGTCGAGGGGGGCCGTGACGTCAACATGGGCTTCGGCTACCGCCTCCTCCAGCAGGTGCCCGCGAGCGTGAGCGCGGGTGGCTCGCCGTCCGAGCTCGAGGTCATCGAGGTCAACGACGCCTCCTCGGTGACGAGGCCCCTGGCTGCCACGCCCTCGGTCGCCGTCAAGCCGGGGGACTGGGTCACCTTCAACGGGACCGCGCCCGGCCGCTAGGGCCGGATCCGCGGCGCCGCGCAGAGGCGTTGCCGCGCGATACCCCCTGCGCTACGCTCGCGCAAACCGCCCAGGGGAGAGCTATGGGTGAAAGCAGGGTCACCGGCCGCCGGACCCTGATCCGCGCGGTGGTCGCGGCGTTCGCGTGCGGCCTCGTCCTCGCGGCGGGGAACGCGGCCGCCCAGCGGGACATCGGAGCCACGCCCAGGCCAGGGGCGGCGGTCAAGGGCTTCTACGCCGAGTCGTGGGCGGTGATCATCGGGATCAACGACTACCAGAACGCGAAGGTGCCGAAGCTCCGCTATGCCGTGAACGACGCGCGGGCCGTCGAGGCGGCGCTGCTCGCCCAGGGCTTCCGTCGCGACCGCATCGTGACGCTGCTCGACGCACGGGCGACGAAGAAGACCATCGAAGAGGTCCTGGGCGATGACCTGCGCAGCAAGGTCGGCGCCGACGACCGGGTGCTGATCTTCTTCGCCGGGCACGGCAAGACCGACCGGCGCGTCTCCGGTGAGGAGGAGGGGTACCTGATCCCGGCCGATGGCGACCCCGGCAAGCTCTTCTCGACCGCGATCAGCATGGCCGACCTCGGGCGGCTGTCCGATCGGATCCCGGCCAAGCACATCCTCTACATCATGGACGCGTGCTACTCGGGCTACGGTATCTCCAACCGCGCGATCGGCGACGACCTGCTGGAGGAGATGGTCAAGAAGAAGGCGATCCAGATCATCACCGCCGGACGGCAGGAGGACCAGGCCCAGGAGCGGGACGGACACGGCGTGTTCACCAGCGTGCTGCTGCGAGGGCTGTCGGGGGCGGCATTCGGCGCCAAGGGGTGGGTCTCGCTGAGCGAGCTGGGCGTCTGGGTGACGGACAAGGTGTACGCGGAGTCCGATCGCCGCCAGGTCCCTCAGTTCGGCAACCTCAAGGGCGATGGCCAGTTCGTCTTCACGAAGGCGGCCACGAAGGTGGCGGCCGTGCCCCCGCCGCCCCCCACGCCGAAGATGGAGGTCACCGAAGAGGTGCGGCCGCAGCTCGGCTCGCTCGCCATCAGCGCGCGCGTCGACGGCGTGGAGGTCTGGCTGGACGAGACGCGGCTCGGCGAGACCGCGGCGAACCGGGTGATGATCGTCGCCAACCTCGCCCCCGGCACGTACCGGCTCGTCGGCCGCAAGCCGGGGTACCGCGACTGGCAGGATGACGTCCGCATCGCCCCCCAGGGCAAGACCGAGACGGTCATCGACATCCAGCCCGTGCGCCAGGCCGCGCTGCCGCCGCCCTCCACCGCGACGTCGCCGCCCGCCGTCAAGCCACTCGGCCGCGACGGGGCGGGCATGGTGAGGATTCCCGGCGGGCCGTTCCTCATGGGCGCCGACGCCGCCGATCGCAGCGCGGAGCCGGCCGAGAAGCCGCAGCGGGTGGTGACGGTCGGGACGTTCTGGATCGACCAGTTCGAGGTCACGAACGCACGGTACAAAGCGTTTCGCGACGCGGTGGGCTATCGTGCGCCGTCGATGAAGCGCGATCCGCGCTTCATCGGCCCCAACCAGCCGGTGGTCGGCGTCACGTGGACGGACGCCGTCGAGTACTGCCGCTGGGCCGGCAAGCGGCTGCCCACCGAGGCCGAGTGGGAGAAGGCCGCGCGCGGCACGGACGGCCGGACCTATCCGTGGGGCAACGCCGTGGCGGGCGAGGTGCCGGCGCAGGTCATCAAGCCGCATCCCATCGACGTCGGGCGGTACCCCGCGGGGGCAAGCCCCTACGGCGTGCACGATCTCGCCGGGAACGTGTGGGAGTGGGTCCAGGACTGGTACGATCCCGCCGCGTACCAGGGCGAGCCGGCGCCCACGAACCCGCGTGGCCCGTCGAGCGGCGCCGAGAAGGTCATGCGCGGCGGCTCGTGGTGGGAGCGCGACCTCGCGAGCGTCCGGGCGACGGCGCGGCATCACCGTCCCCCCGAGACCCCCTTCAACAACGTCGGCTTCCGCTGCGCGCTGCCCGACGGCCCGTAGCGCCGCGCGGGACCGGTTGACAGCGCGCCGGCTCCCTCGGTACCGTGGGCCACCCACGAAGGAGGCGCCCATGCCCTCGATGAACGGCTACCACGCGCTCAAGGATCTCCCGGAGCAGAAGGTCACCGACAAGATCTCGCGCCGCATCCTCACCGGCGACAAGGAGATGTTCGTCTGGTGGTCGATGAAGGCGGGCGTGCACGCCGCCGCCCACTCGCATCCCCACGAGCAGGTGTTCTGGGTGGTCTCGGGCACCATGGAGTTCCGGCTGGGGAACGAGAAGCGCACGTGCCGCGCCGGCGACCTCGGGGTCATCCCCGGCGGCGTCGAGCACGAGGCGTGGTTCCCGGAGGACAGCCAGGTCCTCGACGTCTTCGCGCCGCCGCGCGAGGACTTCCTGACGGGGGAGATCCCCGCGTACATGCGCCGGGGCTGATCGCGGTAAGATCGTCGGCGTGAGCGAGGCCTTCACGGGAGAGGAGCGGGCGGCCCTCGCCCCGTACTTCACGAACCTCGACGGCCCCGTCTTCGCGCTCGTGAACCTCCCCGAGGTCGTCAAGGGCGCGCTGTTCGCGCGCTACTCGCGCTCGCCCAAGTCCCTCCGCCGCCTCTTCCTCGACGAGTTCGTGAAAGGCGGCCTCGAGGCCGCGGTGGCCAGGGGCACGACGTGGGCGCCGGGTGAGATCGCCACCCAGCGCGCCGAGGCGCTCTACGAGCGGGTCTTCGTCGAGTACGGCGACGATTCGGTCGCGCAGCTCGGCGGGGTCCACCTCGCGTGCGAGGGGGCCTCGAACGTGCTGACCAAGGTCCTCGAGTGGGGCCGGCTCATGGCCTACCTCGAGCAGTCCACGCGCTACATCCCCTACGACGACCGGCCCGGCGGGCGGTACCGCTACCACGTCCCCGACGAGCTGACGGACGCGCTGCGCGAGCGCTACGTGGCCACCCTCGATCGCGCGTTCGACACGTACGCGGCGTGGCTGCCGCGGATGCGCGAGTTCTACGCCGCCCGCTTCCCGCCCGCCGCGGGCGATTCCGAACCCGTCCACCGCATGAGCATCCGCGCCAAGGCCCTCGACACCCTGCGGGGGATGCTGCCCGCGGCGACCGTCTCGAACGTCGGGATCTACGCCACCGGCCAGGCGTACGAGCAGCTCCTGCTGCGCATGCGCGCCCACCCGCTCGCGGAGGCGCGCGCGTACGCGGACCTCATGCTCGTCGAGCTGCGCCGGGTCATCCCCGCCTTCCTCCGCCGCGTCGACGTGCCGGATCGCGGCGGCGCCTGGTCCAGGTACCTCGCCGACACCCGCGCGGCCGTGGGCGCCCTCGCCGCGCGCCTGCTCGCCGACGACAAGCCCGAGCACCGCGACGAGGTGACCCTCACCGATTTCGACCCCGAGGGAGAGATCAAGGTCGTCGCCGCCGCGCTCTACGCCGCCTCGGCGCTGCCCGACGACCAGCTCCTGGCGCGCGCCGCCGCCATGACCGCCGAGGAGCGCGCGCAGGTCCTGCGCGCCTACGTGGGGCGGCGCGGCAACCGCCGGCATCGGCCCGGCCGCGCGCTCGAGCGGACCGCGTACCGGTTCGACGTGCTCACCGACTACGGGGCGTTCCGCGACCTGCAGCGTCACCGGCTGCTCTCCCTGGAATGGCAGCGGCTGTCGCCGCGGCACGGGTACGTCGTGCCCGAGGCGGTGCTCGAGGCCGGGGCGGGGGAGGACTGGCGGCGGGTCATGGACGACGCGGCGGCGCTGCACGACGCGATCGCAGGCGCCGGGCTCGCCGAGGTCGCCCCGTACGCCGTCGCCATGGCCTACCGCGTGCGCTTCTACATGGACATGAACGCGCGCGAGGCCATGCACGTCATCGAGCTGCGCACGGCGCCCCAGGGCCATCCCTCGTATCGCCGGGTCTGTCAGGCCATGCACCGGCTCATCGCCGCGCAGGCCGGCCACCGGGCGATCGCAGCGGCGATGGGCTTCGCCGACCATTCGGAGGTGGCGCTGGAGCGGCTCGAGGCGGAGCGCGCGGCCGAGCGGCGGCGAGGCGCCTCGCCCGCCGCCCCGCCGGCGACGGGATCGATTCCCATCCCGCCTTCGACGGGGCGATGAGCGCGACCCCGGCCGCCGAGGCGCCGCGCCTGGCCGATCTGCTGCCCGCCCTGGCCAAGGAGCTCCGCACGCTGCTGGCACGGCGGGGGCTCCGCGCGCTCGCCGACACCGTCGAGGGGCTCCGCGTCGTCAAGCGCTGCCGCTGCGGCAGCGATCTCTGCGGCTCGTTCTACACTGCGCCGCCGCCGGACGGCTCGTGGGGCCCGGACCACCGGAACTTCATGCTGAGCCCGTCGCTGATCCTCGACGTGGTGGGCAAGGAGATCGTGTACATCGAGGTCCTCGACCGCAACGACGTGCGCGACGCGCTGGCGCGCGCGATGCCGGACCCGGCCCCGGGCAAGAGCCAGCCGTGAGCGCGGAGGCGGCGGCCCGCGAGGCGGCGGCGAAGGACAAGGCGCGCCAGTACCTCGCGTTGCGGGGCACGCGGGCGACGGTCGGCCAGCTCCGCGAGCGCATCGATGCCGGGCTCGCGGCTCTCGAGGCGTTCCTCGACTCCGTGCCGGCCGCGCTGGTCACCCGCCGCGCGTGGCCCGACGAGTGGTCGCTGGCGGAGATCGCCGACCATCTGCTCGAGACGCACCGTCCGACCCTCGACGAGCTCCGGTGCCTGCTGGCGGGCGTGCGCCCGCCGCGCGGGCCGATCCCGGCCGGATTGCAGTCCGTCGCGCCACTGACCCGGCCGTGGCCGTGGCTCCTGCGCGACCTGGGGCGCTGTCACGGCGACATCCGCGAGGCGCTCGCCGCGGTCCCCGCGGACTTCGCGACCGAGGCCCGGGCGCCGCTCGTCATGGTGGCCAACGTCGAGGGCGGGCCGCCGCTGGAGTGGATCGAGGAGCTCGACTGGAAGGCCTACGTCATCGTGATCCGGCTGCACGCCCTCGACCACCTCAACCAGGCGAAGAAGGTTGCCGCCGCCCTGGGGGTCGACGTCAGCCGAGCAGCGGCCGCAGGCGCTCCTTGAGCGCCAGGCGCGCGCGGTGCAGCCGCGAGCGCACGGTCCCGACGGGCAGCTCGAGCGCCGCCGCGATCTCCTCGTAGCTCAGGCCCTGCACGTCGCGCAGCACCACCACGATACGCGCCTGCTCGTCGAGAGCGCCGATCGCGCGCTGGAGCGCGGCCTCGCGCTCGGCCGCCTCGAGCTCGGCGCCCGGGCCGGGGGCGGGATCGGCGACCATGTCCAGCGCGGCCTCGGCCCGCCGGCGGCGGTCGGGGGCCTGCAGCCGGTTCAGGCAGAGGCGTGAGGTGATCGCGTAGAGCCAGGTCGACAGCGCGGCCTCGCCGCGGAACGCAGCCACGGCGCGGTGGACGCGCAGGAAGACCTCCTGGGCGATCTCCTCGGCCTCGGCGCGCGCGCCGAGCATCCGGAGGGCCACGGCGAAGACGCGGTGCTGGTGCTGGACGACGAGGCGCTCGAAGGCGCGCTCGTCGCCCCGGCGGAGGGCCTCGAGGAGATCGCGGTCGTCTATGTCGTCGAGGGGGGCCGCGACGGGTTTCTAGGCGCCGGGCTGGGCCTTGACGATCACGCCGCAGGCCAGGCGCGCGCCGCTGTTGCCCGTCGGGTCGGTTGTGAAGTCGTCGGGCTGCGCGTGCACGACGAGGGCGCTGCCGTCGGCGTCGAACAGGCTCGTCGCCCCGGGCCCCACCGTCAGCCGCTTCGTGAACGACTCGAGCCGGCCGGTTCCGTCGGCGGCGATCGTGATGTTGGGCAGGTCACCCGCGTGCGGTCCCGCGGGGTTCAGCAGGCCGTGCTGCTTCCTGTCCGGATTGAAATGTCCGCCCGCGGTCGTGAAGTCCGGCGGATCGCACGTGCCGGTCTCGTGCACGTGGACGGCGTGGGCCCCCGGAGGCATGGCCTTCGTCTCCAGCACCACGCGCACCCCGTCGCCGAGATCGGTCAGGACCGCGGCGCCCACCGCCTCGCCGGCGGGGGTCCGGAGCTCGGCCGTCGCGATGTTGTCGGTCACCGGCCGCGTGGGCGGCAGCGAGCAGCCGGCGGCAGCCAGGCCGAGCACGACGGCCACGCGCGTCATGCGCGCGTGAAGTCGTCCCTGGCCCCCGCCAGCGACTCGGGCGAGGCGAGCAGGTCCACGGCGGTGAGCGCCAGGGCCTTGGCCCCGGCGATCATGCCGGCGCGCGCGAGCGGCGAGCGGGCCCACTCGGCGAACTCCCGCGAGTGGCCGGGGATCCCGTCCGGCGAGATCCGGATGTAGGGGTGGATGGTGGGGATCGCCTGGCTCACGTTGCCGCAGTCGGTGGAGCCGTAGCCGGCCTCGCCGTCGTCCGGGTCCTCGGGGAAGTCGATGAACGCGAGGTTCTTCGCGAAGAGGCCCGCCATCGTCGCGTTCGGCTTGAGCGGCTCGTGGATGGTGGGATCCGCCGTCACCGTCGTCGTGCACCCGGTGGCAGTCGCCGCGCCCTCGGCGCAGGCACGGAAACGGCGCAGCAGCTCGTGGCAATAGTCCCCGCTGAGCGCACGCAGGTAGAACTCCGCGCTCGTGTACTCGGGAATGATGTTGGGCTGGGCCCCGCCGCTGGTGATGACGCCGTGCACGCGCGCGTCGGGCCGGAGCTGCTGGCGCATCTGGTCGAGCGCGACGAACAGCTGGATGACGGCGTTCAGCGCGTTGACACCCCGCCAGGGCCACGAGGACGCGTGCGTCGCCTTGCCGTGGAACTCGGCCTTGACCTTGATGATCCCCAGGCTCGGCCGCCAGACGAGCGTGCCGCACCGGCCGTGGATCATCATGGCGGCGTCCACGCCCGCGAAGACGCCGGCGTCCATGAGCTTGACCTTGCCCGCGCCGCCCTCCTCGGCGGGCGTGCCGATGACCTGCACGCGGCCGGCGAAGGGCAGCGTGCCGAACGCGGTGGCCAGCGCGGCGCCGGCGCCCACGCCGGCGGTGGCGATGACGTTGTGCCCGCAGGCGTGGCCGATGCCGGGCAGCGCGTCGTACTCGGCCAGGATGGCGATCGTGGGTCCCGGCGTCACGCCCTCGATGCTCGCGCGAAACGCGGTGGGCAGGCCGCCCACGCCGCGCTCGACCTTCGCCCCGTGCTTCTCGAGGAAGGCGGTCAGCCAGCCGTGGGCCTGCTCCTCCTTGAACGCCAGCTCCGGATGGTCGTGGATCCGGTGCGAGAGGCTCTCGAGGTCGTCGGCCAGCCCGTCGACGGCGGCGACGATCCTGGGCTTGACGGGCCCGGCGGCGCTCACGTGGTTGCCTTGAAGGCGCGCTTGCAGCGGTCGAGCAGCGCGGCGTCGGCGAGGAGGTCGAGCGTGGTCATGGCCATGACCTTGGCGGCGGCCAGCGTGCCCTCGCGGGCGAGCGGGGCGACCGCGGCGGCCTCGAAGGCGCGGGAGTGGATCGGGGTGCCGTCGGGGGCGATCTTCATCAGGGGCTGGATGGTCGGGATCACCTGGCTCACGTTGCCCACGTCGGAGGAGGCGAGCCGATCCGTGATCTCCGGCGACTCGGCGATCCCCAGGCGCGTCAGGTTGGCCCGGAAGGCCTCGAGGAGCGGCGCGTTCTTCTTCATCGGCTCGTAGGCGGTGTCGGTGTGGTCCACGACCTTGAGCGTGGTCCCCGTGGCCCGGGCCGCGCCTTCCGCGCACGCGACCACCCGCTTGTGGAGGGCCCACATCTCCTCGAGGCGCGGCGCCCGCACGTAGAACAGGGCCGAGGCGTGCTCCGGGATGATGTTGGGCGCCGCGCCGCCGTTGGTCACGATCCCGTGGATGCGCGCGTCGGGACGCACCTGCTGGCGCAGCATGCTCACGTTGTTGAACGTCTGGATGACGGCGTCGAGCGCGTTGACGCCTTCCCAGGGATCGGCCGAGGCGTGGGCGGCCCGGCCGGTGAACTCGAAGCCGACGCGCACGATGCCGAGCAGGTCTTGATGGCCGATCCACCTGTCCCAGCCGTGCACCATCATGGCGGCGTCGACCTCGCGAAACACGCCGCCCTTGATGAGCTTGACCTTGCCGCCGCCGCCCTCCTCGGCCGGCGTGCCGATCACGAGCACGCGGCCCTGCGGCAGCTCGCGCCGCACGGCGGCGAGCGCGGCGCCCGCGCCCGCCCCGGCGGTGGCGATGGCGTTGTGGCCGCAGGCGTGCCCGATGGCGGGCAGGGCGTCGTACTCGCACAGGATGGCGACGGTGGGCCCCCCGCCCGTCTCGATCGTCGCGCGGAACGCGGTCTCGACGCCGGCGATCCCGCGCTCGACCTTGAAGCCTTGCGCGGTGAGGAACTCGCAGAGCCAGCCGGCGGCCTTGACCTCCTGGTAGCCGAGCTCGGGGGTGTCGTGGATCTGACGCGACAGCCGCTCGAGGTCGTCCCCGAGGGTGTCCACGGCCCTGGCGATGGCATCCTTCACGGCGCTCATGTCGGGTCTCTCCTATGGAGGTGGTGTCTCCGGCGTCCGGGCGGCCTCACTATAGCACCGGGCCGCGCTCCTCTCCGGCGCCTCGGCCCGGCGCGACGCCGGGTGGTCTGCAGGAACGGGGACCGGGTGACACCGTGTATCCGCTTGCTCCGGAGGCCAACCGAAGTGAACTCACCACTCCGGACGGCCGCCGACGCGGTAGAGTGTGGCGGACGTCGGACGCGCCCGTAGCTCAGCTG
>JACQFL010000025.1 GCA_016200085.1 Candidatus Rokuibacteriota bacterium | reverse complement strand
TCCCGGTGGCCCAGGGCCTCGGCCAGCGCGTTCACATAGGCGGCAAACCGGTCGGCGCGCGCGGTCTCGGCAGTCGGCATACGTCGAGACTCGCAGCGTCCCCCCTGATTTCCCTAGCTTTTATAACACAGTCGTACTAGCTGGTCGTCACCGCGCAGGCGGTGCTGCGCCAGGGCAGGCGGACGCTGAAGGTGGAGCCCTTGCCGACCACGCTCGCCACGTCGATCGTCGCGCCGTGCCGCTGCGTGATGGCGTGGCTCACCGAGAGCCCCAGCCCCGTCGAGCCGGCGGGCTTGGTCGTGAAGAACGGGTCGAAGATCCGCGGCAGGTGCTCGGGCCGGATACCGGCCCCGGTGTCGCTGAACTCCGCGGCGGCGCCCGCCTCGTCGGTGATGGTGCGGATGGTGATGGTGCCGCCCTCCGGCGTGGCCTGCGCCGCGTTGGTGAGGATGTTGAGGAACACCTGCGTCATGCGGGAGATGTCGATGTTGACCAGCGCCGACCCCTCGACGTAGTCCTCGACCACCTGCACGGTATCCAGGGCCCCGTTGCGGCGCAGCATGCGCACGGTGTCGCGCACGACGTCGTTCAGGCTCGCCGGCTCCGGGGCGAACTCGCGCTGCCGGCTGAAGTGCAGGAGGTCGCGCACGATGTCGCGCGCCCGGCTCGCCTCGTCGCGGATCAAGCGCAGCGACTCGCGCATGGGATCGTCGGCGGCCGCCCGCTCCTCGAGGTAGGCGGCGAAGCCCAGGACGGCGGTGAGGGGGTTGTTGATCTCGTGGGCCACCCCGGCCGCCAGCTCACCGATGGCCGCCAGCTTCGCGGACTGCACGAGCTGGTCCTGCGTCTCGCGGAGCTCGATCATCTGGCGCCTGAGATCGTCGTAGAGGTGGGCGTTCTCGAGCGCTATGGCGGCCTGCCGTCCGAGGAGCCCGAGGACCTCCAGCTCGGGCACCGAGAAGATCTCGCCCGAGAGCTTCTCGCCCACCAGGAGCAGGGCCGAGACCCCCGCCTCGCTCCTGAGGGGCGCGATGATGGCCGCGTCCCAGCCCGCCAGCTCGGCGGCGCAGGCCTCGGCCCACGGCGAGGTGCGCGGATCGAGCCGCGCCTCCGAGGGCACGAAGGTATCCTCGACGAGGACGACGCACCGTGCCACGGCGCCGTCGAGCGCGATGGGCCGCGGCGTCCCCACGCCGCCCTCGACGCGGTACGGCACGAAGGCCCCCAGGGTCTCGTCGCGCGTGAGCAGGGCGCAGCACGTGACGGGGATGCCGGTCACGAGGCCGTGCACGAGCGTCTCCGTCAGCGTCGTGAGGTCCACCATGGTGGCCATGCGCTTGCTGAGCGCGAGCAGGGTGTCGTAGCAGGCGCGCCGCCAGGCGAAGACGAAGCGCTCGATGAAGTCCTCCACCCAGCGCGCCGTCGGGCCGACGCCGAGGAGGAGCACCAGCCCCAGCGGCACCACGACCCACAGGGGGTCGACGTCGTACGCTCGGAAGATCGTCCCCACCGACACGGACAGGAACACGAGGAAGACGCTCAGGAGCAGGCCCCCGACCAGCACGATGGCGGTCTTCTTCGCCGTCAGGCCGACGTCGAACATCCGGTAGCGGACGATGCTCGCGCCCGCGCACAGCGCGAGCACGATGTTGGCCGGGATGCCGATCGGATACAGCTCGTCGGCCCACGGGACCTGCCCGACGAGGAGGGGACGCAGGAAGTCGACGGCGGCGCCCACCAGGCTCAGCGTGGTGCCGCTCACGAGCAGGATCACGCGGTTGCGCCGGAAGCTCGAACCCAGCCCGGGGTACGCCAGGACCAGCCACACCAGGCCGGCGGCCACCAGCCCGTTGAAGTAGGCGAAGAAGAGGGGATAGAGCGGCCCCGGCGTCGGGATCCAGCCCCAGGACGTCCACTCCACGCCGCGCAGGAACAGCGGCGAGCGGGCGAAGGCGAGCGCCCCGAAGAGTCCGGCGGCCACGTAGCCCGCGACGAGGAGGGGATGTCGGGCGGGCTGCTCGAGGAAGACGCGCACGAAGTGCACGAACAGGGGCGGGATCACCGCGACGCTGGCGTAGGCGAAGACCTCGAGGGTCATGGCCATCGATTCGTCGGGCGCCGCCCGCAGCAGGAAGACGCTGAAGCTCCACGTCGCGGCAGCGCTCACGAACGCCGCGAAGATGCGCGTCAGCCGGCTCTGGGGGTGGCGGGTGAGCGTGATGGCGGCCAGGCCGAGGTTGAGGCCGCACGCCATCAGGGGCAGGAAGCGGTGAAGGTTCATGCGGTCTCGCCGTCCTCGAGCTTGCCGCGCAGCGTGTTTCGCGAGATCCCCAGGACCTTGGCCGCCTCGCTCTTGTTGCCGCCCACGCTGCGGAGCACGAGCTGGATGTACGCGCGCTCGACCGCGGCCAGCGAGCGCCCGTTCGGGGTGCCCGCGACCCCGTCGACCCCGTCGAGCGGTGGCAGGTGCTCGACGTCGATCACCTCCACCGGCGCGAGCAGCACCGCGCGCTCGATGAAGTTGCGCAGCTCACGCACGTTGCCCGGCCACGGGTAGCCGAGCAGGTGCCGCTCGGCCTCCTCCGAGAAGCCGGCCACGATCTTGTGGAAGCGGACGTTGGCGTGCTCCAGGAAGTGCCGGGTGAGCGGGATGATGTCGTCCCGCCGCTCGCGGAGCGGCGGGATGGCGAGCGGGATCACGTTCAGGCGATAGTAGAGGTCCTCCCGGAAGCGGCCCTCCGCCACCAGCTTGCCGAGGGGGCGATTGCTGGCGGCCACGAGCCGCACGTCGAGCCGGATGTCGCGCGTGCCGCCCACGCGCCGCACGCTCCGCGTCTCCATCACGCGCAGCAGCTTGGCCTGGCTCGACGGGGACAGCTCGCTGACCTCGTCGAGGAACAGCGTGCCGTGGTCGGCCAGCTCGACGAGGCCTGGCTTGGTGACCCGGGCGTCCGTGAAGGCGCCGCGCTCGTGCCCGAACAGCTCGCTCTCGAAGAGCGCGTCGCCGATGGCCGCGCAGTTGACGTCGACGAACGCGAAGGTGCGGCGCGGGCTCTCGTAGTGCAGGCAGCTCGCGACCACTTCCTTGCCGGTGCCGCTCTCGCCGAGGATGAGGAAGGTATCGGCTTCGCTCCCGGCCAGGCGATGGACGGCGTCGCGCAGGGCGCGGGTCGCCGGCGAGTCGCCGACCAGCGCGATCTGGGGCAGCTTGCGCGCCTGGAGCTGCTGCAGGCGCTGCAGGGCCCGGCGCGCGCCCACGTCCTCCAGGGTGCGGGAGATGCACAGACGCAGCTTGTCGAGGTTGTCGAAGGGCTTCTCGAGATAGTCCTTGGCGCCCTGCTTCATGGCCTCGACCGCGGTGCCGATCTCGCCGTATCCGGTGACGATCACCACGGCCATCTCGGGGTCGCGCATGCGGAGCGCGCGCAGCACTTCGAGGCCGCTGGCGTCGGGCAGGCGCAGGTCGAGGACGACGACGTCGGGGGCGAGATCGGCGGCGGCCTTGAGGCCGTCCCGCCCGGAGCCGACGGTGGCGATCTCGCGTCCCGACTGGGCGAGCACCCGGCCCAGGAGGGTCTGGATGCTGAGCTCGTCGTCGATCACCAGGACGCGATCCATGGGTCCCACTTTTCTACAACAAATGATCGGCAGGTGCGCTGATTCTGACCAGGGGGGTGGTCTAAAACTGAGCACTCCCGGGAGCCACCCCGGTTGGAATCCGAGCGACCGGATCCTGGTCACTCCCCGTTTTGTCTTGTACGGCGCGGGGAAGCGAGCCGTTCGTTCCCGTGGCGGGAATGACCGGAGCTCTGGTGAGCCGCTTGCACGCTCCAGTCGGGTCCCGGCTCGTGTCCGGACGCTCCCTGCCCCCCCAATCTGGTTGGGGGTGTTGCGGACCGAGCCCGGGGCCACCTCGGACGATTCGAGCGCTCGGCGTTTTCCGGCGCACGGGGCACGTCACCGGGTCGACCGTCGGGCATGGCTGCCTTGGCAGCGGGCGAGGGTAATGGCGCAATCGAGAATGGACCGCTCGATCGTGGATGATGCGGCGATGGCGGGCGCCATCGAGCGATGGGCCGTCGATCTGCCGCCGGGAGAGGAGCCAGCCCGGTTCCTGGCTGCCCTCGAGGGCGGGGCGGTCCCCGACGCGGCGGTGCCCGCGCGAGCCGCGAGCGCGCCGCCACCCGCCGACCTCGAGGCGCGCTCCGTCGTGGCGCGTCTGGACGAGATGCTGGAGCGTATCGCGCGGCTGAACCCTTCCCTGCACGCCTTCATCACCGTCGACGACGAGGGGGCCCGGCGCCGCGCCGGCCAGCTCGACGCCGTGCCCCGCAGGCGACGCGGCCCGCTCCACGGCCTGCCCATCGCGGTCAAGGACCTCTGCCACGTCCCCGGCCTGCCGACGACCTGCGGCACCAAGATCCCCCACTACTTCACGGCAGCGGCCGAGTGCACCGTGGTCACGCGCCTGGTCGCGGCGGGCGCGATCAACCTCGGCAAGCTCAACATGGTCGAGCTCGCGCTCGGCGCCTTCGGCGACAACGAGAACTACGGCCACGTCGACAACCCGTGGAAGTCGGGTCACTCCGCGGGGGGATCGAGCAGCGGCTCCGCCGCAGCGGTGTCGGCCGGGCTCGTCTTCGGCGCGGTCGGCAGCGACACCGGCGGCTCGATCCGGCTGCCCGCGGCATGCTGCGGGATCGTCGGGCTGAAGCCGACGTACGGCCGGGTGAGTCGCGCGGGGGCCATGCCGCTGTCGTGGTCGCTGGATCACCTCGGGCCGATGACCCGCACGGTGAGGGACGCGGCGCTGCTCCTCGGGATCATGGCCGGCCACGACCCCCGCGACCCGACCTCGAGCCACCGTCCCGTTCCCGATTACCTCGCGGGGATCGAGAGTGGCATCGCGGGCCTCCGCATCGGCAGGCCCGAGAACCACTACGTGGAAGGTCTCGATCGCGACGTCGAGATCGCGCTCGATCGCGCGCTCGCCGAGCTCGCCCGGCTGGGCGCGACGGTGACGCGGCTGCGGGTGCCGGATCCCCAGCCCATCACGGACGCGACCACCATCATCGGGCGCGCGGAGAGCCTCGTGCTCCACGGGGCCATCCTGCGCGACCGGCCCGACGATCTGCAGCCCTTCACGCGCGAGCGGCTCGCGATGGGCGGCAGCATTCCTGCGTACGACTATCTCCAGGCCTGCCGGCTGCGGGCGCGGCTCACCCGCGAGTTCCTGCGCGAGGTGTTCGCCGAGGTGGACCTCCTCGTCGTCCCGACCACGCCCGAGCCCGCGCCGAGCCTGATCGCGGCCCTCGCCGGCGGCCCCGGGGAGATCCTGCAGCGCAGCATGCGGTTCGCGCGCTTCACCCGGCCGTTCAACGGCCTCGGGCTGCCCGTGCTCGCGCTGCCGTGCGGCTTCTCGCGGGAGGACCTGCCGCTGTCGATGTCGATCGTGGGCCGTCCCTTCGACGAGACCACCGTGCTCCGCGCCGGGTACGCGTACCAGCAAGCCACCCAGTGGTGAGCCGCAGGGGCCGCGGGCCTCTCGACCCCGGACCGCTCGACGTATGATGGGCGTGTGCCCGGGCATTCGTCCGTCCCCCTCCTCGAGTTCTCCGCGGGCGGTCTCGTCGTCGACGAGACCGGCCGGGTGCTGCTGATCCGGGCGCGCGACCTGCGCAGCCGGCCGGTGTGGACGCTGCCCAAGGGCACGCTGGTGCCGGGCGAAACCAGCGCGGAGGCGGCGCTGCGCGAGGTGTGCGAGGAAACCGGCTGGCGCTGTGAGCTGGTGCGCGAGCTGGAGGCGGTGACGTACTGGTTCCAGCGCGAGGGGCGGCGGATCAAGAAGACGGTGCGCTGGTTCCTGATGCGACCGCTGGAGAAGGTCGGCGAGCACGACCACGAGGTCGACGAGATCGCGTGGCTCTCCCGCGACGCGGCCCTCTCACGCCTGCGCTACGACTCCGACCGCCGTTTGCTCGACCGGCACCGCTAGCCTTTCCTTCGCGACGCTCGTCTCGATGCTCGGCGCGCGCGGCGGGGGGCGACGGGGGCGCGTGGCAGGGGTCACCGGGACCACGCCGCACGCGGGCGCTGCTCCGTCGCGGCTGGGCTCCATCTGGGCGGGCGATCTCCGCTGACCGCGGGCGGGGTACGGGTCCGGTTGACCCCTGCCACACGCCCCCGTCGCCCCCGGCTCCCGACGTGCAGGATCCTGGGATGACTTCGCGGATGGGACTCCTCGGCAACTCGCGAGGGCCCGGCCCGGGTTGTAGCGCAGCGCCGGGTCGGGTCAGGGAGGGGGGAAGAGACGGTCGCCGTTCTTGAAGGCGATCTGCTCGGCGACGGCGCGGGGCAGGTCGGTGAGCCAGGCCTGCACGGCGGCCACGCTGGCCGCGACACTTTCCCAGCGCGAGGTCGTGAAGGTGTCGGTGCCGACCAGGAAGCGATCAGGGTGCTTCAGGAACAGCGCCCGCCAGACGGGATCCAGCCGGGCCCCGTCCGCCACGTCGGATCGTAGCGCCAGCTCCACCCACAGCATCGGGTGACGGTCGAGCAAGCGGCCCACCGTCTCGGCGGAGGCCGACATGCCGGCGTGGGCCCAGAGCAGGCGCACCTTCGGGTAGAGGGTCAGCAGCCGCTCCAGGGCGGTCTGGTCGACGTGGACCTGGACGAACAGCCCGCCCTCGGCGGCGAGCGCGGCGATCCGGCGCACGACCGGATCGCCGGCCTCGTCCACCGAGAGATGGATCTCGCCGATGCCTCGATGGACGCCGCGCTGGAGCCGCTGCTCGACGTGGGCGGCGACCTGGGGATTGCGCGTCCAGCCGTCGTGGCGGTCCTCGCTCGTGCGGTACGGGCGCAGGAAGGGCACGATTGCCTTCGGCGCACGCCGGTAGAGCTCGAGGGTGCCGTCGTCGGGCGTGCTCGAGACCAGCGCACGATGGACGCCCGCACGGGCCAGGATGCTGAGCGCCCGCTCGGGCGTGTACGCGTCCCAGTCGGGGCGGCTGTAGTGGATGTGGGCGTCGAAGATTGGCAGCTGGCCCCGGGCGGCGCCGGGCGCGCCGAACGCGGTCGTCACGGCCAGGGCCACGCCGAGGGCGAGGGCAGACCGACGGAGCATCGCGCCCGATCCTACCATCGCTTCGAACGGGGATGCGGGGCCGGGGACGGGAAGGGTGGAATAATGCGTCATGCTCTGCCGCCGCCGGTTTCTCGTCGCGACGGGAGCGGCGGGAGTCACGGCGCTGCTCGGGCGGCCGGCCGGCGCCCAGGCGCCCGCGGTGCCCGGCAAGGAAGCGCTGATCGTCCGGAGCCTGCGTCCCGTCAACCTCGAGACGCCCATCGACCGCCTCACGACCTACCTCACGGGCCCCGACGTGCTCTTCGTGCGCAACAACTACGACGCCCCCGGCGCCGATGCCGAGCACTGGACCATTCGGGTCGACGGCGAGGTCGATCGGTCGATGCGCCTGGAGCTCGAGGACCTGCGCCGCCTGCCCACGGTCCGGGTCGACGCCGTCCTCGAGTGCGCGGGCAACGGGCGCGCCCTGCAGCGCCCGCGCGCGCCGGGGATCCAGTGGGAGCGCGGCGCGGTGGGCAACGTGCGCTGGACCGGGGTACGGCTCGCCGACGTCCTCGACACGGCGGGCGTCCGTCCCGGCGCCCGGCACGTCGTGCTCGATGGCGCCGATGTGCCGCCGACGGACCAGGCGCCCGACTTCGCTCGCAGCATCCCGCTCGACAAGGCGCGCGATCCGCGCACGATCGTCGCCCTGGAGATGAACGGGGCGCCCATCCCCCACCTGCACGGCGGGCCCGCCCGCGTCGTCGTGCCCGGCTGGACCGCGGCGGCCTCGGTGAAGTGGATCGCGCAGCTGACCCTCGCCCCCCAGGAATTCGACGGCCCGTTCATGCGGCGGGCGTTCCGGGTTCCCGCCCCCGGCGGCCGCGACACCGTGGCCCTGACCGCGCTCGACGTGAAGTCGGTCATCGTCGCCCCGCGTGAGGGCGAGCGCCGGCGCGCGGGCCTCGTCGAGGTGAGCGGCTGGGCGTGGGCGGGCGAGGCGGAGCTCACCGGCCTCGACGTCTCGACCGACGGCGGTCGGACGTGGAGCGCGGCAACCTGGGACGGCACCTGGGAGCGTTACTCGTGGCGTCGCTGGCGCTACGTCTGGGCCGCGGCCCCGGGGCGGGCGAGGCTGATGGCACGCGCGGCCGACGCCGACGGCCAGGTGCAGCCAGCGGTGCACGTCGCCAACCCGCTCGGGTACCGCTGGAACGTGATCCACACCGTCGACATCGACGTGGTGTGATCAGCCACCTGGCCGGGCGCGCATCGTCTCCCACACGCGCGCCGGGCTGAGGGGCACCCGGGTGACGTCGGCGCCGCGGCCGGCGAGCGCGTCCTCGACGGCGTTGGCGATGGCCGCGTGCGGCGAGATGATGCCGCTCTCGCCGACCCCCTTGATCCCGAGCTCGTTGATCATCGACGGGTGATCGAGCGCCACGACGTCGAGCGCCGGCACCAGGTCGGCGCGCGGCAGCCCGTAGTCCATCAGGCTCGCCGTCAGGAGCTGGCCGGCCTCGTCGTAGGCGAGCTCCTCGCTGAGCGCGGTACCGAACCCCTGGACGATGCCGCCGTGCAGCTGGCCCTCGACCACGAGCGGGTTGATGGGGCGCCCGCAGTCGTGAACCGCCACGTAGCGCAGGATTCGCACGCCGCCCGTCTCCACGTCCACCTCGAGCACGCAGCCGTGGGCACCGAAGGCCCACGTCACCGTCCCCGGGTAGAAGAAGGCGCAGGCGTGCAGGCCGGGCGCGCCCTCGCGGGCCAGCGCGGCGCTGCGCACGGACGCGCGCGCGAGCCTGGCGAGCGGGACGTCGCGCGCGGGCACGCCGGCGACGTGGGCGCGGCCACCGGCGAGCACGACGTCCTCGGGCGCGCACTCGAGCATCTCGGCGGCGACCAGGCGCGCCTTGCGTGCGACCTCGCGGGCGCTGCGCCCGACCGCGGGGCCGGCGACTGCGGCCACGCGGCTGGCGATCGTGCCCATGCCGAACGGCATCACCGCGGTGTCGCCGCCCACCACCGAGACCTGGTCGACGTCGACGCCGAGCTCCGCCGCGCAGACCTGGGCCAGCGTCGTCTCGTGGGCCTGACCCTGCGACGAGACCCCGACCATCACGTAGATGCGGCCGCTGGGATCGACGCGCACCTCGGCGCCCTCGAAGGGCCCGATCCCGGTGCCCTCGACGTACGTGGACAGGCCGATGCCGATCGGCGTGGCGCTCGCGGCGCGGCGCGCCTGCTGCGCGCGCCACGTCGTCGGGTCCAGCCGCGCGAGCATCAGCTCGAAGCCGGCGACGTAGTCGGCGGGGTCGTAGACGATGGGCGCCCCGTCCCGGTAGTCGAGCCCGGTGCGGTAGGGCATCTCCTCGCGCCGGATGAGGTTGCGGCGGCGCACGTCGGCGGGGTCGAGCCCGAGCGCTCGTGCGGCGCGATCGAGCAGGCGGTCGAGGACGAACGCGGCCTCCGGCCGTCCGGCGCCGCGATAGGCCGCGGTGAAGGTCTTGTGGGTGACGACGTTCGTCGCGGCGCCGCGGTAGGCGGGCACGCGGAACGGCCCGGGCAGGTGGTTGATCGTGTTCAGCGCGATCACGTCGCCCAGCGTCGGGTAGGCCCCGTGGTCCTTGGTCAGGCGCGTCTCGATCGCGGTGATCGTGCCGTCGCGGCGGACGCCGAGCCGGGCCGCGTGACGCTGGTCGCGGTCCGGCGCCGCCGTCAGCAGGTGCTCGATGCGCGTCTCGATCCACTTCACCGGCCGCCCGAGGTGCCGGGCGACGGCGGGGATGAGGACGTCTTCCGGATAGACGTGGCCCTTGCCTCCGAAGCCGCCGCCGACGTCGGGCGCGATCACGCGCACCCGCTCCTCGTCCAGGCCGAGCACGCGGCCGATCGCCGTGCGCACCGCGTACGGCACCTGGGTGGAGGCCCAGGTCGTGAAGAAGCCGTCGCGAGCGCCGGGATCGGCCAGCACGCCGCGCGGCTCGATCGGCACGGGCGCCACGCGCGGCATCGCGAGCGTCATCTCGATCACCACGTCGGCGGCCGCGAAGCCGGCCGCCACGTCCCCCACCGCGCCGTCGGCCGGGCCGGCGACGTTGTCCGGCCACGCCGCGTGCACGCGCGGCGCGCCGGGCGCGAGCGCGGCCTCGACGGTCGTCGCCGCGGGCAGCACCGTGTAGTCCACGGCCACGGCGTCGCGCCCGTCCGCCGCCCGGTACGGATCGTCGGCGACCACCACCGCGATGGCCTCGCCGGCGTGACGGACCTCGGGCCCCGCCAGGACGGGCTGAGCGTAGGCGCGTAGCCGCGGCGAGGGGATCAGCGGCGGGACCGCGCCCGCGCACTCCGGCAGGTCCGCGAGGGTGAGGACGGCGACGACCCCGGGGAGGGCCCGCGCGGCGGCGGCCTCGACGCGCTCGACGCGGGCGTGCGCGTGCGGGCTGCGGACGATCGCGGCGTGGAGCGTGCCCGGCACCCGCAGGTCGTCCACGAAACGCCCGGCCCCGGTGAGGAGCCGCACGTCCTCCTTGCGGCGGAGCGGGGAGCCGAGGGGCGAGGCCATGCGCGTTGTGGCAGTATAAGCCGCCAACGAGAGACCAACGACGGGGCCGTGCGAGCCGGAGGACGTCGCGGGGCTGGGGCCCCTCCGTCCGAGGCGAGCGAAAGACGAGGAGACCCGGATGAACTACCGCGCAGTCGAGGGCTGGGGCCGCCTGCCCGAGGGATTCGCGTTCGTCGAGGCGACGAGCGTGGGCGTGGACGGCAGGGACAACGTGTACGTCTTCAACCGCGGCCAGCATCCGGTGATCGTCTTCGACCGGAACGGCACCTTCCTCCGCTCGTGGGGCGAGGGGATGGTCCGGCGCGCCCACGGCATCACCGCCGGGCCCGACGACACCCTGTGGCTCACCGACGACCTGCATCACACCGCCCGGCAGTTCACCCTCGAGGGCAAGCTGCTCCTGACGATCGGCGATCCCGACACGCCCTCCACCCTCCAGGGCGGCAAGCCGTTCAACCGGCCGACGCACGTCGCGCTGTGCCCGCGCACCGGCGACGTCTACGTCTCGGACGGCTACGGCAACTCGCGGGTGCACAAGTACGACCCGAAGGGGCGCCACCTGCTCTCGTGGGGGGCGCCGGGCACGGATCCCGGCTGCTTCAACCTGCCGCACAACCTCGCCACGGACAGCGAGGGGCTCGTCTACGTGGCCGACCGCGAGAACCACCGCGTGCAGGTCTTCGACGGCCAGGGCCGGTACCAGACCCAGATCAACAACCTGCATCGCCCGTGCGGGCTCTACTGCGAGCGCGCCGCCGGCCGGATCTTCGTCGGCGAGCTCGGCACCGGGCTCGAGGTGAACCGTGCCGTCGCGAACCTCGGCCCGCGCGTGAGCATCGTCACCCTGAAGGGCGATCTGGTCGGGCGCGTCGGCGGCCCGTTCCCGGGCGAGAAGCCGGGGGAGTTCGACGCCCCCCACGGCTGCGTGCTCGACTCCCGCGGCGACCTCTACGTCGCCGAGGTGTCGTGGACCAACACCGGCAGCAAGCTCGATCCGCCGCGCGAGATCCGCTCGCTGCAGAAGCTCGAGCGCCTGGGGTGAGCGCGCGGCCGTGAAGGACGTGACGCTCGGCGACACCGAGATCGCGGGGGCCCTGGCCGGGCTCTCCGGGTGGGCGCGCGAGGGGACGGCGATCCAGCGCACCTACCGGTTCGACGACTTCAAGAGCGCGATCGTCTTCGTCAACGCGGTGGCGGCGCTCGCGGAGCGCGAGAACCATCACCCGGACCTGACGATCCGCTACAAGGACGTCACCGTGTCGTACTGGACGCACTCGGCGGGCGGCGTCACCGCGCGCGACGTCGACCTGGCCCGGAAGGTCGACACGCTCCTCCCCGATCCGCGCTCGTGACGGCGTCGTCCGACCTCCCGGAGGTCTTCCGGCCCCACCTGGCCGGGCTCGAGGAGCAGCGGTACCCGGACTCGCCCGATCACCCGTTCTACCGCTGCTTCGGCTGCGGCCCCGGTCATCCCAGCGGGCTCCACGTGCGCGTCTTTCGCGCGCCGGAGGGCGTGCGGTCGCCGATCGTGGTCCCGCTGCTCTACGAGGGGCCGAGGGGCGCCGTCCAGGGCGGGATCGTGGCGACGTACCTCGACGAGATCCTCGGCGCCGCGGTGCTCCGCGGCACCGGGCGCGAGACCATCACGGGCGAGCTGACCGTTCGCTACGTGCAGCCGGTCCCGCCCGAGACCCCGCTGCTCGGCCACGGCCGCGTCGTGAAGGACCACGGGCGCTACGTGGACGTCGAGGGCCGGATCGAGGAGCTGGCCACGGGCCGCCTTCTGGCCACCGCCCGCGGCCGTTTCTTCCCGCTGAAGGGCTAGAGCATCATCGAGGAGCGCCACGGGGTCCCCGGGGCGCTCCGAGCGAATGGGGGTGCGGGAGCCGTGTCGGGCCCCCCACGTGCAACGATCGGCCGCCCCTGGCATCGAAGATCAGGGTTCGCCAGCACCTCGACGTAGGTGCCCATGACCTGGCGATAGTAGCCGTCGCGGCGACCGCCGGGGCCGCCGTTGTACTCGATGAGGGCGTCCTTGACGTTGGGCTTCCTGGCCAGGATGTCGCGCATGTGCGCCATCGCGAAGCGCGTGCTCACGACCGGATCGCCGAGCTCCCCGAGATCCCGCCGGCCGCGGGTCATGACGGGCCGGCGGAACGGCCCGAGGGTGGGCTCGAGGAGCGCCGCGGTGGACGGCAGCATCTGGAACAGGCCGATCTCGCCCGAGCGGCCGACGGCATCCTCGCGGAACTGTGACTCCACTTCGGCCTGGGCGAGCACGAGGCAATGATCGAGGTCCGCGTGCCGGGCCTCGGCGAGCAGGACGGCCGGGAACCCCTTGAAGGCCTTCATCGGAGCCTGGGGATTCTTCTCGGCGACGTGGTCGAGGATGGCCTGGTGCAGGCGCTGCGATTCGGCTTCGCCGGTGACGGCGACGACCTGCTTCGTGACCAGCAGTCCGCTCAGCGCGACCGCGAGCCCGAACGTCAGGACCGCAAGGGCTCGGCTGTGCTGGCTCATGCTTCTACCCCCTTGGATGTGGCGCAGTCTGGAGCACGACGGGAATGGATGAAGGAGGGCGCGGATGAAGTTGCCGGAATCGTACACCGACGCACCGCGTGACGCAAGGGCGCCGGAGAGCCTCAGACCAGCGCGAGCAGCTCTGCGACCTCAGGGAGGAGCCGAATCCGGGTGTCGGCCCGGGACCCGCGGATCACGCCGTCGCGCCCGATGAGGAAGTACCCCACGGACCGCAGGGGACGCTTCCACTCGGACTCGTCCTCGGTGGTCATCTCGAAGCCATCGGACGTCGAGAAGGCCGACCCGGCCTGGCCGGGCGGGGCCTGGAGGCCGAGCTCTCGGAGGACCTCGGCCGCATGGCGTTCCGTTTCCTCACCGAGCTCCAGAGTCCTGGCCGCGGCCGGCAGACGGTAGGCTCGATGGATCGCGCGATCCGGGGCTGCCGCCATGCCCTTGAGCATGACGAGCAGCACCGGGCCGCGGCGGCGGTATTCGGCGAGGGCCACGCGGCCTTCGCGATCGGCCGCAGGCAGCTCGAAATCGGGCGCCCGGTCGCCGGGGCGCAGCGGCACGGTCTGCTCCTCGATCATCGGTCCGGGATCGGTTGGCATCCGGCACCTCCGACGGCGCTGGCCTGACTGTGCGCCGATGGTATCATCGCCGTACTCACCCGCAGGAGGTCCCGCATGCTCCACGGCATCGCGATGTTCCCCACGGATTACGCCGTCCGGCCCGACGACCTGGCGCGCGCGCTCGAGGAGCGCGGCTTCGAGTCGCTGTGGGTGCCGGAGCACACGCACATCCCGACCAGCCGGCGGAGCCCCTGGCCGGGCGGCGCCGACCTGCCCAGGGACTACTGGCACACCCACGACCCGTTCGTGGCGCTCACCGCCGCCGCGTCCGTGACGAAGCGGCTGAAGCTCGCCACGGGCATCTGCCTGGTCGTCGAGCGCGACCCGATCACCACCGCCAAGGAGGTGGCCAGCCTGGACTTCCTCTCCAACGGGCGCTTCATCTTCGGCATCGGCGGCGGCTGGAACGCCGAGGAGATGGAGCACCACGGCACGGGCTTCAAGACGCGGTGGCGTCTCATGCGCGAGCGCGTGCTGGCCATGAAGGAGCTCTGGACCAAGGACGAGGCCGAGTTCCACGGGGAGTTCGTCAACTTCGACCGGAGCTGGGCGTGGCCCAAGCCGGTGCAGAAGCCGCACCCGCCGATCCTGATGGGCGGCGACGGCCCGACCACGTTCGACCGGGTGCTCGACTACGCCGACGGCTGGATGCCGATCGGGGCGCGGGCGGCGGATCTCGGCGAGAAGATCCAGCGCCTGCGCGAGCGGGCGACCAAGGCCGGCCGCGACCCGAAGTCCATCCCGATCACGGTCTTCGGGGTCAGGCCCGAGAAGGCGGCCGTGGACCGGCTCGCGGCGTGGGGCGTCGAGCGTGTGGTGTTCTTCGTCCCGTCCGCCGGCGCGGACACGGTGCTGCCGCTCCTCGACACCTACGCGAGCCTCGCCCGCGGCTAGCTCGCGTCACGGTCGCATGGCCGTCGCCCGCTCGCGCCTGGCCGGGAAGATCACGACGCTCATCGTCGTGGTCCTCATCATCGGCTTCGGGGCGTCCACCTTCTGGACGATCCAGCGCGAGAAGGACCTCGTCGTCGAGCAGCACAAGGCCTCCGCGCGGCAGCTGACCCAGACCATCGTCGCGTCGATCGAGGGGGCGATGCTCCAGGAGCGTCCCGACGTCACGCGCTCCATGCTGCAGGAGATCGGCGGGGCAATGCCCGTCGAGGGGCTCCGGATCTACCGTCGCAACGGGGTCGAGGCGTTCACGGATCTCGCCACCCTGCGGCAGGTCATGAAGAACGCCGAGCTCTCGCCCGCCGTGCTCGCCAACATCGAGAGGATGCAGCGCGCCCCTGCCGCGGCCGACACGTCGCCGCTCTTCAAGCGTGCCGTCGACACCCTCACCACGCAGGAGACCGTCGGCCAGGTCAACGGGGTGCCGACGTTCACCATGCTGCGGCCCATCGAGAACCAGGAGCGCTGCCAGGGCTGCCACGGCAGCGATCACAGGGTGCGCGCCGTGCTGCGCGTCGACGCGTCGATGGCGCCCGTGGTCGCCGAGCTCCGGCACCATCGCAACCGCCAGCTGATGATCGCGGCCCTCACCATCCTGTCCGCGGCGGTCGTGCTCACGGCGGCCATGGCCCGCGTCGTGGTCCGCCCGATCCGGGATCTGGCCGCCGCGGCCCGGCGCGTGGGCGAGGGGGACTTCGAGGCGCAGGCGCCGGCGGGCCGGCGCGACGAGATCGGCGGGCTGGGCACCGCCTTCAACGAGATGACCGCGCGTCTGGCCGCCGCCTACCGGGATCTCGAGACCAGGAACAAGGAGCTCGGCTCCGCCCTGGAGAGCCTCCAGGAGTCCCGGCAGCGGCTGGAGCTGCTCGAGCAGATCAAGGGCGAGCTGAGCAAGTTCGTCCCCGACGCGGTCAAGAAGCTCCTCGAGAACGACCCGAATGCCACGCAGCTCGAGAAGAAGACCGTCGAGGTGTCGGTGCTCTTCCTCGACATCACCGGTTACACGCGGCTGTCCGAGCAGCTCGAGCCCCGGAGGCTGAACCAGCTCATCCAGCTCTACTTCTCGAGCTTCCTCGAGATCATCCAGGCCCATCACGGCGACGTGAACGAGACGGCGGGCGACGGGCTCATGGTGATCTTCCAGTCCGAGCGCACCGCCACCGACCACGCCCTGAACGCCACGCGGGCGGCCTTCGCCATCCGCCAGCGCACGGGCGGCCTCAACGAGGAGTACGGCGGGGTCTTCCCGCCGATCTCGCTCCACATGGGGATCAACACCGGCGAGGCGCTCGTCGGCGCGACCAAGCTCGCCGGCGCCGCCGGCCAGCGCTGGACGTTCTCGGCCTCCGGCTCGACCACCAACATCGCCGCGCGCATGGCGGCCTCGGCCGGAGCCGACGAGATCATCGTCGGCGAGCCGACCGCCGGGCGGATCCGCGCCCACTTCGTCCTCGAAGCCCTCGGCGAGCGCGCCTTCAAGAACGTCTCCACCCCCTTGAAAGTCTTCAGAGTCATCCCCCCCGGTGTCTACGAGAAGATCGTGTGAGTGGCCGTCGGAGCGCAGGGAGCGAAAGGCCATGAGTGCCCGTGTCCGGGTCGGGATCGCGTCGTGGGCCGACCAGGCCCTGATCGAGAGCGGCGCGTTCTATCCGCGCCGGTCGATGTCCGCCCAGGCGCGCCTGCGCTGGTACGCCCGGTTCTTCGACACCGTCGAGGTGAACGCCTCGTACTACGCGATCCCCGACGTCCGCCACGTCGCCCGCTGGGTCGAGCGCACGCCGCCGGGCTTCCTCTTCAACGTCAAGGCCTACGCGCCGATGACGGGCCACGCCGCCCGGCCGCAGACCCTGCCCGCCGACGTGCTCCGCCTGCTCCCCGACGCGGCCAGCCGCAACCACCGTGACGAGGTCGAGGCCGACGCGTTCCCGCCCGCGGCCCTGGACGAGACGTTCCGGCTGTTCCGGGCGTCGCTCGCGCCCCTCGCGGCGGCGGGCAAGCTCGGCTACGTGCTCTTCCAGCTCGCGCCGTGGGTGCGCTTCGGCCCCGAGCGCCTGGCCTACGTCGCCTCGCTCCCCGAGCGGCTGCCGGGCTGGACCGTGGCCGTCGAGTTCCGCCACCGCTCCTGGCTCCCCGAGCGCGCGGACGAGACCCTCGACACCCTGCGCGCGGCGGGCGTGGCCAACGTCGTGGTGGACGGCCCCGCCATCGAGGCGGCCATCCCGCGCGTGCCCGTGGTCACGGCGCGGACCGCCGTCGTGCGCCTGCACGGCCGGAACGCCGAGGGGTGGCTCAAGCAGGTCCGCGGCGAGGCGCCGGCCGTGCGCGTCAAGTACGACTACCGCTACGGCGAGGGCGAGCTCGCCGCGCTGCTGCCCGAGATCGAGCGGCTCGCCGAGGAGAGCGAGCAGGTCGTGATCTCGTTCAACAACAACAACCGTGACTACCCCGTGCAGAACGCGCTCATGCTCCGCCGGATGCTCGGCCAGCCCGCGCGCGCGCCCGCGCAGCAGCAAAGCTTGCCACGCGACCTGCTCGCCTGAGATAGTGACACCGGATGTCCACGGCGGCGCCTCCGATCCCGCGCGTCGAGCTCGCCCAGGCCCCCACGCCCCTCGTGCAGCTGGAGCGCCTGTCGCAGGAGCTCGGCGTCGAGCTGTGGATCAAGCGCGACGACCTCACCGGCCTGCTCGAGAGCGGCAACAAGATCCGCAAGCTGGAGTTCCTCGTCGGGGAGGCCCTCGCACAGAACGCGGACACGCTGATCACCTGCGGCACCCGCCAGTCCAACTGCTGCCGCGCCGTCGCCGCCGTCGCCGCGCGGCTCGGCCTCCGGGCGGTGCTCGCGCTCAAGGGTGATCGCCCGGACGAGTACGACGGCAACCTCCTGCTCTCGCGCCTCCTCGGGGCCCGCGTCCGCTACTGCAGCGACCGGGAGTGGGAGCGCGTCGACGAGGTTCTTCAAGACCTCGCCGCCGAGGTGCGCCGGGCGGGTGGCACCCCGTACGTGATCCCCGAGAGCGGCGCCACCGTCACCGGCGCGCTCGGCTATCTCGGCTGCGGCCAGGAACTGGTGCACCAGGCGCGCCACGGCGCGCCGGCGTTCGACACCGTGGTCATCACCGCGTTCAGCGGCGGCAGCCACGCGGGCCTGCTCATGGCCAGGCAGATCGCCGGTCTCGGGGCGGAGATCGTCAGCGTGCCCATCGCCTGGGAGGCCAAGCGCGTGCGGGACTACGTCACCGACGTGATCGGCCAGGCCCGGGGGCGCTACGGCTTGCCGGTGACGGTGCCCGACGAGATCCACCTGATCGACGGCTACCAGGGCACCGGACGCACGCGCGTGCGGGAGGAGGAGCTGCAGACGGTGGTCCGCCTGGCGCGCCAGGAAGGCATCGTGCTCGATCCCGTCTACACGGCGAAGGCCTTCGGCGGCCTCGTCGAGACGCTTCGCCGCGACCCCAAGGCCCTCGGCCGCCGCGTGTGCTTCGTCCACACCGGCGGCATCTTCAGCGTCTTTCCGTTCCGCGCTGAGCTCGGCCGGCTGCTCGACGGAGAGGCTCTGATAGAATCCTGACCCATGCCCGAGGTCCGCCTCCAGGGCGGCCCCGTCGACGGCATCGGGATCCACTACGTCGTCGAGGGCCGCGGTCCCGCCGTCGTGCTCATCCACGGGCTCGCCGGCTTCGCCGAGTCGTGGCGCCACAACCTGCCCGTGCTCGCGGGCCGGGCCCGGGTCTATGCCCTCGACCTTCCCGGGTTCGGCCAGTCGGACAAGCCCGGCGGGGCGTACGACCTCGCCTTCTTCGCCCACGCGGTCCGCGCCTTCCTCGATGCGGCCGCGATCCCGAGCGCGTCGCTGGTAGGCCATTCGCTCGGGGGCGCCGTCGCGGTGGCCACGGCGCTCACGTATCCCACGCGCGTGGAGCGGCTGGCGCTGCTGGGCGGGGTCGTGGCGGGATGTCCCTTCCGTCCCTCGTTCCCGCTGCGCACGCTGGCCCGGCGCCCGCTCGGCGAGCTGCTCGCGCTCCTCGGCTGTGCGCCGGTCTACCGGGTGGCGATGGCCGCGTGCTTCCACCGGCCCGACCCCGCGGAGATCGACTACCACGTGCGCTGGGCCTACGACGCGCGCACGGCCTGGCCCGCGCGCGCGGCGTATCTCGCGACCCTGCGCGGCACCGGCCGCGATCTGGTCGAGCGCGGCGAGGTCTGGCGGCGTGTGCTGCGCACGCTGGAGCATCCGGCGCTCGTGATCCACGGCCGTGCCGATCGGATCGTGCTGCCGCGGCACGGCGAGGCGGTGATGGAGGCGCTGCCCCGGCGGATCGCGCGCTGGATCGACGCCTGCGGTCACTTCCCCCACATCGAGCACGCCGGGACCGTCAACGAGTGGCTGGCCGCCTTTCTCGCCGGCCGGCCCGCGGCGCGCTGAGGCCCGAGGACGCGATGGACGAGATCAGCCCCCCCGAGCTGAAGACCCGCCTGGCCCGGAGCCCCGCGCCGCTGCTCCTCGACGTGCGTCAGGACTGGGAGACCCGGCTCTGCCGGCTGCCCAACGCCGTGCACATCCCGATCGAGGAGATCGAGCTCCGCGCCGGCGAGCTCGATCCCGGCGACGAGATCGTCGTGTACTGTCACCAGGGCGTGCGCAGCGCCGCCGTCGCCGAGTACCTGAGGTCGCTCGGCTTCAAGAACGTGCGCAACCTGGCCGGCGGGCTCGACCACTGGGCGCGCACGGTCGAGCCGGGCATGCGCCGCTACTGATGGCGCCCGCCGTCGAGGTCGCGCGCGACGGCGACGTGGTGCGCTGCACGCTGGCGCGCCCTCCGCTCAACCTCTTCGATCCCGACCTCATCGCCGGCGTGCACGAGACGTTCGCGGCGCTCGCGGCGGACGACGGCATCCGGGTCGCGGTGCTCACCGGCAGTGGGCGGGCGTTCACCGCGGGCATGAACGTGCGGATCCTGGCATCCCTCGACGTCGGCTCCGCCAAGGCCCTCATCACGTCGCTGCACGAGGCCATCGAGGCCGTCCATCATGCGCCGTTCCCGGTGATCGCGGCGATCAATGGCCCCTGCCTGGGCGCCGGCTTCGAGCTGGCGCTGGCGTGCGACCTGCGGGTGGCCGCCGCCGGCGCCCTCTTGGGGCTGCCCGAGGTGCGCGTGGGGCTGCCGTCGGTCATCGAGGCCGCCCTGCTGGCGCCGATGGTGGGGCCCGGGCGCGCCGCCCAGCTGCTGCTGACGGGCGAGCCGGTCGCCGCCGAGGAGGCGCTCGGCTGGGGGCTCGTCAACCGCGTCGTGCCGCTCGCTGGGCTCGAGGGCGCCGTCGCCGCGGTGATCGCCTCGCTGCGGGCCTGTGCGCCGGGCGCGCTGAGGCTCCAGAAGGAGCTGATCCTGCGCTGGCGGTACACCGACCTCGCCAGCGCCATCCACCACGGCATCAACGCCTTCGCGGCCGGCTACGCGTCGGGGGAGCCGCAGGAGGGGGCGCGCGCGTTCCTGGACAAGCGCCCGGCGAGGTTCGGGAGCCCGCGCTGAAGATCCGGACGGTCACGGTCGATTTCTGGGGCACGCTCCTCTTCGACCCGCCCTCCAGCGACAACCGTTACCGCCGCGTGCGCCTCGACGGCTTCGCGCGCGTGCTCAGCGCCGCGGGCGAGCGGGTCGACCGCGCCGCGCTCGAGCGAGGCTATGACGCCTCGGCCGAGTATCTCGGCGACGTCTGGCGCGCCCTGCGCGACGTGCCCGTCGCCTCCCACGTCGACGCGATCCTCGCGGCCGTGAACCGCGGGCTCCCCGCGCGCCTGGCGCCGGACGTGAAGGCCCGGCTGGTCGACGCCTATGCCGGCCCGGCCCTGCTGGTCCCGCCCGCGGTGGACGACGGCGCGCTCGGCGCGCTCATGCGCCTGCGCGACGCGGGCTACACGCTCGCCGTCGTCTCCAACGCCATGCGCACGCCCGGCGCCACGCTGCGGCAGATCCTCGAGCACTACGGCCTGCTGCGGTGCTTCGCCCACACCACGTTCTCGGACGAGGTCGGGGTGCGCAAGCCGGCGGCGGAGATCTTCGCGCTCACCCTGCGCGCGGTGGGCGGGGAGCCCGCCACCGCGGTCCACGTGGGCGACGACCCCGTGCTCGACGTGCAGGGCGCGCGCGCCGCCGGCATGCGGGTGATCCAGGTGGCGGCCGCGCCGTCGACCGGGGCCGTCCCGGACGCCGTCATCGGCCGCCTGGCCGGGCTGCCCGAAGCGGTGGCCCGCCTGGAGCGCGCGTGATGCCGCTCGGCGCCGTCACGTTCGATTTCTGGCAGACGCTGGTCGCGGAGACGCCGGAGGCGACGCGCCGCAACCACGCCCGGCGCGTCAACGCCCTGGCGGCGGTCCTCGCGCGCGCCGGCTGCGCGCGGCCCCGGGCCGCCGTCGTGGCCGCCTACGACCGGTGCGGGATGGAGCTGGAGCGCTGCTGGCGCACCAACCGCGAGATGCAGCCGCGCGCTCAGGTCCGCCTGATCCTCGACGGCGTGGAGCCGGGTCTCTCGGATCGGCTCGAGGCCGCGGAGCTGGAGGCGGCCGTCGAGGGTTACGTCATGCCCCTGCTCACGTTCCCGCCGGCGCTCATGCCCCACGCCGCCGAGGCGGTGCAGAGCCTCGCGGAGCGCGGGCTCAAGCTCGGGATCGTATCGAACACGGGGCGGACGCCGGGCGCCGTGCTCCGGCGCGTGCTGGACGGCTACGGGCTGCTGCGCTACTTCAGCGCGATCTCGTACTCCGACGAGGTCGGGTGGCGCAAGCCGGCGAGCGAGATCTTCATGGCCACGCTCGGCGCGCTCGGGGTGCCGGCGTCCCGGACGCTCCACGTGGGCGACAATCCCGACGCGGACGTCGAGGGCGCGCGGCGGGTCGGCATGCTCACGGCCCACCTCGCGGTCGGGGGCGCGCCGGCGGCGGAGCGCGCGACCGTGGTCCTGAGCGGCCTCGGCGAGCTCTCGGCGCGGCTCGCCGGCCTCGTCGGGTGAACCGGCCGCCGGAGCGCGCCGCGGCCCGCCCCGAAGTCGTCCGCGCGCCGCGGGAAGCGCATCTAGACCGCCGTCGCCAGCGCGCACGTGACGGTATGGACGCCGATCTCGCCGGCGTAGCGACGCATCGGATCGGTGCTCCCGCCTTCGTAGGCCTCGAGCACGAGGGACGACACACCCCGGTGATAGCTCGCCGCGGGATCGCCGCCCCGCCGCTTGCCGAGCACTCTCGTCGCTCCGGTCAGCCGATGGCGCAGCACGAACCCGAAGGTCTCGCTTCCCGAGAGCCAGTGGTCCGGATCCGCCAGGCTCACGGGGACGCAGGGGCCCGCGATCGTCCACTCGGGAGCGAACTCCTTGAGCGCCAGCCACATCAGCCGGTGCGCCTTTTCCTGCTTCATGGCGGAAGCCTCCTGAGAGCAAGGGAGGTGCCACGGCTTCTCGCGGGCCGATCCGCGGGAAAACAGATCGTTACGGCGCGAGGGGGGGAGCCGCGTTGCCAGGGTGGCAGCCGCCTTCGAGGAGCGGGTGCCAATCCGGCCGCGCCCGCGGCGCCTTGTGCGGCGCGGCATCGAGCCGATAGAATGGGCCACATGGAGCTCGCCGAGCTCAAGTCGAAGATCCGCGACATCAAGGATTTCCCCACCGAGGGGATTCTCTTCAAGGACATCACCACGCTCCTCAAGGACGGCCCGGCCTTTCGCTACGTGGTCGATCGTCTGGCCGGGCGGTATCAGATGGAGGGAGTCGAGGTCGTGGTCGGGATCGAGTCCCGCGGCTTCATCTTCGGCGGCGCGCTCGCCCACCAGCTCAACGCGGGCTTCGTGCCCGTGCGCAAGCTCGGCAAGCTGCCCGCGAAGACCGTCGAGGTCGAGTACGAGCTGGAATACGGGCGCGACGCCCTGGCGATCCACGAGGACGCGATCAAGCCCGGCCAGCGCGTGCTTGCCGTGGACGACCTGCTGGCCACCGGGGGCACGATGTCGGCCACGCTCAGGCTCATCGAGCAGCTCGGCGGGCACGTCGTCGGGGTCGCGTTCATGATCGAGCTGGCCTTCCTGGGCGGCCGGGCGAAGCTCCAGAAATACCCCCTGCACGCGCTGATCACCTACGAGTAGGAGGGCCCATGCGAACGTGGATCGCGATCGTCGGAGCCTTCGCGCTGGCCGCCGGCGCCTCCGCGGCGGCGGCGGAAGAGGCCAAGACCCCCGTGTCCGCGCTGCTGCTCCTCAACATCATGAGCGCGCCGATCGAATCCCGCGTCTCCGCGTTCGACGAGTCGCTGCGGCGAGCTGGCCTGCCCCCGAAGCCCCCCGCCGGCGAGGTGCAGGAGGACGGCAGCGTCCGCTACGGCAACGTCACCGTCACCGTCAAGAACCCCTGCCCGCCGGGGACGCTCCACTACGAGCCGCTTCCGCTGCCGGGCCGCCGCGCCCGCTGAATTCGCTTCACCCCAGAGGAGGTTCGCAGGGGCCGTCGAGGTCCCCCGGAGTCACGCATATGGCCATCAGGAAGGTGGGCGTCGTCGGGTGCGGTCTCATGGGCTCGGGCATCGTGCAGGTCACCGCGCAGGCGGGGTTCAAAGTCACGGTCGTGGAGGCGAGTGACGACCTGCTCGAGCGCGGTCTGGCCCGCCTCGGCCAGAGGCTGGACGCGCTCGTCACGCGGGGCAAGCTCGAGGGGCGTGCCCGGGACGAGACGCTGGCGAACGTCGGCGGCACCACGCAGCTGGAGGACCTCAAGGACTGCGATCTCGTCGTCGAGGCGATGACGGAGAACCAGGCGCTCAAGAACGAGACGTTCGCGAAGCTCGACCGCATCTGCCCGCCGCACGCGATCCTCGCCTCGAACACCTCGTCGTGCAACGTCACCGCGATGGCGGCGGCGACCGGGCGCCCGGCCCTGGTGATCGGCACGCACTTCTTCAATCCCGTGCCGCTCATGAAGCTCGTCGAGATCGTGCGCACCATCCTCACCGACGACGCCACCGTGAAGGCGGCCAGCGAGTGGGCGCGCGCCGTCGGCAAGGTGCCGGTGCAGGCCAAGGACTCGACGGCGTTCATCGTCAACCGCCTGCTCGTGCCGTACCTGCTCGACGCCATCCGCGTGTACGAAGGCGGGCTGGCCTCGCTGGAGGACATCGACCAGGCCATGAAGCTCGGCTGCGGCTATCCCATGGGGCCGTTCACGCTGCTCGACCTCGTCGGCCTCGACACGGCGATGTACGTGGCCGAGGTGATGTTCGAGGAGTTTCGCGAGCCGCGCTACGCGCCGCCCCCCCTGCTCAAGCGCATGGTCATGGCCGGGCACCTGGGTCGCAAGGCCGGCCGGGGCTTCTACACCTACGCCCCGGAAGCGCGCTGAGGGCCCTCGATCTTCGTCACCCAGCCCGGCGACGCCGCCGGGAGCACGACCCCGATCGCGGCGCCGGGCCTGACCCTGGGGGTGCGCGGGGGTCTGGGCATGGCGTGGCGGCTCGACCCCAGCGCGACGTTCTTCGGGGAGTACCGCTTCACCCACGGCGGTGACATCGGGCTCGGCGGCAAGCCGCGCTCCGCCAGCGAGCTCTCGGGATTCGACCTGCTCTACGGCGTCAAGCTCAAGTTCTGATTCGAGATCGGGGGGAGCGATACGCCGCTCCCCCCGATGGCCCCCCACCGCCTCCGCGATAGACTCCTTGCCTGTAGAGGACGGATTGCGCCGGCCAAGCCGGCGCTCGAGGGCCGCGGGGTCGTGCGGGATGGGGGAACGGTCTGGTGTGGTCGGGGTGCTACGCGGGCCGCGGGGTCAGTTCGAGAGGCCGTGGCGGCCGCGGGTGGCGGTGCAGGTGCTGACGAGCGCGCGCAGGGCGTCGAGCGAGACGGGCTTGTAGAGCAGGTCCGCGATCATCTCGCGGTCGTCCGGCGACAGCTCGAGCTGCTCGCCCCAGCCCGTCACCAGCGCCACGGGCAGCGAGGGCCACCGGCGTTTGATCGCCCGCGCCACGTCGAGCCCGGTCATCTCCGCCATCCCGAGATCCGTGAGGACGACGTCGACCGGCTCGCCCGATTCCAGCAGGTCGAGGCCGTCGCGCGGCCCTGCGGCCTGGATGACCTTGTGGCCCTGCACGGTCAGCATGCTGGCGAGCAGGCCGCGCACGTCGTTCTCCTCCTCGATCACGAGGATGCGCGCGGGCGGCACGGGCTCGTCCGGCAGGGCCGCGATGCGCACGCGCGGCTCGGGCGCCGTCTTCGCGCGCGGGGCGATGGGCACCACGGGCAGGCGCACGGTCATGGTGGTGCCCCGGCCCTGCGTCGTCTCGATGTGAAGCTCGCCGCCGTGCTGCTTGACGATGCCGTAGTTGACCGACAGGCCGAGACCGGTGCTGCGGGGGCCCTTGGTGGTGAAGAAGGGCTCGAGGGCGCGCTCGCGGACCTCGTTCGACATCCCCACGCCGGTGTCGCTCACGGCCACGCGCACCCAGCCCTCGCTGTGCGAGGTGCGGATCACCAGGCTGCCCCCGCGGGGCATGGCATCGATGGCGTTGAGCACGAGGTTGGTGAGCACCTCGCGCAGCGCCGCCGCATTGCCCATCGCGGACGGCAGGGGCTCGGGCTCGAGGCGCGCCTCGATGGTCAGGCCCTTGGCCTGGAACTCGTCACGCCACCGCGGGCGTGTCATCTCGAGCACCTCGGTGGCGAGCTGGTTCAGGTCCACGGGCTGCCGGTCGTCGATGCTCTCGACCCGCGCGAAGCGTTGCATCCGGCGCACCACCTCCGCGGCGTCGGTGGCCGCGCGCGCGATGAGATCGAGGGGCCGCTGGAGCGTGTCGGCGGGGCGCGTCATCTTGAGCAGCCCGACGTGGCCGAGCACGACGGCGAGCAGGTTGTTCAGGTGATGCGAGGCGCCCGAGGTGAGCTCGCCGAGCGCGCGCAGGGTGGCGCCGCGCACCAGCTGCTGCTGGGCGGCGTTGAGCTCGGCGACGGCGCGCTGCGACTGCTCGTACAGGCGCGCGTTCTCCATGGCGAGGGCCACCTGGCTGGCGACGCCCGCCGCCAGACGGAGCTCGGCGTCCGTGAAGGCGCGCCGCTCGGTCCACCAGCAGGCGAGCACCCCGCCGAGCAGCTCGTCGTGCAGCATCACCGGCGCGTAGAGGAAGCCGCGCGGCCGCTCGGGAAGCGCCTGGATGGCCTGGTGGTCCTGGCCCGCCATGCGATCGCTGGCCGCCGGGCGCAGCAGGTCCGGGCCCGCGATCACGAAGGAGGACTCCGCGAACGGCATGCGGGCTCCGAACGTCTCGAGCGCCTGCGGCACGTGGTACTCGGCGACCGCGCGGGACTGCGCCGCGCCGGTGTCGGCGCGGAAGACGATGGCGCTGTCGGCGCCGAAGAGCAGCGCGACCTCGCGCGCGGCGCGCCGCGCGATCTCGATGGGATCGAGGCTCGCCAGCCCCTGGCTCACGGCGAGCAGGCCCTCCGTCTCGCGCAGCCGCCGCTGCACCTCGTCGAGGAGCCAAGCGTTCTCGGTGGTCAGGGCGTGCTGGCGCAGGACCCGATCGAGGACGCTCGGCAGGGTGGTCAGGTACCCCCACGTCTTGACGACGTAGTCGGCGGCGCCCGCCTTCATGGCCTGCACGGCCACGCGCTCGTCGCCCTGGCCGGTGACCATGACGACGGCCACGGTGAGCCCGCGCCGGCGGATCTCCTCGAGCACCTCGAGGCCCGTCATGCCGGGCAGGCTGTAATCGAGCAGCACGACCGCGACGCTCTCCCGCTCGAGCGTCTCCAGGCAGGCGGCGCCGTTCCGGGCGACGCTGACGTCGAACGGCAGGTGCTGCCGCTCGAGCGAGCGGCGCACCAGCTCGGCCTGGTCGGCGTCGTCCTCGACCAGCAGCACCCGCACGTAGCCGGCGCTCTGGGTCTCCGCGTCTCGTTCGGTCATTGGCGTACGAGGTCCCTGTGGATGGTGTTCGGCCAGGTGAAGCGGAAGGTGGAGCCCTGGCCCCGGGCCGACTCGACCCAGACCCGGCCGCCGGCGCCCTCCACGATCTTGCGGACGATGGGCAGCCCGAGCCCGGATCCCTCGACGTCGAGATCTTTCAGTCGCTGGAAGAACTCGAAGACCTTGCCGTGGTAGGCGGGATCGATGCCGACGCCGTTGTCCTGTACCCAGCACTCGACGCCGTCGTCGCGGTCGGCGCAGCCGATCGTGACCGTGGGGGCGGGCTGGTCGCCCATGTACTTGATGGCGTTGCCCACGAGGTTGGCGATGACCTGCTCCATCTGCGTGCGCACGGCGGTGACGATGGCGCCGAGATCGGCGCGGACGATCCGGACCCGGGCCTGGCGGATGGGCTCGGCCAGCCGCAGCAGCACGTCCTCCACGACCTCGCCCAGCACGAGCGGCTCGGGCGCGCGGGCCTCGCGGCCGATGCGCGAGACGGCCAGGAGGTCCACGATCAGCCGCTCCATCTGGCGCACGTTGGCCTGGATGCGCTCCAGGTAGTGGCGTGTGTCGGTGGACAGCGAGGGACCGGCGTCCTCGAGGACGAGCGAGGACATGCCGTGGATGGTGACCAGCGGCGCCTTGAGGTCGTGCGAGACGACGTAGGCGAAGCTGTCGAGCTCGGTGTTCTTCTCCCTGAGCTCGACGGCCTGCTTCTGGGTCGCCGACACGAGCCGCGCGTTGTCGAGGACGAGCGCGGCCTCGCCGGCCAGCGCCTCCAGCACGGCCAGCTCGCTGCCCGCGCTCTCGTGGGGCGCGCGCCACCAGTAGACGGCCAGGCTCCCGAAGAGCTGGTCCTTCATCCGGACGGGGCCGGCCAGCACGGCGCGCGCGGGGGCGGGGCCGGCGGCGGGCTCGAGCCCGAAGACGGCGTGTCCGGTGAGCATCGCCTCGGCCACGGTGGCGGGCACGTCGCCGAGCGTGCAGGGCTCGTCGACGACCGCGATCGCGGGGGGGAGCTCCGGGTTCGCGCGCGGGACGATCTCGCCCGTCGCCTCGTCGAAGGTGTAGAAGACCGCGGCGTCGGCGCCGAGGAGGCGACGCGCCTCGTCGGCGACGCAGCGGATGATCTCGGTGGCGTCGACCGTGGCCGTCGCCGACTGGGCCACCGCCAGCAGCGCACGCGTCTGCCGGAGGTTGCGCTGCGTCTCCTCGAACAGCCGCGCGTTCTCGATGGCGATGGCGGCCTGGTTGGCGAACGACGCGAGGTACCCGAGCTCGTCCGGGCTGTACTCGCGCGGCCGCACGCTGCGGAAGGTCAGCACGCCGAGCACGCGATCGCGGATCCGCACGGGCAGCCCGAGGTAGCTCACCACCCCGAGGCGCCGGTCGCGCTCGGCGAGGGGGTTGCGGGGATCGCGCCGCACGTCGGCGACGTGGAGCGGCCGGCCGGTGGTGGCCACCAGCCCGGGCAGCGTGCCCGTGGTGGACGCCGTGAAGCGCGGGGGCACGGGATCCCCGGCGACGGCGCCGATGCGCAGCACCGGGGCCTCGGGGTCCGCGAGCAGGAGCATGACGTGCGGCGTGTCGGCGATCTGCGCCGCCTCGTCCACGATCCGCTCGAGGATCACCCTCAGGTCGAGCCCCTCCATCACGCTGCGCGTGGCCCGCAGCAGCGCCGCGAGCTCCTCGCTCCGGCGCACGGAGGCGCTGTGGTACTGGGCGTTGCGCACGGCCAGGGCAGCCAGCGCGGCCAGGGCCTGGGCCAGGCTCACCTCGTCGGTCCCCCACGTGCGCCGGGTCCGGCTGAGGCAGGTGAGGATGCCGACCGCGGTCTCGTTCACCAGCAGCGGCACGCCGAGGAAGGACTGGATGCCCTCGGCGGTGAACCAGGCGCGGTTCTTCAGGCGAGGATCGGTCTGGGCGTCGTCGAGGGCGAGCGGGAAGCGCTCGCTCAGCACCCAGCCCGTGAGCCCCTCGCCGGGCGCCAGGCGCTGATGCTGCGCCTCCTCGCTCCAGCTCTCGCCGGCCTGGGACTGGAGCACGAGGGCCCCGGAATGCGCCTCGCGGAACCAGAGCCGGACCACATCGACGTCGAGGCGCGACCGGGTCATCTCGGTGAGCCGGCCGAGCACCTCTTCGAGGTCGAGCGTGGAGGCGAGGAGCAGGTTGGCCTCGAGGAAGCTCTGGTGCTCGGTGGCGCGACGCTCGAGCTCGAGGTTCGACTGCTCCGCGGCGGCGATGAGGTCCTCGATGCGGCGCTCCATGCCGCCCACCGCTCCGAGCGGCACGCGATAGACGAGGAGCGCGAGGCCGATGCCGGCGGTGAGGCCGACGGCGAGGAGCAGCAGCGTGACGCCGACGAGCGGGCCCCGCGCGAGCGTGACCTCCACGTGTCCCCCGGAGGGCAGCGGCGCGACGCCGAGGGCCTCGCCGGATCGCCACCACGAGGCCCGTGCCGCGGAGGCGTCGTCCCAGCGCGCCAGGAGGCGACCGCCCGCGTCGGCCACGCTCACCCGCGTGACGCCCGTGCCCGGCAGCAGCCTGCCGAGCCCGGCGGCGTCGGCGGCCCCCGTCTCGCTGCGGCGCGCGGCGACGTGACGGGCGTAGGCCTGCGCCGTCTCGGTGAGCGCGCGGGTCTGGAGCGTCCAGTGCGTCAGCGGCAGGCCGAGAGCGATGATCACGCCGATGGTGATGGTCATGGGGTACAGGCGGCCGGCGAGGCGCCGGCGCAGCCCGAGGTCGCCCGGCTGCCTCATGGCGTCGTCCCGCCGCGCCCGGTGAGCGAGGCGACCTGCTCGACCAGATCGTCCACCCGCACCGGCTTGGGGACGAAGGCCTCGGCGCCGGCGCTGTAGGCTTCGAGGACCTCGTCGTCGCGGGTCGAGGTCGTCAGCATGACGACCGGTATCGCGCGAAGGGCCTCGTCGGTCTTGATGCGGCGCAGGACCTCGTGGCCGTCGACCTTCGGCAGCTTGATGTCGAGCAGGATCAGCGACGGCCGGCGAACGGCCGGCACCACCGCGTAGGTCCCACGGCCGTAGAGGTAGTCCAGGGCGTCGGCGCCGTCCTTCACCCACACCACGGATACGGGCAGGACCAGCGCCCGGAGGGCGCGCAGGGTCAACTCCGCGTGATCCGGGTTGTCCTCGACGAGCAGAATCGTGGCGTCCACGAGCATGTCATCGGCACTTCCCACCTAAATCCGGGGGTGGTCGCCCGCCGACGCTCGCGCAAAGCCGCCGCGAAACTGCCGAGGCATCAAGGCTTTGGGAGCACCGCTTCGGACGCCGGCGTTGCCGGCGCACTCCTCGGGGGAGGCGACCGTCGGACGGGGGGCGACCCCCCCCTCCGAGCCTATTTCAGCGAAGGCAGCAGGGCAGGGAGCCGGGAGTAACGCGCGCGGAGGCTGTCGAACCGGCGCGAGCGGACGCCCCGCCGGTGGAGCGCGTAGCGCGCCACCAGGCCGAGGATCCTGAGCCCGTAGACCGACGAGTCGACGAGGCTCGCGGACGAGGCCTCGGGAAAGTAGCGTGTCGGCACCGCGATCTCGTCGATGCGGAACCGGGCCGCCACCACCTGGGCGATGATCTGCTGGTCGAAGATGAAGCCGTCGGAGTTCAGCTGGAAGTTGACGGTCTCGAGCACCTCGCGCCGGAACGCACGATAGCCGGTGTGGTACTCGGACAGGGCGAGCCCGAACGCACGGTTCTCGACGCCGGAGAGGAACCGGTTGGAGACGTATTTCCACCACGGCATCCCCTGCCGGAGCGCCGAGCCCGTCTTCAGCCGCGAGCCCAGCACCACGTCGGCCTCGCCGCGCACGATCGGGTCGATGATGGCGGGCACCAGGGTCGGGTCGTACTGATAGTCCGGGTGCACCATCACCACGATGTCGGCGCCCGCGCGCAGCGCCTCCGCGTAGCACGTCTTCTGATTGGCGCCGTAGCCGTAGTTGCGGTTGTGCACGAAGATCTCGAGGCCCAGGTCGCGCGCGATGTCGAGCGTGGTGTCGGTCGAGCCGTCGTCGACGAGGATGACGAGGTTGACCGCGTCCTTCGGCAACTCCTCGTACGTCATCTTCAGCGTGCGACCGGCGTTGTAGGCGGGCATGACGACGACGACCTTGGGCGCGATCATGGGCTTCATGACGGCTGTTGTCGGCGCGTCAGCGAACGAAGCCGAGTGCCATCACGCTGAGCCAGGCGATCACGCCCATGGCGACGGCGACCTCGACCAGGTTCAGGCGCATGAGGGTGTCTTTTACCCGACGCATGTGTGCAAGTGCAAGCACAGCAGATGCCAGGGCACGGTCGTCCGCATTGACGATCACTTAGCGTCCCCGGGGCGCGCCAGATTCGGGGCGCCGTGACAAGGAGTCGCAGCGGACTGACGGAAATCGTCACCCGGACCCGTCCGGCCCAGATTGACTGCGACGGCCGCCGGGTGCTAAATGTCAGGACAATTTTCATCGGGAGGCCAGACCCCACTGTCCCGCGCCGGCGTCCCCCGCTATCTGCAGATCGCCCAAGCGCTACGCGATCGCCTGCGCGGCGACGGCGAGCGCATCCCGTCGGAGCATCAGCTCTGCGCCGAGTTCAAGGTCAGCCGGCCCACGGTGCGCCAGGCGCTCGACCTGCTCGTGCAGGAAGGGCGGATCTATCGCCACGCCGGCCGCGGGACGTTCTCCACGCCGTCCGCCGGAGGCGACGACCGGTTGCGCGTGATCGGCTCCGTGGGGGACATGATGGCCCTCGGCGACGAGACGTGGTTCAAGCTCATCGCCCGTGAGATGGTGCGGCTGCCCGCGAACATCGCCCAGGCGTTGAAGCTGCCGCCGGGCTCGTCGGGCTATCGCATCACCGGCGTCCGCCACGCCGATCAGGGCCCCTTTCAGCACGTCACCGCGTACGTGCTGCCGTCGCTCGCGGGCGCGCTCGCCCACGAGGATCTGTCGAAGACGTCGGTCATCGCGCTCATCGAGCGTCAGCTGGGGATTCGCATCACCGCCCTGGAGCAGGTGGTGGACGCGGTGTTCGCGCCCCGCCACGTGGCCGAGCTGCTGAACGTGCGGCCGCGCACGCCGCTGCTGGTGTTCGAGCGTACGTACCGGTCCACGAGCGGGGGGCCCGTCGAGCACGCGGTGACGTACCAGATCGGCCGCCGCTACCCCTTCCGCATGGTGCTGGCCCGGGCCGACCGGCGGGGCTGACGCGTGCCGTACCGCATCGGCTTCGACGTCGGCGGGACGTTCACGGACTTCGTGCTGCAGACCCCGTCGGGCGAGCTGCACACGGGCAAGCGGCTGACCACGTACCCCGATCCGTCCGAGGCGTGCCTGGCCGGGCTCGACGACCTCGTCGCGCGCGCCGGGGTGGGCTGGGCCGACGTGGCCCAGGCCGTGCACGGCACCACCCTCGGCTCGAACGTGGTGATCGAGCGCAAGGCGCGCGGGGTGGGGCTGCTCACCACGCGGGGCTTCCGCGACGTCCTCGTCATCGGCCGCGAGAAGCGCTATCAGGTCTACGACCTCCAGATCGAGAAGCCCGCCCCGCTGGTGCCCCGCCGGCTCATCGGCGAGGTGACCGAGCGCGTCCTCGCCGACGGCAGCGTGCGCACCGCGCTCGACGAGGCGGACGCGCGGCGCGCGGTGCGCGAGCTGGTCGCGCGCGGCGCGACGACGCTGGCCGTCTGCTTCCTGCACGCCTACCTCAACCCCGCGCACGAGCGGCGGATGGCCGAGATCGTCGCCGAGACGGCGCCGCACCTCGCCGTCACCCTCTCGCACGAGGTCTCGCCCACCTTCCGCGAGTACGAGCGCACGTCGACCACCGTCGTCAACGCGTACGTCATGTCGGCCGTGCGCGCGTACCTGCGCGGCCTGCAGTCCGCGCTGCGCGCCCGGAGGTACGGCGGCCGCCTGTTCGTCATGCAGTCCTCGGGCGGCGTGGCGACGGCGGAGGCGATGGAGCGCTATCCGGTGCGCATGATCGAGTCCGGGCCGGCGGCGGGCGCGCTGATGGCCGCGGCCTATGGCGAGCTGACCGGCCATCGCGACCTCATCGCGTTCGACATGGGTGGGACCACCGCCAAGCTCGCGCTCATCGAGGGCGGGCGGCCCGACACCACCACGGCGTTCGAGCTCCACCGGGTCGGGAACGCGCCGGGCAGCGGGCTGCCCATGAACATCCAGGCCATCGACCTCGTCGAGATCGGGGCCGGCGGCGGCTCCATCGCGCGCGCCGCGCTCGGCGTGATCGCCGTGGGTCCGGAGAGCGCCTCGTCGACGCCGGGGCCGGTCTGCTACGGGCGGGGCGGGGTCGAGCCGACCGTGACCGATGCCAACCTCGTGCTCGGCTACCTGAATCCCGAGTACTTCGCGGGCGGCGCCATGCGCCTGCTCACCGGCGCCGCCGCGCGCGCCATCGAGGAGCGCGTGGCGCGGCCGCTCCGGCTCGGCCTCGAGGAGGCCGCGTGGGGCATCCACGCGATCGTCAACACCAACATGGAGCTGGCGACGCGCGTGGTCTCGATCGAGCGCGGGCGCGATCCGCGCGATCTCGCCCTGGTGGCCTTCGGCGGCTCCGGGCCCGTCCACGGCTGCCGACTCGCCCAGGCGCTCGGCATCCCGCGCGTGATCCTGCCCGCGGCCGCGGGCGTCACGGCGGCCATCGGGTTGCTCGCCGCGGAGGTCCGCTTCGACGTCGCCCGCACCTTCGTGCGCCGCCTGGAGGCCATGGACCCGGCGTCGCTGACGGCGATGTACGACGAGATGGCGGCGCAGGCGGGCGAGGTCGTGCGCGAGTCGGCCGTCGGCGGCGACGTCACGCTCGTGCGGTCGGCGGACGCCCGCTACGTCGGCCAGGGCTACGAGCTGACGATCCCCGTCCCCGCGGGGCGGCTCGACGCGGCGGCGCTCGCGGCGATGCGCCGGAGCTTCGACGAGGTCTACGCCGCGCGCTACGGCTACGCGAGCCCGGCGGAGCCCGTCGAGCTGGTGACCTGCAAGCTCTCCGCGATCGGGGACGCCCCGCGCGTGGCCCTGGCCAAGGCGAGCTCCCGGGCGGGTGACCGCGTGCGCAAGCCGGTGCGCAAGGCGTACTTCCCGGAGTCGTGCGGCTACATCGACTGCCCCGTGTACGACCGCTACGCGCTGCCCGCCGGCCTGGCGCTCACCGGTCCCGCCATCGTCGAGGAGCGCGAGTCGACCACCGTGCTCCCGCCGGGTGTCGAGGCCACCGTCGACGAGTACGCGAACCTCGTGGTGACCCTGGGATGACACTCGATCCCATCACGCTCGGGGTCATCTGGGGCGCGCTCCAGTCGATCGCGATCGAGATCGGCACCACCGTGCACAAGACCGCGTACTCCGAGCAGGCGCGCGAGGGCCAGGATTTCTCCGTCGCCGTCTTCGACCGTCGCGGGCGGATGGTGGCGCAGGGCCCGTACAGCCCGGGCCACATGGGCGCGATGTCGTTCGCTGTCAAGAACGCGCTGGCCGCGCACCCGATCGAGACGCTGCGCCCGGGCGACGCCGTCCTCCTGAACGACCCCCTGCTCGGCAGCGGGCACCTGCCCGACTTCTTCATCACCCAGCCGGCGTTCTACCAGGGCGAGCTCGTCGGCTTCGCGGTCAACATCCTGCATCACACCGACGTCGGCGGCTCTCGCCCGGGCAGCCAGGGCGTCGAAGGCATCTTCGACTACTTCCAGGAAGGCCTGCGCATCCCGCCGACCAAGGTCTGGCAGGAGTACCAGGAGCAGGAGGGGATCGTCGGTATCATCGCCGCCAACACACGCACCCCGGACAAGGTGCTCGGCGACCTCCGGGCCCAGCGCAGCGCGCTGCGCGTGGGCGAGCTGCGGCTGACGGAGCTGGCCGCGCGCTACGGGCGCGACGGGCTCTTCGCGGCCATGGACGAGATCGTCGCGCGCACCGAGGCCAACATGCGCGCGGCCATCCGCCGGGTGCCCGACGGCGTCTACACCTTCGAGGACTTCCTCGACGACTGGGGCCCGGGCACCGATCCGCTGCGGGTGTTCGTCACCGTCACCGTCGCCGGCGACTCGATCACGATCGATTACGCCGGCTCGAGCCCGCAGACGGCGTCGGGAATGAACTCCTACATCAACTACACGCGCTCGTACTCCTACGCCGCCGTGAAGTGCCTGACCGATCCCTACGGACCGATGAACGAGGGGGCGCTCAGGCCGATCACGGTGACGGCGCCCGAGGGGTGCTTCCTGAACCCGCGCCCACCGGCGGGCGGCGGGCCGCGCGCGATCATCTGCTACCGCACCTTCGAGGCGGTGATCGGCGCGCTGGCGCCGGCGCTCCCGGATCGCGTGGCGGCTGCCTCGTCGCACTTCGCCAATCCCACCTTCGGCGGCGTGGACCGTGCCCGGGGCCGGCGCTTCGTCGCCTACGAGCTGGTGCTCTCGGGGACGGGTGCGCGCGCGACGAAGGACGGCTGCGAGGCGATGGCCAGCGCCTTCAACGCCTCCAACATCCCCGTCGAGGCCCAGGAGGCCAACCAGCCGGTCGTGATCGAGCGCTTCGAGCTGATCCGCGACTCGGCCGGCCCCGGCCGCTTCCGGGGCGGCTGCGGCATCCGCCGCGACATGCGCTTCCTGGCCGACGAGGGCAAGCTGACCAACCTCTCCGAGCGCCAGCGCTTTGCGCCCTACGGGCTCTTCGGCGGGGGGACGGGGGGCCTGGCGCGGACCCTGATCAACCCCGGGGCCGACGAGCAGGCCGTCCACGGCAAGCAGTCGCGCGGGTTCGCGTACGGCGACGTGATCTCCTTCCAGCAGTCGGGCGCCGGCGGCTACGGCGACCCGTTCGAGCGCGACCCTGCGCGCGTGCTCGACGACGTGCTCGACGACTACGTGTCGGTCGAGGCCGCGCGCGGGCACTACGGCGTGGTGATCACCGGTGACGGCTTCGACTTGCGCGTCGACCAACCCGCGACGGCCCTGCTCCGAGCGCAACGTCGCCTCCAGCGGTCCGAGGCGAGGTGAGATGACCTGCGGCACGCGGAGCCAGGCCCTACCCACAGCAGGCTACTCGCGCCCCGAGCCGGCCTTCACGATTCCGGGCGAAAATGCACGCCGCCAGGTCGTGCCCACGGCACGCCCCCCACGGCCCGAGCCGGCCTCACGGACCCCGTTACAGTGATCCGCTTCACCGCCGAGCAGGAGGAGTTCCGCCGTTCCGTCGCCCGCTTCGTCGACGCGGAGGTCGTGCCGCAGGCGCAGGCGATCGACGAGCGCGCGGAGTTCCCGCGCGAGCTCTTCAAGCGCGTGGGCGAGCTCGGCTACCTCGGCCTGCGCTATCCCGAAGCGTACGGCGGCTCCGGGGCCGACATGGTGACGTACTGCCTGTTCGCCGAGGAGCTGGCGCGGGGCTCGCTGTCACTGGCGGCGGCCGCGGCGATGCAGTCGCTGATGGGGACGTACTTCATCTACACGCACGGCTCGGAGGTCCTGCGCCAGCGCTATCTCGTGCCCGCGCTCCGGGGCGACCTCGTCGCCACGTTCGCCCTGACGGAGCCAAACGCGGGGTCGGATCTCGCTGGCCTGACCACGCGCGCCGAGCGGCACGGCGATCGCTGGGTGCTCCGGGGCGCCAAGACGTGGGTGACCAACGCGCCCGTGGCCGACGTCCTCACCGTCGCCGCCAAGACGTCGGCCGAGCGCGGCATGAAGAGCATCGCGCTCTTCCTGCTCGACCGGGCCACCATGCGCGGCATCACGCTCGGCAAGAAGATCGACAAGATGTCGGTGCGCGCCTCGGAGACCGGCGAGATCCTCCTCGACGGCGTCGAGGTGCCGGCCGACCACCTCCTCGGCGGCGAGACGGGCGGCGTCGAGACGATTGGCGGCATCCTCTCGGAGATCCGGGTGATGACGGCCGCGCTGTCCGTCGGCCTCGCGCGGGCCGCCTACGGCGCGGCGCTGGCCTACGCGCGCGAGCGGCACGCCTTCGGCAAGGCCATCGTCGAGCACCAGGCCATCGGCTTCAAGCTCGCGGACATGCTCACGGCGCTGCACGCCGCCACCCTGATGACGTACCAGGCCGCCGGGGCGATCGACGCCGGCCGGCCGATCACGCGCGAGGCCGCCATGACCAAGCTGTTCGCCTCGGAGACGGCCGTGCGCGTCACCGACGAGGCCGCGCGCATCTTCGCCTCGTACGGCCTGGCCAGCGAGTTCCCCGTGCAGCGCTACTTCCGCGACGCGCGGTTCCTCCTGCCGGGCGGCGGGACGTCGGAGATCCTCCGCCTCGTCATCGGCCGCGATCTCGCGTGGGATCGGGGCGAGGCCTTTGCGTAGACAAGGGGTACGGCATGGGCTATGAGCCGCGCCGGCGCAGGGAAATTCGAATCGTGTGAGGTGAGCCGCCGTCTCGGCGGCGCGCCGAGCGGTGTGCCGCGGTGTGAGGTGAACCGCCGCCGCGGCGGGGAGCCGAACGGTGTGCGAGGTGGGCGTGCCCTGCACGCCTGCCGAGCGGTGAAATTCCGAATCGGTGCACGTGGCGCACCCGCCGAGCAGTGAAACGCCGGATCGCGCGACGGGCGAACAGGGGCAGAAGATGCGCAAGGTGGCGCTCGTCGGAGCGGGAGTCGCGAAGTTCGGGGTGCGGCAGGCGAGCTATCGCGATCTCATCTGGGAGGCGGGCAAGGCGTGCTTCGACTCCGTGCCCGCCATCCGCCCGCGGGACGTCGAGGGGCTCGTCGTCGGATCCGTGATGCCGGAGCGGACGGCGTTCCAGAGCCACATCTCGTCGATGGCCGCCGAGGCGCTCGGGATCAAGCCGAGCGCGCTCAGCGCACGCACCGAGCACATGTGCGCCTCCGGCACCGTCGGCATCCGCTACGCGTACGCGTTCATCGCCGCGGGCCTCGCCGACCTCGTGATGGTGCTCGGCGTGGAGAAGCTCAACCAGCCCACGGGCCAGGAGGCCATCCTCAACATGGGCACCGGCGTCGACCGCGAGTGGGAAGCCTCCTTCGGCCTCACCGCGCCGCCCTGCTTCGCGCTCGCGGCGCAGCGCCACATGGCCGAGTACGGGACGACCGAGGCGCAGCTGGCCGCGGTCGGGGTGAAGAACCACAACCACGCCGCGAAGAACCCCAACGCCCACTTCAGCAAGGGCGCCACCGTCGAGCAGGTGCTCGGCTCGCGGATGATCTCGAGCCCGCTGCGGCTGTTCATGTGCTCGCCGATCACCGACGGCGCCGCGGCGGTGATCCTCGCCAGCGAGGACCGGGCCCGCGGGCTCACCGATGCGCCCGTCTGGATCCGAGGCACCGGCCAGGCGCTCGACGGCTTCACGCTCTCCTCGCTGCCCGAGAACTACGCCCGGTGGCCGTCGCTCGTGCGCGCCGCCGAGAGCGCGTACCGGATGGCCGGGATCACCGCGCGCGAGGTGGAGGTGGCCGAGGTCCACGACTGCTTCACGATCGCGGAGATCATCGCGACGGAGGAGCTCGGCTTCTGTGGCAAGGGCGAGGGCGGCCCGTTCGCGGCGGCCGGGCGCAGCGACCACGGCGGCGACGTCGTGGTCAACCCGCGGGGCGGGCTCATCGGCTGCGGTCATCCGCTCGGGGCGACCGGCGTGGCCCAGGCCGCGGAGATCTTCGCGCAGCTGCGCGGCGAGGCCGGCCCGCGCCAGGTGCCCCGGGCGCGGATCGGGCTCACGCACAACAACAGCGGGATGGGCGAGCACGTCGTCATGATCTACGGGCGCGAGGCGGCGTGACCACCCGTGTGATCACGGCCGCCGTCCTGGGCCCCGGCCGCATCGGGCGCCAGATCGCCCTGGCCTGCGCGGTCGGCGGCTGCCGGGTGCTCCTCGTGGACCTCAAGGACCGGGCTCCCGCCGATCATCGCGCGGTGTTCGCCGACGCGAGGCGCGAGGTGGCGCGTGACCTCGGGCTGATGGCGGAGGAAGGCGTGCTCGCGTCCAGCGAGGTGGCCTCGGCGCTCGACCGGATCGAGGATCGCGCAGATCTCACGGGCCTCCGCGACTGCGCCTTCGTGCAGGAGGCCTTGCCGGAGTTCACCGATCTCAAGCGCCAGACCTTCGCACGCGTCTCGCTCGAGATGGCGCCTGACGCCATCCTCGCCTCCGGCAGCTCGACGATCTCGCCGGCCCACCTCGCGGACGCGGTGAGCGGGCCGGAGCGGTTCCTCGGCACGCACTGGCTGAACCCGGCGCACATCATCCCGCTCGTGGAGGTCGTCCCCGGCGCGGCGACGACGCCCGCGGTGGTCGAGCGCACGCTGGCGTTCCTCGAGGGGCTGGGCAAGGTGCCAGTGCGCTGCGCCGACTCCCCCGGCTTCATCGGCCCGCGGTTGCAAGTGCTGCTCATGAACGAGGCCGTGCGGCTGGTGGAGGAAGGCGTGGCGACGCCGGAAGACGTCGACCGCGCGTTCCGCGCGGGGATGGGGTTCCGCTACGCGACGGTCGGGATCTTCGAGTTCATCGACTGGGGCGGCGTGGACATCCTGCATCGCGCCAGCCGCTTCATGGCGCAGGCGCTGAGGGACGAGCGCTTCGCGCCCGCCCGGCTCGTGGAGGAGAAGATCGCCAGGAACGAGCTGGGCCCCAAGACGGGTCGCGGCTTCTTCGACTACGCGGGCGACAAGCGCGAGACGTTCGAGACCGCCAAACTCCGCGCCCTCCTCCGGCAGGTTCGGAGAAACCGGGATGGGTGAGCGCACGGAGCCGCGCCGTACCCACGGCACTCCACCCACGGCGGAACCGGCCCCGCGGCACCCGGTACCGTGATCCTCATCGAGCACGCGACGATCATCACCGTGGACCGCGAGCGGCGCATCCTCGCGGACGGCTCGATCGTCATCGACGGGCGTGAGATCGTGCAGGTCGGGCCGGCGCGCGAGGTGCGGCCGTCGCGAAGGCCCGCGCGCGTGATCGACGGCCGGCGCCTGCTGGTCGCGCCGGGGTTCGTGGACACGCACGTCCACCTCTCCGAGCACCTCACCCGCGGCCTGCTCCTCGACGACATTCCCGTCGACCGCTATCTGCCGGACTGGCTGATCCCGCTCTACTCGGTGATGACCTCCGAGGAAGAGCAGGTCTCGGCGCAGCTGGCGTGCGTGGAGATGATCCGCACGGGCACCACGACCTTCTGCGAGGCCGGCACGCTCTTCGACGTCCCCGCCGTGGCCGAGGCCGTCGAGGAGGTCGGCATGCGCGCCGTCCTCGGCCGCTGGACCTGGGATCGCGAGGGCGGGCCCGGACGGATGCGGCAGAGCACGGACGAGGCGCTGGCGCTCAACGAGAAGATGCTCGCCGAGGTCAACGCGCGCCCCGCCGATCTGGTGCGCGCGTGGCCGCTGCTGCTGGGCTTCGGCACCTGCTCGGAGCGCCTGATCCAGGGCGCGGCGGCCCTCGCCCGGCGCGCGGGCACGGGGTGGGGGATGATGCACCTGGCCTCGCACCCGTCGCGCAAGACGGCCGACACGATGCCGGTCACGCGCCTGGACGCCCTCGGCGTGCTCGGCCCGGAGGCCAAGCTCGCCCACCTGGTCTACGTCGAGGACGCCGACGTCGACCTGCTGGCGCGACGGGGCGTCAAGGTCTCGCACTGCCCGACGGCGGGGCTCAAGCACACCAAGGGGCTCGCCGCCCACGGGCGCTTCGTCGAGATGGCCGAGCGGGGGGTGTGTGTCTCGCTGGGCGGCGACAGCGGCAACGGCTCCAACCACTTCGACATGCTCCGGATCATGTACCTGGTGGCGACCATATATAAGGACGCGCGGCTGGACGTGGGGGTGATGCCGCCGGAGCAAGTCCTCGAGATGGCGACGATCGACGGCGCCGCCGCGCTCGGGCTGGAGGGCCGCATCGGCTCGATCGAGCCGGGCAAGCGCGCCGACCTCGTGCTCTACGACCTCGACACCCCCGAGTGGCGCCCGCTGCTCAACCCGCTCAACAACCTGGTCTACGCGGCCACCGGCGCCTCGGTGCGCACGGTCCTCATCGACGGCCGCGTGGTGCTCGACGAGGGCCGTCTCACCACCCTCGACGCGCGCGCGCTCTACGAGCGCGTCGAGCGCCTGTCCCGCGCGCAGATCGCCCGCGCCCGCCTCCCCATCGAATCCAGGTGGCGTATCGTGACTTCATGACCTACTTCCGCGCGGTCGATCCCTTTCCGCTCGAGTCCGAGCGCTACACCAAGCTGCACGAGTTCTACACGCGGCTCGGGCAGGGGCGCCTCGTGACCACGCGCTGCGCCGGCTGCGGCCGGGTGGCGTGGCCGCCTCGGGGCTTCTGTCCCGAGTGCCGCTCGGATCGCTTCGAGTGGGCGGACCTGCCGGGCGAGGGCACCGTGGCGGCGTTCACGGTGCAGGAGACGGGCCTGCCCGCCGGCTTCGACGGCCCGCGCGTGTTCGCGGTGGTGGACGTCGCCGGCCACCGCGTGTTCAGCGTGCTGCGCGAGGTCGCGCCCGAGAAGGTCGCGATCGGCCAGCGCGTGAGGCTGACCCCGATGCGCGTGGACGACGACCCGGAGGGCAAGCCCCGATGGCTCCCGGCCTTCAGTCCCGTGTAGGAGCGTCGTGATGAAGGTGCTGATCGCCAAGCCCGGGCTGGACGGGCACGACCGCGGGGCGAAGGTGGTGGCGCAGGCGCTCCGTGACGCGGGGCTGGAGGTGGTCTACACCGGGCTCAAGCGCACCCCGGAGGAGATCGTGCACGCGGCGATCCAGGAGGACGTGGAGGTCATCGGGCTCAGCGTGCTCTCGGGCGCCCACGCCCTGCTGGCGCAGCGGGTGCTCGAGGGGCTGCGCGCGCAGGGCGCCGGGGAGATCAAGGTGGTGGTGGGCGGGATCGTCCCGCCGCGCGACGTCGAGGCGCTCGCCGCGCTCGGCGTCGCCCGCGTGTTCCCGATGGGCACGCCGCTCGGCGACATCGTGGCGGCGTTCAAGGAGTGGAGCCGGTCATGAGAGACATCCGCGCTCACGCAGGCTTTCCCGTGAAGCCCGTCTACGGTCCCGAGGACCTCGCAGGGTTCGACCCCGCGCGCGATCTCGGCGCGCCCGGGGAGTACCCCTTCACGCGCGGCATCCACCCGCACATGTACCGGGACCGCCTCTGGACGATGCGCCAGTACATCGGCTTCGGCACGCCCGGGGAGACGAACGCCCGCTTCAAGTACCTCATGGCCCACGGCCAGGACGCGCTGAACGTGGCCTTCGACCTGCCGACCCAGCTCGGGCTCGACTCCGACGACCCGCGCGCGGAGGGCGAGGTCGGCCGCGTGGGCATGGCCATCGACACGCTGGCCGACATGGAGGAGGCCTTCGCGGGCATCCCGCTCGACCGCGTGAGCGTGTCGCTCACCATCAACGGCATGGCGGCGCCCATCACGGCCATGTACTACGCCGTGGCCGAGAAGCAGGGCGCGGCGGCCGACCGCGTGGTCACCACCCCGCAGAACGACATCCTCAAGGAGTTCATCGCGCGCGGCACCTGGATCTACCCCGTCGAGCCCTCGCTGCGCCTCGTCGCCGACCTCATCGAGTTCTCGGCGAAGCGTTACCCGCGCTCGAACCCGGTCTCCGTGTGCGGCTACCACATCCGCGAGGCGGGCTGCACGACGGCGCAGGAGATGGCGTACGGCCTGGCCATCGCGGCGGCCTACGTGCAGCTGATGCTCGCGCGCGGCATGTCCGTCGACGAGTTCGCCCCGCGCATCTCCTTCAACTTCACGTGCTGGGGCAAGATCTTCGAGGAGGTCGCCAAGTTCCGCGCCGGCCGCCGCCTCTACGCGCGCATGATGCGCGAGCGCTTCGGCGCGACGAACCCGAGATCGTGGATGTTCCGCAGCCTCATCGGCGGCGGCGGCTCGGCCTTCACCGTCCAGGAGCCCGAGAACAACATCGTGCGCGGCGCCTACATCGCGCTGGCCGCAGCGCTCGCCGGCGCCCAGACCATGGCCCTGCCGACCTACGACGAGGCGTACACCATTCCCTCGGCCAAGGCCCAGCTCATCGCGCTGCGCACGATGCAGATCTGCGCCGAGGAGTCGGGCGCCGCGGACACCGTCGACCCGCTCGCGGGCTCCTACCACGTGGAGGCGCTGACGAACGAGATGGAGACGGCCATCGTCGCCGAGATGGACGCGGTGGAGCGGATGGGCGGGATCGTGGAGGCGGTCAAGAGCGGCGCCCTGCAGGCCGAGGTCGCCCGCCAGGCCTACCTCTTCGAGCAGAGGCTCGCCTCCGGCGAGATCCCCAAGGTCGCGGTCAACGCCTTCGTGAGCGAGGGCCCGGCCGACGCCGACCGCGAGGTCGAGCTCTACGCGTTCGACCCGAAGGTGGCCGAGGCGCAGGCGGCCCGGCTCGCGCGGATCCGACGCGAGCGCGACGATCGCGCCGCGCGCGCCGCGCTCGCGCGGCTCTCCGGCGAGGCGCGCGGCCAGGGCAACCTGATGCCCGCGATCGGGGAGGCCGTCGCGGCCTACGCGACGCTCGGCGAGATCAACCGGGCCATGAAGGACGTCTTCGGCGAGCACAAGGAGCCCGTCAGGTTCGCATGACGCCCCAGTTCGCGGTCGTCGGCAAGTCGACGCCCAAGCGTGACGGCGTCGAGAAGGTCACCGGCCGCACGCGGTACCTCCACGACCTCGCGCTGCCCCGGATGGCCCACGGCCGGATCCTGCGCGCCAGGTTTCCCCACGCGCGGATCGTGTCCATCGACGCCACGCGCGCGCGGGCGCTGCCGGGCGTGCTCGTGGTCCTCACGGGCGAGGACGTCGAGCAGCATCCCTTCGGGTTCGCCAAGGACCAGCTCGCGCTCAAGCGGGGCAAGACCTGCTGCATCCGTGACGAGGTGGCGGCGGTGGCCGCCGAGACCCCGGAGATCGCCGAGGCCGCGCTCGCGCTGATCGACGTGGAGTACACGGAGCTGCCCGCCGTCTTCGATCCGCGGGCGGCGCTGGCGCCCGGCGCCCCGCTGGTGCACGAGCACCTCTCCGGCAACCTGACCCATCTCCGCTATCAGTTCACCCACGGCGACGTCGACGGCGCCTGCGCCGGGGCCGCCGCGACCGTCGACGGCGAGTACCGGCTCAACTTCGTCAGCACGGCGTGCCTCGGCACGATGGTGGCCGTCGCCGACTGGAACCTCGACGATCGCCTGACCATGCACAGCACCACCCAGGTGCCGTTCCTCTACCAGCGGGATCTCGCCCAGGCGCTCGGCATCGGCGGCGAGCGCGTGCGCGTGCTGCAGCCCCCCGTCGGCGGCAACTTCGGGCGCGGGCTCGACCTCTACCCGATCGACGTGATCGCGGCGCTGCTCTCGCGCGCCGTGCGGCGGCCGGTGAAGATCGAGTTCGACCGGATGGAAGAGTTCATGGCCGCGCCCGGGCGCGAGCCGTGCGTCATCCGGCTGCGCACGGCCGCGTCCGCCGACGGCCGGCTCCTCGCCCGCGACGCCCACGTGGTGATCGACAACGGAGCCTACGTGTCCTGGGGCTCGACCACGCCGCACGTGATGCTCTCGACGGTGGCCGGGCTCTATCGCTGCCCCAACGTGAGGTTCGACACCACCATCGCCTACACCAACAACCCGTACTCGGGCTCGATGCGCGGCTACGGCAACCTCGAGTCGACCTTCGCCGTCGAGTCCCAGATGGACGACCTCGCCGACCGCCTGGGCCTCGACCGCCTGGAGTTCCGCCGCCGCAACGCGACGAAGCCGGGCGACGCCAACCCCCAGGGCTTCGCGATCACCAGCTGCGCGCTGGGCGAGTGCCTCGACACCGTCGGCGAGGACGCCGGGCGCGACGTGCCGGCGCCGCGGCCGGGCTGGAAGCGCGGGGTGGGCTACGCGGGGATGTTCCACGTCGCGGGGGGCGCGCGCATCTACCGCTCGGATGGGTGCGGGGCGATCGTGAAGCTCGACGACTTCGGCGCGGTCTCGCTGATCACGGGCGCGAGCGAGATCGGGCAGGGCTCGGAGACCGTGCTCGCGATGATCGTCGCGGAGGCGCTCGGCGTGCCGCTGGAGCGCGTGGCCGTGGTGAACTCCGACACGGCGGTCAAGCCGTGGGACGTCGGCGCGCACGCCAGCCGTACCACGTTCATCGCCGGCAACGCCGCGCGCCTGGCCGCCGAGGATCTCCGGCGCCGCCTCCTCGCGATGGCCGCCGCGTTCTTCGAGGAGCCGGCCGAGCGCCTGGAGATCCGTGAGGGCTGGGTGTTCGTGCGCGACGAGCCGCAGCGCCGCGAGCCGTACGACCGCATCGTGCGCGCCGGGCACTACCGGGACGGCGGGCGCGCGCTCGTGGCCGAGGCGTTCTACGATCCGCCGAGCACGATGCTCGACAAGGACCTGCACGGCAACGTGTCGGCGGCCTACGGCTTCGCCGCGCAGGCCGCCGTCGTCGACGTCGATCCCGAGACCGGCGCCGTCGAGGTCCGCCGCATCGTCTCGGCCCACGACGTCGGCCGCGCGCTGAACCCCGCGGCGGCGGAGGGCCAGATCCACGGCGGCATCCACATGGGGCTCGGCTACGCGCTCGCCGAGAAGCTCGTGGTGGAGGAGGGCCACGTGCTGAGCGCGACGTTCATGGACTACGCGCTGCTCCGCGCCGCGGACATGCCGGCCCTCGCCGTCCGGCTCATCGAGAGCGTGGACGCCGAAGGGCCCTTCGGCGCCAAGGGGCTCGGCGAGTCGGGCGTGATCCCGGTCTCGGCCGCCGTGGCCAACGCGATCCACGACGCCATCGGCGTGCGCTTCACCGAGCTGCCCATCACCCCCGCGCGGGTGCGCGCGGCCCTGGCGCGGCGATGAAGCTCCTCGCAGGAGTGCGGGTCCTGGACCTGAGCCGGATGCTCGCCGGCCCGTACGGATCGATGCTGCTCGCCGACATGGGCGCCGAGGTCATCAAGGTGGAGGAGCCCGACGGGGGCGACCCGATGCGCGTGATGGGCCCACCGTTCCTGCCCGACGGCGCGAGCGCGTACTTCCTGTCGATCAACCGCAACAAGAAGTCCGTCGCCATCGACCTCACGCGCCCCGACGGCCAGGCGGCGTTTCTCGACCTGGCGCGCGCCGCCGACGTGGTGTGGGAGAATTTTCGCCCGGGCATCATGGAGCGCCTGGGCTGCGATCCCGCGCGGCTGCTCGCGCTCAACCCGCGCCTCGTGATCTGCTCGATCTCGGCCTACGGGCAGGACGGTCCCTACCGCGACTGGCCCGCGTTCGACCTCGCGCTGCAGGCGATGGGCGGCGCCATGAGCCTGACGGGCGAGCCCGGCGGCCGGCCCGTGCGCATGGGCCTGCCCATGGGCGACCTCGCGGGCGGCATGTTCGGCGCCTTCGCCGTCGCGGGCGCGCTCTTCCGCCGCGAGCGCACCGGCCGGGGCGGGCTGGTGGACCTCTCGCTGCTCGACGCCCAGGTCTCGCTGCTCACGTACATCGCCCAGTACTTCTGGACCGACGGCCGCGTGCCCGGGCGCATGGGCTCGGCACACACCTCGGTCGTGCCCTACCAGGCGCTGGCCACGCGCGACGGTCACCTGATCGTCGCCGTCTTCGCCGAGAAATTCTGGGCGGGGTTCTGCCGGGCGCTCGAGCGTCCGGCGTGGCGCGACGACCCGCGCTTCGCCGACAACCGCGCGCGCGTGGCGCACCGCGACGCGCTGCTGCCGCTGATCGAGGCGGTCGTCCCGGCGCGCACGACGGATGAGTGGCTCAAGCGGCTGCACGCCGAGGGCGTGCCCGCCGCGCCCATCCTCGCCGTCGACCAGGTCCTCGCGGACCCCCAGGTCCAGCTGCGGCGCATGGTCGTCTCGATGCCGCATCCGGGCCTCGGTGAGATCCCGACGCTCGGCACGCCGCTCAAGGTCGACGGGGCCATGGACCTCGAGGTCGCGCCGCCGCCGCGCCTGGGCGAGCACACCGACGCCGTCCTCGCCGCGCTGGCCGGCTACGGCGTGGAGCGCCTGGCCGCCCTCCGCGCCTCGGGAGCCATCGCGTGATCGTCGCCGTCCTCGGGGCCGGCAACGGCGCCCTTGCCACGGCCGGCGACCTCGCGCTGCGGGGTCACGACGTCCGGCTGTGGGCGCGCCGCACGGAGGCGCTCGAGGCCGTGCGCCGGGCGGGCGGGATCACGTTCACGGGCGAGGGCCGCCAGGGGCTCGCGCGGCTGGCGACGCTCACCGGGGATATGGGCGAGGCCTGCGACGGCGCGCAGGTGATCGTGGCGCCCGTGCCCGCGACGGCCCAGGCCGACCTCGCCCGGCGGCTCGCCCCCGTGCTCACCGCGCGCCAGGTCGTGCTCCTCGCCCCCGGCACCCTCGGCACCTACGCGATGGCGCGCGACGTCGCGCGGGCGGGTGGCACGCTGCCCTTCGCGCTGGTGGAGACGGGCACGCTGCCGTATCTCGCGCGGCGCAGCGGGCCGGCCGAGGTGAAGGCGCCCGTGAGCGCGGCCAACCTGCCGGCCGGCGCCTTTCCGGGCTTTCGCTCGGCGCAGGCGCTGGCGACGGTCACGACGCTCTACCCTTCGATCCGGCCGTGCCTCGACGCGCTCGACGCGGCGCTGACCAACGCGGGCCCCGTGCTCCACCCGCCGCTGGTCCTGCTCAACCTCGGCGCCATCGACGCCGGGCGCTTCGACATCCACACCGCGGGCACGACCCCGAGCGTGCGGCGCCTCATCGAGACCGTGGACGCGGAGCGCCTGGCCGCGCGCGCGGGCTGGGGCTATCCCGCGCCGCACTACGAGCAGGCGACGTACTACGATCCTGCCCGCGCGGCGGCGGGGCTGTATGGCGCGGGGGCGCGAGCGAAGCTCCAGGCCAGCGGCCTGTGGGACGAGGTCCTCGGCTTCGAGCACCGCTACGTGGCCGAGGACGTCGTGCTGGGGCTCGCGTTGCTCGAGTCCGCCGGCCGGACCGTCGGGGCCGACACGCCCGCCAGCAGCGGGCTGCTCCAGGTGTTCGCCGCGCTCCTCGGCCGCCGGCTCGTGGGGAGCGGGCGCGCGCTCGAGGCCCTCGGCCTCGGCGACCTCGCCCTGCGCGAGATCCGGACGTTCATGCACGAGGGCTGGACCTCGCCGCTGTGGGAGCGACTCGTGCGATGACCGCGCGCGTCCGCTTCGGCTTCACCACGATGGCGACGCTGCCGCCCGCGGACTTCCGGGGTCTCGTGCGTGACCTCGAGGCCGGCGGCTTCGACGACCTCTGGGTCTGCGACTCCTCGCTCCACGCCCGCGACGTCCACGTCACCCTCGCGCTCGCGGCCCGGGAATCGTCGCGCCTGCGTCTGGGGCCGAACTGCACCCACCCCTTCACGCGGCATCCCGCGATCACCGTCAACGCGCTGGCCACGCTCCACGAGCTCACGGGCGGCCGCGCCGCCCTCGCCCTCGGCGCCGGCGACCGCCCCGTCGGCGAGCTCGGCTACCGGCCGGCGGCCGTGGCCACCGTGCGCGAGATGATCCGGGTGACGCGCGCGCTCGCCCGCGGCGAGACCGTCGATGCCAATGGCCCGATCGCGCTGGCGGGCGCGCGCCTGGCCTTCCCGCTGCCCGCGCCGCCGCTGCCCATCTACGTGTCGGCGTCGGGCGATCGCATGCTCGCGCTCGGCGGCGAGGTGGCCGACGGCGTGCTCTTCTTCGCCGGCGCCTCCGTGCCCGGCGTCGAGCACGCGCTCGGCCGGATCCGCGCCGGCGCGGCGGCCGCGGGCCGCTCGCTGGCCGGACTCGACGTCGGCTGCACGGTCGCGGGCTCGCTCCGCGACGACCTGACGCTCGCGCGCGCGGAGTGCCGGCCCATGGCCGCGTGGTTTCCGCAGACCGCGCCGGGCTACGCGGCGCTCGCCGGCGTGCCCGCCTCGGCGACGGCGGCGATCCGCGACGCCTACGCGGGCGGCCACTTCGACGCCGCGCCGCGGGCGTTCGCGCACGTCACCGACGCGATGATCGACGCCTTCACGATCGCGGGCGACGCCGGGGTGTGGGTGCAACGGCTCAAGGAGCTGATCGCCTCGGGCGTCCGCCACATCAACGTCTTCACGCTCTCGCACAACCCGCGCGCCATGGCGCGCGCGCTCGTGGATCAGGTGCTGCCTGCACTCGGAGGGGGGCCAGGCCCTTCCTCGGAACCGATTGCGCCGGCGAAGCCGGCGCTCGGACTGCCGAGATGAGCGCGCTTCACGATTCGTTGACGACCGACGACAAGGGGCGCGTTTTCTTCCGGGGCTCGCGGTACCTGCTCGTCCGACCCGAGACACTGGTGGCGGTGCAGCGCGCGCTGGCCGAGACGTTCGGCGCCGGCGCGGCGGAGTGCCTGGTCGCGGGTGGCCGCGCGGGCGGGGGCGCGGCGATCCGCACCCTCGGCGGCCGCGGCCGCGAGGTGGTCGAGGGCCTGCTCGCCATGGGGCGGGTGATCGGCTGGGGCGACTTCGCGCTCGAGCGCCTCGAGCCCGACGTCCTCGTGGTCACCGTGCGCCACTCGCCGTTCGCGGAGGCCCACGGCCCCGCCGCCGGGCCGGTGTGCCACCTCACGCCGGGCGTGCTCGAGCAGCTCGCCGACGGTGTGCTCGGTCGCCCCACGCGGGTGGTCGAGCGCTCGTGCGCGGCCGCGGGGGCGGACGTCTGCCGGTTCGAGGCCCGGGTCAGATGACGGAGCACGGGACGGGGCCACGCCTCCGGCGCGACGGCGTGAGCGATCTGCTCGGCGAGCTGCTGCACGTCGGCATCGTGGTCGAGCGCCTGGATGCCGCGTGCGCCGCCTTCGAGCGGCTCGTCGGCCGTCCGCCCTCGCGGTTCTGGGAGAGCGCGGTCGGCGTGCGCGTGGCGTTCTTCGAGGTGGGCGGCACGAGCCTCGAGCTCGTCGAGTACACGGGGCCGATCGTCGAGCGCTTCGGACCGACCCTGGCCCGCCGCGAGGGCGTGCACCACCTCTGCTTCCGCGTCGACGATCTCGACGCCGCGCTGGCCGAGGTCCGGGGGCGTGGATTCTCGGTCGTGCCGGGCTTTCCCGTCGAGGGTGCGCACGGGCGCATCGCCTTCCTCGATCCGGAGCCGGAGACCGGCCTCATCACCGAGCTCTGCCAAGTGCGAGTCGCAGAAGGTCGCGGGGCTGAGGCCCCGCCGTCCGAGGCGAGCGAAAGATGAGAGTCCGGGGCGAGGCGGCGCAGGAGACCGTGTCCTGAGCGCGCGCTACCGCATCGGCGCCGACGTCGGCGGCACGTTCACCGATTTCCTGCTCCAGCCCGAGGGCGGTGCGCCGCGTGCGTTCAAGGTCTCGAGCACGCCGGCGGACCCGACCGAGGGCTTCTTCGCCGGCCTCGACGAGATGGCGGCCACCGAGAGCCTCGCGCTGTCCGACTTCCTGGCGCGCGTGAGCCTCGTCGTGCACGGCACGACCATCACCACCAACGCGGTGCTCACGGGCGAGGTGGCGCGCGTCGGGCTGCTCACCACGCGCGGCTTCCGCGACGCGCTGGCCATGCGGCGGGGCATCCGCGAGGTCCAGTACGACAACCGCTACGCCGCGCCGGCCCCGCTGGTGCCGCGCTGGCTCCGGCTCCCCGTCAGCGAGCGGGTGGACGCCGCGGGCGCCGAGGTCGCGCCGCTCGTCGCCGCCGACGTGGCCGCGGCGCTCCGGACGTTCGCCGCCGCCGGGGTCGAGGCGGTCGCGATCTGCTTCTTGCACTCCTGGGCCAACCCCGCGCACGAGATCGAGGCCGAGCGCATGGCGGCCTCGACGCTGCCCGCCGCGTACCTCTCGCGCTCCTCGGCGCTGCTGCCCCAGATCCGCTTCACCGAGCGCGTGAGCACGACCGTCCTCAACGCCGCCGTCGGCCCCGTGCTCCGCGGGTATCTCGACCGGCTGGTGCAGCGCCTGGCCGGGAGCGGCTTCGGCGGCGCGCTGCTGGTGATGCAGTCGAACGGCGGCGTCGCCTCGCCCGCCACCGCGCGGACCAGCGCGGCGAGCACCCTCCTGTCGGGGCCGGCGGCCGCGCCGCCCGCGGCGCTGGCCTGGGCCGGGCCGCACGGGTGGCGCGACTTCATCACGATGGACATGGGGGGCACGTCGTTCGACGTCGCGCTCGTCCGCGACGGCGCTCCCGCGATGACCACGGAAGGCCGGATCGCCCGCTATCCGTTCGGGCTGCCCGTGCTCGCCATCCACACCATCGGCGCCGGCGGCGGCAGCCTCGGCTGGATCGACGAGGGCGGGCTGCTCCGGATGGGCCCGCGGAGCGCGGGGGCCGAGCCGGGTCCGGCCTGCTACGGGCGCGGTGGGGCTGCGCCGACCTGCACCGACGCGGACCTCGTGCTCGGCTACCTGGATCCCGATCGCTTCCTGGACGGCCGCCTGCGCCTCGACCGCGAGGCGGCGGTGCGCGCGATCCGGACCGCGATGGCCGCGCCCCTGGGCCTGTCGGTGGAGGACGCGGCGGCGGGCATGGTCGCGGTCATCGACGCCAGCATGGCGGCCGGCATCCGCCACGTCACCATCGAGCGCGGTGAGGACCCTCGTGGGCTGCCGCTGGTGGTCGCCGGCGGCGCGGGAGGCGTGCACGCGGCCGGCATCGCCGCCGAGCTCGGCCTGACGCGCCTGCTCGTGCCGCGCGACTCATCGATCCTCTGCGCGGCCGGGATGCTCTTCTCCGATCTCCGCCACGACGGCGTGCGCAGCTGCGTGGCCTCCCTCGACGCGCTCGAGCCGGGGCGGCTGGCCGGGGTGCGGGACGCGCTGCTCGACGAGGCGCGCGCGCTCCTGGCCGGCGAGGGTGTCGCCAAAGAGGCGATGGCCGTCGCGCTGTCCTGCGACGTGCGCTACGTCGGCCAGCACCACGAGATCGCCGTGCCGTGGGCCGCCGACGAGGCCGCCGGCGGCGACCTCGCCGCGGTGGCCAAGCGCTTCCACGAGGCCCACGACGCGCTCTACGGCTACGCGGTACCCGAGGCCGCCCTCGAGCTGGTGAACGTGCGCGCCGTCGCGATCGGACGCACGGAGAGGCCGCCGCTGCCCGAGCTCGCGCCGGGCCGCGCCGCGGCGGCGCGACGCGGGACACGCCCGGCGTGGGTCGCCACCGATCGCGCGTTCGCCGCGGTCGCGCTCTTCGACGGCCTCGCGCTCGGGGCGGGGGCCCGCCTCGACGGGCCCGCCATCGTCGAGCTGCCGATGACCGCGGTGGTCGTGCCGCCGGCCTGGCGCGTCGAGGTCGATGGCCACGGCTCGTTCCTCGTGGAGCGCGTGTGATCGGACGACCCGTGATGCACTGATTCGGTGCGGTTGCACCTTCGGCGACCAGCTCCCTGAGGTTGTGCGCATCGTCACGAGTTGCCCTGAGGCCAGGGCACAGTGCACGGCGGGCGTGGCAGTCGGGGCCTTCAGGCTCCGCTAAAGGTGTGCCAGCAAAGAGTATCGGTTTTGGCACGCGTCGTGTACCAGATAACGGCCTCCGGATGAGTCGGAACGCGCGCGAATTCTGGGATTGGATCGGGCACGGATCGCGCCTAAGATGCGCCCCTCGCATGCTCCGACAGGGCCGGTTCAGCGGGCTCGGCGTCACCGTTCTCACGCTGCTGGCGCTGGTCTGTCTGCTCGCGGGACCGGTCGGCGCGGCGACGATTTCCTACACGTACGACGCCGGCGGGAGGCTCGTCAGCGTGTCCGACCCGTCCGGCGACACCGTGCGCTACTACTACGATGCCGTGGGCAACCTGCTCGATATCGCCCGCTGGCCGACCACCCAGCTGGCCCTCATCGAGTTCACCCCCAACAGCGGCCCGGCCACCACCACCGTGACGATCTCCGGCACTGGCTTCAGCCCCACCGCCGCGCTGAACGTCGTCAAGTTCAACGGCGTGGCCGCCACGGTCAGCGCGGCCACGGCGCTGCAGCTCGTCGTCAAGGTCCCGGCGGGGGCGACGACCGGGCCCATCAGCGTCGGGGTCGGCGCGAGCACCGCGAGCAGCCGCGAGGCCTTCACCGTCACCGCGAACAGCGGCGTGCCCACCGTCACCGACTTCAGCCCGCGGGTCGTCGATCGCGCCGCCGCGGTCACCCTCATCGGGACCAACTTCGAGGTCCCCCACCAGAACAACAAGGTGACCTTCCACC
>JACQFL010000026.1 GCA_016200085.1 Candidatus Rokuibacteriota bacterium | reverse complement strand
GCCTTCGTGGACCCGGCGCACGGCCAACTGGCGGATGGTTTCCGACGTGTCGTGCGACAGCGTGCGGCCATCAATGCGCACGTCCCTTCATAGCACGATTCCGTTAGAAGTGTAGACTAAATAACGGACTGGTTAGTAAGCAGCAACCCCGGGTTGGAACACGACCTCCAGGGGTACCGTCGCTACTGTGGCCCAATTCTGCCTTGCGTCATCTCGTAACTCGACTCGGAAGACGTGCCGGCCTGGCTCCCGGATGGGAATCCCCATAAACCGTTGCCGATGGCGAACGCGCAATGAAACCGTCAAATCTATGTCGTGCTCTGACACTGACTCTCGAACCAAACCCGATGGCCGCTCGAATGAGATTCGTCCGCGGCCGCGCGCGGGACGGTCGTCAGTCTCCCGAGACCATAACGTCACTAGCTCCAAGGGCATAGGCACGAGGCCCTCAACCCCGGGGGCGGCGCCAGGGTCAGCAATTGTTAGCTGCTCCAATACTTCGATGAGGCTGACGTTATTGGTTTCCGAGTCCGTGATGCTCCGGGTGCACAGAACCGTCCACACGTGTTGGACCATGACTATGCCGCGCGTGCCTTCGATGGCAGGACAAACAAACGAACCCTTTCGAACTTTGATCGCTCCAGCACGAGATGGGAGAGTTCGGTCCAGTCCATCACAAAATCCTGCGCGATAGACGCTTTCGCGACCCTGCCCGCCGGCCAGTTCTGGTCTTGAGTCGTTGCCGACGTCTTTATTCGGCTGCCGGCAACAATGGGCGTAGCGAACTGGCGTGCCCAGAACGTTTGTGGCACGCCCAATATCGCCTCTGCCGCGACGCCGGCAACTGCCCTATCGGTCTGCTCGACGAGCCACATGTAAATTGCCAGAGCAGTATCAAAAGGATGTCGGTAGCGCACATCGGGAGCGGTTCGGGCCAATTCGAGGATCCGCTGGAACACTTCCTCCAGCGTCTCCCGAGTCCGCAGATGGCCAAGGAGATCTGAGACTGCTCGCTCATCACGAGCGGCTCGCACAAAGACCCACAGATCGCTCGCCAGATTCATGCGAGCCGCAAATACTGAACTCTCAATCTCGATCATCGCTTCGTTCGCACTCACCGAGCTGGCCTCCTGTCTGTCCAGAATTCGACGGCGCTCCCATACAGAGGTGGCACCTCCGACAAGGGGTGCCTATACTCACCGTCAAACCCCCACTGGCTCAATACCATGACGATCGGACCAGACTCACCAGGACGAACTTCGCCAATCAGCCCGATATGAGTGACGACGCCGGCTCTCTTATAGACGACAACATCCCCGAGCGTCAGAGCCTCACCATTCGCCAGGCGTCGATACTCATCATCCCCGCGAATTAATGTCCAGCGATCGATGTCGATAGTTGTCCGTCGTGCCGCAAAAACCAGTCCCATGCAGTTATAGTGGGAAGCGGCCGAACGGAGCAACACGTTGGGTCGTCCGCTCGTGGCGTAGTTCACCGCGGCCCGCATTTCGATCGGTGATCTTTCTATTGCTGGCTCATTATGAATCCAATTGTTCTTTCGCGTTGCAAGCTTCAGTGCCGCAGGATCGGCCGGTCCGCCACGGTCGATTATGACTGGCATAAATGCAACCCTCATTGTCTGGCCCGCGCGCACGTCCGCCAGGTCTCACTGCATCGGCGCTCCCGTTGCCGAGAGACCGTGCGTTCGCCAAATGCGACCCCGCGTCACGCTGGTGCCCTGCTCCTCAGAGCAGGCTGGCGCGGACCGAGGGAAACCAGCGCAGGAGCGGTGAGTCCTCGCAGACGATCGTCTCGTCGCGCACCGCGCCCGTCGAGATCAGGCAGAACGGCACCCCGATGAGCTCCTCCAGCCGCTCCACGTACTGCCGGGCCTTCGCGGGGAGGTCGGACTCGTTCTTGACGTGGCTGGTCGGCGTGCCCCAGCCCGAGACTTCCTCGTACACGGGCTCCGCCTCGCTCAGCACCGACTCCTCGACCGGGAAGTCCGTGATCACCTCGCCGCGCACGCGGTAGCCCGTGCAGATCTTGACCATCTCGCACTGGTCGAGCACGTCGAGCTTGGTGAGGGCCACCGTGTCGAGCCCGTTGATGCGCGCCGCGTAGCGGAGCACCACGGCGTCGAACCAGCCGCAGCGCCGCGGGCGGCCCGTGGTGGCGCCGTACTCGTTGCCGCGGGCCCGGATGTGCTCGGCGGCCTCACCCTTCATCTCCGTCGGGAACGGCCCGGCCCCCACCCGCGTCGTGTACGCCTTGGCCACCCCGAGGACGCCGTGGATCCGCGTGGGCGGCACGCCGGTGCCCGTGGCGGCCCCCCCCGCCGTCGCCGACGACGAGGTGATGTACGGATAGGTCCCGTGGTCGATGTCGAGCATCGTCGCCTGCGCGCCCTCGAAGAGCACCGAGTAGCCGCTGTCGATCCAGCGCGAGAGCAGGAGCGGGGTGTCGGTGATGTAGGGCGCCAGCCACCCCGCGTAGCGCAGGTAGTGGTTGAGGATCTCGTCCACGGTGAAGGTCTGCGCGTCGTAGATCTCGCGCAGCAGGCGGTTCTTCTGGGCGACGTTGATCTCGAGCTTCTCGCGGAAGAGACGCTCGTCGAGCAGGTCGGCCATCCGGATCCCCACGCGCCCGGCCTTGTCCATGTAGGCGGGGCCCACGCCCTTGCCCGTGGTGCCGATCCGCCGGCTGCCGAGCTTCGCCTCGGAGGCCCGGTCGAGCGCGGGATGGTAGGGCATGATCAGGTGCGCGTTCTTGGAGATGAAGAGGTTGCCGTCCAGGCTGATGCCGCGCTGCACGAGCGTCTCCATCTCCTCGATGAGCGCGCCGGGGTCGATGACCACGCCGCAGCCGATCACGCAGCGGCAGCCGTGGTGGAGGATGCCGGACGGGATGGAGTGCAGGACGTACTTCTCCTTGCCCACCACCACCGTGTGGCCCGCGTTGTTGCCCCCCGCGTAGCGCACCACCACGTTGACGTGCGGGGTGAGCACGTCCACCACCTTGCCCTTGCCCTCGTCGCCCCACTGCGTGCCGACCACCACGATGTTAGGCATGTCCTGCTCCTCGTCGCCTTGACTGCGCCAGCTCCGCGAAGAAGCGCCCCGGGTCCTCGAGCACGTCGCGCACGGCCAGCGTCCGCTCCCCGCCCTCGCGGAGGTCGAGCGCGAGCACCTGGCCGGCCGCCGTGCGCGGGCTGCCCGCCACCAGCGCCCGGCGCGCGCGCTGGCCGCGCGCGTAGGCCAGCGATTCGTCGAGCCCGCGGCTCACGACGTCGCGCGCCACCGAGGCCCCCGCCTCGCGCAGGCGCCGGGCCAGCGAGAGCGCGGCCGTCTTGTCCGGGGTGAAGTCGATGATGAAGAAGTCAGGCCCGGCCAGCGGGACCTCCACGCCCTGGCTCTCCATGACGCTGAGGGCGCGCGCCACGTCGAAGGCGAAGCCCACGGCCGGGCAGTCGTAGCCGAAGCGGGCCAGCATGTGGTCGTAGCGCCCGCCCGCGGCCACCGAGGCGCCGAAGCCCTCGACGTAGGCCTCGAAGTAGAGCCCGGAGTAGTAGTCGAAGCCGCAGACCTCGCCGAGGTCGAGCAGCACGTCGGAGCCGAGCTCGTACACGCCGAGCAGCCGGTAGACCTCGGCCAGGTTGGCCAACGCCTTCTGCGAGCGGGCGTTCTTGGCCAGCACGCCGGCGCGCTCGAGCACGTCCTCCCGCCCCACCAGCGTGGGCAGCGCGAGCAGAGCCTCGCCGACGTCGGCCGGCGGCGCCGCCTCGTCCACCAGCTGCTCGAGGGCCGAGACGTCCTTGCGGGCCAGCGCCTGGCGCAGCGGGCGCGCCGCCTCGGCGGGCACCTGGTCCAGCAGCCCGCGGATGAAGTCGGGGTGGCCGAGGTCGATCTGGAAGCGCTGGATGCCGAGCGCGCGCAGCCCCTCGACGGTCATCGCGACGATCTCCACCTCGGCCTCGGGCTTGTCGATGCCGATCAGCTCGACGCCGGCCTGGAAGAACTCGCGGTAGTGCGAGAGCTGGGGCTCGTCGTAGCGGAACACGTTGGTGACGTAGGCCAGGCGGATGGGCTTGGCCTCCTCACGCATCCGCGTGGCCACGATCCGCGCGATCTGCGGCGTGATGTCGGCGCGCAGCACGAGCATGCGTCCCGTCTCGCGGTCGACGAAGGTGAACATGTTCTCCTGCATCCCGACGTCGGTCCCCAGCGCAAGGACGTCGAAGAACTCGAACGTCGGGGTCACGATCTCGCTGTAGCCCCAGCGCGTGAAGATGTCGAGCAGGCGCGCCTCGACGTGGCGCTTGCGCGCCGCCTCGTCGGGGAGGTAGATGCGGGCGCCCTTGGGCAGCTGGGTCGGGACGCGCTTAGGGTTCACTTGTCGCGGGGTCCGCGAGGCCGGCTCGGGGCGTGGGTGGCCTGACAGTGGCGCGCGTGGCTTCGGTCGTGTGGTCTTCGCGCGCCGGTTCACGGCTCGGGGGCGGCGATTCCAGGTGCGCGAGGGTGTTCAGGCGGTGCAGCGTGGTCCAGTCGTCGCGGTACTCGATCTCGGTGATCCCGGCCGGGGAGACGTCGACGCTCCAGTAGCGGTCGGGCTCGAGGCCGAGGGCGGAGAGCACGAGCAGCCGCGTCACCACGGCGTGGGTGACGAGCACGACCGTCTGCTCGGGGTGGCCGGCCCGGATCTCGGCGAGGCCTCGCCCCACCCGCTTGGCGACCTCCGCCATGCTCTCGCCCCCCGGTCGCAGCACCTGCTGGGGCGCCGTACCGCGCCAGCGGGCGAAGTCCTCGGGGAAGCACGCCTGCACCTCGCTCACGGTGAGGCCCTCCCAGTCCCCGAAGCTCATCTCCCGGAAATCCGGCAGCGGCGTGACTGTCAGGCGGTGCGCCGCCGCGACGATCTCGGCCGTCACCCGCGCCCGCTGGAGCGGGCTCGCGTAGACGGCGGCCACGGGCTGGCCGGCCAGCGCGCGGGCGACCGCCTCGGCTTCCTGCCGGCCCACGTCGCTCAGGGGGACGTCGCGCCACCCGGTGAACCGGCGCTCCCGGTTGGAGTCCGTGCTCCCATGCCGTATGACCAAGAGCCTTAGGGTCGCCACAACCGGATCATTCTAGCGGATTTGACAGCCCGCGGACTCTTTTCCTAGACTTTGGTAGCGCAATGAGGCATCTCGTCTTCGCGCTGCAGCTCAAGGGGCACGTGACCCACGCGGACGGCCGGTTTAATGCCAAGACGTCGGCGAGCAGCCAGACCCTGCGTACCCAGATGACCATCAACGGCGTGCAACCCAGCATCGAGCGCGCCGGGCCGCTGAGCATCGTCTGCGAGTCCGAGATCCAGCCCACCGGCGAGGAGACGTACGAGGAGCACGGGACGATCACCTACAGCATGGGCGGCAAGATCCGCTTCAAGGGCCTGGGCCGCATCGGCCCCTGCCCCCTGCCCCACACCCGCATGGGCACCGCCGTGTGGGAGATCACCGAGGGCGAGGGCAAGATGGCCGGCGCCACCGGCCTCATCACCGTCACCTTCACCCTCGCCGACGACGGCGCCGCCATCGACAACCACTTCGCGCAAATCTTCCTGCCGTAGGGGGTGGTCGTCGACGGCTTCCTGCGGCGGCCTTCCCTCCCCCTCTGCTGTCGGGGCACCCGCCGGGTGGGGAGACAGGTGCGACCGGATTTTCACCTCACCGGCCCGCTCATTAACTGGCGCGCACAGCACGTATTCACCGAGTGCTCGGCGCTGCCATGGATGTCGCGAATGGCCAGCGCCGTGGGGTGCGCCTGATGCGGTGATCCCAAGTCGAGCCAGCGGACCCTGAGACAATGCGTGGCGAAAACGCCCGACTCGCGATCGTGCTCGACTAGCCTGGATTTCCACGGAAGCCTAACTCGCTAAGCGAAGCGGGGCAAACGCGAGCGTCCGCCAGCATGCGAGGGACACGTTCCCGCTCGCAAATCTGGGCGATGCGGCCCGTCTGCGTCGCGGGGTTGGCTTAGCGAAT
>JACQFL010000024.1 GCA_016200085.1 Candidatus Rokuibacteriota bacterium | reverse complement strand
CTTGAACGCCATCCTCCAGTCCGACGTCCTGGGCCCCGCGCATCGGCCCGCCTATGGCGTGCCGACGGGCGCCCTCGCCTACGATATGGGGGCGATCGAGTGGCGGGACACCACCGCGCCCACGCTCGCGTTCCTGCAGCCGGCCGCCAACGCCTGGGTGCGCCAGACCGTGACCGTGCAGGCCCAGGCCACCGACAGCGGCAGCGGGGTGGCGACGCTCACCCTGATCGCCGGCGCCTCGACCCTCAGCACCAGCCTGTCGCCCCCCCGCCAGCCGCGAGCGTCACGGGCACGGCCGCGTGGGCCACGACCACCTTCCCCGACGGGGCGACCACGCTGACGGCGCAGGCGACCGACCGCACCGGCACCGCCCCCGCCCCGGTCACCCGCGTGGTGCTCGTCGACAACACCGCGCCCGACACCCAGATCACCGCCGGGCCGATCGGGACCATCGCGGATCCCACGGCCACCTTCACCTTCACGGGTACTGACAATCTCACGCCCGTGGGCAGCCTCGTGTTCGCCTGGCGCCTGGACGGCGGGGCGTGGAGCGCCTACAGCGCCAGCACCACGGTGACGCTGACCAATCTGACCCAGGGCCCCCACACCTTCGACGTGAAGGCCCGCGACCTCGCCGGCAACGAGGATGCGAGCCCGGCCACGCGGAGCTTCACCGTGAGCTTCACCCCCGCCATCACCGGGCTCAGCCCCACGAGTGGGCGCATCGGCACGCCGGTCACGATCACCGGCTTCGCCTTCGGCTACGCGCCGGTGACGGTCGCCTTCAATGGCACCCCGGCCGTGATCCAGACGCGCACGGCGACAAGCATCACGACGACGGCGCCACCGGGCATGACCTCCGGGCTGGTCATCGTGACCACCCCCTATCAGTCCGTGGTGAAAGTGGCGGACGTCAGCAAGCAAGCACGACGGGTGAGTAAGTGCGCTGGACGCACGGCATCACCGGCCAGAGGCGCCAGAGGGGCTTGGTGGTCATCCAGACGCG
>JACQFL010000035.1 GCA_016200085.1 Candidatus Rokuibacteriota bacterium | reverse complement strand
GCCTTCGTGGACCCGGCGCACGGCCAACTGGCGGATGGTTTCCGACGTGTCGTGCGACAGCGTGCGGCCATCAATGCGCACGTCCCTTCATAGCACGATTCCGTTAGAAGTGTAGACTAAATAACGGACTGGTTAGTAAGCTAGAAGAAAGGGATTATGAACCTTCGGCGAGTCTTTCATGTAGGCGACGTTCGCCTCATGGACCCCACCGCTAATGTCGAGCAGCGTCTGCCGTATGAAATCCTTAAGCTCGAACTCGGGCATACCGCACCGCCTTTCGACCCAAGCCCGCATTAAACAGTTGGTGGAGTGGCCGTGTCCGAACTCCCAGCTGGGTCGTCACCTATGTAGTCATGGAGCCTCGTGCCTGTGCCTTCCGGCAGGATCGGACCCCAGCCCATCGTGGGGGCGATCGCGTCGTGTATCCAGGCTACGGCCCACTTCTCCCCTAGCGCCTGCTTCCACAGCGCCTTCCAATTGATACCGTTATGCGCCTCGTCACGGTTCTCGACGAGCAGATCGAATCTATGCTCCAACTCGTTGAACTGCGGTTCTAATTTCTTGAGTCGAGCCACCTCGGCCTCAAGAGCACTAACCTTGAAAAGTAGGAACGCGAGTGCGATTCCACCGAGAATGAGAAGAACCGGCAGCCACATTTCAATCCCCCTTCCGACCCGTGGGTAGTGTATCTCGATTCAATCTGGCGCCATGATCTCCGGTACCATCAAGCGATGAACACCACGACCCCTGCCATGACGTCCCTACGCGCCCGCCGTCTCGCTGCCGCTGACCCCGAGCTCGAATTCTTCTGGGATGTCGCGACAGCGCCGGTCCCCGTGCCGGAACCTGACGTGCGACCCTAGCTCGTAACCCCGCCCAGCGCCGTCCACAGCGCCCACCTGTCGGGCCTCCGAGGCGTCGAATTTCGTCTCAGTGGCTAAAAGACAATGGCGAACCGCATAGTTAGCCGCTAAACTGCAGGTGGATATGAGCACCAGCGGATTTCACTTCATCGGCCTTGGTCTCTACACAGTGCCCGAAGCGTCGCGGCTTTCCCATGTCTCCACTGGCAGGATTCGCCGCTGGTTGCGTGGGTACACGTTCCGGACGAGGTCGGGCCCGCGCAAGTCTCTTCCTGTTGTGACGTCCATTCTGCCAGCCCTAGATGGTGTGGTAACTCTGACATTTCTCGACCTTCAGGAGATTCGGTTCGTCGATGCGTTTCTTGGGGCGGGGGTTCATTGGAAAACGATACGCGAAGCGCATGCTAAGGCCCAGGAGATACTCGGGCCTTACCCGTTCTCGCGGGGACGGTTCGTCACCGACGGCCGCTCGATCTTTGAGGACCTGGCGCACGGAGCGGCGCGTTCAGATGCCGCACTCGTCGATATGGTCAGCGGCCAGGGATCATTCAATCGCATCGTACGTTCGTTCATCGCCACACTGAAGTTCTCGACGGACGGACAAGCTGACGAGTGGTGGCCGCTTGGCAAGGCCCGAAATGTCGTATTGAGTCCGCATCGGAGTTTCGGACAGCCCATCGTCCCTCGAGAAGGAGTACCAACAGCGATTCTCGCGAAGGCGTATAGGGCCGAGCAGTCTCTCCATCATGTTGCGCGGTGGTTTGAGGTAAGCGAACGCTCAGTCCGCGACGCCGTTGCGTTTGAAGCAAGCCTTGCTGCGTGAGGTTCTTCTTCGATAACACCATGTCGCCTGCCCTAGCCCGCGCAGTCGCGGCGCTGGAATCTGCATCTGACAGGAACGATGTCGTGCACCTCCGAACGAAATTTGCGGCGAACACCAACGATGTTGCGTGGATCCGAGCACTCGGACAAGAGCGGGACTGGGTGATCGTCTCGGGCGACTTACACATCATGCGCAATCCGGCCGAGCGAGCAGCATGGCGGGAGTCCGGCCTGACAGCTTTCTTTCTCAAGAATGCATGGGCGGACCAAAAGTTATGGCTCTACGCGGCGAGATTTGTCGGCTGGTGGCCACACATTGTGACGCAGGCGAAAATCATCACGAAGGGTAAGGGATTTCTTGTGCCGTTCAAAAGCACCCGGTTCGAGGATGTACCCCAGTAAGTCATTGTGGTCGGCGCCATTCGCGGTATCGTTGCGGTCGTGACCGCGTCCGCCCGCCGCCCCCTGCTCGCCGCGCTCGGACTCGCGCTGCTCGCTCACGTCCCTTCGGGCTGCGCGGCGATGGGACGATCGCGCGATTTCTGGAACGCGCGCCGGGAGCCGTCCGGCCAGGCGCCGTCGGCGGAGACCACGCCCGGGGCGGTGGTGCAGGTGTACGCGGCGCGCGCCGTCGGCTGGCGCGGCGTGGTCGGCGTACACTCGTGGGTCGCGGTGAAGCGGAGCGGCGCCGCGTGGCATCGCTACGAGGTGATCGGCTGGGGCGTCGACCAGGGCGCGCCGGCCGTGCGCGTGGACCGGACCGGCCCAGACAACTACTGGTTCGGTGCCCGGCCCCGGCTGCTGGTGGATCTGCGGAGCCCCGACATCGACGCGGTCATCGACAAGATCGAGGCGGCAGTACGCGACTATCCCTACCCCGCGAGCTATCGCCTGTGGCCGGGCCCGAACAGCAACACGTTCACGGCCTTCGTGGGCCGCCGGGTGCCCGAGCTGCGCCTGCAGCTGCCGCCGACGGCGATCGGCAAGGACTACCTGCCGGGCACGCTCGTGGCCACGAGCCCCGCGGGCCGCGGCGCCCAGCTCTCGGTGCTGGGCCTGCTCGGCGTGCTCGTCGGCGTGGACGAGGGCGTCGAGATCAACGTGCTGGGGCTCACCTTCGGGGTCGACGTCAAGACGCCCGCCCTGAAGCTGCCCGTCGCCGGCCGCGTGGGATTGCCCTCCGCCGTGACGGTCGACTGGCCGCTCAGTCGAGGCCCCAGGTGAAGACGTGGGTCGGCGTGACCTCGACGATGACGGAGTCCGAGGGCGACAGCGCCGCGTCGGTGCGATAGTGCGGGTACTTCGCGTAGAGCAGATCACGGATCTTCCGGAAGCGCGGCCCGCGCGCGATGAGCTCCACGGTCCCCTGCACCATCACACCCTTGATCTGGCTCCAGTCGTCGGAGTAGAGATCGACGGTCACGCAGACGTGCGGGGTCGCCTCGAGGTTCTTGACCTTGCCGGCCTCGTCGCCCGAGCCGAAGTAGATCTTCCCGCCATCCACCACCTGGCACACCGGCACGCAGTGCGGCATCACGCCGTCCCCGACCGTCGCCACGCGACATACCCGCTCGCGCCCCACCAGCTTCTCCACCTTCCTCGTCATCCTGCTCGCCATGGTGTCCTCCCGTCATGGCTTCACGGTACCTGCTCGGCACGCCGTTCGCCATGCGCGCCTAGCAAACAGATCCGGGCGAGATCGCTTTCGTTGACTATATGCACATTAGTACATATACTATGCCGTGGAGTTCGAATGGGACCCCGGCAAGGCGGCCACGAACCTCCGCAAGCACGGCGTCGATTTCGCGGACGCGGGAACGGTCCTTCACGACGAGCAGGCGATCACGATTCACGACGACAGCGCGGACGACGAAGCTCGGTTCGTGACGCTCGGCATGGACGCCCTTGGCCGGACGCTTGTGGTCGTCTACACGTGGCGGGACGAGCGCCCGCGTCTCATCTCGGCAAGACGGGCTACGCGAAGTGAGCGACGCCAGTACGAGGGAGCACGATGAAGAAGCAGTATGATTTCAAGTACGGTCGGCGCGGCCCGGTTCTACGAGCACGCCCGGGCAAGACGCGGATCACCATCCGCATCGACGATGACGTCCTGCAATGGTTCCGCGAGCAGGTTCACAGGGCAGGAGGCGGTAGCTATCAAACGCTCATCAACGATGCTCTGCGCACTTTCAGCGGCTCGGCCGAGCAGAATCTCGAAGAGACGCTCCGCCGTGTGCTGCGAGAGGAGCTGCCGCCATATCGCGTCCGCCGCAAACGCGGGTGAGCTCCAACGCCCTCATTCGGCGAGTCGCTTGAACGTCCGACCGTAGCGGTGGTCGGTCTTCTCCATGATCCTCGCGAGCTTCGCGGCTCTCGAGCGGCGGCGCGCTGGCGCAATGACGATCACATGACCGTCGGTGGTGACGTCGAGCGGCGTATCAGCATCGATCTTCGCCCGGGCGAGCAGAGATCGGTCGAGCACGAGGGCGAGGCTATTGCCGGTCTTCGTGAGCTTCCTCCGCATGGAGACCTCCGTACGTACATCTTACTGTCCCGTACGAACGGAAGACGATCCCCGATCCGGGTATAGTGTCGCCACCACCAGGAGGTCATGCCATGTTCGATCTGGATCGCTTCACGGCGGACTGCCTTGCGGCCGCCGCCGAGCGGGCGGCCCCGCACGCCGTCCGCGACGTCGTCGCCCGCGCGGTCGAGGCGCCCGAGGAGGTCCTGGCGGCCATCGGGGAGCCCCGGCAGGCAAGCGTCCAGACGCTCAATCGCTCTCGGAGGGGCTCACGATCCTGAACGTCGTCTGGGGCCCACGGATGACGGTCATGCCCCACACTCACGAGATGTGGGCCGTGATCGGGATCTACACGGGGCGCGAGGACAACATCCTGTGGCGCCGCCTGCCCGGCGAGGCGCAGGGCCGGATCGAGGCGGCCGGCGCCAAGGCGCTGAGCGAGCGGGAGGCGTTTCCTCTCGGCCGGGACATCATCCACTCCGTGACCAACCCCATCGGCCGCCTGACCGGCGCCATTCACGTCTATGGCGGCGACTTCTTCGGCGTGCCGCGCAGCGAGTGGGATCCCGAGCGGCTCGTCGAGCTGCCGTACGACGTGCAGAAGACGCTCAGGCTGTTCGAGGAGAGCAATCGTCGGTAGGCGTACGCTCCTCGAGCGCGCTCGAGGTCGGGAAGCCGGCTGAAGCGTCTGGCCCCGCGGTCGAGCGGCGGGACGCTCGCCGCTGACCGCGGGATCGGGCCGTACGCTAGTTGCAGGCCTCGAAGAGCCCGGCCGCGCCCTGGCCGCCGCCGATGCACATGGTGACCACGCCGTAGCGCGCCTTGCGACGGAGCATCTCGTTGGCGAGGGTGCCGACCATGCGCGAGCCCGTCATGCCGAAGGGGTGGCCGATCGAGATCGAGCCGCCGTTGACGTTGAGCTTCGCGGGATCCAGCCCGAGCCGGTCGCGGCAGTAGACGACCTGCGAGGCGAAGGCCTCGTTGAGCTCCCAGAGGTCGATGTCCTCGACCTTGAGGCCGTGGCGGGCCAGCAGCTTCGGCACGGCGAACACCGGGCCGATGCCCATCTCGTCGGGGTTGCAGCCGGCCACCGCGAAGCCGCGGAAGATCAGCTTGGGCTTCACGCCCAGTGCCTTGGCGCGATCCATCGACATCAGCACCGTGGCGGAAGCGCCGTCGGAGAGCTGGGAGGAGTTGCCCGCGGTCACCGTCCCCTGGCCGCTGTCCTTGTCGAAGTGCGGCGGCAGCTTCAGCAAGCCCTCGAGCGTGGTGTCGCCCCGGTTGCACTCGTCGCGATCGACGGAGGCCTCCTCCTTGCCCGCGATCTCGCCCGTCTTCCTGTCGACGATGCCGCGCGTGACCTGCATCGGCGCGAGCTCGTCCTTGAAGAAGCCCTCCTGCTGCGCGCGCGCGGTGCGCTGCTGGCTCGACAGCGCGTACTCGTCCTGCGCCTCACGGCTGATCTTGTACCGCTTGGCCACCACCTCGGCCGTGTCGCCCATCACCATGTAGAGGCCGGGCCAGTGCTCCTTCACCCACGGGTTCGGGCTCGAGTCCCGCTGCATCATCGTGATGCTCTCGACGCCGCCGCCGATGGCCGCCTCCGCGCCCTCGGCCACGATGTGGTGCGCGGCCATGGCGATGGCCTGCAGCCCGGAGGAGCAGAAGCGATTGACGGTCGTGCCCGGGATGGACGACGGCAGCCCGGCGCGCAGGAGCGAGACGCGCGCGATGTTGTGGCCCTGGGAGCCGTGCGGCTGGCCGCAGCCGAAGATCACGTCCTCGATCTCGCGATGCTCGAGCTGCGGGACCTTGCCGAGCGCGTCCTTGATGACGTGGCCCCCGAGCTCGTCGGGCCGCGTGAGGTTGAACGAGCCGCGGAAGGACTTGGCGAGCGGCGTGCGCGAGCTGGCGACGACGACGGCTTCTCTCATGGTCGTGTCCTTCCGTGTCAAGTTCGATCCGCGTGCCCGGGGGGGTCTGGGGGGCGCCCGGAGCCCCCCACCTTCAAGTCAATCGCGCCCGTCTCCCAGTACTGTCGACGACTCTTGGTGTCCCGGGCGCCCGGAGCCCCTCATGTCGGTTGGAGTATACGCGAGCCTCAGCGCTTGATCTCGACGTTCCAGAGCACGGTCACCGGGGCCTCGATGAGACCGACGATGCTCTTGCGGATGGCGACGGCGCCGTACCACTGGCCGAGCGGGATGTGGGTCGGGTACTGCGTGAGCCGCACCTGCACCGCCTCGGCGATGGCCCGCTGCGCGGCCGGGTCGGTGGCCCGGGCGAACTGGTCGCGCAGCCGCTCGATCTCCGCGTCGCACGGCCAGCCGCGCATGGCCTTCTCGCAGGACGCGTTGAGGAAGCCGGTCATCACCGGATCCAGGATGTCGGCGGCCGCCCACGAGGTGAGGAAGCCGTGCCAGCCGCCCGCGCTCGGCGGATCCTTCCGGGCCAGCCGCGTGACGAGGGTCTGCCAGTCCGTGGACTGCATCTCGACCTTGAACCCCCCCTTCTCCATCAGCGACTTGGCGACGGGCGCCAGGTTCGCCAGCACGGCGAGGTCCGTGGAGTGCAGGAGCACGATCGGGGTGCCGTCGTAGCCCGCCTCCTTCAGGAGCTGCCGCGCCTTGCCGAAATTCGACTCGACCAGGAGGCCGCCCTCGAAGCCCTTGCGCGACTCGAGCGGGGTGCCGCAGGGGAACAGCGACAGGCAGACCTTGTAGTAGTTCTTGTCGCCGATGACCGCCTTGAGGAAGTCTTCCTGGTTGAACGCCCACATGACGGCCTGCCGGATCCTGGGATCGTCGAACGGCTTGTGCAGGGTGTTGTAGCGGAAGGCGTACTGCGCGCCGTGCGGGTTCAGGCGCACGAGCTTCACGTCGCCGTCTCGCAGCAGCACCGGATAGAGATCGTGGGGCGGCGACTCGACGTAATCGATCTCGCCGGCGAGCAGGGCGTTGATCGACGTCTGGTGATCGGGGATCGCGCGCCACTCCACCCGGTCGACCCTGGCCACCTTGCCGCCGGCCAGTCCCGAGGGCGGCTCGCTGCGCGGCCGGTACTGCGGAAACTTCACGTAGACGGCCCTGTCGCCCGGCTTCCACTCGTCGCGCTTGAAGACGAACGGCCCCGAGCCGGTGGTGTCGGTGAACTGCGTGTTCGGGTCGGTCTCGGCGACCCGCCTGGGCATCATGAACGGCACGTTCACCGACGGCTTGCCCAGCGCGCGGAGCACGAGCCCGGTCGGCTCCTTGAGCACGATCCTGAGCGTCTTCGGGTTGACGACCACGATGTCCTTGACGAACCCCATCATCTTCTGGCCCATCGAGTCCTTGACCGCCCACCGCTTGATGGAGGCCACGCAATCTTCCGCGGTGACCGGCTTGCCGTCGTGCCAGAGGAGGCCATCGCGCAAGGTCATGGTGTACGTGAGGCGATCGGCGCTCACCTCGTAGCGCTCCACCATCTGCGGCTTGATCTCGCCCGCCGCATCCATGGCGAAGAGGGTGTCGTAGATCATGTAGCCGTGGTTCCGGGTGATGTAGCCCCCGCTCCAGATGGGATCGAGGATCTTGAGGTCGGAGTGCATAACCACGCGGAGCGTGCCCTGCGCCAGCGCCGGGGCGGCCCCGGCCGTGAAGAGGAAGGCGGTCACGGCGACGACGAGTGCCGCTCGGCGGGCCCGGCTCATGGAGTCCTCCTTGGCAATAGGTGGCCCTCAGGGCAGCGCGATCGGTGGCCGCGGGGGCTGGGTGAAGTCGAAGGCCTCGAGGAAGGCCTCGGCCTTGCGGTCGCGGGCGGTGAGCGGCGGCAAGCCAAAGCGCCACTCGATGAATTTCAGGATCGACGCGAAATCGTAGAGGCCGTGGCCGATGACGCCGCGGCGCGCGTAGGGCGAGACGACGAGCGCCGGCACCCGCGTGCCGTACCCGAAAGCGTCCGGCGCCGGCGGGCGCACGTGATCGAACCAGCCCCCGCCCTCGTCGTACGTGATGACGATGGCCACGCGCGGCCAGTATCGGCTGGCCATGATGTCCCGCACGGTGGCGCCGATCCACCGGTCGCCCGCCCCCACCGTGGACGAGACCGCGTGGGCGTTGTCCCGGCCATGTGGCTTGACCCACGCCACCGACGGCAGCGTGCCCTCGCGCAGCGCCACGCTGAAGCGAGAGGCGTCCTGGATGTGGGCGCGGCCCTCGGGCGTGTCCATCACGCGCTTCATGTACTGGAACGGGTTGTGGTGGGGGACGTGGCCTGCCTTGACGGCGTCGGCCCCGGCGTCCCAGCCCGTCGCATACCAGGCCCAGCTGACGTTCGCGGTGGTCAGGCGGTCGGCGATGGTCGGCAGCGTCTGCGGGACCTCGAGGATCTGCTTCACGCGCTGGGGCGGATACGGGGGGTCCAGGTTGTTGACCACGTTGCCGTCGGGATCGACCTCGCCGTCCTTGGCCACCTGGCCGTTCGGCCCCACGCCCTGCACCCGATACTGCGCGGGCGCCTCCGCCCAGCGCGGGAGCGCCGCGGAGACCAGGTAGACGTGGTTCGAGAGCGATCCGCCGTGCACGCCCTGGAAGAAGCGGTCGAGGAGCACGAACTCGTCGGCGAGCGTCCACTGCACCGGGATGGCGGCGCGGTCGTAGTAACCCATCGTGATGCCGCCGCTCGTGCCTTCCGCCACCCACTTGCCCATCGGCAGCCCGTCGGCGCCGGCGCCGTACTGGCGCTGCATGTGGTAGTAGCGGTGGATCGGATTGTTCGTCATGTCCGTCGGGCCCACGAACTTCAGCATTGCGAAGGGCCGGTTGTCGAGGTCGGCGGGGAAGCGCGGATCGGGCTTGCCGTCGCGGCCCAGCGGCCGGGGCAGCAGCGGGTACGCCACGCCGTTCCTGTCCGTCTGTCGCCCGTGGTAATTGTCCAGCCCCTCGGCGCCCGGATACGTGCCGAAGAGGTGGTCGAACGAGCGGTTCTCCAGGAAGAGCACGACGATGTGGTCGATCGGCGCGCGGTCGCCGCGCAGCGGCGGGGGAAGCTCGTAGGGGTTCTTGCCGCGGGCGCACGAGGCGACGGCAAGGCAGACGAGCGCGATGGCCACGATGGCGCGACGGGAGGTGGTCATGGCCTGGAGATTACCGCAGGCCGGTGACGTCGAACGTCGGGACCGGCTTCGACAGGCCTTTCAGCGCGAGCGCGCCGACCTCCGCCGTCTCCACGAGGCCCTCCACCGCCGCCGCCACACGCGAGGAGACGAGGATCTGGCCGCCGCGCGCCTCGCCGCAGAGCCGCGCCGCGAGGTTGGTCACGGTGCCGATGGCGCCGTAGTCCCAGCGTCCCTCGAAGCCGATGGCGCCGATGGTCGCGTAGCCCTGAGCGATGCCGACCCCGAAGGCGAGGTCGTAGCCGCGCTTGCGCCACCCGACCTCGAGCACGCGCACCCGCTCGCGCATGGCCACGGCCATCCGCACGGCGCGCTCGGCCGGGTTCGGCACCGGCGTCGGATCGTTGAAGAAGATCATCATGCCGTCGCCGGTGAACCGCTCGAGCGTGCCCTCGTGCTCGAGAACCAGCCGGCCCATCCCCGCGTGGTATTCGCGGAGCACGCCCATGACCTCTTCCGGCTCCGCCGTCTCCGCGAAGGCGGTGAAGCCGCGCAGGTCCAGGAACACCACGGTGACCTCGCGGCGATGCGTCTTCAGCGGATCGTCGGCGCCGCCGCTGACAATGGCCTCCGCCAGCGCGGGCGAGAAGAAGCGCGTGAGGCGGGCCAACCGCTCGACCTGCGCGACCTGGTCCTCCACGCGCCGCTCGAGCGTGCGGTTCCAGTCCGCCAGCTCGCGCTGGTGGCGCACTTCCTGGTCGCGCAGCCGCTTCTTCTCCAGACACGCGCCCACGCGCGCCTTGAGGAGCACGGGGTCGAACGGCTTGGTGAGGTAGTCCTCGGCACCCAGCTCGATGCCGCGCACGACGCTGTCGATCTCGTCGAGCGCGGAGATGATGAGCACGGGGATCTCGCGCAGCGCCGGGTCCTGCTTGAGCCGCTGCAGCACCTCGTGGCCGCTCATGCCCGGCATGATCACGTCGAGCAGCACGAGGTCCGCCGGCGCGGCGGCGAGGGCCTCGAGCGCCTCCTGCCCGCCGGCGGCCTGCGCCACCCGATAGCCCTGACGCTCGAGGCGGCGGCTGAGCATCTCGCGGTTGCCTTCGTTGTCGTCCACCACGAGGATCGTGCTCGGCTCTCCGCCCGGGGCGGTGGCCGCGGGCGGCGGCGCGGTCGCGGGCCTCGCGGCCTGGCTCACGATCGCGAGGAGCTGGCGTCCGGCCGTGGAGATGCGGTCGACGTCCGCCACCATGGCCGCGGTGCCTACGGCGCCCGCATCCTTTCTCAGCCTCTCCGCCGTGGCGATGATCCGGTCCACCCGCGGCCGGCCCTCGGCCTCCAGCCGCGCGAGGTCGCCGGCGCCGGCCTCCAGGATGGACGGCGCGAGGACGTCGTTGATCAGGCCGAGGATCTGGCGTGCGTCGTCGTGGATGCGACGGAGCGCCGGGACCAGCGCGGCGGCGGCGCCCTCGGCGTCCTCGAGCAGCATCTCGCTGTAGCCGATGACGTGGTTCAGCGGGGTGCGCAGCTCGTGTCGAAGATGCGAGAGCGCGGCGCGATCAGCCAAGGAGCGCCAGGATCTTCGCGAGCAGCCGCTCGAAGTCGACGGGCTTGGTGTCGAAGTCGTCGGCCCCCGCGGCGAGCGCCTTCTCGCGGTCGCCCGCCATGGCGTGCGCCGTGAGCGCGATGATCGGGATCGCGCGCGTGGCCGGTCCTTGCTTGAGGCGCCGGGTCGCCTCCCAGCCGTCCAGCACGGGCAGGCTCATGTCCATCAGGATGAGCGCGGGCGTCTGGGCCTCGGCCATCGCGAGCCCCTGCTCGCCGTCGACGGCGACCACGACCTCGTGTCCCCGGCGCGCGAGCCGCCGCGAGAGCATGTCGCGGTTCATCTCGTTGTCCTCGACAAGCAGGATCTTCGCCATCAGGCTCCCTGGACGGTCGCGCGGACGAGCGCGCGCACCTCGGCGAGGATCTCCTCGCGCGACGTCGCGCCCTTCTGCAGCACCTTCTCGACGGAGCCGTTCAGCCGCCGCCGGTCCTCGGGCGAGAGATCCTTGGCCGTGACGACCACGATCGGGATCGCGCGCCACTCCGGATGCCGGCGCAGCTCGCTCACCACCTCGAAGCCGTCCATCTCCGGCATCATGAGGTCGAGGAGGATGACGGCGGGCACGGTCTCGCGCAGGCGGTCCAGCGCCACGCGGCCGTTCTCGGCTTCGACCACCGCGTAGCCCTCGCGCTCGAGCAGCCGGCGCAGCAAATCGCGCGCCTCCGGCTCGTCGTCGACCACGAGCACCGGCCGCTCGCGGTCCGGGCGATAACGGCGCAGCACGCCGATGACGCGCTCTCGGTCGAGCGGCTTGGTGAGGTAGTCGGCGGCGCCGAGGGCGTAGCCGAGGTTCCGGTCGTCGATCATGGTGAGCATGATCACCGGGATCTCGGCGACGGCGGGATCGGCCTTCAGCGCCGAAAGGACCATCCAGCCGTCCATGCCCGGCATCAGCACGTCGAGGGTGATGACGGCGGGCCGCAGCTCCCGCGCGAGGCGGAGACCCTCCTCGCCGCTCGCGGCGACGGCGACGCGGAAGCCTTCCTTCACGAGGAAGCGCTGCATGAGATCGCGCACGGCGGCCTCGTCGTCGATCACCAGCACGCTGACGCCGCCGGCGGCAAGGCCGGCCACGGGCGCGACGATCACGGCCGTGGGCTCGGTCACCGTCGCGGGCAAGCGCACCGTGAACGTGCTCCCGCTGCCCTTCGCGCTCTCCACGTCGATCTCGCCGCCCATCATCCGGGCCAGCCGCCGGCTCAGGGCCAGGCCGAGGCCGGTGCCGCCGTAGCGCCGGGTGACGGAGACGTCCGCCTGGGCGAATTCCTCGAAGATGCGCGCCAGCTGCTCGGGCGTCATCCCGATGCCCGTGTCGCGCACGGCCAAGGAGATCCAGCCGTCCGCGCGCGTCACCCGGAGCTCCACCGTCCCGCGCTCCGTGAACTTACATGCGTTGGAGAGGAGGTTGAAGAGCGTCTGGCGCACCTTCGTCACGTCGGCGTGCATGGTGCCGACGCTCGCCTCGCACACGAGCTCCAGCCGGTTGCCGTTCTGCTCCGCGAGCGTCTGGATCACCGCGCCGATGTCGCGCACGAGGCGGGCCACGTCGAAGTCCTCGAGGTAGAGATCCATCTTGCCCGCCTCGATCTTGGACAGGTCAAGGACGGCGTTGATCAGCTCGAGCAGGTGCTTGCCCGCGGCGTTGATCTTCTGGAGGTCGGCGATCAGGGACTCCTGGCCGGCGTCGGCCGCCTCCTCCTGGAGCATCTCGCTGTAGCCGATGATCGCGTTGAGCGGCGTGCGCAGCTCGTGCGACATGTTGGCAAGGAACTCCGACTTGTGCCGGTTGGCCACCTCCAGCTCGCGGCTCTTGTCCCCGATCTCGCGGAAGAGGCGCGCGTTCTGAATGGCCAGGGCGCACTGGGTGGCGAAGGTCTGCAGCAGGGCGACCGTCTCCGGCGAGAACTCGCCGGCTACCTTTCGGTTGACCGTGAGCGCGCCGATGAGGTGCTCCTCGCGGATCAGCGGGACGCCGAGGATCGCGCGGTAGCCGGCTTCGACGAGCACGTCACGTAGGGGGCTGTGATACCCCGGGCCCGTGATGTCGGCCACCTGCACCGGCTCGCGCGTCGCGACGAGACGGCCGAGGATCCCCTCGCCGCGCCGGTACGGTGCGGCACGCGCGACGTCGATCAGCCGCGGCTCGAGGTTGCGGGCGGCGCGCAGCCGGAACTCCGCGGCGGCCTCGTCGTACTCGAAGATGGTGCAGCCGTCGGCGCCCGCCAGCTCGTTGGCGCGGGAGACGATGGTGTCGAGCACGACGTCGACGTCGAGCGTGGAGGCGAGCGCCTGGCTGACCTCGCCGAGCGCGCGGAGCTCGCCGACGGAGCGCGTGAGGTCCGCCGTGCGCGCCTGGAGCTCGTTGAACAGGCGCACGTTCTCGATGGCGATCACCGCTTGGTCCGCGAAGGTCTGGAGGAGGGCGATCTCGGAGTCCGAGAACTTCCCGGCCAGGCTGCGCATCACGACGATGCTGCCGATCGCGTCGCGCTCGCGCTTCATGGGCACGTGGAGAAATGAGCGGATGCCCGCCGTCCGCATCGTGCTGCCGGCGAAAGCCGTCACCCGGGGGTCCGTCTCGATGTCGGCGACGTGAAAGACCGCGCCCTCGCGAATGACGCGCGCGGAGTACGGTGCGTCGGCAGTTCGAAACCGCATCGGCACCCCGGCCGGGACGTTGTGCGGGGCAACGACATCCAGCCCGTCGCCACCGAGCAGGAAGATCCATCCCGACGTCCCGTTGCAGAGGCGCACGGCGTTCTGGACGATCGTTTCGAAGACCGGCGCCGTCGACGTGGGCGAGCGGCTGATCGTGCGAAGGATCTCGCTGGTCGCCGTCTGCTGCTCCAGGGCCAGGGTGAGGTCGCGGTTGCGGACCTCCAGCTCCTTGAACAGCCGGACGTTCTCGATCGCGATCACCGCCTGATCGGCGAAGGTCTGGAGCAGCGCGATCTGCGCCTCGGTGAACGGCCGCACCTCACGCCGGCGAATGAGGATCACGCCGATCGCGGCAGCTTCGCGAAGCAGCGGGACGGCCAGGGCCGTTCGGTGGCCCTGTTGCCGCGCCAATTCTCTCCCCAGCGGGAACTCTCGCTCGTCCGCTTCGGGCACGTTATCGACGTGGACGATCTGCCGGTCGACGACCGCGCGGCCAACTACCGTGGTCCGATCGATCGGCAGCGGTGCCGCCCCAAGGGGCTCGAGGCTCGGGACGGAGACGTAATTGACCACGGTCTGGAGGACGTCGCCCTCGACACGAACGATAGCCGCGTCGAACGCGTCACACAGGCGCGCGGCGTTTTCGGCCACGACGCGCATCACGGGCTGCTCATCGGTGGGCGAGCTCGAGATCACGCGCAGGATCTCGCTCGTCGCCGTCTGCTGCTCGAGGGCCGTCGTGAGGTCGCGGTTGCGCGCCTCCAACTCGTTGAACAGCCGCACGTTCTCGATGGCGATGACCGCTTGCTCGGCGAAGGTCTTGACCAGCTCGATCTGCTGCTCGGCGAACGGATGCGGCTCGCGGCGCGTGACCGTGATCGCACCCACGGCGGCGTCGTCGCGCAGCATCGGCACGGCCATGATGGCCTGGTAGTCGAGGGCGACCGCCCGCTCCCGTTGCCGCGGAGTGAGCGCCGCATCGTGTTGCGCATTGCTCCGCTGGACGATGCGACGCTCACGGATCGCGCGGGCCACCATGCCATCAGATCCGAGCGGAGACTGGGGGAATGAGGCACGGAATAGCGCTTCGGCACCCGGCACCGCGTAGAAGTTGTGCTCGGCCGCGACGTGAATGAGCTCACCGTCGAAGCGGAACACGTGGCAGCGAAAGGCGCCGCACAGCCGCACCGCGCTCCGCGCGATGGCGTCGAAGACGGGCTGGGCATCGGTCTGGGCGCCGCTGATCGCCTTGAGAACCTCACTCGTCGCCGTCTGCTGGTCGAGCGCGGTCGTGAGATCGCGATTGCGCACCTCTAGCTCCTTGAACAGGCGCACGTTCTCGATGGCGATGACCGCCTGGTCGGCGAAGGTCTTGAGGAGTGCGATCTGCCTGTCCGTGAATCGCGCCCGCTCACGCTTGGCGAGCGTGATGGTACCGATCGGTGCGCCCTCGCGAAGCATCGGGACGGAGATGGTGCCCCGATAGCCGAGCTGCCGTGCCACCGCCACCGAGCCCGTCGGTGAGAGCGCTTCGTCGCTGGCGTCCTCGGTCTCGACGACGGTCCGCTCGAGGATCGCCCGCGCCGTCACCGTCGTGAGCCCTGGAGGGCAGGGGAAATGTGACTGGAGGACCTCCAGAGCATCGGCCGTGTAGTTGTGGTGGGCCACGATGTGGATGAGCTCGCCATCGAAACGGTAGACGACCCCGAAGGCGGCATCGCACAGACCGACCGCCCGCTGCAGGATCGCGCTGAACACCGGCGCGAGCCCCGTCGGCGACGCACTGATGACCTGCAAGATCTCGGCGGTCGCCGTCTGCCTCTCGAGCGACTCCGTGAGGTCGCGGTTGCGCGCCTCCAGCTCGTTGAAGAGACGCACGTTCTCGATCGCGATGACGGCCTGCTCGGCGAAGGTCTTGATGAGCTCCACCTGCTGGTCCGAGAACGCGATCGGCTCCTGTCGCGAGACCGTGATCACGCCCAGCGCGACGTCGTCACGCAGCATCGGCACCGCCATGACAGCGCGGTAGCCGCGGGCCACCGCCCGGTCGCGGTATTGCTGCGGCACATCGGGATTGTTGGGAACGTCGGGATCCTGCACGATCCGACGCTCGCGCGCGGCTACGCCCGACGGGCCGCCAGTGCCGATCGGCTCCGGGCGGGTCCCCTGGAACATCGCGCGAGCCTCGGGGCTCCCGTAATCCTCGCCGACCACGTGGAACAGCTCGCCGTCAGGACGGAACACGCGGCAACTGAAAGCACCGCACAGCCGCACGGCGCTGCGGGCGATCGCGTCGAAGACCGGCTGGGCGTCTGTCTGTGCGCCGCTGATCGCCCTCAGGATCTCGCTCGTCGCCGTCTGCTGGTCGAGGGCGGTGGTGAGGTCGCGGTTGCGGACCTCCAGCTCCTTGAACAGCCGCACGTTCTCGATGGCGATGACGGCCTGGTCGGCGAACGTCTGCACGAGCGCGGTCTGCTTGTCGGAGAACCGGCGGGCCTCCGCCCGGCGAATGACGATCGCGCCGATGGCCACGCCTTCCCGGAGTAGCGGGCTGGCGAAGATCGAGCGGGTGGTGGAGCTGCCGAGCGACCACGCTCGAGCGCTCGGGAACTCGTCCTCGGGCACGGCGAGGATGTCGTCGACGTTCACCGTGGTGCGGTCCACGATCGCCCGCCCCATGACCGAGCCCCGATCGATCGGAACAAGTCTGCCGAGGCTGCTACTCGCGATCGGCCCGTGGTGAGCGGCCGGGCGCATGTGGTCGCCCTCGACCAGGACGATCACGGCATCCTGTGCCTCGCACAGACGCGCCGCGCTCACCGCGAGTGCGTCCAGAACAGGCTGCACGTCCGTGGGGGACGCGCTGATCACCCGAAGGATCTCGCTCGTGGCCGTCTGCTGCTCCAGGGCCTCGGTCAGGTCGGCATTGCGCGCCTCCAGCTCCTTGAACAGGCGCACGTTCTCGATCGCGATCACCGCCTGGTCGGCGAAGGTCTTCAGCAGCTCCACGTGGGCGTCGGAGAACGCGGCGACCTGCCCGTGGGCCAGCGCGATCGCGCCGATCACCTCGTCCTGCCGGAGCATCGGAACGGCGAGCAGGCTTCGCGAACCACGGGAGCGAAGGTTCGCCATCGTCTCGCCGGTGACCTCGAAGCCAGGGGCGGCTTCGACGTCGTCGATCCGCACCACGCCGCGGGTCCTGATCGCCTCCGAGTCCAGCCCCGGAGTCGTCACCGGGCGCGGGAAGGTGCGGCGCCAGTGCTCGAGCTGCTCCGGCGTGTAGCCTTCATGGGCGACCGAGTGAACCAGCTCGCCGTCGAAGCGATACACCCCGCCGTGGATCGCGCCGCAGAGGCGCACCGCGCTGCGCACGATGGTCTCGAACACGGGCTGGGCGTCGGTCTGCGACTGGCTGATCACGCGCAGGATCTCGCTCGTCGCCGTCTGCTGCTCGAGCGCCGTCGTGAGATCACGGTTGCGCGCCTCCAGCTCCTTGAACAGCCGCACGTTCTCGATGGCGATGACGGCCTGATCGGCGAAGGTCTTGAGCAACTCCACCTGGGTGTCGGAGAAGCGCCCGGGTCGCGCCCGCCCCACGAAGACGGCGCCGATGACCTGCTCGTCGCGCAGCATGGGCACGGCGAGGCCGCTGCGATACCCCAGCAACCTCGCCCCTTCTTGTCGCTCGTAGGTCGGGTCCTCCAGGACGTCGGCGACGTGGATGACGGCGCGGGTGCGCGCGGCGCGGGCGCTCAGGGTCTCGGTGTCGAGGGGCATCGGAAATGCGTCGCGGGCGACCGCCATACCGGCGGGATCCACCCCGTGGACGGCCGCGAGACAGAGCTGCTCGCCGTCGAAGCGCGAGACGATGCCGATCTCGGCGTCGCACAACGTCATCGCCCGCGCGGCGATCATGTCGAACACGGGCTGGACGTCCGTGGGCGACCTGCTGATGACGCGCAGGACCTCACTCGTCGCCGTCTGCTGCTCCAGCGCCTCGGTGAGATCGCGGTTGCGCGACTCCAGCTCGTTGAAGAGGCGGACGTTCTCGATGGCGATGACCGCCTGGGCGGCGAAGGTCTGGAGGAGCGCGATCTCGTCCTCGATGAAGGCGCCGGGCTGCGGGCGGATCACCCCGATGCTGCCGATGGCGACGCCCTCGCGCAGCAGGGGCACGATCAGGTTGCTGCGATAGCCACGTGTCCGGGCGAACTCTCGCAGGCGCGCGTCGTCCAGCAATTCCGTGTCGGCGAGCATGTAGGGCGCGCTCTGACGAACGGCCGTCGCGTGCGGCAGTGGTCCCCCAATGGCCTGAGGAAAGGACCGTCGGAGCCACGCGTCGCCGGCTTCGTTGGTCGAGGTCAACGCGGCGAGCTGCACCTCGTCGCCCACGCGCAGGCTGAGCGCCGAGCCCACGCCGCCCAGCAGCCGCTCGGCGCTGCGGACGATGGTGTCGAACACGGGCTGCACGTCGGTCGGCGAGCTCGAAATCGCGCGGAGGATCTCGCTCGTCGCCGTCTGCTGGTCGAGCGCGCTCGTCAGCTCGCGGTTCTTCGCCTGGAGCTCCTGGAACAGGCGGACGTTCTCGATCGCAATGACGGCTTGGTCCGCGAAGGTCTGGAGCAGCGCGATCTGCTTGTCGGTGAACGCCCGCACCTCAACGCGACGGATGGTGATGGTGCCGATGGCGGCGCCCTCGCGCAGCAGCGGAACGCTGAGCACCGTCCGGTAGCCGAACTCTCGCGCCAGCTCCCTGCCAAGCGGGAAGTCTTCCGCTTCGCGCAGATCGTGCACCTGCACCGAGCGCGCCTCCAGGAACGCTCGGCCGGAGACGGAGTCCCGCGTGAGGGCCAGCTGGGCGACAGGGGGCCGGATCGGGCCGTGGTGAGCGCGCGGAACCAGGTGGTCGCCACCAGCGAGGTTCATGATGGCGTCGAACGCCCCGCACACGCTCGCGGCGTTCCGCACGATGGTGTCGAACACCGGCTGGTAGTCCGTCGGCGAGGCCGAGATCGCGCGGAGGATCTCTGCCGTCGCCGTCTGCTGGGCGAGCGACTCGGTCAGCTCGACGTTGCGGGCGTGCAGCTCGCCCAGGACGCGCGCGTTCTCGATGGCGATCACGGCCTGGTCGGCGAACGTGCGGAGCAGGTCCACCTGGGCGTCGGTGAACGGACGGACCTGGCGCCGGTAGAACATGAGGCAGCCGAGGTAACGGTTCGCCTTCGCCAGCGGGACGGCGACGAACGTCCGCATCCCCTCCATGTCGACGGACTCGCGCCAGACGGGCCACCCCGAACGGTAGGCTTCGGTCTCTCTCACGTCCGGCACCTGGACCGGCCGCCACGGTCCTCCGGAGCGCAGCAACGACGGCGGCACCTGAAGACGATTGCGGCGCAGAACTTCCTCGTAGGCTGGCGTGGCGCCGTGGACCGCGGCGATCCCGAGACGGTAGTCACCCTCGTAGAGGAACAGCTGCCCGAGCCTGGCGTCACACAGCCGCATCGCGCTGGCCAGGATCGCGTCGAAGACCGGCGTGGCGTCGCTGCCCGCCTCGCTCACGATCCGGAGCACGCCCGCGCTCGCGCGCTCGCGCTCGAGCGCGTCGGCGATCTGCCGGTTGCGGGCCCGCAGCTCGTCGGAAAGGCGCGCGTTCTCGATGGCGATCGCGGCCTGGTCGGCGAAGGTCTTGAGCAGCGCGACCTGCCGGCGGGTGAACCCTCCGGGCGCGAGCCGACGGACGCCGATGAGCCCAATCACCTTGCCAGCGCGCAGCAGCGGCGTGGTGACGTAGCTGCGAACGCCGGAGATCGACGCCCGGCTGCGCGACTCCGCCAGTCCCTTCGCGCGCCACAGGTCGCGCACGTGGACGGTACGAGCGGTGCGGATGGCACGGCCGCGGACGCTGTCGGCCGTGATCGGATACAGCCGTCCGACCCTGAGCGTCGCCGGCAGGGCGCCGTGCCTGGCGACGAGCCGGCAGCGGTCGCCTTCGACGGTGAAGATCAAGGCGTCGCGGGCATCGCAGATCTGTGCCGCCGTCCGCGCGACGGCGCCCAGCACCGCGCGCAGGCCACCAGCGCGGCGCGAGGACGCCTTCGAGGAGGGCTGTCTCACCCGCGCGTCGTCGCGCGGCGGCACTGCCGGCGCTCCATTGATGCCTCCACGGGAGCGGTCCTGTACGATCCGCACCCTTCCGGACAGCGGACCCTCACGGGCAGTGGACCGAGCCTAGCCGGGCGGCGGCACGCCGGTCAAGGCACGGTCTGCCGACAGGCGCGGTCAGCCGACAAATTTCAGGATGGCGTCGGCGACGGCTTGGGGCTGCTCCTCGGGGATGAAGTGCCCGGAGTCGGGAATCGCGTGACCCTCGACCTGCTCGCAGCGCGGCTTCCAGATCGCCACCATGTCCTGGGCCTGCGGCGTCCGTCGCGCGCCGCCCCAGAGCACGAGCGTCGGCGCCCTGATCTTCTTCTCGCGGTCGGCGCCGTCGTGCTCGAGGTCGACGGTGGCGCCGGCGCGGTAGTCCTCGAAGCCGGCGCGCATGGCGCCGGGCTGGCGGAAGCACCGGACGTACTCCTGGATGGCCTCTTCCTCGATCGCCGCGGGGTTCCACGTCCCCGAGCGATAGAAGTGGCGCAGGTAGATCTCCTCGCGTCCTTCGGTCAGCGCCTCGGGCAGATCTGGCACCTGGTGGAAGAACCAGTGCCAGCCCCGGCGCGCGCTCTGCTGGTTGGTGCTGGCGAACACGTCATACGTCGGCGCGATATCGAGGAGAACGAGCCGGCGCAGGAGATCGGGATGATCGAGCGCGAAGCGGTGGGCGACGCGCGCGCCGCGGTCGTGGCCGACGAGGACGACCGGCGCCAGGCCGAGCTCGCGGATGAGCGTCGCAATGTCCGCCGCCATCGTGCGCTTGTCGTAGCCGCCGCGCGGCTTGTCGGAGTCGCCGTACCCTCGCAGATCGGGCGCGACCACGGTGAAGCGCTCGGCGAGCGCGGGCATCACCTTGCGCCACATGTGGCCCGTCTGCGGGTAGCCGTGGAGCAGGACCATGCCCGGACCCTGCCCCAGCCGCCGGTAATGGATGCGCACGCCGCCCACGCTGACCACGCCCCGGATCATGGCTCGCCAGTATTGCATACGCCCCACGGACCCGCTCGGCCCGTTAACCGCACGCCGCCCGTGATCACCGCCCGCGTATCACAATTGTCACGTTGCATTCAGGGTGCTCATGGTCCCACGGTGTCGTACGGCAATTCGTTGATACATGTCTCCGGGAGGCGTGTGGCGTACCAGATCGCATTTGCTAAGTCAGTGCAGCGTCACTTCAGCGTCCTGACCGCCAGGGAACGGGCACTGATTCTCGACGCAATTGAACGTCAGCTCATTCATCAGCCACTGAAAGAAACGCGGAACAGGAAGGCCCTGCGTCCTAACCCGATAGCGCCATGGCAGCTCCGCGTTGAGCACCTACGAATCTTCTACGAGGTGGCCGGCGGTGACAGTGAAGTCGTTCGGATCCTCGCTGTTGGACGCAAGCGTCGGAATAGTGTCATCATTGGTACCAAGGAGATCCGGCTTTGAAACGTATCGAGCTTTCCTCGGCGGTTCGTCCGCTCGCTGACTACGCCGCGGATCTGCGTGACGAGATACTGGTCCTCACGGAACGCAACCGTGCCGTCGTGGCCGTTGTCCCGCTCAAGAACGTCGATCGCGAGACACTCGCGCTCAGCCACCATTCGGAGTTTCTGCAGCTCATCGAGGAGGCGCGCGCCGAGATCGCGGCTGGTCGAACACTGTCGCTGCAGGACATGAAGCGAGCCGTGCTGCCAGGTCGATCGTCCAACAGACGCAGACGACCGGCGCGCAGGGCGCGCCGCGGCTGATTCTGTGGATGCCCTACCGGGGGCGCGTGAGGTCAGGCCTCTGCAGGCGATCGTGCCGCTCGAACGAGGGACGAGGATCCGATGAAGTGGCAGGTGACCGGTGTTGACGTCTGCGGACGGCACTCGTTGCGCCTGAAATTCAGCGATGGCACCCGAACGCGGGTCAATCTGCTTCCTCTGCTCGAGGGGCCGATCTTCGAGCCGCTCCACAACCCGACGTTCTTCGCCAAGGCCGTGCTCGATCCCGGGGCCGGAACGGTCGTGTGGCCCAACGGGGCTGACGTGGCGCCGGAGACTCTGTACGAGCTCCCTGCCGAGCGTGACCAGCGAGCCGGCGGGAAGCGCACGCCACCGAAACGCGCGCGGGCGTCCCGACGTTCGGCCCGCCGCTCCCCTGTAGGCCGCTGAGGCGCTCTACTGCAGCGGCGAGAACGACGTCGGGCGCCAGATCTTGTTGACCACGCGCTCGACGAGGGGGCCGTTGGCCTCGCTGGCCTTGCGGGCGGCCTGCCACTCGGGATCGCCCATGAAGGCCTTCCACACGCGGTCGCGGGCGGCGAGGTCGTCGTAGGCGCAGATGTAGACGAGCTCGTTGGACTCGCCGAACATCGTGTCCCAGAAGCCGACCACCTTGATGCCGTGCTTGGCGAAGAGCCGCATGGTCACGTCGGCGAAGCGCTTCTGGATGTCGGGCATGCGGCCGGGCATGATGTAGTAGGCGCGGTACTCGTAGATCATCGCTGAGCCTCCACTCGTAACGTCGTCAGCACGCGGTCGATGGACTTGGTCAGGCACCGCTTGATCTCGTCGCGACAGGCGCGGTACGTGTCCTCGCCCAGCCCGACCGGATCGCCGATGTCGCCCGCCTCGCCGGCCAGCTCGCGCAGGGTGTAGAGCGGCGCCGCCGAGCCGTTGGCCAGGCGCCGCATGGTCTCCTTCTGCTCCACGGTCATGGTGACGATGAGGTCGGCCGCGACGACGATCTCCGTGTGCTGGCGGAGATCGGTCGAGGTGATGGTCGTCTCCGCGAGGTGGATGCCGTCCTCGCGGAGCACGATCCGGGCGTCGAGCGAGGGGATCATGCCGTCGCGCGCGATGTTGCCGACCCCGCCCGAGCGGACGCGCACCGCGGTGTGCACCTCGCGCGCGGCGAGCATCTGCTCGAGCAGGACGTGCGCCATCACACTCCGGCACGTGTTGGCGTGACAGACGAGCAGGACGTTCTTCATCCGGCGGTCACTTGGCCTCGTACGGCGACTGCCAGAAGCGGCGGCCCGGCACGAGGTCGCTCCACTCCCCGGCCGGCTGCTCGTCCAGGGTCCGGCCGAAGTTGGTCCCGGCCGGGGTCCGAAGGTCACGGCCGAGCGTCTTCGGGAAGATGCGCGCGAGCTCCTCGGGATCCCAGCGGCCGGTCGAGTTGATCGAGCGCACCGGGCGCGGCAGCTCCATCAGCGTGTAGTTGTAGCCGAAGGAGTGGAAGACCTGGCCGTTGACGCCAGCCGCCGCGTCGCTCGACAGATAGACCACGAGCGGGGCGACGTTGTCGGGATCCCGCTCGGTGCCCACGGCCTGCTCGCTCGGCCACTTGCCCGTCTGCTCGAAGACGGCGCGGCCGCGTGGGGTGGAGTCGATCATGCGGGTGGCGCCGCTCGGCATGATGGCGTTGGCGGTCACGCCGTACTTGGCCATCGCGTTGGCGGTGGACCAGATCAACCCGATGATCCCGGCCTTGGCGGCGCCGTAGTTCGGCTGGCCCGGCGAGCCGAGCGCGGAGACCGACGACATCGCGATCATGCGCCCGCCCTTCTGCTCGCGCATGTGCACGGAGGCCGCGCGCATGGTGTAGAAGGCGCCGTCGAGGTGGACGGCGAGCACGGCCTGCCACTCCTCCTTGGTCATGTTGAAGATCATGCGGTCGCGCAGGATGCCGGCCACGTGGACGAGGACGTCGATCTTGCCCCACGTCTTGACCACCTGCTCGACCATGGCCGTGGCCTGATCGTAATCGGCCACCGAGCCGTAGTTCGCCGCGGCCGTCCCGCCATTCTTGGCGATCTCGGTGACGACCTCGTCGGCCGGCCCGCGCATGTTGCCCTCGCCGTCCAGGCTCGCCCCGAGGTCGTTGACCACCACCTTCGCGCCCGCCTGCGCCAGCGCGATCGCGATGCCGCGTCCGATGCCCCGTCCCGCCCCCGTCACCAGCGCCGTCTTGCCGTCGAGCATGCCCATCGGTCAGTCCCCGTCCTTTCTGTCCGCCCCGGTTTGCCCGCCCTCGGTCCTGCTCCTGGTCCGATAATCGCCGAACGTCTCGTCGCGCTTGGTGAGCGCGCGCGTCAGCCCCTCGCGGATCTCCTGACGGTACTCCATGGACGCGCGCTGGTGGAAGGCCAGCGCCTGGAGCTCCGTCCCCGCGCGGATGGCCGCGCGCATGCCCATGATCTCCATCGCCCGGTGCACCGAGCGCTTGTTGATCTGCTGCAGCTCGGTCGGGATCTTCGTCACGCGCTCCGCGATCGCGAGCACCCCGCCTTCCAGCTCCGCGGCCGGGAACGCGCGGTTGGCGAAGCCGAGGCGCGCGGCTTCGAGCCCGCTCATCGCGTCACCGGTCAGCATGAGCTCCATCGCGTGGCGCAGCCCGAGCAGCCAGGGGTGGAACTGCATGTCGGGAGGGCTCATGAGTCTCACCGGCGGGTAGCCGATCTGCGCGTCCTCGGCGACGTAGACGAGGTCGCAGGCCGTGGCCAGCTCGCTGCCGCCGGCCAGGCACCAGCCATGCACCTGCGCGATCACCGGCTTGGCGAGGTCCCAGATCGCGAACCAGCCCTCGACGACGTGGCGCGGCCACTGGCCGTCCCCCGGCGCGGTCGGGTACGGCTGGCCCTCGCGGTTGTTGGCGCCGAGGTCGTAGCCGGCCGAGAAGCACGTCCCCGCCCCGCGGAGGATCGTCACCCGCACGCCCTCGTCGCCATCGGCCGCGCGCAGGGCGTCGAAGATCTCGCCGCGCAGCGTGTTGTTCAGCGCGTTGCGCTTCTCGGGCCGGTTGAGGGTCAGCCTCCGCACGAGCGGGGCGGGCTCCTCGACGAGCAGGTGCGTGTAGCCCATCACGCCGCCCTGAACCGCCAGGCCTCGCCGTGGCTCAGGATGCGGCCGGGGCCCGGGCCCGCGAAGTGCGTGCCCAGGATCGCGACGTCGCGGTCGGCGTAGCGGGCGCAGAAGGCCTTGCGGGTCGCGCGCGCCATGACGGCGTCGTCGTCGAAGTGGCTGTGCCAGTCGGGCTCGCCGCACTGCACCGGATGGTGCATGAGGTCGCCGGTGATCACCGCCTCGGCGCCGCGCGAGGCGAGGTGCACGCTGACGTGCCCGGGCGTGTGGCCCGGCGTGGGCTCCAGCCAGATCTCCTCGGAGATCCGGTGATTGCTGGTGACGAGATCGGCCCGGCCGGCCTCGACCACGGGGCGCACGCTGTCGTCGATGAGGGCGCCCGACTCGTCGCCGTCCTTCTTCGACCAGTAGGCCCACTCGCTCTGCTCGAACACGTAGCGGGCGCGCGGGAACGTGGGAACCCAGCGGCCGTCGACGAGGCGCGTGTTCCAGCCCACGTGGTCAACATGAAGATGGGTGCACAGCACGAGATCGATCGATTCCTGCGGAAACCCCGCCTTCGTCAGATCCTCGAGAAACGACGTCCGCATCATGTTCCACGATTTGATCTGTCGGACCTTGTCGTTGCCGACGCAGGTGTCGACGAGCATCGTGAGCCCGGGGGCCTGCACCACGTACGTCTGCACGTTGGCGATGAAGCGGCCGTCCGGCGCCATGAAGTGCGGCATCAGCCAGTCGCGATGGCGCTGGAGCGCCTCGGGGACGGCGTCGGGAAAGAGGAAGGTCGGGCGCGTGGGCCCGCCGTTCTCGATCACGCGCGTGACGGTGATGGCGCCGACGCTGGCCTTCACCGGGGCAGGCCGTCCAGGAAGTCCAGCAGCACGCGGTCGAAGGCCGCGGGCTGGTCGATGTTCGAGGCGTGCCCGGCGTCGCGGATGACTTCCAGCCGCGCGCCCGGGATCTTCTTGGCCATGTACTCGCACGGCGCGATGAAGGCGGTGTCGCGGTCGCCGACGATGATCAGGGTCGGCACCCGGATCGCCGGCAGCGAGTCGATGACCGTGGCGCTCTCCTGGGCGAGCATGCCCCGCGCCGCGTGGGCCAGCCCCCGCGCCGACCGGTGGCGCTTGGCCGCCTCGCTCGCCTCGCGGCTGCGGCCCGCCAGCGCTTCGAGGCCGCGCGCCTCGAAGTCCGCCGCGCGCTCGTGGGCGCGCGCGTTCCAGCCCGCGCGCGCCTCGGCGTTGCGGTAGCCCGGGCCGGAGTCGCAGATCACGAGCGCGCGCACCAACTCCGGATGACGCGCGTGGAACGCCAGCGACATGTAGCCGCCGAGCGAGAGCCCGCCGATCACCGCGCGCGCGATGCCGAGGTGGCCGAGCAGCGTACGCATGTCGGCGACGGTGAGGTCGGCGGAGTACTGGGTGGGGTCGTCCGGCGTCACCGTCTGGCCGTGGCCGCGCATGTCCCAGGTGACGAGGCGGTAGCGCGGCTCGACGGCCGGACGCTGCGCCTCCCACATCCTGCCCGTGGCGCCGTAGCCGTGCGAGAGGAGCACGGGCTCGCCCCGCCCGCCGTCGTCGAAGTCGATGGTGATCCCGTTCAGCGCCGCCGTCGCCATCTCAATCCTCCAGCGGCTTGTAGTACGGCCGCCCGCCGCCCACCCACTCCTGGATCATCTCGCGGAACTTCGGGCCCATCGAGTCGAGGCCGCGGATGGGCATGCTGCCGCGGCGGATGTTGAAGTCGTGGGGGGCCAGCTCGCCGGCCCGGACGAAGTGGCGCTCGGCGGCCTCGGCGCGGCCGCGGCGCGCGAGCCAGTCGGCGAGCGCGAACTCCGCGCGCGCCTGCTGGTCGGCCTCCGTCGGCAGCGACTGCAGCCGGCGCACGTCGTCGGCGCCGGGGGCCCGGGCCTCGCCGCGCACCCAGGCGCGCAGCAGCCCCTGGTGCTTCGCCGCGTCGATGCCGGTGATGTGGCGGAAAGTATCGGAGCCGAAGGCGACGTCGTTCGGTCGCACGATGCGGCCGGCCTCGTCGATCCAGACCACGGTGGGCACGTTGACCATGTTGTAGAGGTCGGCCACGACGTGCGCGGTATCGATCAGCGAGGGATGCGTCGGCCGGGCGGCCTCGATCCACGGCCGCGCGTCGTCGGCACTCTTGTCCAGCGCCACCGTGATCACCACGAAGTTGCGGTCCTTCAGCTCCTCGTGGAGCGCCTGCCAGACCGGCAGGTCGAGCCGGCACCCTCACCACGAGGCATAGGCGACGAGGAAGACCTTCTTGCCGCGATGCTCGCTCAGCCGATGCACGCGGCCCGCGAGATCGGGCAGCGCGAAGTCCGGCGCCTCCAGCGAGGCGAGCGCGCGGGCGCGCGCGGCCGCCGACACGCCGAGCCAGGCCGCGCGCTCCTCCACGTCGAGGGCGAGCGGGCGCCCGAGCCGCCCCGCGACCTCCGTGAGATCGACCTCGGCCGCGCCGCCCGCGCCCAGCGCGTCGGCGGCCACGAGCACCCGGCCACCCGCCACACGTGCACGAATCTCGCCCGCCCGGCCATCGTCGATGAGCGTCAAGCCGTCCTTCTTGTCCGTGGTCATGGCTTCGCTCCCGCGGGCGCGCCCGACATGGCGGCCACCGCGAGCTCGGCCACCATGTCGCGCTGGCGCGTGGGGCTCATGATGATCTCCTCGATCACGGTGCGCGGCGGCAGCGTGGCGCAGAGGACAATCGCCTCGGCGACGTCCTCGGCCATCATCATCGTCGCGCGCCCTGCGGCGTCGGGGGGCTTGGGGCGATTGTCGAGGATCGGCGTGTCGACCTCGGCGGGCAGGATCGTGGTCGCGCGGATGCCCCGGTCGCGCAGGGTGTTGTGGACGTGGTTCATGAGGTTGCGCGCGCCGGCCTTCGCGGCGCCGTAGGGCGCGCCGCCCACCAGCGAGGACTTCAGCGCGGCCAGCGAGGCCACGGTGATGATGGTGCCCCCGCCGCGCTCGAGCATCCCCGGCAGCACGGCCTGGGTCAGCACGTACACGCCGGTGAGGTTGACGTTCATCACCGCGTTCCACTCGTCGAGGCCCACCCAGCGGACGCTGCGCGCCTTGCTCGAGTGCCCCGCGTTGTTGACGAGGATGTCCACCCGCCCGAGCTCGGCGAGGGTCCAGCGCGCCAGCGCCTCCGCCTCGGCCGGCTTCGCGATGTCGCACGCGCGCGCGGCCGCGCGCCCCCCGTCCTTCTCGATCTCGCGCACCACCGACTCCAGCGGCTCGCGCCGCCGTCCGGCCACGACGACCTGCGCCCCCTCCGCGGCGAGCATCTTCGCCGCCGAGCGCCCGATCCCGCTGCCGCCCCCCGTCATGATCGCCACCTGCCCGTGGAGCCTGCCCATGACCCCTCCCACGACCCTCACCCGCCCGCCGCCAGAGAATACCCCACGACGGCCTCCGCGCGATTCCCGCGAGCCAGTCCTCCGTCCTTGAACGCCACGGCGACGGTCACCGCGAGGTGGGCCGACGGGCGGGGGCTCCAGGGGTCACCGGGACCACGCCGCACGCGTCCGCTGCCCGAATGCGGCTGGGCTCCACCCGGGCGCTGAGCGTCCGTCATCGGTCGCGAGGATACGGGTCCGGGTGACCCCCTGGAGCCCCCACCCGTCGGCCGACTTCCCCGTGGCGTCGGCGGGACCGAAGTCGAAGACGGAGGATTCGTCAGCGCCAGGCCCAGACGGGTTGCTCCAGGTGGTCGACCCGGGTGGGGCGGCCGTGAACCACGACTTCACGGGTCTGGTAGATCACGGCCGCCGTCGGGGCATGGACGAGCGTGCCGAGCAGCGGCACCTGGATCACCGGGCGGTCGCTCTCGGGGATGGAGATCAACCGCGGGACGTCCGGGTGATCCAGGTCGGCGAGGGGCACGCGATAGACCGCGGCGACCTCGTCGGCGTTCGGCGTGAGCTCGCCGGCGGCGCCGGCCCACACGACGACGGGCGTGATGACGAAGCCCGAGCGCGTCGGATAGTCGTCGAGCAGCCCGAGGACGGCATCGGGCGGGAGCAGCAGGCCGAGCTCCTCGTGCAGCTCGCGTAGCGCCGCGCGCTCCGGCGTCTCGCCCGCGTCGAGGCGGCCGCCGGGGAGCGCCCACTGCCGCGCGTGGGCGCGCAGGGTGGCCGCGCGACGGGTGAGCAGGAAGCACGCGCGCCCCTCCTCGTCCGGCAGCAGGACGACGGCGACGGCCGCCGCGCGCCGGCCGTCGAGGGGCTGCGTGCGGCGCGGGAACGCGGCCAGGTGGGCGCTGGCGCGCGCGCGGAGCGCGGGATCGAGCATGTCAGTTGAAGCTGGGGGGCTCCGGGCGCCCCCCAGACCCCCCAACGCTCGCAGCACCCCGGCCAAGCCGGGGCGCTCCTCGATATCCCGACACGGTCGTGGCCTAGTACGCGGGCAGCTTGCCGGCGGCGACGCCGCTCTTGCGCACGACGGCCACTTCCTCCGCGGCCTTGGCGGCCATGAAGCGGCTGTCGCTGGCGAGGGTCACGAACTGGTAGCCCGCGGCGATCATCTTGAGGGCGTAGGCCGCCGTGGCGTTGTGGATGCCCGCGGCCACGCCGTGACGCTTGCAGGCCTCGACGATCTTCTGCTGGGCCTCGACCACGGGCGGATCGGTCTGGTCCAGGCGCGGCCTGAGCCCCATGGCCAGGCTCAGGTCCGAAGGGCCGACGTAGATGGCGTCGACGCCGTCCACGCTCAGGATCTCGTCCAGGTTCTTCAGCGCCTCCGCCGTCTCGATCATCGGCATGACCACGATGTCGTGGTTGGCATGGTCGCCGTAGTCGGCGCCGGCGTAGATCGAGGCGCGCACGGGACCCCACGAGCGGTAGCCGCGGGGCGGGTACTTGCACGCCTGCACCATCGCCTCGGCCTCGGCGCGCGTGTTGATCATCGGGCAGATGACGCCGTAGACCCCGGCGTCCAGGATCTTCATGAGGCGCGCGGGATCGTTCCAGGGCACCCGCGCGAGCGGGATGACCGGGGTCGTGGAGATCGCCTGCAGCATCGTGACGGCGACCTGGTAGTCGACGACCCCGTGCTGCATGTCCACGGTCAGCGAGTCGAAGCCCTGGTTGGCCATCACCTCGGCGGAGAAGCCGGCGGGGATGGACAGCCAGCCGTTGACCACCGCCTCACCGCGCGCCCAGATCGACCTCAGCGTGTTCTCTCTCACGGCGCCCTCCTCGTCTCGATGCGAGCCCGGGGATTGTACCGCGCCACGCGCCCGTCCGGCGCGCGTCCCCGGGCGAGCGCGTGGAAGACCTTCTCGCTCGTGACCGGCTGCGCGGTGATCATCGCGCCGTGGGGCGCGAGCGCGTCGTTGACGGCATTGAGGATCGCGCCGGGCGCGCCGGCCACGCCCCCCTCGCCCGCGCCCTTGTAGCCGCCGGCGATGCCCGGCGCGGGAGTCTCGAGGTGGTGCACCTCGATCATCGGCAGGTCGGCGGCCGTGGGAACCGCGTAGTCCATCAGGGTCGTCGTGAGCAGCTGACCGGCGGCGTCGTACACGCAGTGCTCGCGCAGCGCGCCGCCCAGCCCCTGCGCGATCCCGCCCTGCACCTGGCCCTCGACGAGGGCGGGGTTCACCATGCGGCCGCAGTCGTCGACGGCCACGTACTTGACGACGCGCACGGCGCCGGTCTCCACGTCGATCTCCACCATCGCGAGATGGGCGCCGTTGGTGAAGGTCCACGCCCCGGGGTTCGTGTAGTGCACGGTGGCCTCGACGCTCGGCTCGAGACCGGGGATCTCGTTGGAGCGGAAGTGGACGGTCCGCGCGATCTCGCCGAGGGCGAGCCCCCGGCCGGTGCCGCGCACGGTGGCGCGGCCGCCGGCGAGGTCGACGTCGTCCTCGTGGGCCTCGAGCAGGCGCGCCGCGATGCGCCGCACGCGCTCGCGCAGGGCACGCACGGCGAGCAGGGTCGCGCTGCCGCCGACGGGCATGCCGCGGCTGGCCCACGTCCCCCCACCGTACGGCACCATGCCGGTGTCGCCCGCGACGACGGTCACCGCCTCGATGGGGACGCCCAGGCCATCACCGACGATCTGGGCGAGCGCCGTGCGCGTGCCCTGCCCCTGCTCGGTGAGCCCGGTGAGCACGGTCACCGCGCCCGACGGCTCCAGGCGCACCGTCGTGCCGTCCTGGCCGGAGATCGGCGCGCCGCCGACTCCGTAGAACTGCGCGCCGGGCCCGGTCAGCTCCACGAAGCACGCGAGCCCGATCCCGACGCAGCGGCCCGCGGCGCGCCGGCGCGCCTGCTCCGCGCGCAGGCCCGCGTAGTCCGCGGCCTCGAGCAGGCGCTCGAGCGAGGCTCGGTAGCTGCCGCTATCGAAGACGCTGCCGGCGATAGACGTGAAGGGGAACTCGTGATCGGCGACGAGGTTGCGGCGGCGCATCTCCGCGGCGTCGAGCCCGAGGTCGCGCGCGATCAACTCGACCATGCTCTCGGTCACCGCGGTGGCGATCGGATGGCCGACGGCGCGGTACTGGGAGGTGACCCCCTTGTTCTGCGCGACCACGCGCAGCGACGCGTCGTAGGCGCGCACGTGGTACGGCCCCGGCAAGAGGCGCAGCACCTGGCCGCCCTCCACCACGCTCGAGCGCGGGTAGGCGGAGTACGGCCCGACGGCGGCGGTGATGCGCGCGCGCATCGCGGTCAGCGTGCCGTCGCGCTCGGCGGCCACCTCCACGGCCACCGTCTGCTCGCGCGCGTGGATGTCCGAGAGGAACGACTCGCGGCGCGTGGGCACCCACTTGACCGGCCGGCCGAGCGCCAGCGCCAGCGCGCAGGCGGCCATGTCGTCCTGGTAGACGTGGATCTTGATGCCGAAGGAGCCGCCGACGTCCGGCGCGATCACGCGCACGCGGTGCTCGGGCAGGCCGAAGAGCTCGGCGACCACGGCCTGCATCATGTGGGGGACCTGCGAGGAGATCCACAGCGTGAGGGCCCGCGTGGCGGGCTCGAAGTCCGCGACGAGACCGCGCGGCTCCATCGGCACGCCGGTGTGGCGGCCGATGGTGAAGGTCCGGGCCCAGACGCGATGGGCCCGGGCGAACGCCTGGTCCACGTCGCCGGAGGCCAGCCGCGTCTCGTAGATCACGTTGTCGCCCAGGTCCTCGTGGATCAGCGGCGCACCGGGTACGGTGGCGTCGTCCGCGTCGACGACGGCGGCGAGAGGCTCGTAGGCCACGCGCACGAGGCGCGCCGCGTCCTCCGCCGCCCCGCGATCCGTCGCGGCCACGGCCACCACCGGCTCGCCCACGCAGCGCACCCGATCGACGGCGAGCGGCAGCATCGCGCCGGTCTTCATCCCCTTGTAGTGGAGGAGCACGCCGCGATACGGCTTGCAGAGCCGCGCGGCCTCCGGGCCCGTCATCACCGCGACCACGCCCGGCGCCCGTCGTGCGGCGGCGAGGTCGATCCCGGCGATGCGGGCGTGGGCGTGCTCGCTGCGGACGAAGGCGACGTGAACCAGGCGGGGCAGGACGAGGTCGTCGACGTAGCGGCCGCGTCCGGTGAGTAGCCGCGGGTCGTCGGGACGCTTGAGCGGCGAGCCCACCAGCGGCACGCGCGGACTCTAGCACGATTGACAGCGCGGGCCGGCCGCTCCTACGATCGCCTCGCCCGTCGCCGGGGGGGAATCGTGAAGCAAACCGCGTCACCCGGGGTGAGTCGTCGTGCGCTCCTGCGGCTGGCCGCTGGCGCGGCCGCCGCGCTCGCCGCCGGCCCGGGCATCGCGCGGCCTCGCCGGGCGGGCGCCGCGACGACGCCGATCGAGCACCTCGTGATCATCCTGCGTGAGAACCACTCCTACGACAACTACTTCGGCGCCTTCCCCGGCGGCGACGGCAAGACCGTGGGCGCGCGCTGCCTGGACGAGAATCCCGATCCGCCCCACCTGCGCGAGCACGCGCTGCGCGGCGTGGTGGTCGGTGGCAACGGCTACTGTCACTACCGCGAGGAGGCCGTCCCGAACTACTGGGCGTACGCGCGCGCCTTCACGCTCTGCGACAACTACTTCGGGGAGGTGCGCGGGCCGTCGGTGCCGAACTACGTCATGCTCATGGCCGCGCAGACCCCGATGCTCGACAATCCGCCACGCGGCAGCGGGCGCCTGGAGATCCCGGCCATCACGGATCGGCTCGACGAGCGCGGCGTCGAGTGGGCGAACTACAGCGGCGGGATCTTCATGGTGTCGATGTTCAAGAACGCCTTCGCGAGCGGGCGGATCCGGCCGGAATTTGCCTTCGACGCCGCCGCCGCCGCCGGCCGGCTCCCCGCGGTGACGTGGCTCACGCCGAGCCTCGGCGACAGCGAGCACCCGCCGGCCAGCGTCCGGCGGGGCGAGAACTGGACGGTGGCCAGGATCAACGCGCTCATGCAGGGGCCCCAGTGGCCGAGGTGCGCGGTGCTCGTGGTGTGGGACGAGTGGGGCGGGTTCTGGGATCACGTCAAGCCGCCGGTCGTGGAGAAGGAGCCGGGGTTCTTCGGGCAGGCCGTGCGCTACGGCTACCGGATCCCCTGCCTGGTCATCGGGCCCCACGCGCGGCGCGGCCACGTCTCCCACACGCTGTACTCCCACGTCAGCGTGCTGCGGACCATCGAGCGGCTCTTCGACGTGAAGCCGCTGACCGAACGAGACGCGTCGGCCAACGACCTGCTGGACTGCTTCGACTTCCGCCAGGAGCCTCGCGCCCCGCTCGTGCTGCCGCTGCGCACCTGACGGGCCGCGCCCGCGCGCGAGGCGCTACGAGGGCAACGACTGCGTCGACGCCGGCGCGCCGGGCGCGAACATCGCGGTCACGAGCTCGCGCGCGCGGCCGACATCCACGCCGTTGGCCATCTGGCAGGGCGTCATGTCGGCGAGCACGCGCTCCGGGTCCTGCCACTGGCGGTACTTCTTGAACTTGTCCTCGAACTCGATGCCGAGCGCGCGCCCGAAGACCGTCAGGTAGTGCTCGATGAGCATGCCGTCGCCCTCGAGACTGCACATCTGCCGCTGGCAGCCGTGATAGATCGTGGCCAGCGTGCCGGCCCCGCCCGCGCGCGCCCGGCCCATCTCCTCGCGGACGGCCGCGTCCCAGCCCCCCGGCCCGAGCTGCTGCTGCACCGCTGGCGTGCACGACCGGCTGAACCGCGGGTCGGGCTCGACGTGGACGTAGCGCAGGCCGGGGACGGTCTGGAGCAGCGTCCGGGCCGCCGCCGCCTCGCGCTGGCGCGCCTCGCCGAGGCTGTGCGCGTGGAGCGCGACGCCGGCGTTCGCGGGCCGGGTGAAGGCCACGCGCGGGAGCTGGGAGACGAGGAACTCCGTGGTGTGGCGCACGCGGAAGGGAAACTCGTAGTGCCGGATCTCGTCGTAGAAGTAGATGCACGAGGGGCACCACATCACGATCTCCTCCGGCTGGTAGCGCTGGAAGAGCTCGATCGTATGATGGCTGACCCTTTCACTCGCCGCAGCATCATTGTGGTTGTGCTGCTGGATGCCGCAGCAGTAGGCGGGCCCGCCCACGGCGACGTAGTCCAGGCCGAGGCGGTCGAAGATCGCGGTGACGGTCTGGACCAGGTGCGACGTGCGGAGCACGTTGCAGCCGAGGTAGAGGACGATGGCGTGGCGCTCGGCGTCCTTCGGGGGCGCGGCGAGCCGCCAGCGGCGCTCGTCCGGCCGGGTCGTCAGGTCGTGGAGCGTCGTGATCTCGCCGAAGTACCGCTTGTAGTCGTACGCCATGTCGGTGCGGTCCCCCCGCGGTCAGGCCTGGACGTCCGGCCGGCTGGCCGGCCGGCGTCGCAGTATTCCCGACAGAGTGTATCGTACTCTCCGGTCACCCTGTAGCCCCGGGAGGCAGGCATGGCGATCACGGTCGTCGAGCTCCACCACCACGGCATCCGCATCGGTCCGCGCCCGGAGCAGGTCAAGGAGGCGTTGATCTTCTATCGGGACGTGCTGGGATTGTCGCCGGACTCCGGGCGTCCGCACATCCCGACGATCGACGGCTACTGGATGGACGTCGGCGGCGGCGCCCAGATCCACCTCATGGGCGTCGAGGGGCTGTCCAGGTTCGCGCAGGGCTCGCCGGAGCGCGACCCCTCGAGCCCCCACGTCGCGCTCGCCGTCCCCGACGTCCAGGAGGCGAAGACGGAGCTGGACCGGCTCGGCGTGACGTACTGGGTCATCGAAGGCGTCGTCGGCCCGCAGTCCCTGCAGATCTTCCTGCGCGATCCCTTCGGCAACATGATCGAGCTGCACCAGGTCGACACCTGCCGCTGCGTGGCGAGGACGCGGGCCGGCACGTAACGCCGCGCCCGCGCGGGCCCGGGCTCAGGCGCGCGCCTCCTCCAGCAGGTCACACAGCGCGCGGCAGCGCGTCGTCACCTCGTCGGCGGCGTGCGGGAACCACGCACGGATCCACGCGGGGCGCTCGAAGAACGCGAGCGGCGGACGGCCAGCGCGACGGATGGCGCCCCGCTGCACGAGACCGCTCGCGTTGATGAAGCTGACCTCCTCGAGCAGGCGGCCCTGCGCGGCGAAGCCCGCGCTCATCGGGCAACGCGTGCGCACCTCGGGCAGGCTCTCGCCCACCGCGCGCAGGCAGAACGCGCTGGCGCGCGCCAGCGCGCCCGGCGGCAGCGCGTCGAGCACCGTGCGCATGGTCAGCCCGCTGAACACGGTGTCGTCCACCACGGCCAGGCTGGCCGCCCCCGCGAACGGCGCCAGCTGGTGGGTGAGCGGCGTGCCCCCGGTGTCCAGTCGATAGTCGTCGCCGTCTTCCACGCGCGTGATCTCGACGCGATGGACCTCGGGGAACCATCCCGTCCGCCCGTGGACCTGGCGAGCCACGCGCTCGCCCGCCTCGGCGATCCCGACCGTGACCGCGAAGGGCGCGTGCGCGCCGCGCGCGGCCAGCGCGTCGATCTGCTCGGCCAGGGCGAGCACGGCGACACGCGGCTGTTGCCCGAGGAGCGCCATCAGGCCGCGTGCGGCCGCGAGCGGCGCGGGCGCGGGGCCGAGGCGTCGCTGGATCAGCTCCTCGAGGTCGTCGTGGACGTAGAGGATCGTGGGCGGCACGACGTCCTCGGGTCGGGCCATGTGCGGTGACGTAGCATGCGGCTTTCGCGCCTGTCAACGCGCCGGTGGCCTGTGCTATCGTGGCTCGCCGTGTTTCCCCTGCCGCCGCTGACCGACGAGCAGCGCTCGATCGTGGACCGCGCGGCCCGCCTGGCCCGCGAGCGCTTCGCCCCGCGCGCCGCCCGCTACGACGCGGAGGCGTCCTTTCCGCACGAGAACTACGCCGACCTCCGCCGCGAGGGCCTGCTCGCCCTCACGGTGCCGAAGGCCTACGGCGGCGTGGGCGCCGATCCGGTGGCCTACGTGCACGCGCTCCGGGAGATCGCCAGGGGCTGCTCGGCGACGGCGCTGACCTTCAACATGCACTCAGTGGTGACCCAGTTCGTCGACGCGCTGGGCACCGAGGCCCAGCGGCAGCGGTTCTTCGCGGACGTCGTGGAGCGCGGGGCGCTCGTGGCCTCGATCACCAGCGAGCCCGAGCAGAGCTTCCGCGACCGGTTCGTCCTCAACACCGTGTTCCGTCCCGTCGGCGACGGCTACCACGTGGCCGGGATCAAGCAGTTCTGCTCGCTCGGCGACGCCGCCGACTACTACTTCGTCACCGGGGTGGTCGAGGGCACGACCAGCGCGAAGGAGGGCGTGATCTCGGCGCTCATCCCGCGCGGCGACTCGGGCGTGAAGATCGAGGCGCTCTGGGACGCCACCGGCATGCGCGGCACCATCAGCCACACCATCCGCTACGACTCGACCGTGGATGCTGACCACGTGATCGGCCGCCCCGGCCAGTACATGACCCTGAACCTCCAGGGCTTCGCCCTCGGCTACGCCGCCGTGTACCTCGGCATCGGCGAGGCGGCCTTCGAGTTCATGGTGGAGCAGGCCAAGACGAAGACGCAGCGCCCGTCGACGACGCCGGTCAGCCATCACCCGCTCGTGCAGCGTACGGTGGCCGAGGTCGGCACGGCGATCCGCGCCGCCCGCCTGCTGCTCCACGAGGCGGCGACCCTGTGCATCGACGGCGACCGCGAGGCCACCATGCTCGCGGTCAACCAGGCCAAGGCCTACTGCTCCGACGTCGGCCTGGACGCGACGGTCAAGGCGCTGCGCCTGGCCGGGGGGCGCGGGATCCTCAAGGAGATGCCGCTCGAGCGCTGGCACCGCGACGCCCTGGCCGGTCCCGTGATGCCGCCGGCCAACGACCGCTGCCTGGAGACCGCGGGCAAGCTCATCTGCGGCCTGCGCGCCGCCACCCTGGAATTCCAGTAATGCGCGGGCCGGGAGCCCGCGCACCCGCCGCTTGACGCCCCCGGCGGGCGCGCCTAGCATACCCGCCAACTGCCGCCCGGCCCGCGTCGGCGCGGTCGTGGCCGAGCACCGCGAGGAGCGCGGAAATGGAGGAGACGCGATGATGCGACGTTGGCCCGTGGTGGGAGTTCTGATCGCGGCGGCATTCGCCCTCTCGTGCGTCGGAGACGCCGGCGCCCAGGCCACCAAGCAGCCCATCAGGATCGGGTTCGGCATGGCGCTCACTGGCGGTCTCGCGGCCAACGGACAGGGCGCGCTGCTCGCCATGCAGATCTGGAGGGACGACGTCAACAAGGCAGGCGGGCTGCTGGGCCGCCCGGTCGAGTTCACCTATTACGATGACCAGACCAACGGAAGCACCGTCCCCGGGATCTACACCAAGCTCCTCGACGTCGACAAGGTCGATCTCGTCGTCTCGGGGTACGGCACCAACCTCATCGCGCCCGCGATGCCCATCGTGATGGAGCGCAAGCTCCTGTTCATGGGCCTCTTCGGGCTCGGCAACAACGAGAAGCACAAGTACTCGCGCTACTTCCAGATCGCGCCGAACGGGCCCAACCCCGCCGGCTCCTTCTCCGAGGGGTTCTTCGAGCTGGCGGCGCGCCAGAACCCGAAGCCCAAGACGACAGCGCTGGTCGGAGACGACGCCGAGTTCCCGCAGCACGCGCTGGTGGGCGCGCGCGAGCACGCCAAGCGTCTCGGCATCCAGGTCGTCTACGACAAGACGTATCCGCCGAGCACGGTCGACTACACCCCGATCGTGCGGGCCATCAAGGCTACCAATCCCGACATCGTGTTCGTGGCCTCCTACCCGCCGGGCTCCACGGGCATGATCCTGGCCGCGCAGGAGGTCGGGCTCGAGCCCAAGATGTTCGGCGGCGGCATGGTGGGCCTGCACTTCACCTCGCTGCTGACCAAGCTGGGGCCGAAGCTGAACGGGATCGTGGACTACGGCTTCTGGGTGCCCGAGCCGACCATGAAGTCCCCGGGCGTCGAGGCCTTCCTCCAGAAGTACCAGCCGGCCGCGGTGAAGGCCGGCGTCGACCCGCTCGGCTTCTACCTGCCGCCGTGGGCGTACGCGATGATGCAGGTGCTCGGCCAGGCCATCGAGGCGACCAAGGGCCTGGACCAGCAGAAGCTCGCCGAGTACATCCATGCCAAGGAGTTCGACACCGTCGTCGGCAAGGTGAAGTTCGGGCCCGACGGGGAGTGGCTGAAGCACCGGACGGTCGCGATGCAGTTCCAGAACATCAAGGGCAACGACGTCGAGCAGTTCCGGCAGCCGGGCAAGCAGGTCGTGCTCTGGCCGGACGAGTTCAAGTCCGGCAACCTCATCTACCCCTACTCGGCGGCACGGAAATAGCGCCCGCTCCCCGTCCCGGCGGGCGGCCGCGCGCTCCCACGGCACGCCGCCGCCCGCCCGGGCGGGAAGGCGACTCGTGTTCTCGCTCGATCTCTTCCTGAACGCCCTCGTCGCCGGGGTGTTGCTCGGTGGCTTCTACGCCGCCGTCAGCCTCGGCATCTCGATCGCCTTCGGCCTCCTGGACGTGGTCAACATCGGCCACCCGATCTTCGTCATCCTCGGCTCCTACGCGGCCTTCGTCCTGAACGACGCCTACGGCCTCGACCCCTTGCTCTCGGGGGTCCTGTTCGCGCCGGTGTTCTTCCTGATCGGCGTCGTCGTGTACCAGGTCTATTACCTCAGCTTCGAGCGGAAGGGCGAGTCGCCGCTGCGGGGGCTCGTGTTCTTCTTCGGGCTGCTCTTCATCATCGAGGTGGCCCTGCTCCTGAAGTTCGGCGTGGACTACCGCCTCATCGAGGCGCCCTACATCGGCCGGTCGATCCACATCGGCGAGGTCGGCATCGCGTTCAGGCTGCTCGTGCCGTGCGTGGTCGGGCTCCTCATGACCCTGGCCATCACCCAGTTCCTGTCGAGGACGTTCTACGGCCGCGCGATCAAGGGCGTGGCCCAGGACAGCCTCGCCCTCAGGCTCATGGGGATCGATCCGGTGCGGATCAAGACCATCGCCTTCGGGCTCGGCATCGCCACGGCCAGCGTCGCGGGCGCGCTGCTCATCATGATCTCGCCCGTCGAGCCCTCCATCGGCCGGGCGTACATCGGGCGGGTGTTCGCGATCGCTGTGCTCGGAGGTCTCGGCAGCATCGGCGGCACCCTGACGGCCGCCCTGATCCTCGGCATCGCCGAGAGCCTGACCGCCACGTTCTCCGGGCCGTCCTGGTCCCTGGCGGTGTCGTTCGGGATCCTGCTGCTGGTCCTCGCGGTGCGGCCGGCCGGGCTGTTCGGGAGGTAAGGCGTGCAGGCACGGTGGCTCCTGGCGCTGGCCGGCGTGCTGATCGTGGGCGCCTTCGTCGTCACGCGCACGGTGGACAACCGGTACGTGTACTTCGCCGCCTACGGGATCCTCCAGTACGTCCTGCTCGCCACGGCGTGGAACATCCTCGGGGGGTACACCGGGTACGTGAACTTCGGGACGGGCGCCTTCTTCGCCCTCGGAGCCTACACGTCGGTCTTCCTGATCCAGGCGGTGCAGGCCCCGCTCGTGGTGCTGATCGTCGCGGGCGGCCTGGTCTCCGGCCTGCTGGGATTCGGGATCGGCTACCTCACGCTGCGCCTGCGCGGGGTGTTCTTCTCCATCGCGACGCTCGCGCTGGCGGTCGTGCTGGAAACGATGATGGTCAACTGGGAGTACGTCGGGGGCGCCAAGGGGATCAGCATCATCCGGCCGAGCGCGGGCCCGCTGTTCACGAACTACGTCCAGCTGCTCTTCGTGGTGATGGCGGCGCTCGCCATGGGCGCGGTCGCGGTGGCGTGGTTCATCGAGCACTCGCGGATCGGCCGGGGATTCGCGACCATCCGCGACAACGAGGAGGCCGCCGAGTGCATGGGCGTGCCGACCCTGAGGCTCAAGCTGCTCGCCACGACCGTGAGCGGCTGCCTGATGGGGATCGCCGGCGCGCCGTTCCCTTACTACATCACGTTCGTGGAGCCCGTCTCCGCCTTCAACCTCAGCTACGCCGTGAACAGCCTGGCCATGCCGATGGTCGGGGGCACGACGTCCTGGGTGGGCCCCATCATCGGCGCGGTGCTCCTCGGCACCCTCCAGCAGCTGGCGACGGTGACGATCTCCTCCGAGCTCAATCTCCTCATCGTGGGCGTCGTCCTCGTCGCGTTCGTGGTGCTCGCCCCCGAGGGGATCCTGGGGCTCCTGCGGCGCGGGACGCGCCGGACCCGCGCCTGATGGGCGAGCCGCTGCTCCGGGTCGAGAACGTCGTCAAGCGGTTCGGCGGCTTCCAGGCCCTCGGCGGCGTCAGCCTGGAGGTCCAGCCGGGAGAGCGCTTCGGCCTGATCGGACCGAACGGCTCCGGGAAGACCACGCTCATCAACTGCATCTCGGGCACGCTGCGCAACGACGAGGGCCGGATCTTCTTCCGGGGGCAGGACATCACCGCGCTGCCCGCGCACCGGCGCACGTGGCGGGGCATCGCGCGGACCTTCCAGATCCCGCGGCCGTTCGGGACCATGACGGTGCTCGAGAACCTGCGCGTCACGCTGGAGTACGCCGCGCGCGAGCGCGCCCGCGCCGGCGATCCCGCTGTGGAGGCCATGGAGATCCTCGCCGGCGTCGGGCTCGACCCGAAGGCCGGGGCGATCTCGGGCCTGCTGACCCAGATCGAGATGCGCAAGCTCGAGCTGGCGCGGGCCATGGCGGCCAAGCCGGCCCTCCTGATCTCCGACGAGGCCATGGCCGGGCTCTCGAGCTCCGAGGTCGACGAGCTCCTCGAGATCCTGCTCCGGCTCAACGCCGCGGGGACCACCGTCATCATGATCGAGCACATCATGCGCGCGGTCATGCGGTTCTCCGAGCGTATCGCCGTCCTCGACGCGGGCGAGAAGATCGCCGAGGGGCCGCCCGACAAGGTCGTCAGCGACCGGGCCGTGGAGCGGGCCTACCTTGGCGAATAGGATCGTCGTCCGCGACGTGGAGGCCGGCTACGGCGGCGTGCGCGTGCTGCACGGCGTGTCGATGCACGTCGAGGACGGCGAGACGGTGGTCCTGCTCGGCACCAATGGCAACGGCAAGAGCACCCTGATGAAGTGCATCATGGGCATCGTGCAGCCCGACGCGGGCGAGATCTTCCTCGAGGTCGACGGCCGGCGCTTCGACCTGGCCGGACGGCGGCCCGAGGAGATCGTGCAGCTGGGGGTGACGCTCGTGCCCGAGGGCCGGCGGCTCCTGCCCCGCCTGACGGTCAGGGAGAACCTCCTGCTCGGCGCGTACCGCGCGGAGGCCCGGCGTGACATCGCGCGCAACCTCGAATTCTGCCTCGAGGCCTTCCCGGTGCTCGCCGAGCGGCAGAAGCAGCTGGCCGGCAGCATGAGCGGCGGCGAGCAGCAGATGCTGGCCATCGCGCGCGCCCTCATGTCCACGCCGCGCATCCTCCTAGTGGACGAGCCCTCGGTCGGGCTGGCGCCGATCCTGGTCTCCCGGGTCATCGCGAAGATCCGCGAGCTGAAGGAGAAGCGCGACCTGACCGTGCTGATGGCCGAGCAGAATTTCAACCAGGCCGTCAAGATCGCCGATCGCGGCTACGTCATCGTCCACGGCCGCATCGAGTTCGAGGGCGAGAGCACCCAGAAGCTCGCCGAGCACGAGCTGGTCCGCAAGTACTACCTCGGCCTGTAGGTTCGAGCGCCGGCTTCGCCGGCGCCATCCTCCTCACAGGCGTACCAGCCACCGTGGACGCCGGGGCGGGGAGCGGCGCTCGCTCCCCCCGATCGGCAAATCCTGCCGCCCGGATCCGGACTCCCCCTCTCCGACCCAGCGGCTGGCTGCCGATCGATCCCTGTATGGGACCGGGCCGCCGCCGGGGTGGAACTCGGTCGATCCCAGGGAGGTTGACTGGATAGAGCCATGAGCCGGTGTGGATACTGCGGCGCCGAGATCCAGGGCGATGACGCCCTCTGCCCCTACCACCATTCGGGGCTGGGCGAGAACTGGGCCGAGGGGAACCGGCTGATGTGTGACTTCTTCCATCGTGGCCTCATCCCTGCGCGACTGGCCGAGGATCTCCGCAGGGAGGACGACTGCTGGATCTTCGTGGAGGCCGCGTCGGCCTGACGTCTTTCCGACCGACCCGCGCCGGGTTGTGCTAGCGTCTGCCGGCGATGAGCCGGCAGCCCCGTACCGATCCCGTCCCCCACCTCACCGCCGTGGCCGCCGCGCTGGCGCCGCCGGGACAGCCCCGGCCGGTCTTCCCGGTGGCCGACCGGGCGCTCGCCGCGGTCCTCGGCCACAAGCTCTTCACCCTGCTGCTGCACCACGAGGACACGGGCGAATCGGAGCGGGTCTACACCAACCAGCCCGCCGCCTATCCCGTCGGCGGCCGGAAACCGCTGAACCTCACGCCGCCCATGCAGCGCCTCTTCCGGGACCATCAGCCCTACCTGGGCCGCACGGCCGCGGACATCCGTGAGGTGTTCTTCGACCACGCCCTGATCGCCTCCCTGGGCTGCGCCTCCGTCCTGAACCTGCCGGTGGTCTGGGACGGGCACCTGCTGGGCACGGTCAACCTCCTTCACGAGGAACGCTGGTACGACGAGACCGACCTCCCCGTCGGCCTCCCCTTCGCCGCGCTACTGGTCCCGGCCTACCTCGCCCTCACGCGCGCCTAGCACCAGCTGGCGCCCGTGAATGCCGCCGCAGTGTGAGGTGAGCCGCTGCAGCGGCGAGCCGAACGGTGTGCGAGGTGAGCGTGCGGAGCGCGCCCGACCAAGCGGTGACATTCCGAATCGTGAGGCGAACGGGTGACGGAGGCTGCCCCGTCGAGGCCACGCCGGTGACCGGACCCGCCGCTCCCGCCGAGCGGCGGTCACGAGGAACGGGACGCTACGCGGGAGTGTGCGTGAAGGGCAGGACGGTGTAGCGGACGCGCGCGGGCGCCAGGACGAGGACCACGCGCTGCTCCGGGTTCGTGCGGAACGGGAAGTCCTTGCGCGTGTACTTGCGGGAGATGCGATCCATGGCGCGGAAGTCGGCGTCGGGCCGGCGCTCGACGACGCGCGCGCGAATCTGCGCCTCCTCGTACGGGTTGGCCTGGCTCACGATCGACAGAGCCACGCGTGCGTCGCGCCGCGTGTTCTTCGCCTTGAGCGAGCCCTCGCCGGTGCCGACGAGGATCAGATCCCCCTCGAGGTCCACCCAGACGGGGGCCACCTGCGGCGAGCCGTCTGGCATGAGCGTGGCCAGGTGGGCGAAGTTCGCGCCACGGATGAGGGCCTTGGTCTCGTCGGTCAGTGGCGCAGGCATGGGTCGAGGATAGCATCGCGCGCCGCCGGCCGCGCTGACGGCCGGCGGCGCGTTCGGATCCCGGATCAGGCGGCGGGACGCACCACGCCCGACTGGGCGATCAGCTCCGCCTCGGTGGGACCGAAGGGCCGCACGACCAGCTCGGCGCCGGGCGGCACGCGCTCGATCACGCGCGGCCACACCTGCTCGAGGAGCGTGGCCCAGCCCGAGGGTGTCGACAGCACCACGCGCTCGCCGTGCCACGGCGTGGCAGGCTCCACGTCGACGGCGACGAGCGATTCGCCGTGAAGCGCGCGCACCACGGCGTTGTGCACGTCGGCGCGCACCGCCAGCGCGTGCTCCTCCGCGCGATCGCGCCAGGCACGCCACGCGAGCGGGGCCAGGACCAGGGTGCCGGTGATCAGCATCGCGGCCAGTGTCTCGATCATGGTTCTCTCCCTCCGCGCCTTGGGATGGCGCGAGAGGGCGGAGTGATTCAGAGCGGGGACAAAGAGACTAGTTTTTAACTAGTTGCCTGCGCTAGCCCTCGAACACCTCGCGCCGGGCCACGCTCCGCTGGAAGGCCACGTAGCTCTCCCGCGTCATCGCGGGCCGCGCGCGCCCGAGCACCTCGCGGGCGCCGCCGGCGCCGTCGGCCAGCAGGTCGACCACCATCGCCGCGAGCGCCTTGGCCGGCGCCACGTACGCCAGCTGCGGGTCGCTGATCTGGTAATCCGCCGCATGCCCCGTGCCCCGGGCGCCGCCCATGTAGGGATGCAACACCGGCATCACCTGGCTCAGGTCGCCCATGTCCGTCGAGCCCGTCCGGTGGCCGATCTCGCGGTAGTGCTCGGCGCCGACGAGGCTCGTGGCGCTGTCGCGGAACATGCGCGCCATCGTGGCGTCGCACGCCAGCGGCAGGTACCCGGGGAGCGTCTCGATCTCCACCCGCGCGCCGAGGGCGAGCGCCCCCGCCCGGAGGGCGCGGTCGACGCGCGCGTTCGCGTCCCGGATGCCCTCCAGCGTCCGCCCCCGCACGTACGTCTCGATGCGCGCCTCGCCGGGGATGACGTTCACCTGCGAGCCGCCGTGGGTGAGGATCGGGTGGACCCGGATGGTGTCGTCGTCGCGAAAGGTCTCGCGCACGGCGTTGATCGCGGCCAGCGCGATCTGGGCGGCATAGAGCGCGTTGACGCCCATGTGCGGGGCGCCGCCTGCGTGCGCGGCGCGCCCCACGAAGCGCGCGGTCTTGCCGAAGCGGCCGTTGTTGGACAGCGGCACGCACGCGCGGCCGTCCTCCGGCCGCGGGGTGGTGTGGATCATCATCGCGAGGTCCACGTCGTCGAACTGGCCGAGCCGCAGCAGCTCGCACTTGCCCCCGAAGAACTCCAGCCGTCCCTGCCGCGCCTGCTCCACCCGCCACTCGAGGTCGCCGCCCTCCTCGGCGGGCACCGCGAAGAAGACGACGCGCCCGGGGAGCTCCCGCATGGCGCCGGTGTCGGCGAGGGCCATGGCCGCGCCGAGCAGGCCCGCGATTTGCGCGTTGTGGCCGCAGGCGTGCGCGGCCCCGGTGACGGGATCGGCCTCGGGGTGCCCGGCCACGCGGAGGGCGTCGAGCTCGCCGATCAGCGCGAACGTCGGCCCGCCGCCCTGCCCGCCCTCGATCTCGGCGCGGACGCCGGTCATGGCGAGACCGGTGCGCGTCGGGAGGCCGAGGCCCCGCATCGTCTCATCGACCAGCGCCGCCGTCTTCGTCTCCTTGAACCCCAGCTCCGGAGTCTTCCGGATCCGCTCCCCGATCCGGACGATGTCGTCCGCCCGCCGATCGATCGCCTGCCACAGCCTCGCCCTGAGCGCCTCGCGATTCATCGGGCTCCCTGCAGGTGGCGGGCGAGGAACGCGAGCGCCTTGTCCCAGGCGTCGGCGGCCTGGCTTTCCCGGTAGGTGGCCGGATTCGTGAAATTCAGGAAGGCGTGGCCGGCGCCGGCATAGGCGTGGAATTCGTGGGGCTTGCCCAGCCGGCTCAGCTCGGCGTCGATCTTCCGGACGTCGTCGGGGGAGGGATTGGCGTCCTCGGCACCGAAGAAGCCGGCCACCGGGCAGGCGATCTTCGCGCTGAGGTCGAACGGCGCGGGCCCCTCACCCCACGGCTTCATGATGTTGCCGCCGTAGAAGACGCCGGCCGCCCTGAACGTGTCCGGTCGCGACACCGCCATGAGATAGGTGACGCGGCCACCCATGCAGAAGCCGATGATGCCGACGTGGGCGACCTCGGGCTCGCGCCGGCCGCGCAGGTGCGCGACGGTGGCGTCGACGTCGGCCACGACCTCCGGGTCATGCAAGCGTCCGATGCGCGTCAGCATGTCGCCGTCAGGGGGTTGGCGATGGTAGAGGTCGGGCGCGGCGGCGACGTAGCCGTGCGCGGCGAGCCGCTCGACGCGGTCGTGGATGAAGCGGTCGACGCCCGGTCCGTGCTGGATCACGACGACGGCGGGCGCGCGGCGCGCGCCGGCGGGGGCGTCGAGGTACACGCGCATCAGCTGCCCGTCCACGGTGATGGTCTCCCAGCGCGCCATGACGATCCTCCCGTTGGGGGTGAAGGTGGGCGATGATAGCGCGTCGTCTTCGACGGCGACAAATGGAGGCCGCGATGATCGACTGGTCGGGGGTCTTCCACATCATGGCCACGCCGTTCGCCGACGACGGCACCCTCGACGAGGACGGCCTCCCCCGTCTCGTGGAGTGCGCGCGGGCCAGCGGGGTCAGCGGCCTCACGATCCTGGGCATCGCGGGCGAGGCCCATCGTCTCACCGACGAGGAGCGGCGGCGCGTGGTCGGCGCGGTCGTCAAGGAGGCCGCGGGGCGCGTGCCCGTCGCCGTGGGGGTGTCCGCCCCCGGCACCCACCTCGCCGCCGCCTTCGCGCGCACCGCGCGCGAGCACGGGGCCGCCGCGGTCATGATCGCCCCGCCGGCGGGCACGAGGAACCTCGAGGCCGTCGCGGAGTACTACCACGCGGTGGCGGACGCCGCGCGGCTGCCCGTCGTGGTCCAGGACGAGCCGGTGACGACGCAGGTCACGATGCCCGCCCCGTTCATCGCGCGCCTCTGCGCCGAGCTGCCCGCCGTCGAGGCGGTCAAGCTGGAGGAGGCGCCGGTCCCGCCCAAGATCACGCGCCTGCGCGCGGCGCTGGCCCGGCGCGTCCCCATCTTCGGCGGGCTCGGCGGCGTGTCCTTCCTCGAGGAGCTCGGGCGCGGCGCCGACGGCACCATGACGGGATTCGCCTACCCGGAGGCCCTGCGGGCGATCCGCGAGGACTTCGTCGTGGGCCGCCGGGCCGAGGCGCGCGCGCGGTTCCAGCGCTGGCTGCCGCTCATCCGCTACGAGAGCCAGCCGGGCTCGGTGCCGGGCACGTCCATCGGGATCCGGAAGGAGATCCTGCGTCGCCGCGGCTGGATCCGCTCCGCGTACGTGCGCCCCCCGACGCCGGGGCTCGACGCCGGCACCCTCGAGGAGCTCGACGGCCTGCTCGGCGCGCTGGGCGCCGAGCTTCCCCTCTCGCCATCCCGCGTGATCGGAGGCTGAGCCATGCGATCGCGTCTCACCCTCGTGACCGCCGCCGCCGGACTCCTGCTGACCGTCGCGGCCGCTGACGCCGCCGACTGCCCGGCCCCGCGTACCGTCGCAACGACCAGTGTCGGCATGCGGTACTGCGTCGATCCGGCCTTCGACGCGGTCGTCGCGGCGCAGCTCGGGGCCATCCGCGCCGACGTCCGGGCCCAGCGCCAGGCGGGCAAGCTCGTGATCTACGCGAGCACCCCGATCAGCCCGCGCGGCGGCGGCCACGAGAAGACGAACATCGCCATCGGCGCCGCGGTCAAGGCCCGGCTCGAGAAGGAGCTGGGCGCCGCGGTGTGGGTCCTGGACCCGGGCCGCTACCAGCTCGCCGCGGTGAACGGCCGCGCGCCCGGCGGCGAGGAGTACATGGTGATGTGGACAGCGGCGCTCGCCGGCGCCGACGGTCAGGGGGCGGACTTCGACGTGATGCACTTCACCGGCCCCGGCGACATGCGGGCGTTCTTTGGCTGCGGCCGCGAGGACGTCACCGGATGCGCGGAGCGCTACCTGACCGCGCGCGCGGCCGCGGACCCCGAGCTCCAGCGCATCGCGGGCGATCCGGCACGCCGGCGGGCCTTCGTGCGCTTCTACGCCCTCCGGGCGAGCAGCGCCTTCAGCAAGGGCGCCCACGACGAGTGGAACATCGCGGTCCGGATCAACCGCCGCCGGCCCCTCGGCGAGCAGCTCGCGGTCTGGTTCGACGGCCGGCCCGCCTCGCCGGCCGAGATGGAGGTCGAGGTCTCGCCTGGCTACGAATTCCGCTGATCCCTCAGTGCTTGAGGAGGGGACGATCACCGCTCAACGACGTGTGGGACCCGGGGGCGACGGAGCAGGGCCAGTACCTGCGCGTGTACATGGCGCACTTGCGGCGCAAGCTGGAGGCGGATCCGGCGCGGCCGCGCTACCTCATCACGGAGCCTGGCGTGGGCTACCGCCTGGCCGAGGAGTAGCGCGCGTCAGGCGATGACGTCGAGGAGGGTCCGGGTGAGCGAGCGCTGGCGCTGGATGATTCGCACGTCCGCGGTGGCGGCGGCCGCGCTCGCCTCGAGATTTACTACCAGGCGGGCCACCTGGCCGTCCGGCGTCGACACATCCGCCGCGGCCTCGTTGAAGCGCTCGAGCTCGCGGGTCAGTCCGTCGCGCGCGGCATAGATCGCGGGGGTCACCGGCTGGCTAGGCCCCTGCGGCGGCTGGGGCTTCGGCTCCCGGGGCGCCGGCAGCGCCGCCGGGGTCACGGACGAGACGTTCATCGGGTGGTCCTCCCCCGATCCTGTGATCGGCGCCCTGGCGCAGAATCGGAGCCCGCGGCAAAATCGGCCGCCCCGGTCACGGCCGGCCAGCGAGGGTGCGCTTCGTGCCAGGCTATGACCGTGAGGTCCGCGGCAGGCGAGGCTCGCCCAGGACAGCGATCATCTCGAAGCGCGCCAGGAACCACGCCTCGTTGTCGCGCCGGCGGCACGGTGCGAGCGTGGGGATGCTACGATGCCCGGGATCACAAGGAGGCCGCGCGCAATGAAGTTCGGAATCTTCTACGAGCACCAGCTGCCCCGTCCGTGGGACGAGGGCAGCGAGCTCCGGCTCTTCCAGGAGGCGCTCGACCAGGTCGAGCTCGCCGATCGGCTCGGCATCGACTACGCCTGGGAGGTCGAGCACCACTTTCTCGAGGAGTACTCGCACTCCTCCGCGCCCGAGGTCTTCCTGGCCGCCGCCTCGCAGCGCACGAAGACGATCCGCCTCGGTCACGGCATCGTGCTGATGCCGCCCAGCTACAACCACCCGGCCCGGGTGGCCGAGCGCATCGCCACCCTCGACCTCGTCTCCGCCGGCCGCGTGGACTGGGGCACGGGGGAGTCGGCCTCGCGCGCCGAGCTGGAAGGCTTCGGCATCGATCCCGCCGAGCGGCGGGCGATGTGGCGCGAGAGCGTGGAGCAGGTCGCCAGCATGATGGTGATGGACCCCTATCCGGGGTTCGCGGGCAAGTACTTCTCGATGCCGGTGCGCAACGTCCTGCCCAAGCCCGTGCAGAAGCCGCACCCGCCGATCTGGGTCGCCTGCTCCAACCGCGAGACCATCCACCTCGCGGCCCAGCTCGGCCTCGGCGCGCTGACCTTCGCGTTCATCGATCCCGCCGAGGCGCGCCACTGGATCGACGACTACTACGAGACGTTCAAGCGGGAGTGCGTGCCCATCGGCCACGCCGTCAACCCCAACATCGCGATGGTCACCGGGTTCTCGTGTCACCCCGACGCCGACGAGGCCCGGCGGCGCGGCACCGACGGCTTCCGCTTCTTCCAGTTCGCGCTTGGCCACCACTACAGCTTCGGCCGACACACCCCGGGGCGCACCAACATCTGGAACAAGTTCGTGGCCGTGCGCGAGCAGCTCGGGCTCGAGATCCTGGGCGGCGGCACCGGCTGCATCGGCACCCCCGACGATCTGCGCGCCACGCTCCGCGCGTTCCAGGACGCCGGCGTGGACCAGACCATCTTCATCCAGCAGGGCGGCAAGAACCGCCACGAGCACATCTGCGAGTCCCTCGAGCTCTTCGCCCGCGACGTGATGCCGGGCTTCAAGGCCGACGAGGAGCGCCGCCTGGCGCGCAAGCAGGAGGCCCTGGCGCCGTACGTCGAGGCCGCCTTCAAGCGGAAGGCCGCGCTGCCGGCCCCCGCGGACGCCGAGATCCCGGCGTATCCCGCCTACGGCCTCACCGTGGCCGAGGTGGACGTCTCCAAGCTGCCGGAGGCCAACCGCCGGCGCGTGCTCGCCATGCGCAAGATGCGGGAGATCGCCGAGAGGGCCTGAGGCGCCCCCGCTTCGGCCTTCTGGCGTACGGCGGGCGACCGCGGTACTCTTTGGCAACCCTCAGGACAGGGAGAACGCCATGCGGAACGGCAAGTTCGACCGGAGCGCCCAGGACCTCGGCAACATCATCAACCTCGAGCACCTCAACGTGCGTGTGCCCGACCAGCAGATCGCCACGGCGTTCTACGTGGTCGGCATGGGGTTCACGCGCGACCCGTACCTCATGGTCGGGCTCGAGAACATGTGGATCAACATCGGCCTGACCCAGATCCACATGCCGACGGGCAACGCGCAGGCGTTCCCCGGCCACAGCGACGTCGTGCTCCCCGACCTCGAGGCGCTCAAGACGCGCCTGGCGTCGGTGAAGGAGCGGCTGGCGGGCACCAAGTTCTCCTGCGTCGACGAGGGCAAGACCGTGATGGTCACGTGCCCCTGGGGCAACCGCTACCGCTGCCATGCGCCCGGGCCGGAGTATCGGGACTGGACGCTCGGCATCGTGAACGTCGACTTCCCGGTCGCGCGCGGCCACGCCGAGGGCATCGCGCGCTTCTACCGCGAGGTCCTCGATGCGCCCGCCGGCGTCGTCGACGACGGCGAGGGCCGGGCGGCGCGTGTGGTGGCCGGGAACGTGCAGACGCTGACCTTCCGCGAGTCCGACCAGCTCACGCCGTACGACGGGCACCACATCGCGATCTACATCTCGGACTTCTCCGGCCCGCACCGGAAGATGGTCGAGCGGGGAATCGTGTCCGAGGAGAGCAACGACTACCAGTACCGCTTCAAGGACATCGTGGACCTCGACAGCGGCACGGTGCTCTTCACCGTCGAGCACGAGGTGCGCAGCATGACGCACCCGATGGTGGGCCGGCCGTTCGTCAACCGGAATCCCGCCCAGCAGCAGCGGACGTACCAGCGCGGCCGCGACGCCTTCGTCTGATTGAACATCGGGGGGAGCGACCACCGCTCCCCCCGATACCCCCCACCGCGTCGCCGATAGGATTGACGCGCGCCAGAGCCGGATTGCGCCGGCCAAGCCGGCGCTCGGGCCCCCTCCCTGGAAAGATCAAGAACGTGATGGCCGAGCGTTGAGTCCGGAGGTGGGTGGGTCGGGGCGGCGTGCCGGCGCCGTTGGGTACGGGTGGCGACGCCGCCACGCACGACGCGCTTCCGCGGCCGCGCGCTCGAGCGTCACAGTCAGCCGGCGCCGGCACGCCGCCCCGACCCACCCACCTCCGGACTCACGGAACGTCCTCGGGACCCTGGTCGACGTGCGCCTGGTAGAAGCGCAGCAGGCGGGCGCGATCGAAGGCGGGCATCTCGTCGATCCACGTCCAGGCCAGGACGGCGATCGGCCTGCGCCGCCGCGCGTTCGGCGAGACCACGAGCTTCACCGTGCCGTACTTGCCCCTGGGAAACGTCTCGTAGGCCTCGGCGAGGCTCCGGACGAGCTCGGGGCACGGCTGGGCGCAGTGGTACAGGATGACGATCCCGCCGTGTTCCAGGTTGTGCACCCACAGCTCGGGCGGCAGCGGCTCCGGATGGAGGCCATACGCGGCCCACGTCGGCCAGTGCGGCCCCGACGTCGGGGGAAAGTGCTTGTAGGTGGCGCGGGTGCCTTCGGGGATGTGCGTCTGTCCCTCGTCGAGCATCCGCCGGCCCGCGTCCTCGGCGGCCGCCGTCGCCACGACGAGCACGATGATGGCCGGCAGCAACCGGGCGAGGCCGGATCTCACGCCGTCGGTGATACCACGGACGCCGGCGCGCGGCGGCGGCGCTGCCGCCGCCGCCTGACGGGCGCGGCGCCGAGCGTCGCGAGCCGCGCGCGCACCCGCACCACATCGCCGATGACGATGGTGACTGGCGCTTCGAGCCGCGCGCGCGCGGCGGCCGCCGCGGCTCCGGCCAGCGTCGTGACGACCACCTGCTCGCGTGCCGTCGTGCCGGCCGCGACGAGCGCCACCGGGGTCGACCCGGCCCGGCCCCCGGCCACGAGCTCGCTCGCGATCCGCGGCAGCGCTTGCAGCCCCATGAGCACGACGAGCGTGTCGACCCCCGCGGCCAGCGCCCGCCAGTCCACGCGCGCGCCGGCCTTGCGCGAATCCTCGTGGCCCGTGACGACCGCGAACGACGAGGCGAGCCCCCGGTGCGTCAGCGGGATGCCGGCACTCGCGGGCGCGGCGACGGCCGCGCTCACCCCCGGCACGATCTCGAACGGCACGCCGGCGGCGGCGAGCGCCTCGGCTTCCTCGCCGCCGCGCCCGAAGACGAACGGATCGCCTCCCTTGAGCCGCACCACGCGCGCGCCGCGGCGCGCCTGCTCGACGAGCACCGCGTTGATCTCGCCCTGGGGCAGCGCGTGATCGCCGCAGGCCTTGCCCGCGAAGATGCGGCGCGCGGTGGCGGGGGCGTGGGCCAGCACGGCGGGGCTCACCAGGCGGTCGTAGACCACGACGTCGGCCCGGCGCAGCAGGCGGCGGCCGCGCAGGGTGAGCAGCGAGGGATCGCCGGGCCCGGCGCCGACGAGCGCGACGCTGCCGCGCCTCACGAGGCGAGCCCCAGCCGGCGCGCGAGCCGGCGCCGGGCCTCGTCGCGCCGGCCACCCGCGAGCAGGCGCCGCGCCTCCGGCAGCGCGCCGCGCCAGCGTGCGGCGCCGGGCCGCCGCCCGCGTGCGCGCAGGACGCGCCGAACCTCGCCCGCGATCTCGACCAGCGCGCCGTGGGCAGGCGTGAGCGAGCGCTCGAGCTGCTCGCGCACCGCCCGCGCGACCGCGGGGCTCGCTCCGCCCGTGCTCACGGCGACGGTGAGGGCGCCGCGACGCAGGATCGACGGCAGGATGAAGTCGCAGCGCGCGGGGACGTCCGCCACGTTCACCCAGACCCCGCGGCGCCGGCCCTCCGCGGCCACCGCGCCGTCGACGCGGGGGTCGCCCGTGGCCGCGAAGGCCAGCGTGGCGCCGGCCACGTCCCCTCGCCGGTAGCGCCGGCGGAGATGGCGCACGCGGGCGCGGGCGACCGCGCGGGCCAGTCGCCGCGTGAGCCGCGGGCTGACGACGGTCACGACGGCGCCGGCCGCGAGCAGGCCGTCGACCTTGCGCTCGGCCACGGGACCGCCGCCGACCACGAGACAGGCGCGGCCGGAGAGATCCGCGAAGAGGGGAAAGTACGCCACCCTACCACTCCACGCCGGTGAGCAGCCCGCCCGCCGGGTCGCGCGCCACGGCGACGACGGGCGCGCCGGCCAGCCAGGCGCGCAGCTCGTCGTCCCGGTGCCGCGCGCAGAACGCGCGGAACGTCTCGCCCGGCCGCCGCTCGGCGAGGTGGGCGCGGATCAGGCGCTCGACGGCGGGGGCAACCTCGGCGGCGGGCACGCGGAGCCCGACGGGCCGCGCCATCGCCTGGTGGCGGCCCACGGCGCCGCCGACGCAGACGTAGTACGCGTCGACCAGCGCATCGCCCACCTTGAGCTTCTTGCCCTCGAGGCCGATGTCGGCGATCCAGTGCTGGCCGCACGAGTTGGGGCAGCCCGTGACGTGGATCTTGAGGTGCTCCTCGAAGCCGGGCAGGCGCGCCTCGAGATCGGCGACGAGATCGCGGGCGAAGGCCTTGGTCTCCGTCAGCGCGAGCTTGCAGAACTCCGAGCCCGTGCAGGCGATGGTGCCGCGGTGGAACGGCGAGCCGCCGAGGTGCAGTCCGGCGGCCTCGGCCTCGCGCGCGAGCGCGCCGACGCGCTCGCGGCGGACGTCGAGCACGAGCAGGTTCTGCATGGTCGTGGCGCGCAGCTCGCCGCTGCCGTGACGGTCGGCGAGATCGGCGGCCGCGCGCATCTGGGCGGGGGTGAGCCGTCCCCGCAGCACCGCGAGGCCAGCCCAGCAGAGGTCGGGCTGGCGCTGGGGATGGATGCCAACGTGGTCGCGGTAGACGTCGTCGGGCGGCAGCGTCTCGCCCGGGGCGTCGTCGAGGGCGAAGCCGAGCCGCGCCTCGACGGCGGCCCGGAAGCGCTCCGCCGTCCAGCCGTGATGCAGGAAGAGGAACTTCAGGCGCGCCTTCTCGCGGTGCTGGCGCAGGACGTCCGAATCGCGGAAGACCTCGGAGATCGCCCGCACCACGGGGAGCACCTGGTGCGAGCGGACAAAGGCGCCGAGCCCGTCGCCAAAGCGCGGATCGGTGCTGAGCCCGCCGCCGACGCGCACGGTGAAGCCCACCTCCCCCGTGGCCGGGTGGCGCAGCGCGGTCACGCCGACGTCGTTGATCTCCGGATACGAGCACCACGCCCGGCAGCCCGCGATGGACACCTTGTACTTGCGCGGCAGGTTGTAGAACTCCGGCGCGCCATTGAGCATCCGGGTGGCGGCGAGCACGAGCGGCGAGGCGTCGACCAGCTCCTCGCCGTCCACGCCGGCGAGCGGGCAGCCGGTCACGTTGCGGGTCACGTCCCCGCACGAGCCCATGCTCGTGAGCCCGCTGCGCCAGAGCGCCTGGAAGACCTCGGGGAGCGCCTCGAGCCCGATCCAGTGGAGCTGGAAGTTCTGCCGCACGGTGATGTCGGCGATCCCGCGCGCGTGCCGCTCGGCGAGATCCGCGAGCGCGCGCAGCTGGTGCGCGCGGATGGCGCCATTGGGCACCCGCACGCGGAGCATGAAGTGGCGCGTGGCCTTGCCCTCGCCGCCACGGCCGCCGACGGCGCCGACGCCATCGCCCTGGGTGTAGATGCCCCACCAGCGGAAGTACGTGCCGAGCCACTCGGGCGGGATCGCCTCCCAGCCCTCGCGGGCGAAGCGCACGATCTCGTCGTACGCCTCCCACGGATTGAGCTCGCGCTTGAGCCGCTCGATCCGCTGCGCCTTCGTCTCGCCCGCGTGTGTCACCGTAGGCCTCCTGAAAACACGAAAGCCGGATGAACGGCATCGCCGCTCACCCGGCTCCTGTCTTCGACTGCGACTTCCGCCTTGGGTCCGCTCCCAGTCCGTCCGGTCGGCTCAGCCGACGTAGCGGAGGGGCACCTCCCGCCACGCCTTGCAGCGCGCGCACTTCGCGGTCACCCGGCCCGTCGGCGTCTCGACCTTCAAGATCGCGTTCCGGATCACGACCTCCAGCCCGCCGCGCACGATCATTCGCTCCCGGCAGACCGGGCAGTGGTCGCTGGAAGTCCGTGGTGGGTCGGGCACATGGGCAAAAATACATATTGTCAATCGACATTGTCAAGAATTAAGATCGTGGGGCTCGACCTCGATGAGAAGGAGATCCCCATGAGCCTCAGACTCGGTGACATCGCCCCCGACTTCACGGCCGACACGACCCAGGGGCCGATCAAGTTCCACGACTGGATCGGCACCAGCTGGGCCATCCTCTTCTCCCACCCGCGCGACTTCACGCCGGTGTGCACGACGGAGCTCGGGTACGTGGCGAAGCTGAAGCCGGAGTTCGACCAGCGCCAGGTCCAGCCGATCGGGCTGTCCATCGACCCGGT
>JACQFL010000027.1 GCA_016200085.1 Candidatus Rokuibacteriota bacterium | reverse complement strand
GGGGCGATCGAGTGGCGGGACACCACCGCGCCCACGCTGGCGTTCCTGCAGCCGGCCGCGAATGCCTGGGTGCGCCAGACCGTGACCGTGCAGGCCCAGGCCACCGACAGCGGCAGCGGCGTGGCCACCCTCACGCTGATCGCCGGGGCCTCGACCCTCAGCACCAGTCTGTCGCCTCCCCCGCCAGCCGCGAGCGTCACGGGCACGGCCGCGTGGGCCACGACCACCTTCCCCGACGGGGCGACCACGCTGACGGCGCAGGCGACCGACCGGGCCGGCACCGCCCCCGCCCCGGTCACGCGCGTGGTGCTCATCGACAACACCGCGCCTGACACCCAGATCACCGCCGGGCCGGTCGGCACCATCGCCGATCCCACGGTGACCTTCATCTTCACGGGCACCGACAATCTCACGCCGGTCGGCAACCTCGTCTTCGCCTGGCGCCTGGACGGCGGGGCGTGGAGCGCCTTCAGCGGCACCACCAGCGCCACGCTCACGAACGTCGCCGTGGGGGCCCACACCTTCGACGTCAAGGCCCGCGACCTGGCGGGCAACGAGGATGCCACCCCGGCCACGCGGAGCTTCACCGTGAGCTTCATCCCGGCCATTACCGGGCTCACGCCCGCGAGCGGGCGCATCGGTACGCCCGTGACCATCACGGGCTTCGCCTTCGGCTTCACCCCGATCGCGGTGGCCTTCAACGGCACCCCGGCGGTGATCCAGTCACGCACGGCGACGGCCATCACCACGACCGCGCCGCCCGGCATGACCTCGGGGCTGGTGAGTGTGACCACCCCCTACGGCACGGCCACGAGCCCCAGCCCGTTCACCCTGGTCACGGAGGATTTCTCGCTCGCCATCGCGCCGGCCGCGACCCAGGTCCTGCAGGGCAGCACGACGAGCTTCACCGTGACGCCGACAGGGACGGCGAATCTCACCAGCGCGGTCGCGCTGACAGTCGGCGGGCTGCCGAGCGGAGTCACGGGAACGTTCGCGCCGCCGACCGTGGCGCCGGGGCAAGCCGCCGCGCTCGTGCTCACCACGACCAGCAGCGCCGCGCTCGGGACGGCGACCTTTACGGTCACGGCGACGACGACGACCGACGGCAGCGTCGTCACCCATACCGCCACCGGCAGCCTGACCGTGGTGGCGGCCGGGCAGACGGCCCTCGTCGGCCGGGTCCTCGACACCAACGGCGTGCCCCTCCAGAACGTGGCCATCCGCATCGGGAGCACCTTCGTCTCCACGGACGCCGGGGGCAACTTCCTCTTCCTCAACCCGCCCACGGGCTCGCAAGTGGTCCTCATCGACGGGGATCCGGCCAGCCCCTCCGCGGATCAGCACTACCCGACCATCCCGGTCACGGTGACCATCGTCGCCAACCAGACCAACCCGCTGCCGTTCGTGCCGTACTTGCACGTGCAGCAGAACTACAATTTCACCAGGATCGACCCGGGCACCGACACGGTGGCGACCGACCCCGCGCTGCCGGGCGTGCAGCTCACCATCGACGCCACCAATTCGATCATGGGCTGGGACGGGCAGGCGGCCACGAAAGTCTCGATCCGCACGGTGCCGATCAATCGGCTGCCCATCACGCCGCTGCCGCCAACTCTCCGGGTGAAGACCGTCTACATGTTCTACTTCGGCAAGATCGGCGGCGGGGTGCCGGCCCACCCGGTCCCGTTCCAGGCCCCCAACGACCTCGGCCTGGCGCCGGGGGCCAAGGCCCAGCTCTGGTACTACGACGAGTCGCCCATCCCCGGGCAGGCCCCCAATGATTGGCGCATGGCGGGCACCGCGACGGTGAGCGCTGACGGGGCCACCATCGCCACCGATCCCGGCGCAGGGATCCCCAAGTTCTGCTGTGGCGCCACCGCGCTGGCTGAGGCCCGTCAGGGCTCGTCCTCCACGCCCCCGAGCGCCGGCGCAACCGCCGTCGACCCCGTCGACCTCCTCACGGGCCAGTTCATCGTGCGCAAGACGGACCTGGCGTTCGCCGGGCGCCTGCCCATGGCGATCCAGCGCTACTACGCCTCGGGCGGCAACCAGGCCGGCATCACGGGCCTCGACACCACCTTCGAGCGCTACAACGACTTCCTCCGCCTCGAGACCGATACCAGCGTCACGCTCATCGTCCGCGGCAATGCCGTGGTGAAATTCCTGCCCCAGCCCGACGGCGCCTGGGTGAACGCGACCATTCCCTATTACCGCGGGGCCCGGATCACGACCACGGCCCAGGGCTACGCCCTGCGCTTCAAGGACGGGCTCACCCACACCTTCAGCCCCCTCGGCTACCAGAACGGCATCACCGATCGGAATGGCAACACGATCACCCTCACGCGCACCGGCTTCGGCGGGAACATCGCCAGCGTGCGGGAGCCCTCCGGGCGCGGCTTCACCTTCAGCGGCTATATCAACGACGTCTACGATCCGCTCGCCAAGGTCACCTGGATCACCGACCCGCTCGGCCGCACCGTGGAGTATCGGTACGACGCAGCCAGCCGCCTGATCGGCGTCGTCGACGCCAACGGGGGCCTCACGCGCTACGACTACGACGGCCAGAACCGCATCACCGCGATCACGGACCCGCGCGGGATCACCTATCTCCGCAACGTCTACGACGTCAACGGGCGGGTGTGTCTCCAGGAGCAGGCCGACGGCGGGGTGTGGCAACTCCACTACATCACCACGGACATCCGGGACGCGATGACGCCCACGGTGCCGCCGGGGTTCTATCCACCGTGGCGCGTCGGCAATGGGCCGCCTCCCTATGTGCTCAGCGTGGTCCCGCCATCGCTCCCGCTGCCCTCGGGCCAAGGCAGCCTGGTGAACGCCGGCGTCACGACCGTCACGTTCCCCGGGGGACCCGCGCCCGTCACGTTCACGGTCCCGGTGCCGGACCCCATCGTCTTGGCCTTCCCCGGCCTGCCGTGCGGCACGCCCGTCACCACCGGCCCCGTGGTGAGCACCATCGTCGTCGATCCGCGGAATAACCGGACGGCGTACACGTTCAATGGCGATGGGTTCCTGACCTCGATCACCCGCCCGGACGGGGGGGCACTCGTCGCCACGCGCGATGCGACGAACCTCATCACGGCCGTGACTGATCCCCTCGGCCGGGTCCAGAGTGCGACCTACGATGCCGTGGGGAACGTGAGGCAGTACTTCGATCCGGGGAACACCACCAACCCGTGGATTTACGCCTACGACCCCGTCTACAACCAGCTCACGAGCGTGACGGATCCACTCAACCACACCACCGCCGGCACGCCCGATGGGCACGGAAATCTCCTCACCGTGACGGATCCGCGCCTCGGCCCGCCGTGGACCTTGACATATGACAGCTCGGGCCAGCTCAAGACCGTGACGATCCCAGGGGGCACCCTCCCCACGTCCCTGTCCTACGACGCCAACGGCAACCTGACGACGATCACCGACCCCCTCAACAACACGATGACCCGTGCGTATGACGTCGCCTCCCGTCTCGTGCAGTCCGTCGATCCGCTCGGCAACGTCGCGCGGCTCGACTATGACGCCCTGGATAACCTTACCGCAGTCGCCGATGCCCTCGGAGGCACCACGCGGTTCAGCTACGATGCCAACGGCAATCGCCGCACCGTCACCGACGCCCGCGGCGGCACCACCACCTACACCTACGACGTCATGGACCGCGTCCAGACGCGCACGGACCCAGTCAACGCCAGCGAGCACTTCACCTATGACCCCCTCGGCAACCTCACTCTTCGCGTCGATCGCAAGAACCAAACGAACCGGTTCGACTACGACGCGATGAATCGCCCGTCCATGGCCACCTGGGCTGATGGTACCGTCACGGCTTACAGTTGGGACCCGGTCGATCGGCTGACCAGCGTGGTCGAGACCCGGCCCGGTCCAGTAGTCACCTCGGTCGTCAACGACTTCGACGTCCTGGATCGCCTGGTGACCCAGATCACCGCGCTCGGGAGCGTCAGCTCCACCTACGACCTCACCAGCCGACGGCTCACGATGAACGCCACCACCTACGACTGGGATGAAGCTTCCAACCTCAAGCACATCACCCGGCCCATCCCCGGCGGGAGCCTGGTGGCCAGCTTCACGTATGACCCCGCGGGCCGCCGCTCCACGCGGACCGTGACCGCCCCCACGCCCTCGCAAGGCGTCAGCACCACGTACAACTATGACCCCGCCTCCCAGCTCATCGGCCTCACCCACTCCCGCAACGGGGCGGCGTACGGCGACCTCACCTACACCTACGATGCCGCCGGCAACCCGATCGCCGTCGGGGGCTCGCTCGCGCGCACGCTGCTGCCCGACTCGGTCAGTGGGGCGGTCTACAATGCGGCGAACCGTCAGACCCAGTTCGGGGCGTCAACCATGACGTTTGACGCCAACGGCAACCTTCAAACCCTCCCGGACAACCAGGGTACGACGCTCTTCTGGGACGCCCAGGACCGTCTGATGAGTCTGACGAGAGGCGATGGGCTGACGGCGAGCTTCGGTTATGACGGCCTCGGCCGCCGCGTCAGCAAGACCGTCAACGGGGTCACGACCGCCTACGCCTACGACGGTCGCGACATCCTCAGTACCCTCACAGCCAATGGATTGACGGACTACCTGATGGGACCGCCCCTCGATGAACCGCTCGCGCAGAACGGCGGCACCCAGTTCTATCTTGCCGATGCGCTCGGCTCGGTGATCACTCTGGCCGACACGACCGGCGCCGGTGACACCACGTATACGTACGCGCCCTTCGGAACCGCCATGAGTGTGGGCGCCGCCACCACCAACCACTTCGGCTTCACTGGCCGGGAAGCGGATGAAACCGGGCTGTACTACTACAGGGCGCGGTACTACAGTCCTGTGCTCCAGCGATTTGTCAGCGAGGATCCGATTGCCTGCCTCACCCAGGACAGCAACCCCTATCCCTACGTCGGAAACGCTCCAACGCGATGGGTCGATCCCCTGGGGCTCCAGATTGCGGTACCAATGCCTCACCCCGTCCCGTTTCCACCACCAATATTCTGGCCCGGGACTCCCCAAAACAAAGAGGGTTCATCCGGGTTTGGAGTGGGTAGTTCAGGGTGCTCTCCCGAGATCCCGGGGCCAAAAGGGCCGCGATTGCTTCTCTCAAGCTCAGGGCCCCTATTGGCGGTATGGCCTCCGAGGCTTCCGGAAGGTGCCGACAAGGC
>JACQFL010000002.1 GCA_016200085.1 Candidatus Rokuibacteriota bacterium | reverse complement strand
GATCAGGGCGAGCAGACGGGCGCTGGCGGCATCGAGGTGCGCCGACAGCTCGGCGATCTCGTCGCCGAGCCGGTCCAGGGCGGCGGCGGGTTCCAGGGTGGCGACGACGGTGGGCGCGAGCATCTCCATGGCGAGCCCCCTGGTGCTGGGGCGACTCTACACCCCGTTTTCGGAGCCCCGCGGACGCGTCCAGGCCCGGCGATCTCGACGGCACCATTGATTTGTTTTGGGTGCGGCGCGCGGACCATCATGGGCGCGCCCCGGCGGGCTTCTGGGGCCCCGTCTGGCTGGCCCAGGCGACCGACCGCCGTTCCCCCTGGCCAGGGTGTCAAGCGGAAAGTGCATGGTTCGTCCGGTCGTCTGGCGGAGCCGCCCTCGCCGTGAGGGCTATCGGTGGCAAGAAAGCCAGAAGAGCCACATTGCCCTGGTCGCGATCCTCGTGTTTCGTGGGCCGCTGGCTACGCTCATCGGCCGAACGAGGAGAGTCGGCAAGGGTGGGCTCGAAACATTCGATGCTCAGCCTGCCCAGCCGACCGAAGAGAAGAAGGGCGTCGAGGAATTCTTCCGGAGTTTTGATAACCCGCTTATCGTCGAGGCTGAAACGCTGATCGTGAAGGACTTGAAGGACCGGAAGATTGAAAGCGCCGCCGACCCAGCTTGCCTGCCTTCAATACCTCAACCCCCGCGAGGACGGCGCTGATGTTGCGGATCTGTTCCCGTTCTACGAGGCTGCAAAAGCGGCTTATCCATCGTGGTATGAGAATCAGCCGTTCGATCGCTGGCTCGGCTTCCTGCGTATCTTCAATCTCGTCCTCGAGCGGGATTCGCGCGTGTTCATCACAATCGCTGGGCGAGAATTTCTTACGTATCTCGTAGCTGTAGGGAAGTCGGGACCTTATCACGGGTGAGAGGTCTTGGGTCTAACAACGCGTTCGATCCTGTTTCGATCGGACCGCTGGCTCGCATTCGCTCGCCGCGGCCCCTCTACGCGCCCGTTAGACCTTACGCGGATGGGCGCGGCCTTACCGATGGATCAATGACCGGTCCCCGAGCAGCGTGCCTCTGCGCCGGGTATCATGCAGACCATGGATCCGCTCTCGCACCCCGCCGTCCGCCGGCTCGTCGCGCGCGCAGCGCGCGATAGCGACGTCCTCGCCGTGATCCTCTTCGGCAGCCACGCTCGCGGCGACGTCGGCCCCCGCTCCGACATCGACGTCTGCCTCGCGCTCGCACCGGGTGCCGCCGCGGCCGAGGCAGCCGTCCGCAAGCGCCTCGAGTACCTGTCCGAGCCTGAGGTGGACCTCTCGATCTTCCAGCAGCTGCCGCTCCACATCCGGAGTCGCGTCCTCAAGGAAGGAGTGGTCCTCTTCGTGCGAGACGAGGACGCCCTCTACGCGCTGGCCGCGCGCACGGCCCGCGCCTTCGAGTACTTCCGCCCCATCCAGCGCCGGTACCTCGACGCAGTCGCCCGTGATTGACCGCGACCGCGTGCTCGCCAAGCTCGACGAGCTGCACGGCTACCTCGGCGAGCTCCGTTCGGTCGTGCCCGGGCGGTACGAGGATTACCAGCAGACCGCCGCGAGGCGAGCGTGCGAGCGCCTGCTGCACATCGCGGTCGAAGCCGTGCTGGACGTCTGCGCCCTGCTCGTCACAGGATTACGCCTCGGGCTTCCCGGCGAGGAGGACGACCTGTTCGAGAAGCTCCGCCGCGGCCATGCCATCTCGGAGCCGCTCGCCGACACCCTCCGGCGCATGAAGGGATTGCGTAACCTGCTCGTCCACGAATACGGCCGCGTCAACGACCGGATGGTGTTCGACGTCGTCTCCCAGCGCCTCGGCGACTTCGAGGACTTCAAGGGCGAGGTGCTCGCGCTTCTCCGGAAGTGACAGGAGCCGGCGGTCGGCGCTGGCGCCTACTGACCGGCTCCCGCGGGTGGATCTCTTCGGCTGGCGTCACCGCCGGCCCGGAGCGGGCCTGGGGGTCATCTTCCCGGCGTAGCCACCCTCCGTGGAGGGACGGCGTCTCGGCCGGAATCGCAGACTCACTCGCACAGCGGAACCCGATGTTGTTGTTCCGGTTGTCCGGCGTGTTGTTGTTGCGGTTCGCCGTCCGCAGGTTGATCGGGTTGTTGTTCCAGGATCCGCCGCGCAGGACGGTAGCCCACCCCCACACTACGGCCTCGTGAGGCCGCCGGTGCCGTGGTCGGATCGGCGGCGCGGCGCTTCCAGCCGCCGATCAGCCGGCCCAGCTCGTCCACGAGCCGGGCGGCGTGCTCGTACTGGTTGACGCTGAAGAAGCGCAGATCGCACGCGAGCCGGAGATACGCGCGCAGGGCCGCCAGCTCGCGGTCGGCCTCCGTGAGCGCGGGCCTGCCGTCGTCGACCGCGCGGAGCAAGGCCCGGTGAAGCCCGAACGCCGCCTCCTCGATCTGCCGCGCGAGGACGAAGCGCTGCTGGCGCGGGAACTTCGCCGTCGCCGGCAGCAGCCATTTGAGCAGGTCGTAGATCTTTACGAACGCCGGCGACTCGCTGGTCACGGCCCCGGCGAGAACGCGCAGCGCGAGAGCAGCGCCGCGCGCAGGCGGAACGTGTGGCCGTAGGAGGCGTGCGCGATCCAGCTCTGGATCGAGGCGGTCAGGCGCGGGACGGGCAGCCCTCCTTCCGCGAAGGCTCGCTGGTACCGACGCATCCGCCGCACGAAACGCTTCACCCCGTCCCGCTTCAGGCGGACGTGGCGGCGATAATGCACGAATCCGAGGAAGGGCACGCCGGCGGTTACCGGGAACACCCGCGTCTTCCTTGGATGCAGCGTCAGCCGCAGCGTGGCCAGAAACTCCTCGATCCGGCAGCGCAGCTCGTGGAGTTTCGATTTGTCATCGCCGAAGACGAGGAAATCGTCCACGTACCGCACGTAAGCGTCCCGGCCGAGGCTTCCGACGACGAATCGGTCCAGCTCGTGCAAGTACACGTTCGCCCAGAACTGGCTCGTGAGGTTGCCGATCGGGATCCCGCGGGCGCGGCCCAGCGGACCCAGCAAGGTGTCGCCGGGAAACCACGTCATCCGGTACTCGTCGGCCAGGACGCCGGCGCCGCTGTCGAGGATCAACCGCATGAGTCGGCTGGCGGGCGCGTCCCGCACGCGCTTCACCAGCAGCGCGTAGAGGATCTCGTGATCCACGCTGGGGAAGAACTTCGAGACGTCAGCCTTGAGCACATAGCGGTACCGACCGATCAACGATCGGCACCGGTCCATCGCGCGGTGGGTCCCCTTGCCGGTCCGGTTGGCGAATGAGTGCGGCACGAAGACACGGTCGAACAGCGGCTCGATGACGCGGCAGAGGGCATGGTGCACGACGCGGTCGCGGAAGGGCGCGGCGCTGATTGTGCGCTCGGTGGGCTCGCGGACGACGAAGTTGCGGTAGCCCCCGGGACGGTAGGTCTCGGTCAGCAGCTCCCGCTGGAGCGTGAGCAGGTTCGATTCGAGGTCGAACTCGAACGCGGCGACGTCGGCGCGGCACCGCTTGCCCTTGCGCGCCCGGCGGAACGCCTCGTAGAGATTCTCGAACGACGTGATGCGCGGCCACAGGTTGGCGTGGCTCTTCACGCGCCCCGTCCCGGATCAGAATTCAGAAACCAGAATTCAGAACTCAACGGCCTAAGATGCCCCCCTCGCACAGCGGAACCCGATGAGGCTGAACCGGTTGCCCGGCGTGCTGTAGTAGCGGTTCGCCGTCCGCAGGAGGATCGGGCTGTAGTACCAGGATCCGCCGCGCAGGACGCGGCGCTCACCCGAGGTGGGACCCTGGGGATTCCGTTCAGAACTACGCTGGTAATACGAAGCGTCGAACCAGTCGGCGACCCACTCTGCCGCGTTGCCAGCCATGTCGTGGACACCGTAGGCGCTGACGCCACCCGGATACGAGCCGACCGGCCGCGTGGCCTTCACCGTCATGGCGCCGTTGGCCTTCGCGGAGTCCCAATCCTCGCCCCACGGGTAACGCCGGCCGTCCGTGCCGCGCGCGGCCTTCTCCCACTCGGCCTCGCTGGGGAGCCGCTTGCCGGCCCACCGGCAATATGCGTCGGCGTCGTGCCACGACACCTGCACGACAGGATGATCCGACGGCGCCGCTGTCCCCGGCCCGTTCGGCGCTCGCCAGGCCGCGCCGCTCACCTTCACCCCTTGCCACTTGCCGTCCTTCTGCTGCCAGGCCCATCCGTCACCCTCGCGCTCCGCTGTCGTCTGATGGCTCGTGGCGCGTGTGAAGCGCTCGAAAAGCGCGTTCGTCACCTCGTAGCGGTCGATGTAGAACGCATCGAGACTCACCCGGTGTCGTGGCAGCTCGCGGCCCATCCACTCCTTGCACGTCGCTTCTGCGAGCCCGTCGCGCTTGCACTCCTCGACAGCGCGGTCCACCTCCTGCTGCGTGCTCCCCATCGTGAACTCGCCCGCAGGGACCAGCACCATCTCCGCGCCGTCTTCGGTCCGGAGCGTCTTCGCCGGTCCCAGCGGCTCGATGTCGATCATCACCTCGGCGCGCTGGTTGGCCGCCACCTCGACCGCGCGCTCCCAGTCCTTCTGCCCGGCCTTGACGCCTTTGACCCGATGCGGCCCCGCCGCCACGTTGCGTAGGACCAGCGCGCCACCGGCCTGCGTCTCGCCCACCTTCTGCTCGTCGAGCCAGACCTCGATCCCCGCGAGCTTGCCCCGGATGGCCAGCGTGCCGTACTCCCGCTCGATCTCCGTCGTGATCCCCGGCGCCGGCCTCGGCGGCGCCGGCTCCGGCGGCAGCGCCGCGAGCTTCGCACCGGCCCGGGTGAACACGAACTGGCCGTCGCCCGAGAGGTTGCCGTACTGGGGCAGCTGCTTGCGGTTCGACTCGGCCCACACCCGCTCGCGCACCCAGACCCCGAGCTGATCGAGCGCGACCCAGCCCTTGCCGGCGAACGCCTCGCCCCCGAGCCCGCGCAGCAGGACGTCGGTGAACACGCCGTGCCCGGCGCGCTCCTGGGCGAGATCACCCTGGCGCCCGGCCGTCAGGATCTGGATCGCCGGCTTCTTCGTCATCTCCTCGAAGAGGTCGTCGGCCACCGCGCGGTTGTAGACGGCGTAGCCGGAGTAGCAGGCGTCCACGACGTAGAGGATGTGCTTGGCGGGGATCAGGTCCGAGATCTGGCGCAGCGCCGACATGCTGATGGCCGTGGAATAGAGCGCCGACGGGTCGCCGTCCACCGGGAGCAGGTAGCCCTCGTCCTCGCCGGTGCGGAGCTTCATGGTCATCCCGTGCCCGGCGAAGAAGACGAGCACGCGGTCGTTCTTGCGGGCCTCCACACGCAGCCGGTCGCCCAGCACCTGCTCGATCCGGGCCTTCGTGGCGTCGGCGTCGGTGAGGACGACGATGCGATCGGGCCGGAAACCCTGGCCGCGCAGCGCGCTCTCGACCGCGCGGGCGTCGCTCACCGCGTAACGCAGCTTCGGCACGCGCTCCACGCGGTAGGCGTTGATCCCGATGACGACCGCCCACGACTCGCCGTAGCCGGCCGCGGCCGTCGCGCTGCCAGCCGCCGGCTGCACGCCGATGTTGCGAGGCTGGGCGCTCGCGGTGCCGATGACCAGGAGGACGGTCAGCAGGACGAGGCTGCTCGCCACCCGACCACGAACGCAGCCCGCTCCCTCACCCATAGCCGCCTCCGGCACGCGCTGTCTGCCGGGTAGTCTCCCCGCTACCGGACGCCGCCTCAGCCCTGACCTTACGTCGTCTCAGCCTCGCGCAACCTGATACCGGGCGTTGTGGAGCACGCGGCCGGGATGGGTGCCCGTGTGCTCGCCCTTCTCCAGCAGGACCTCGCCGTTGACCACGGTGTAGTGGATGCCCTCGGCCAGCTCGCGCATCCGCCAGCCGCCGCTCGGGAAATCGTGGACGACGTCTTCCTTGCACGGGCGCACGGTGTCGGGGTCGAAGACCACGAGATCGGCGGCCATGCCCGGCTGCACGAGGCCGCGATCGTAGATCCCGAAGGCCGTGGCGGAGTCGAAGGTCAGGCGCCGGACCGCGTGCTCCAGCGACATGATCCCCTTCTCCCGCACCCAGTAGCCGAGGAGCCGCGTGGGGTTGCCCACGTTGGAGTGGAACTGCACGTGCGCGCCGCCGTCGGAGAGCCCGACCACGGCGTAGGGGCTGCCGAGGATCTGCGCCACGGCCTCGGTGTCCATGTTGATCTCGCCCAGGCTGAACACGGTGCCGAGCTCCTCCTCGACGGCCAGGTCGAGGAACACGTCGAGCGGATCCTTGCCCCGGGCCTGCGCGATCGCGGCGATGCTCTGTCCCGCGAGGCTGCGGTTGCCGGGCCGCTGGGGCTCCTCGACGATCATCAGGTCCCAGCGCTTCGAGAACGTCGAGTCCGGCCCGAGCGGCGCCTCCACCTCGGCGCGCAGCGTCGCGCGGATCGCCGGATCACGGTACGCGCTGAGCTTCTCGGCGTCGGAGCCCTGGAGGATCGGCAGCCACGTGGGCATGCTGCGGAACACCTGGCAGTTCTTCATGGTGAACCGGTTCACGACGCTCCCCGGGTTGCAGAGCGGCACCGCCCGGATGCCCCGCCGGGCCGTCTTCTCGACGTGGGCCAGGTGCGTGCGCCACCGGCCCGGCTGGCGCGCCTGCTCGAGGAGGGTGTTGTACATGACCTGGCGGCCGCACGCCTGGGAGAGCCGGCTCAGGAGGCCGTCCTTCAGCTCGGGATTGGTGCCGCCGCCGCACTGGATCACGCCCGTGCCGGCCTCGCGGAGCACGTCGGCGAGGGCAAAGAGCTCCGACTCCGGGGCGCACGCGGCGGGAATGCGCGTGCCCGCGATGTCGAAGTGGTTCATGTTGCGCGTGATCGACAGCCCGAGCGCCCCGGCCTCGAGGGCCTCGCGCACGAGGCCGCGCATGAGCTCCAGCTCGTCCGCCGTGGCCTCGCGTTCCGAGCAGTCCTTGCCCATCGCGTAGAGGCGGACGGCGGAGTGCCCGACCAGCGTGCCGACGTTCACCCCCAGCCGTCGACCGATCACGTTCATGTACTCCGGGAACGTCTCCCAGGCCCACGGCACGCCCGCCTGCAAGACCTCCATCGGGATCGCCTCGACGTAGGACAGCATGCCCGCGAGCTTCTCGCGAGCGTCCGCCTTCACGGGGGCGAGCGCCAGCGAGCAGTTGCCGATGATGACGGTGGTCGCGCCGTGGTTGCACGAGAAGGAGCAGAGCGGATCCCAGAGGACCTGGGCGTCGTAGTGGCAGTGATTGTCGACAAACCCGGGCGCGACGACCCGTCCGTCGGCCTCGATGACCTGGCGGGCGGGGCCGCTCAGGCGCCCGAGCTCGACGATCTTGCCGTGCGCCACCCCGACGTCGCCGTGAAACGCCGGGCGCCCCGAGCCATCGACGATCCGGCCGTTCTTGATCAGGAGATCGTACGTCATCGCGTCGCTCCTCCTCGTCAGACCTCTCGCAGGCGCGGCAAGACTTCCTTGGCGAACCGGGTGATGCCCTTCTCGGCTTCCTCGTGGGTCATGAAGCCCGAGCGGCCCATGAGGATCAGGTGCTCGAAGCCGCCGACCTGGGCGTGAAAGTCCATCATCTGGCGGTACACAGTATCAGGATTCCCCGCGAACATCAGCCCCTGGGCGATGGCCTGCTCGGCGGTCACCTTCCCCAGCGCGCGGGGCGCGCGGGAGGCCGCCTTCGACTCTCCCCCCTGGCGGCCTGCGTGCGGCACGGCCGCCGGCGGGCGTAGCGCCGAGCGATAGACGAGCGGCGCCAGCTCCGGCGGGACCTGGCCGGGCAGGAACTTCGAGTACTGTGGCGCCGACTTCAGCCCGGTGTTCAGGAACCAGAGCGCCTTGCCGCCGACGCGCACCCCCTCCTCGTCGCTGTCGCCCACGTAGGTGAAGCCCATGTACGCGAAGCGATCGGGGCCGGGCTCGGGCAGCCCCACGTCCTTGCGCGCCGAACGGTACGCGGTCCACGCGCGCTTCGTGCCCTCGGGGCCGCGCAGGAAGATGGCGTTGATCAGCCCGCGCCGGCCCAGCTCCTCGGCCGTCTCGATGTCGCCGGTCGCGGCCCAGAGCGGCGGATGCGGCTGCTGCCACGGCCGTGGCCAGATGTTCACGTGCCGGTGCGTGAAGTGCTTGCCCTCCCAGGAGAACGGGCCGTCCTGGTGCGACAGCGCCTTGACGATCAGGTCGATCGCCTCCCAGAACCGCTCGCGGATGCCAACGGGGTTCGCGTTGCCCGAGGCCATCTCGGAGCCGCCGGACTTCACGAAGCCGATCTCCAGCCGGCCGCGCGAGATCACGTCCGCCGTCGCGTACTCCTCGGCGGCCCGCACCGGGTCCGGGCGGACCGTGATCAGCGTGCCCAGGCTCAGCAGCCGCACGGTCCGCGTCTGGCGCGCGAGGATGCCGAGGATCAGCGGGCTGGCGCCGTAGAGACAGTTGATCCCGGCGTGGTGCTCGTTGGAGATGATGTTGAGCCCGACGTCGTCGCAGAGCAGGTACTCGTCCAGGCACTCCTGGAACAGCTCCGCGGCGATCTTCGGGTCGCAGTACCGGTTCGGCAGGCTGCCGCGCACGGAGTCGACGCCCTGGAGCACGTCGTCCGGCACGAACGGGTACGGGTTCTCGCACAGGTACCACGCCTGCATCCGCTCACCCCTTCATGAAGGCCGCCACGCGCTCGACGAAGGCCGCAGGCTGCTCGATCTGGAGATGATGTCCCGCCGCCTCGATGATCTCGAAGCGCGAGCCCGGGATCGCCGCGCTGTAGGCGCGCCCGTAGGCCGGCGTCACGATCCCGTCGCTGGCGCCCCACAGCACCAGGGTCGGGACGCTGATCCGGTGCAGCTATCGCCGCAGCTGGGAATTGTACAGGCACGGATGCCAGGCGTAGAGGCACAGGGCGTCACGGTTGCGGGCGTGGACGGCGAGCGCCTCGTCGGACATGACGTCGAAGTCCGGCGCCCATTTCTCGGGCTCGTGCCACGATCGGCGGTGGACCTCGTGCGGCGCCGTGTTGAAGACGTCGAGGATGTCGCGCGTCTCGCGGTCGCCGACCTTGATCCCCACGGCGTCCACGAGCACCAGACGCTCCAGACGGTGCGGGCAGGTCGCGGCGATCTCCGCGGCCAGCCAGCCGCCGAACGACAGCCCGAGCAGCGTGACCGTGTCGCCCGGCAGGCGCTCGAGGACGTCCAGATACAGGCGCACGAGGTCGTAGATCGTGTCGAAGTCAGCGGGCCGCGGCGAGTGGCCGAAGCCCGGGTGCGACGGCGCGATGACCTGGGCGTGCCGGCCCAGCAGATCGAGGAACGGCGCGCGCGGATCGACGGGCTCGAAACCGTGGAGCAGGAGGAGGGGAGGCCCCGCGCCCCGGCGCACCACCTCCAGCGTGATCCCACCGACCGAGAACCCCTCATCGGCGTCCATGGACGGTCCCACGCTGAGTCTTGACTTTATCGGTCAAACGCTTTACTTTTTTAGTATGAAAAGCACCGTGTCCTCGAAGGGCCAGATCACCCTGCCCGCCGCCCTCCGGGAAAAGCTCGGTCTGGGCACCGGGACCGCGGTGCGCTTCGAGCTGCGCGGTGGCGGGGTCCTCGTCCGCAAGGGTGCGGGCGGTGTGCACCCGGTCGACCAGGTCTTCGGGCGGCTGAAGCTCGCGAAACCCGTCGACGAGCTCCTCGACGAGATGCGAGGGCCTCGCCCGGTGCCCACCAGGCGCAGCCGGAGCCGCCGTAAGCGGTGAAGACCGCCGTCGACTCCTCGGTGCTGCTCGACGTCCTGGGAGCCGACCCGCGATTCGGGCAGAAGTCGCGTGACGCGCTGCGCTCTGCCTACGATGCCGGGGCCCTGGTCGCCTGTGAGGTCGTCTGGGCGGAAGTTCGTGCGCACTTCCCGAACGACGCCGACTTCGACCACGCGCTGGGCCTGCTCGGCGTGCGGTTCGAAGCCACGACCCCGGAGGCGGCGGCGCTGGCCGGCAGACTCTGGCGCGGGCGGCGATCGACGACGGCCCCGGCGCCAGGACGCGTCGTGGCCGATTTCCTGGTCGGTGCCCATGCCATGCGGCAAGCGGACGCCCTTCTCACCAGAGACCGGGGGTTCTATCGGCGCGGCTTCCACGTCCGCCTCATCGACCCCTCGACGACCTGACGCGTCGCGCCCCGCAACCGGTCATCGGCTCCTCACCCCGGCCGTCGACGTCCAGACGATGCGACCGTCGCGCATCACTAGCTCGATCTGGCGGATCGCGCTGATGGAGAGCGATGGGTCCGCGCCGAGCACGACGAGATCCGCGGTCTTGCCGGGCTCGAGGGTCCCCAGCGTGCGCGCCTCGATGAGCCCGGGGATGATCCACTTGCCGCGGGCGTCGATGCGCTCGGCGCCCGCCGGAGCGGGGACGCCGCGGGGTGTCACCGCGGCGATCGTGCCGCCGCGGATGACGATGGTCGCGCCCGCGAGCGGATCGCGGCCGGTGCCGTCGAGGAGGGTCGCGCCGGTGACGACCACGCCCCCCCGCCCGCTCCTGCGCGGTGCCCGGCGCGGCGAGGGCCGATGCGGCCACCGCGGCGAGGAGCAGGCCGACCCCGAGGCTCGGGCGCACGTCAGTAGATGCCCAGGTGCTGGTGCAGATCGGCGCGGCGCTGCTTGATCTCCGCGGCCGCGCCCTCCACCACCACCCGCCCGCTGTTGAGGACGACGATGTCGTCCGCCACGTCGAACACCAGCTTGGCGTTCTGCTCCACGAGCACGATGGAGAGCCCCTGCGCCTTCAACCGGCGGATCGTCGCCATGACCTCGGCGACGATCTGCGGGGCGAGGCCCTCCGACGGCTCGTCCATCAGGAGTACGCGCGGGTTGGACATCAGCGCCCGAGCGATGGCGAGCATCTGCTGCTCGCCGCCCGAGAGCGAGCCGGCGATCTGGTGTTGACGCTCGCGCAGCCGCGGGAAGAGGGCGGCCACCGTCTCGAGCGTCCAGAGCATGGGCAGGCCGCCGCGGGGTTTGCGCGCGGCCACCGCGAGGTTCTCGCGTACGGTGAGGCTCCGGAACACACGCCGGCCCTGGGGCACCAGGGCGACGCCCTGCGCCGCGATGGCCTCCGGCGCCCGGCCGGTGACGGCGGTGCCGTAGACGGTGACCGTGCCGTGCCGCGGCGCCAGCAGCCCCACGGTGACGCTCATCGAGGTCGACTTGCCCGCCCCGTTGCGGCCGAGCAGCCCGAGAAGGCGGCCCTCTCCCAGGCGCAGCGAGACGCCGTGAAGCACGTGGCTGTCGCCGTAGAAGGCGTCGATCTCGTCGAGGACCAGCGCGTCGGGCGCGGCCGGACGGCCCTCACTCACCGAGGTAGATCTCCCGCGTGCGCGGGTGCGCGACCACCTCGGCCCGCGTGCCCTCGACCACCACCTCGCCGAAGTGCAGCACCGTGATGCGCTCGGCGAAGTCGAGCGCGGTGTCCATGTCGTGCTCGATCATGACGATCGTCACGTCGCGCGGGATGCCCGTCACCAGGCGCAGCACGTCGCGCCGCTCCTCGATCGAGAGGCCGGCGAACGGCTCGTCGAGCAGCAGCACCCGCGGATCCTGGGCCAGCGCCATGGCGATCTCGACGCGCCGCCGCTCGCCGTAGGACGTCTCGGCCAGCGGACGGCCGGCGAGGTGCGCGAGGCCCACCCGCGCCAGCACGGCGCGCGCCCGGTCGAGCATCGGCCCCTGCCGCTCGAGCCGGACGAACGGGTTCCAGCGCAGGAGCGAGCGGCCGAGCAGCGACAGGGTGACGTTGCGTAGCAGGGTCTCGCGCGGGAAGAGCGTGATGATCTGGTAGGTGCGGGCGATGCCGAGATGGAACCGCCGCCGGCTGGGCACCCGGGTGATGTCGCGGTCGAAGAGCGTGACCGAGCCGCGGTCGGGCGCGAGCTCGCCGGTGACGAGATTGAACAGGGTGGTCTTGCCGGCGCCGTTGGGACCGATGATGAGGCGGCGCTCTCCCGGCTCGACGGCCAGGCTCACCGACGAGGTCACGCGCAGGCCGCCGAACGACTTGTCGAGGTTGCGCACGCCGAGCGCGGTCATCGTCCGCCCTTCACTACCACGGATGGATTAAGATTCCCAGCCTGGGGAGAGAGGCCATGAGAACAGGCGCCGAGTACCGCGAGGCCCTGCGCGACGGGCGCCGGGTCTGGGTCATGGGCGAGGGCTGGATCGACGACGTCACCGTCCATCCCGCCACCCGCGCCATGGTGGACGAGTACGTGGCGTGGCACGACCTGCACGTCGACCCGGACTGGCAGGACGTCGTGCTGACGCCGCCCGACGCCCAGGGGACCCGCCGGCCGTGGGCCTTCCACCTGCCGACGAGCCCGGCCGAGCTGCGCGCGATGGGCCGGTGCTTCTCCGCCACGACGTTCCTGAGCGCCGGCAACATCACTCACACCCCGGCCTACGGCAACCTGATCGCGCTGGGCATCCTCGACGCCGTCCAGCAGCGCAACGTCTCGGCCGCGCAGATCGCGAACGCCGCCGCCTACCGCGACTCGATCGTGCGCACCGGGCGCTTCCTGACGTTCTCGGCCGGGGCCGCCACCATCGGGCAGCGCCTGCGCCTGCAGGAGAGCGAGCGCGTCGCCCTCCGCGTCGTGCGCGAGACGGACGCGGGGCTCGTGCTGCGCGGCAAGGTCGGCATGCATACCAGCCCCGCCTTCGCCGAGGACGTGTACGTGGGCAGCCACAACGGCGTGGACCGTGAGGGCCATCGCGCCACCTTCATCGTGCCGGTCAGCGCGCCGGGCGTGACCATCCTCTGCCGCAAGGTGTCGGCCCGCCACCCGAACCCGTTCATGGCCCCGCTCAGCAGCCGCTTCGACGAGCTGGACGGGCAGATGTGGCTCGACGACGTGCTCGTGCCCTGGGAGCGCGTGTTCCTCATGGACGTCTCCCCCGAGCCCATGGCCTCGTGGCTCTTCTGGCACCAGCTCTACTGCTGGCTCTCGAAGGCGGAGTTCACGCTGGGCCTGGCGCTGGCCTGCACCCACGCCATGGGGCTCGCCGAGCACGAGCCGACGATCGAGTACCTCATCGACCTGGTCGTCGACGTGCAGACGGTGCGCACCTGCCAGACCGCCGCCGAGCTCGACCCGGAGTTCACGCCGGAGGGCTACTGCATCCCGCGGCGGGACCACGTGGCGGCCGGCACCATCGCCATCCAGAAGGCGCGGCAGCGCATGGCCGAGATCTTGCGGACCCTGCCGGGCTCGTCGCTCGTGATCGCCCCGTCGGACAAGGACCTGGCCGCGCCCGAGGTCGGCGCCGGGCTCGAGGAATCCTTCGCGGGCGGCGGCTACACGGCCCTGCAGCGCGCGGCGCTGCTCCAGATGGCCTGCGACCACGTCGCCTCCGCGCTCGACGGCCGCGAGTCCGCCTTCGAGCTACACGCCAACGGCGGGATTCCCGCCTGGCGCGGCCGCCTCCGCCGCTACTTCACGCGCTACAACGAGCTGGCCAACGCCGTGGTGCGGGAGCTCAACCTGGACATGCCGCAGATCGACATGAACCACCTGCGCGCCGCCCCGCTGGCGCCGCGCCGGCCCGTGACGCCTCGCTGAACATCGGGGGGAGCGGACGCCGCTGACTTGAGCGACATCGGGCGGGAGCGATGACGCGGCTCCCCCCGATGGCCCCCCACCGCGTTGGCGGTAGATCGAAGGCGTCTTGGATACGAATGCGCCGGCAAAGCCGGCGCTCGGACAACGCGTCTTATTCGCAGCGGGTGGGGTCGGCGATCAGCAGGCGGAGCGCGCCGCTCCCGGGGTCGTACTCGAAGTCGTTGCCCTGGCACTGGAAGCGGGGAGGAGACGGCAACAGGGCCAGCACCGCGGCCTTGTCGGCGGGCCACTGGCCGTGCTCCGCCTGGTACACGCGGAGCGTGCTGCCGATGCCCAGGATCGTGCCCTGGTCGGCCACCAGCTTGGCGCCCGCCAGCGGGCGGTCCCGCTTGAACGTCTCGACGGTCTTCGTCGTCGAGCCGACGTACTGCATGAGGAAGTAGCCGCAGAGGACCACCACCACCAGCGTGAGCAGGAGCTCGACGAAGCCGAGCCCGCGCTGATCCCTCCCTGGCCGGGCGGTGATCACGCGCCCATCCTACTTCACGGTGGCGCGTACGCCATCGACATCAATCGCCCGCCGGGGCCACCGCGGCCGGCGCCGCCGGCCGCCGCGCGGCCGTGAGCCAGCGCCAGAACCGCACCGTCCCCGGCACCAGCCCGTCGGGCATGAAGACCACGATGAGAACGAAGATGGCGCCGAGCACGAAGTTCCAGCGCTCGATGTACGCGCTGGCGACGTTCTTGATGACGACGACGAGCGCGGCGCCGACGATCGGTCCCAGCAACGTGCCCGTGCCGCCGGAGATCACCATCAAGAGCGCCTCGGCGGAGGCCGTGAGGGCGACCGCCTGCGGGCTCACGAACTGGTTGTAGTAGAGGTAGAGCAGGCCCGCCACCCCGCTCCACAGGCCCGAGAAGAGGAAGGCGAGGAAGCGGATCATCCAGACGTGGTAGCCGAGCGCGTTCATCCGCCGGGGCTGATCGCGGGTGCCGCGAAGACTGACGCCGAACGGCGAGGCCACGAAGACGGCCATCGCGGCGACGGTGACGAGGAAGACGACCAGGGTCGCCCAGTAGAAGGCCGCGGGCGAGGCCAGTGACAGCCCGAGCGGGCGCGGCCGGCCGGTGACGGAGACGCCGTTGTCACCGTTGGTGAGGCTGATCCACCGATAGGCGACCCCCCAGACGATCTGGCCGAGCGCCACCGTGATCATGACGAAGCCGAGCCCGGTGCCGCGCAGCGCCAGCGCCGCGAAGACTGCGGCCGCCGCGAGCGTCACCGCCAGGGCCACCACGGCCACGGTGACGTGGCCGGCGCCGCCGTTCATCACGCGCGCCGCGGCGTACGCGGCGATGCCGAACAGCCCCGCGTGGCCGAGCGTCACCAGCCCCGCGTACCCGACGAGCACGTTGATGCCCAGCGCGAAGATCGCGTAGACGAGGATCTGGCTGGCGACGTTGACGTAGTACGTGCCGCCGACCCACAGCGGCGCGGCGGCCAGGACCACGACCGCGGCGGCCAGCGCGAGCCGCTTCACAGCGCCTGCCGTCCGAAGAGGCCCTCGGGCCGCACCACGAGGACGACGAGCATGGGCAGGAAGAGCACCACGTACGCCAGCTCGGGGAGCATCGCCTGGCCGAAGTTGTAGAGGAAGCCCACCACGAAGGAGCCGACGAGCGAGCCGAGCAGGCTGCCGCTGCCGCCGAGGATGACGACGACGAGGGCCAGCGGCAGCATCTCCTGGTCGAGCCCGGGATAGACGGAGAGGATCGGCCCGCCGATGACGCCGGCAAAGCCCGCGAGCCACGCGCCCAGGCAGAACACGATGGTGAAGAGCCGCGAGACGCGGACGCCGACCACGCGCGCCATCGCGGGGTCGTCGACCCCGGCCCGGATCATCGCGCCCAGGCGCGTCCGGTCGAGGAGCGCCCACAGCCCGGCGGCGGAGACGACGGCGATGAAGCTGATGGCCAGGCGGTACGTCGGAAACGCCAGGCTGCCCACCGCGGTGGTGCCGCGCAGCGCCCTCGGCGTCTCGATCTGGATGGGATCGCCGGTCCAGACCATGAGACAGACGTCGGCAACCATGAAGGAGAGCCCGAGGGTCACCAGGACCTGGGCCAGCTCGGCGCCGGGCAGGCGGCGCAGGATCAGACGCTCCACGACGCCGCCGAAGACCGCGACGAGCAGCCCCGCCACCACCGCCGCGGACCAGAAATCGAAGCCCCGCCGGATCAGCGCCGTCGCCAGATAGGCGCCCAGCATGAAGAAGGAGCCGTGGGTGAGGTTCGGGATGCGCATGAGTCCGAAGATCAGCGAGAAGCCGGCGGACAGGAGGAACAGGAGCCCGCCCAGCGTGACGCTGTTGACCGCCAGCACCAGCCAGAGACTCATGGCGCTTCGAGCGGCGGCTGTGCCGCCGCAATCCTATCCAGGGGGAGGTCGGGAGGGGGCCGCCGAGGCCCCCTCACGAACGAAGTGGCGGATAGTCGCGCGAGTAGACCGGCTGCGCGAGGAACCACTTCTCGTCGTACGTCCAGAACTGGCTCACGTCCTTGTAGGTCTTGATCGTCGTGTTGACGAGCTTGTCGCCCTTCTTCTCGCACCGCCGGATGTAGAAGTTGCCGATGACGTTCCCGAAGTGGTCGAACCGGAACGGACCGCGCGGCGTGTCGGTGAGCGACACCGCGCGCAGCGCCTTGATCAGCGCCTCCTTGTCGTCCGTCCTGCCGCCCGTCTTCTCGAGCGCCGCCTCCGCGACCATGCCGTTGATGTAGAGGCCGGCCGCATAGAGCCCGGGGATGTTGCCGTGGTCGCGCACCATGCCCTCGATGAGCCGCTTGTTGCTCGGCGTGTCGAGATCGCCCGCATAGGCGGAGCACGAGATGACGCCGATCGCCTCGTCGCCGAAGCTCTTCAGGAGCGCTTCGTCGCACGCGGGCGCGCCGCCGAGGACGGGCAGCTTGAGCCCCGCGTCCTTGTACTGCTTCATGAACTTCAAGGGATTCGACCCGGCGAAGCCCTGGACGACGGCGTCGACCCCGCTGAGCTGGGCGATGTAGGGCGTGTAGTCCGGGGTCACCAGCGGGGGCCAGAGCTTCTTGACCACGCGGCCGCCTGCGTCCTCGAACACGCGCTGGAAACCGGCCATCTGCTCGTGGCCGAAGGCGAAGTCCTCGGAGATGGTGATCACGCGCTTGAACTTCAACTCCTTGGCCGCGTAGTCGGCCATGGGGTGCATGAACTGCGACGAGGTCGCGGAGGCGCGGACGAAGTAGGGGTTGGGCTTGCGCTGGGTCATGTCCTCGGCGGCGGCCAGGCTCAGGATCGGCATCTTCGCCTGCGCGGCGTAGTCCGTGATGGCGAGCAGCTCGAAGGCGGCGAGCGGACCGACGATGAGATCGACGTTGTCGCGCTCGACGAGCTCCTGGATCTTGGTCTTGGTCCCGGCGGGGTTGCCGCCCGTGTCGCCGACGACCAGCTCGGCCTTGCGGCCCGCGAGGGTGTAGTTCCGGTCCTTGAGGAACCGGACGATCCCCTGCTCCATCTGGATGCCGCCCTGCGCGAGCGGTCCCGTCTTCACCGTGAGCAGCCCGATCTTCACGGGCTTGCCCTGGGCGAACGCCGGCAGGGGCCACGTCGCGGCCAGCGCCGCGCCGCCAACCAGGAACGAACGACGACTCACCGTCAGCACCATGTGCCTGTCTCCTTGTGCTGGTGATCGACTACGCCTGGCGGGTCACCTCGACCGTGGCCGCCTCCTCCGCCATCCGGCCGCCGACGGGCACGTGGCGAAGCTGGTTCCAGACGCGGTCGACGTCGGCCAGCACCGCCTCGTCCGGCCGGTGGACGTCGATCGGGTTCGCGGTGGGCACCCAGCACGGCCGGCCGGTGACCCAGAACACCTCGGTGCGATTGCCTTCCGGATCGAAGAAGTAGCAGCCGATCGCGCTCGCGTGGTTGACGACCCCCTCGATGGTGTAGCCCTCGCTGACCAGGCGCCGGTGGAACGCGCGGAGGTCGTCCAGGGTTTCCACCCGCATCGAGATCTGGTTGATCAGATGGGGATCGGCCGGATCGGGACGGCCCCGCATGAGGGCGATCTCGTGGTCGACGGCGTCCGGGTCGGCGCTGAGGAACACCAAGCCGGCGCGCCAGTTCTGCTTCGTCACGGTCATGCCCATGACGTCCCGGTAGAACGCGGCCATCCGCTCGAGGTCGCGCACGTAGATCCCGACGTGTCCGAGGCCCTTCACTCGTGGCATGGGATGGGTCCTCCCTCGTCCTGACTGGCCAGAGAATACCCCGAATCTGCTGTGCTAGGATGCCCGCGATGCAGCGCAGCACGGAGCGCTTCCTCACCACCCACACGGGCAGCCTCCCCCGCCCGGTCGACCTCATCCGCATGATGTTCGCCCGGGAGGAAGGTGTCCCCGTCGACGCCATGGCGCTCGGCGCCCGGATCCGCTCGGCGGTGGCCGAGACCGTGCGCAAGCAGGTCGAGGCCGGCGTGGCCATCGTCAGCGACGGGGAGATGAGCAAGCCGAGCTACGCCACCTACGTGAAGGACCGGCTGACCGGCTTCGGCGGCGCGAGTCACCCGCTGCAGTACCGCGACCTCGTGGACTTCCCGGAGATGGCCCGGCGCGTCTTCGGCGATCCCGGCCGGGCGCGGCGGCGGACGCCGGCGTGCGACGGCCCCATCAGCGTGCGCGATCCGCGCGCGGCCCAGACGGACGTGGACAACCTCGCCGCCGCCGCGAAGGCGGCCGGCGCGGAGAGCGTCTTCATGAGCGCGGCGTCGCCCGGCGTCATCTCGCTCTTCTTCCGGAACGAGCACTACCCGAGCCACGAGGCCTATCTCTTCGCGATCGCGGAGGCCATGCGGCACGAGTACGAGACCGTGGCGCGCGCCGGGTTCACTCTGCAGATCGATTGCCCGGACCTCGGCATGGGCCGCCACATCCAGTTCGCCGATCTCGGCCTCGACGAGTTCCGCACCATGGCGCGCCTGCACGTGGGGGCGCTGAACCACGCGCTGGCCAACGTGCCGCCCGAGCGCGCGCGCCTGCACGTGTGCTGGGGTAACTACGAGGGGCCGCACCACCACGACGTGCCCCTGGCCGACATCATCGACGTGGTCTTCACCGCCCGGCCGAGCGGCCTCTCCTTCGAGGCCTCCAACCCGCGCCACGCCCACGAGTGGCGCCTCTTCGAGCACGTCAAGCTGCCCGCAGGCAAGGTCCTCATCCCCGGCGTGCTCGATTCGACGACCAACTTCATCGAGCATCCCGACCTCGTGGCCGAGCGCATCGGGCGCTACGCGCGGCTGGTCGGACGCGAGAACGTCATCGCCGGCACCGACTGCGGCTTCGGCACGTGGGTCGGCCAGGCCGCCGTCGATCCGGACATCGCCTGGGCCAAGCTCGCCTCGATGGCCGAGGGCGCGCGCCGGGCGAGCCGCGAATTCTGGTCCTGAGGAACGGAGCGCATATGCTCACGCCGCGAGCCCGCGCCGCCCGGGTCGTCATCGCCCTCCTCGCGATCGCGTGCCTCACCGTCCCGGTCCTGGGCGGCGCCGCGCCGGCGGGCAAGCCCGTCAGGATCGGCAGCACGCTGGGGCTCACCGGGCCGCTCGCCGCCACCTCGCTCGTGCACAAGATCGTCGGCGAGCTCGCCGTCGAGCGCCTGAACCGGGAGAACGGCCTGCTCGGGCGGCCGGTCGAGTGGATCCTGCTCGACGATCAGTCCAAGCCCGAGCTCACCCGCAGCCTCTACGAGCGTCTCGTCACCGTGGACAAGGTCGACCTGCTCCTCGGCCCCTACGGCACGGCGACGATTCTCGCCGCGATGGGCGTGGCCCAGCGCTACGAGAAGCTGCTCGTGCAGCACACCTTCGGCGTGCCGAGCCTGGCCAAGTACGAGATGCAGTTCCCGGCCTGGGCCATCGGGCCGGAGCCGAACCGGACGATCCCCGCGCTCGTCTTCGACGCCCTGGCGGCGACGCCGACGCCACCCAAGACCGTCTCCATCCTGACCGCCAAGTTCCCGTCGCTCCAGTTCCTCGCCACCGGCGCGCGCGAGCTCGCGCCCAGGCGCGGGATCAAGGAGGTCCTCTACCTCGAGTACGAGTTCGGCCAGCGCGACTTCGCGGCGATCGCGGCGCGCGTGAAGGACGCCAACGCGGATCTGCTGTGGGTCGGCGGGGGCGGCCTCGACGCCAACCTGCTCCTCGAGGCGTTGAAGAAGCTCGACTACACGCCGCCGCGGCACTTCTACGCCTACCCGGCGCCGGGGCCGCTGGCCCTGTCCTCCGACGGCCGCAACGCGCTCGCGCTCAGCATCTTCGAGGAGCACCCGCCGTTCACCGCGAACCCCGCGGCGGCGGAGCTCGTCAAGGCGTTCCGCGAGCGCGCCACGAAGGCGAGCCTGCCCTACCCCGTGGTCGACACCCAGGGAGCGGCGTCGTTCGCGGCCTGGCAGATGCTCGAGCAGGCGGTCTCGGCGACGCAGAGCCTCGACGACAAGGCGCTCGCGCAGTGGCTGAAGTCCCACCGCGTGGACACGGTCGCCGGCCGGCTGCGCTTCGACGGGCCATCCAACTACGGCGACGATCTCTCGAAGATCAAGCAGGTGCAGGACGGAAAATGGTATGTGGTATGGCCGAAGGAGTTCGCGGCGCCGGGCCGCAAGCTCGTGGCGCCGTGACGGCCCAACAAGGAGGATCAGACCATGCCCCCTAGCAAGCTCGCTCACGTCGTGTTCCAGACCAATCAGATCCCCGCCATGCGGGACTGGTACTGCACGGTGCTCGGCGGTCACGTCATCTACGAGAACGAGCACCTGTCCTTCGCCACCTACGACGACGAGCACCACCGCGTGGCGTTCGTCAACTTCGGTCCGCTCGCGCCCAAGGAGCGGGAGACCGAGCTCGGCGTGAAGGCCACCGAGCAGCCGGGCCTGCACCACACCGCGTTCACCTACGAGTCCATGGGCGACTTCCTCGACAACTACGTGCGGCTGCGGGACAAGGGCATCCGCCCCTTCTTCTGCGTCAACCACGGCCCCACCACCTCGATGTACTACCGCGACCCGGACGCCAACCGCGTCGAGCTGCAGATCGACAACTTCGCGACGGCGAAGGAAGGCCAGGACTGGCTGCGCACGCCCGCCTTCGACCGCAATCCCATCGGCGTCGAGTACGATCCCGACGAGATGGTGAAGCGCTTCAAGTCCGGCGTGCCGGTGGCCGAGCTCGTCGTGCGCGACACGAACTGACCCGACGAGGAGCCGGCGCGTGGGTGACGACCTCCTGAAGGAGACGCTGCAGCTTCGCACCCCGCGCCTGCTCGCCTCGGGCGTGGATTACAACGACATCCAGGCAGTGCTCGGCCGCCTGAAGCGCTTCGAGGACTGGTGCGCGGAGTGGGCAGCCATGGCCGAGGTTCACGAGCGCCTCGGCGACGAGGCGCTGCGCGCCGGGCGCCCGCTCACCGCGGGCGAGGCCTTCGTGCGCGCGGCCGTCTACTACCACACCGGGCAGTCCGTCTCCTTCGAGGATCCCGCCGAGAAGCGGCGGATCCAGGAGCGCCAGCGCGACGCCTACGTCAAGGCCATGCCCCACCTCCGCCCGCCGGCCCGCCAGCTCGAGGTCCCCTTCGAGGGCATCGCCTTCACCGGCAACCTCCGCGTGCCCGCCGGCGCCCCGACGCCGCCGTGCGTGCTGCTCAACCCCGGCGCCGACTCGACGAAGGAGGAGTTCTACACGCTCGAGCAGGAATTCCTCCGGCGCGGCGTCGCCACGTTCTCCTACGACGGCCCCGGCCAGGGCCTCACGCGGCGGCACATGAAGCTCCGCCCGGACTGGGAGAAGCCGGTCGGCGCCGTCATCGACGCGCTCGCGTCGCGCCCGGAGATCGACGGCTCGCGACTCGGGATCTGGGGCCGCAGCTTCGGCGGCTACGCGGCGCCCCGCGCGGCCTGCTTCGAGCGCCGGCTGCGCGCCTGCATCAGCATCGGCGGGTTCTACGACCTGCAGGCGATCTGGGACCGCCTGCCGGTGAGCGTCAAGGATACGCTCGCCTTCGGCTTCGGTCTCGAGAGCCACGCGGCGGCGCGCTCACGGGCCGCCGACTTCACCCTCGCAGGCCTCCTCGACAACCTCACCTGCCCGTTCCTGATCATCCACAGCGGCCGGGACACGGTCTGCCCGGTCGAGGAATCCGAGCGCATCCGCGCCGAGGCCGGCGGGCCCACGTCGCTCGTGATCTTCCCCGAGGGCAATCACGTCTGCGACAACATCCCCTACAAGGTCCGTCCGCTCATGGCGGACTGGATGGCGGCCCAGCTCGGCGCGAGCGGGTAATCGAGGAGCGCCACGGCTTTGCCGATCAATTCGCGCACGGCATGATCGTCTCGGGCGCGGGCAGCGTGTCGGGCGGCACGAAGACCGCGAGGTAGCCGTCCGCGGGGGCGAGCGGGATGAAGTCCACCTCGCGGTAGCCCACCGCGGCCAGCTCGCAGCGCAGCAGCGCGGGCGGTGTGCCGTGCTTCTCGGTCCGCTTGTCGACGTCGACGATCGCGACGCGGGCGCCGGCCGCCAGCGACGGGCGTAGCCGGTAGAGGAACTCGTACGGGTTCTCGATCTCGTGATACATGTGGGCGAGGATCGCCACGTCGACGGCGGCGAGCGGCAGCTTCGGGTCGCGCGGCTCGCCGTGGATGACCTTCACGTGGGCCAGGCCCTCGCGCCGCAGCCGGGCCGCCAGGCTCTTCAGATATTCGCCGCTGACGTCCTCGGCGTAGACGGTGGCGCCCTCGCCCAGCCGGCGCGCGAGCCGGACCGTGTAGTAGCCCTCCCCCGCGCCGATGTCGGCCACGCGCGTCCCCGGCCGCAGCCCGAGGCGATCCATCACGCGCTCGGCCTCGCCCCGACGGTCACGGAGGTCCTCCTTCGAGTACGCGGGCGAGATGATCGTCGCCACCGGCCGATCGGGCGCGGGAAACCGCCCGAGAGCCGGGCTCTCGGCGGCGGCGAGCGCGCGCGATGCGAGCGAGCCCGCGACGAGGACCGTGACGGCGAGACGACGCCACCGAGGCATCCGCCCTCGCGCGCGGTCGCCCACCACGCCCGGGGCCGGCACCGCGACGTCAGGCCGAGCGCCCGCGGGGGCCCTCGGCGCGGCGCGAGGCGTGCGCAAAGCCCCCGAACGAATCGCGCTGTCGAAGGGCGCCGGGCGTCGGAGGACTTGCGGCGCTACCGCGCGCGCCGGGAACCTCGCGGGCCATCGAGGGGCGCCACGGTTTCGCCGGGGCGCCCCGAGCGAGTGGGGGGCTTGGGGGGCGCCCGGAGCCCCCCCTGTCGTCACACGAGCCAGCGCGCGAGCCGCGCCAGCGGGTGGCCGGCCGCCGCCGCCCGCTCGAGCGGCGGGGCCAGGAAGGCGTCCACGCCGAAGCTCCGGCCGGCGCCGGTGATGAGAAAGACCGCGGCGAACATGAGGAGCATGACGTAGGTCCAGCCCCACTCGTGAGGCACGCCCAGGATGCCGATGGTGATGTTCGCCGCCATCCCGAGGGCCACCAGGGAGCCGAGACGCGTGAGGAGCCCGAGGGTGAGCGTGACCGCGATGAACGTCTCCGTGAGGAGCGACATCCAGCCGAAGAAGGTCCAGTGCGGCACCATCACGTTGACGAGAAACTCCTTGTACGCCGTCACCGTCGGATACTGGATCTCCTGATGGACCCAGTACCATAGGCCGCCCCCGGAGGTCCGTCCGAAATCGTCCGACGGGACCTTCCAGCGGGACTGCTGCCACCAGAGCACGCCGTACAGCACCCGGGCCAGACCGAGGGGCCAGAGCGGCGCCATCACCCGGAGCCATCCGGCGCTGGCCCCGCTCTTCCTGTCCGTCCCGTTCATCGTCGCGCCTCTCCTCCCGCGGTGCGAGCCGCCGTCGACCGATCGGCCGTCATGAGATCGACACCCGATCGGGCGAGCCCGGTTCGCCCGGCTCCCGCTCATAGAGGGCGTTCACGAACGCGAAGGTGCGGGCCGGTCCCGTTCCCCGGGCGGTCATCTCGGCGTGGAGCCGGGCCAGATCGGCCTCGGTGTCCACGTCGAACCAGCGCGGCAGCAAGTGCGTGCGCAGGCGCCGGCGACCGGCGGCGGCCAGCGTGGCGCCCAGCACCGCGCTGGTGCTCCACGGGATGTCCTCGAAGAGCGCGGGCTGCGGCGTGCGGAGACCGATCAGGTAATACCCCCCGTCGTCGCACGGCCCGAGCACGACGTCGGCCTCCGCCCGGGCGAGCAGGCGGGCCGCCTCGAGCACGTTGTCCATCGGCAGCGTCGGACTGTCGCTGTCGATGGCCAGCGCCCCGGCGTGGCCGTCCAGGAGCAGGCCGAGCGTGAGACTCGCGAGCCGCTCGCCCAGGCCCTTGCCCTGCTGCGGGACGAGACGGAGGCCCGGTGGGGCCAGCGCGCGCATCGCCGCTCCGGCCTCCGGAGGCGTGTAAGCCACCACCCCGCTCACTCCGGAGAGCCCGGCGACGGCGTCGAGGCGATCGAGCAGAAAGCAGCGATAGAGCGCGGTTGCCTGCTCCGCGCTGAGCGCGGGACACAGGCGCGACTTCACGGGCGCGAGCCCGGGCACCTTCGCCATCACCGCGACGGCCGGGGGGAGCATCGTCCTCAGAGGCTCCACTTGACGCCGCACCCGCGACAGGGCTCGGGCGGGGTCGCGGTCTGGATGTCGTGCCGGAAGCCCGCGTAGCGCTCGCCCCACCAGATCTCCTGCAGCGACTGGCGGTACAGGTTCCCGAGGATGATGCCGTCGTAGTGCCCGGTGATCCAGGGCGCGATGCAGCACGGCAGGACGTTGCCGTGCACGGTCACGTACACGAGCGTCCACGGGCGGCGGCAGGCGCTCCACGGGCGGTCGGCCACCGAGGGCGCGAGGCTCACCTCCGGCGCTGCGGCGCCCGAGGCCGAGAAGTCCAGGCCGGCCCGCGCCGCCGCCTCCTGCGTCCGGGCAATCAGCTCCCGCTGGCGCCGCTGCAATCGCCCGTGAAGGGACTGCTGCTCGGTCGCCAGCCCGAGGCCGTTGTAGACGAGGCGTTGCAGGTAGATGCCCGCGGCGTCCACGCGGACGGCGAGCGGGACGAGGCCGGGGATCTCCTCGATGTTGTCCTGCAGCGCGGTGAACCAGAGCGACACACGGGGCCGCGAGGCGCCGCGCCGCCGCTTGAGCTCGGCGAAGCGCTCGAGGTTGCCGACGACCTTCGCGAAGGCATCCACCCCGCGCACGCGCGCGTACGTCGCCGCGGTCGCGGCGTCGAGCGACACGCGTAGCTCGTCGAGGCCGGCCGCCACGATCGCCTCTGCGCGCGCGCCGGTCAGGGTGATCACGTTCGAGTTGAAGAGCACGTGGGCGCCGCGCTCCTTGACGTGGGCGATCATGCGGGGGAGGTCCCGGTTCAGCAGCGGCTCGCCGATCCCGTGAAGGAGGACGCGATCCAGGCGCGGGAACTGGTCGACCACGCGGCGGAACTCGTCCCAGGTCAGATCGCGCGCCGGCTCCCTCCCCCCGAAGGTCAGGATGCACGTCTCGCAGAGCGAGTTGCAGCGGCTGGTGGTCTCGAGGTAGAGCGACCGCGGCAAGGCCGCGGGCGGCGCGAGGATGCTCATGCCGCGGGGACATCGCGCGCCGCTCGCAGCGCGGCGCTGAGAAAGCCGTAGCCGGCCCGCACCGTGCCGACGAGGGTGCCGGAGACCTTGGAGCGGCCGGCGGCGCGCGGCGCGTGCGTCACCGGCACCTCGACGATGCGCGCGCCGAGCGCCGCCGCCTTGACCACCATCTCGACCGGCCAGCCGAACGCCCGGTCCCGCATGCCGAGCCGCTGGAGCAGATCGACCCGGATCGCGCGGAAGGGCCCGAGGTCCGTGACGGCGACGCCGTAGCGCCGGCGGATGAAGGCGCTCACCAGACGGGTTCCCAGCGCGGCGTGGCGCGGATGCGTGCCGCTGGTCAGGGCTCGCGCGCCCAGCACCAGGCCGGCGCGGCCGAGGAGGATGGGCTCGAGCACACGGGGCAACTCCTCGGGACACTGGCTACCGTCTCCGTCGAGGAACGCCGCGACGGCGACCCAGGGCGGCAGCGCGGACACGCCGGCCCAGCACGCCGCCCCGTAGCCACGGCGCGGCTCGCGCACGATGCGGGCGCCCGCGGCGGCCGCGACGGCCGCCGTGTCGTCCGTCGAGGCGTTGTCCACGACGATGACCTCTGCGGCGCTCTCGCGCGGCACCCGGCGCACGAGCGCCCCGATGGTCTCCTGCTCGTTCAGGGCCGGGATGATGAGCGCGGCCTTCACCGGCGTCTCAGCGCGGAGCCAGCACGGTGGTGCACGCGCTCCCGCTCTTGAGCAGCTCGCGGCCCTCGGCGAGCCGCCAGTCCAGCGTGATCCGGTCCCCGCGGATGAACGGGCAATACGGGTCGGGGCGGCCCACGTCCCCCGCCAGCGCCCGCCGCCCCGCGCAGCCGCCCTGGCAGGTCGTCACGAAGGCGCAGCCCCGACACGCGTCCGGGACCGTGCGCGCCTGCTCGAACTGGCGCGAGCCGAGGACGTCGGCGCCGAGCCGTGTCAGGTCGGCGAGGCGGACGTCGGACTTCGTCCAGTACACGCAGGGAATGACGTCGCCCCGGGGGGTGACGCGCACGGTCTCGCGCCCGCATCCCGAGCCGCGCCCGAAGGGGTCGCCGAGCACCGCGTTCAGCAACGGCTCCGTCGTGCTGACCAGGCGCGTGGCGCCGAGGAGCCGCCGGAAGCCGTCCCAGTACTCGTCGTAGGTCAGGGTGAAGGCGTCGGTCTTGACCGGCTGATAGACGTTGACGCGGTAGTTGGCCCCGGCGCCGAACGCCAGCCCCGCGATCGCGGCCAGCCGCGTGTGATTCGGCTTCATCATCACCGACAGCATGGTCACGGTGACGCCGAGGCGCCGCGCCCGCTCGATCGCGGCCATGGCGCGCGCCCAGTTGCCGGGACCGCGGAAGGCGTCCTGCTCGCGCTCCGTGGGGAAGTCGATGGAGACCTCGACCTCGCTGAACTTCTTGAGCGTCTCGTCCGTGGATTGCTCGAGCGTGAAGCCGTTCGACGTCACCGAGAGCTTCACCCCGCGCGCGGCGAGCGCGTCCACGATCTCCGCGTAGCGCGGGTGGAGGCCGTTCTCGCCGGTGCCGAGATTGACCGACCGCACGGGGAGGCTGTCGCAGACGGCGACGACCTGCGCCAGCGTCAGCTCGTCGAGCTGGCCGGTGTCGCGGTAGCAGTGGGCGCACGCGAGATCACACGCGTTGGTGAGGCCGACTCCCACGCTGAATCGCATCAGTGCTCTCCGGGCGTCTCCGCCTTCTTCAGGCGCCGGAAGCCTAGCAGCCCCGACGGGCGCGATGTCACGAGGATGTGAACTCGCTGCACCAGGATCACGCCCCCGGCAATGGCCAGCGGGCTGGCCTCGATCACCCGCGCCCACATCGGGATCGCCCATGGCGACGAGAGGAAGAAGGCATAGGCGAAGGGCAGGGTGCCCGTCAGCGCGATCCAGGGCACGGACGGCGACAGGGCCAGGAAGGGAACCAACCACGCGGCGTACCACGGAAAAACGCTGGGGCCCAGCACGATGCCGCCGCCGATGAGGGGCACGGCCCGGTCGGCGAGCGATCCTCTCCGGAGCGCGCTCCAGGCCACCCAGAGCGCCAGCGCCAGCAGTGCGAGCAGAGGCGAATCGACGATCGACCGCGCCAGCCCCGGGTTGAAGCGCTCGTCGGTGACGTAGCGGGGCAACGAGCCGAGCGCGTCACGCCCGAGATGGAGCAGCGGAAGATAGCCGGCGAGGACCGTGGCGGCGAAGAGCACGGCCGGCTTCCAGTCACGGCGCCGGAGCATCACGACCAGGAGGGCCGCGGGGTAGAGCTTCACGAGGGTTGCGACGCCGAGCAGGATCGCCGCCACGGCGCGGCGGCCCTTCACCGAGGCCAGCGCGGCCGCCACCACCAGCGCGACGACGATCGCGTCGAGGTGGGCGCTGCCCCAGAGCTCCACCAGCACCAGCGGATTCCAGGCGTAGATCGCCAGGCGCGTCGAAGGCAGGTCGAGCGCGCGGAGCAGCACGAGCACCAGCAGCGCCGCGCCCGCCTCGACCAGCCCGAGGGCGATCTTCATCGCCCGGACGCTGTCGGGCGCGACGGCGTACACCCCGCGGAAAAACCACTCGGCCGCGGGAGGATAGATACTGCGCCACGTCGGATGATTCAGGCGCGGGAAGATCGCGGCGTCGCGCAGGGCGACGAGCTCGGGCGCCACCGGCGGGTGGCGGTACGGGCTGATGCCGGCCGCGGCCACGCGGGCGTCCCAGACGTATCGATAGGCGTCCGTGGACAGGGTCGGCGCGGCGGGGAGCAACGCCAGGCGGCAGGCCGCGGCGACGACGACAACGAGGCCGAGCGCCCCCCGGCCCCCCGCGCGGCGCAGGACCAGAACGCCGAGGCCGTAGCAGATGAAGGCCCCCGCGTCGAGCAGGAGAAAGCGTGCCGGGGCCTCCGCCAGATTGGGGATGCGCGCGATCGCGACGCAGAACGCGACGAGACCTCCCCCCGCGGACGCGGCGCCGGCGAGGCGCAGAGGCGCCATGAGGCCCTGCATGCTAGCGCCGCGCCAGCGTCTCGATCGCCTCGGCGAGGGCCACCGCCCGGCGCGCGTCCTCGACGTGCAGGTTCTCGATCAGCCGCCCGTCGAGCAGCGCCACGCCCTGGCCCCGGGCCGCGGCCTCGGCGTGAGCGGCGATCACCCGGCGGGCCCACTCGACGTCGTGCGCGGTGGGCCCGAAGAGCTCGTTGGCCGCGGCGATCTGCTTCGGGTGGATCAGGGTCTTGCCGTCGAAGCCCAGCGCGACGGCCTGGCGGCACGCCGCCTCGAAGCCCGCGTCGTCGTCCAGGTCGAGGTGAACGCCGTCGAGGGCCGCCACCCCGGCGGCCCGCGCCGCGAGCACGCAGAGCTCGAGGCTCGTCAGCAGCGGCAGGCGGTCGGGCGTGTGGCGCGCGTGCAGCTCCTTGGTGAGATCCGACGTGCCCATCACGAGCGCGGTGATGCGCGGGCTCGCGGCGGCGATCGCCGCGGCGTTCAGGATCCCTCGAGGCGTCTCGAGCATGCACCAGAGTGCCAGGGCGGCCGGCGCGCCCGCGAGCGCGTCCACCGCCTCGCGGACCATCCCGGGTGACTCCACCTTGGGCAGCAGCACCGCGTCGGCGCCCGCCCTCGCGAGCGCCGCCACGTCGGCCCGCCCCCACGGCGTGTCCAGGCCGTTCGCCCGCACGATCAGTACCGCGTCACCGTGCGCGGCGAGCAGAAGTGGTTCGCCCAGTGCGGGTTCGAGGCGACCTCGGTCACCTGGCTGTTCCCGGGCGAGACGGTGCGGGTCGAGGCCCCGTGCCTCGACTGCGGTGATCGCCTGATGATCGAGATGCGCGACGGCCGGCTCCTCACGGTCGATCCGCCGGGGATCGTCGGGCACCTCAACTACGGCTTCGGCGCCTCGCGCGGCCGCCCGGCCTTCCTCTGAACGGGCATGAACCTCTTCCGGTCGGAAGAGCACGCCCGCCGCTGGCCCCAGTTCAACCCGGCCTCCGGGGAAGGCTTCATCGCCCTGCCCGATCTGGCGGACTTCTTCGGCATGGAGACGCGCCACCACCTGCTGGACGCCGACTACCTGTCCGCGTGGTTCCCGAAGAGGGCGGCCGAGCGCCGCGCGTTCCTCGAACGGGTCGGCAAGACCACGCCGTTCTGGCTCGGCACGCCATCGCTGCCGTGATCCCCGTCACGGGCCGAGAACGCGAAACCCCTCCCGCTCGGCCGCACTCGCCTGCGCCTCATCGAGGGTGACGAACTCCAGGGATCCCGGGTCGCCGTCACTCGCGACGAGGGCCGCACCGAGGTGCAGCGCGTCGGCGGCTCGCAGCGGGTAGCCTTCGACGAGCCGCTCGGCGTGTCCGCGCACGAGGTCGACGGCCGCGATCTCCGTCCAGCGCTCCCAGGCGTCCATCAGCTCGCGGCGCGCGACCAGGTATCGCGCCGCGGCCCTCGGAGCCGCGCGCCGGCGGCGGGCAAGCGCCGAAAGAATCTCGACGCGCGTGAGGGTCCACACGACGACGACCCCGTCCTCCGCCATCCAGCGCCGGACGCGCGACGTGGCGGCCTCGGACACGACGATCGCCACCAGCGCGGACGTATCCCAGAATCTCACCACCCGGCCTTCCGCTCGTCCAGCAACGCCTTGAGCACGCCGGTGGCGCCCCTGACGGGGCGGTGCGTCCGGAGCCATCTGGCCATGCCGCCCTTGCCTCTCCGGATCAGGCCTTTGCGTTCGAGGCGCTGCAGCCGATGCGTGTCAGGCGAGCGACGGTCCGACGGCGGAACCGGCACGATCTGGGCGATCGGCCGGTCGCGATCGAAGACCATCACGCGCCCCCCCGCCTTCACGTGGGCGAGATACCCGGACAGACCGTTCTTGAGTTCCGCCACCTTGGCGGTCTTCATATGGCCATGTTAGCCAAGTCCTGGTCTCAACTCAACGTCAGGGAGGAGATACGCCACGCGCCCTCAGGACGGTCCGAATCCCTTGCCCGCCGGACGAACGTGGGGCCATCGTGACCGGGCGGAACGGAGCGCGTCTCCGTCGACTCCGACGAGTTCCATGAGCCGGCCCTTGAACGGATCCGTGGCAGGCGGGCAGCGCTGCGCACGCGAGCTTGGAGCCCTTTCCCGGCGCCGCGGTGATGGTGACCACGAGTCGGATCGCAATGTCGTCTCCTCCCCGGGTCATTCAACGCCAGCCTCTGGCCTATCCGCGGCCGGCAGTGCTCACAACGCACACAAGCGTAGTGGTGCGTGTCGCGCGATGGCGGCGAAGTCCTGGTCGGTGCTGAGGAGTTCTGTGCCGGCGGTCATGCAGGTCTGGGCGATGATGCAGTCGGTCGTGCCCCGCACCGTGATGCCCTTGCTGCGGAGCCGGCGAAACAGACGGGCAGCGGCGGCATGCCCTTCGACGTCGAGCGTCAATACAGGCAGCTGCACCAGGAGCGCGCGAGCACGTTCGAAGTCGCGGTCGGCACGAAAGCCCTGCAAGACCTCGGTCAGGATCACGGGCACCAGCCCGGCATCATGGCGCTCCAGCGCATGGTCGAGGCGGTCGACCTCCGGGGCATCGGTTCCGTTGAACCAGTCGGCCCAGACCGCCGTGTCGACGACGATCACGAGCGCGTGCGTCGCCAGGTGCGGACGTCGCCCTCCCAGGGCAGCTTGCCTCGAAGCTTGCGCAGCGCCTGGTAGACGGAGCGTCGAGCGACCAGCTCCCGCAACGCCCAGTCCACCGCCTGGCGTTTGGTCTTTGCTCCGCTCACCTGCATGGCCCGCTTGATGAGACCGTCATCCAGAACGATGTTCGTGCGGCCCACCGGCCCCTCCACGATCGGATACACCTGATCCATCAGTTCAGGTGTACTGTAGCATGGCCCAGCCGGTGGGACTTTCGGTCTGCCGTAGCCCGAGTCAGCGGGTCCGGTTGTACTGGTAGTCCTCGCGCTCACCGCTGCCCACGCGTAGCTCCGGCCGGAGCGGCGGGCGGGTGCTGTTCACTCCCGCATGGACATCCAGTGCGGCCTGGTCGGTCCAGCGCTCGAGCAGCGCCAGCCGGTCCGGCTGGGCCACGCTCTGGAAGATCTCGAACTGCTCACAGCCGGGCTCCTTCATCGCCTCCGCGCAGCGCGCCGCGTAGACCTGCGCGAGCTCGGAGCCCTTTCCCGGCGCCGCGGTGATGGTGACCACGAGTCGAATCGCCATGTCGTCTCCTCTTCCGGGCCTCGTCAGGTGTCGGTCCGTCGCCGACGACGGTGCGCCGCCAGCCTTCGCGCGGCTACTTCTTGGAGATCATCCACCGCCCGAGCGCCAGGTGGGGCAGGCCCGAGCGCTCGAAGGTGTCGACCGCGTCGGCCGCCGAGCAGACCAGCGGCTCGCCGTGCAGGTTGTACGAGGTGTTGAGGACGGCGCCGATGCCCGTGCGGCGCTCGAACTCGCGGAGCACGCGATGGTAGCCGGGGTTCCACGCCTCGTCGACGATCTGGGCGCGCGCAGTGCCGTCGTGCGGGTGCACCGCGGCCACGATCTCGTCGCGGCGCTTGGGGTTCGTCGGGAAGGCCAGCATCATGTACGGTGACGCGAGGCCCTTGGGGTTGACCAGGTAGTCCCCTTCCCGCTCGCGCAGCACGCTCGGCGCGAAGGGCATCCAGAAGTCGCGGTTCTTGATCATCCGGTTGATGAGGGTCACCACGCGGTGATCCGACGGGTTGGCGAGGATCGAGCGGTTGCCGAGGGCACGAGCGCCGAACTCCATCCGGCCCGCGCAGCGCGCGACCACGCCGTCGCTCACCAGCAGGTCCGCGATCTTCTCCTCGATCCGCTCGTGCTCGCTCACGTCGTGGCGGAGCCCGAGATCGCGCCGGCGGATCTCGTCCTCGATCTCGGCATCCGTGATCGACGGCCCGAGCGTGGCGGGGCCGAACGGCTTCACCACCGCCGGCACACCCTGCTTCGCGCAGAGGTCCACGTAGCCGAGGTAGGCCGCACCCACCGCGTTGGACTCGTCGCCGCAAGACGGGAACACGAACAGCTCGCGCACCCACTCCTCGGCGGCGAGCAGCATGTTGGCCTTGACGTTCATGAAGACGCCGCCGCCGAGGGCGAGGCGCTCGCCGCCGTGGCGCGCGTGCATGAGGCGCGCCCACGCCACGAGCGCGTCCTCCAGCACCTGCTGGGCGCCGCCCGCGATGCCGTCGAAGCGCTGGCCCAGCGTGGCCTCCATCAGCACGCGATAGCGCGCGCCCCTCTTCTTCCACGCGAAGCGGCACGGCGCGCCGGGCGCGTAGTCGAAGACCTCGCGCAGCGCCGCGGCCGCGCGCTCGACGGCGCGCGCCGGGGCGTAGGGGGCGAGCCCCATCACCTTGTACTCGTGCTCGCCCGCCCGCATGCCGAGCAGCAAGGTGACGAAGGAGTAGAACGAGCCGAGTGAGCCCGGCGCGCTGGAGATCGCCTCCCGGCGCGTCAGTGTCGTGCCGCTCGCCGTGGACGCCGTGGCGCAGAGGCCGTCGCCGGAGTTGTCGTTGGTGAGCACCAGCGCGGGCTGGTCCGCGAACGGGGCGCCGAAGTACGCCGCGGCGGCGTGGCAGGCGTGGTGGTCGAGGCAGACGATGCGGTCACGCGCGCCCCCGAGGTGCTCGGTGACCATGTCGAGCCGCACGGCCTGGGGGATCGCGAACTTGCCGCGCGCGGGATCCAGGATCCCGAGCCGCGCGCCGAGCTTGCGCGCGCGGCGGCGTAGCCGGCTCGGCGCGTCCAGCGCGATCCCGTAGTACTCGCGGACGTAGGCCTCGTCGTGGATGACGCGGTTCATCCACACGCGCGCCGCCGCGCGGGCGCCCGCGAGGACGACGAGGTCGATCTCCGCCGGCGCGAGGCGCAGCTCCCGGAGCAGCGCCTCGATGGCCTGTCGGGGATAGCCGGCATCGTTCTTCAGCCGCGAGAACCGCTCCTCGGAGGCGACGCCGACGACCTCACCGTCGCGCAGGACGGCCGCCGTCGCGCAGTGAGTCTCGCTGACCCCGAGGACGATCACCGGACGATCTTACCAGCAAAGCACCCGACGGCCGCCGACCTTGGCCCTTCGAGGCTCGTCACCGCCATCGCACCCTAACCCATCAACTACATGGGGGGCCCCGACATGACCCCCCAAACCCCCCACACGATCCGGGAACTTCCCGGCGGCCACCCGGTCCAACCCGACGAGCGCCCCCGTGCGGGGCGCCAATCCATCGGGGAGGGTCGACATGGACGCGACGCGACGCAAGATGCTCGGAGTCATGGGATGGGGGATCGCGGCGATGGGTCTGCCGGGATCGGCGGGGGCCGAGGAGCGGCGGCCCTTCCGCGTCCTCGGCGGCGAGGCGCCCCGCGTCGAGGTGACGGGCCAGCCCAGCGACGACCTCCGGCGGTTCCTGGCCGAGGTCAAGCACGGTCCGGCCCGCGCCTTCAAGGGGCTGACGGTCGTGTGGCTCCTGGGCCGCGATCACGCCGCCGCCCGGGACATCGAGACGCTCGAGGAAGCCCGCGGGCGAGGAGAGCTCGTGATCACCGAGCGCGAGCACGCCAGCGTGCCGGACCTCATCGTCGAGAATCGCGGGCCCCGGAACGTGCTGCTCCTGGCCGGCGAGGTGCTGCTCGGCGGCAAGCAGAACCGCGTGCTGCGGGAGGACGTGCTGCTCCCGGCGAAGAGCGGCGCCCGCGCCCTCGGCGTCTACTGCGTCGAGGCGGGGCGGTGGAACGAGGGGCGGAAGGACTTCGGCGCCAGCGGCGGGTTCGCCGCACCGGCCATGCGCGCACAGGTGATGGCCAAGGCCGAGCAGCGCCGCGTGTGGGAGGCCGTCGACCTGTACACGCGCGCCGCCGCGGCGCCGTCCCCGACCGCCAGCTACCAGGCCGTACACGACAAGCCCGAGGTCAAGGCGCTGCAGAAGGAAGCCGAGGGGGCGCTTGACGGCCGATCGGCCCCCGGGAGCGTCGGCGCCGGCGTCTTCTCGGGTGAGACCCTCGTCGGCCTCGACCTGTTCGCGAGCGCGGCCCTCTTCGCGCGCCTCTGGCCCAAGCTCCTGCGTGCCCACGTGCTGGAGACGTACCGGCACCCGGTCCTCGCGCCGCTCACCGAGAGCGCGGCGCGCGGCCGCGTGGACGAGCTCCTCGCGCAGGCCGCCCGCGCCGACGGCGTCCTGCACGGCAACGCCGGCATCGGCCAGATCTTCGAGTTCCGCCTCGGCGGCCCCCGCGGCGCCGCCCTCCTGACAACCGACACCGTGGTCCACCTGGCGATCCTGTGACAAGAGTCCCGCCCGCAACCGGTTGACGAGGCAACACGCGGAGTAAGGCCGGCGGGTGCGTGCCGCAGGGGTCAGCGGGACCCGTTCCCCTCCGACGGGCAACGGGCGCATCCCGCCAGGATGGAGCCCAGCCGCCCACGAGCAGCGGACGCGTACGGCGTGGTCCCCGCGACCCCTGCGGCACGCGCCCGCCGGCCCCACCACGCGCGCTGCGCCGACCCGACTTCGCGGGCGGGAGACTAGCCGCGGATCGTCTTCATGACCTCTTCGTTGTCGAAGACAGTCCTGGGATCGCCGGCGTAGATGATCTCGCCCCGGTCGATGGCGTAGAGGCGGTCGGCCACGCGCGTGGCGTTGACCACGCTGGACTCCGCGATCAGGATCGAGATGCCAAGCGCCTTGATGCGCTTGACGGCGTCGATGAAGCGCGTGACCACCAGCGGGGCCAGGCCCTCGAGGGGCTCGTCGAGCAGCAGGATCGAGGGTGAGAGCGTCATGGCGCGCGCGATGGCCACCATCTTCTTCTGCCCGCCGCTCAGATGCAGGCCGCGGCGGCCGAGGAAGGTCTTGACCTCGGGGAAGATGCCGAATGTCCGCTCCTCGGCCGCTGCCGCCGAGGTCTCGGCCCGGCTCAGCCACTCGCTCACCTGGAAGTTCTCCGCGACGGTGAGGTCGGGGAAGATGCCGGTGTCCTCGGGCGCGTAGCCGATGCCCATGCGCGCGCGCCGGTGCGCGGGCAGGCGGGTGACGTCCTCGCCCTTGAAGGTGATGGTCCCGCCCCGCACGGACAAGAGCCCCATGATGCTGTCGATCGTGGTGGTCTTGCCCGCCCCGTTGCGTCCCACCAGGCAGACGGCCTCCGCGGCGCCGACCCGCAGCGAGACGCCGCGGAGGATCTGGGCCGGCCCCCGGTAGGTGTTGATGCCCTCGACCTGGAGCATGGCGGCCGGGACGCTCATGCGCCGGTCGCCGTGCCGATGAGGGTGGCCGTGACCGTCGCGTTGCTGCGGATCTCCTCGGGCGAGCCGTCGGCGAGGATCGCGCCCTGGTGCATCACCACGATGCGGTCCGAGTACCGGAAGACCACGTCCATGTCGTGCTCGATGATGGCCGCCGAGATCCCTTCCGAGCGCACGATCGACGTCACCGTGTCCATGATCGGGGCCTTCTCGCGGGTGCTGACCCCGCTCGTCGGCTCGTCGAGGAACAGCAGCTTGGGCCGGAGCGCGTAGGCCACCGCCACGTCGAGCAGCTTGCGCTCGCCCTGCGAGAGCCCGCCCGCGAGCACGCCGGCCTTGGCCTCCAGCCCGAAGGTCTTCAAGATCTCGAAGCCCTCCTCCCAGACCGCGCGGTCGGACGCCGCCAGGGCGAAGAGCTTCCGCGTCTTGTCGCCGCGGGAGAAGATCGAGAGCGCGACGTTGTCGAGCGCGCTCAGCTGGTCGAAGAGGTTCACCAGCTGGAAGCTGCGGGCGATGCCGGCCTTGATCCGGTCGTGGACGGTCTGGGCGGTGACGTCGACGCCCAGGAAGTGGATGGTGCCGGCGTCGGGCGGGAACAGGCCGCTGATGAGGTTCACCAGCGTCGTCTTGCCCGCCCCGTTCGAGCCGATGAGCGCCAGCACCTCGGCCGGCCGCACCGTGAAGTCCACGCGGTCCACCGCGCGCAGCTCGCCGAACTGCTTCGTCAGGCCCTGCGTGACGAGCAGGCTCACGACGCCGTGGCCCTCCGCCGGCGCACACGCTCGGTGAGGCGCTCCACCATGCCGACGATCCCGGTGGGCAGCGACAGCACGAGCGTGACGAGGATCACCCCGAGGAGCAGCTGCCAGTACACCGTGTAGCCGACGGCGTACGTCTTGAGGTAGTTGAAGACGACGGCGCCGACGATCGGGCCGGCGAAGGTGCGGAAACCGCCGAGCACGGTCATGAAGACGATCTCGCCCGAGAACTGCCAGTGCAGGATGTCGGGCGTGGTGAGGCCGTTGAGCGGCACCCACAGCGCGCCGGCCAGGCCGGTGAAGACGCCCGAGACCACGAAGGCGACCCAGCGGCAGCGCCAGATCTGCACGCCGACGAAGGACGCGCGCGTCTCGTTGTCGCGGATGGCCTGCAGCGCCTTGCCGAAGGGCGAGTTGACGATCACCCACATCACGGCCGCGCAGGCCAGGAACAGCACGAGCACGTAGTAGTAGTATCCGCGGGCGAGGAACGCGATCTTGTCACCGCCCGGAGTCACGCCGAGCAGCGACGGCGTCGGCACGCGGAGGCCGTCGGTGCCGCCCGTGATCCAGAAGAACTTGAAGGCCAGGCTCCACAGCACCTGCGACAGGGCCAGGGTGAGGATGCTGAAGAAGATGCGCGTGTAGCGCACGCACACGAACCCGAACAGCGCCGAGACCGCCGCCGAGGCGACGATCGCGCCCACCACGAAGAGCTCCATCGAGGAGACCTTGAGGTACTTCACCATCATGGCGACGGCGTAGGCGCCGACGCCGAAGTACGCCGAGTGGCCGAACGAGAGCAGGCCCGTGTAGACGAGGAGCAGGTTGAAGCCCAGGGCCGCGATGGCCATGACCAGGCCGTAGGCGAGCAGGATCGTCGAGTACTGGTCAGCCACCCAGGGCAGCACGAGGAGCACGGCGATCACGGGCAGCGCGTAGAGCAGCGTGCGCCGCGGCGAGCGCGCGGCGAGCGCGAGCGGCGACACGCTCACGGCCGGCCGAAGAGCCCGGCGGGACGGGCGAGCAGGACGAGCACGGCGATCAGGTAGAGCACGGCCAGCTCGATCTCCGCGAAGAACGTGATGCCGAGCTCGCGCACCACGCCCACGATGAGCGCGCCGGCCAGCGCGCCCTCCAGGCTGCCGAGCCCGCCGATGACGACGACGATGAAGGCGAGCACGAGGGCGTCGACCCCCATGCCGAGCACCGCGGAGTCGCGCGGGACGATCATGGCCCCACCGAGCCCGGCCATGAAGCAGCCCAGGGTGAAGGCCTGCACGTACACCCGGTTGACGTCGATGCCGAGCGCGGAGGCCATGCGCATGTCCTGGCTGGTCGCCCGCAGCACCACGCCGAACTTCGTCTTGTACACGAACGCCCACAGGAAGACGGCGGCGACGAGACCGATGGCGATCACCACGAGGTTGTAGTTGGGGTACGGGTTGCCGCTGATCGTCACGCTGCCGGAGTTCTCCCAGAGCGCGCTCGCCGACAACGGGTACGGCCCCCAGAGCAGCCGCATGAGGTCCTCGAGGATCATGAGCAGCCCGAACGTCACCAGCAGCTGGTATTCCTCGGCGCGCTTGTAGAAGGGGCGCAGGAGGGTCGGCTCGAGCGCAGCCCCGAGCAGGGCGGCCGCCACCGCCCCCGCCGGCAGCAGGAGGTAGAGCAGCGGGGTCGGCGCGCCGGCGAGGACGCCGCCGATCGCCCAGGCCGTCACGTAGGCGCCGAAGGCGTAGAGGTTGCCGTGCGCGAGGTTGACGATCCGCATGACCCCGTAGATGAGGCTCAGCCCGCCCGCGGTGAGGAACAGCACGGAGGCGAAGAGCAGGGAGTTCAGGAGGTGGATGAGCAGGAAGTCCATCAGCGCGCCGCCACAAGGTACGGCACCGTCTTCACCTCGGGGTTGTCCTGGTTGCCGTTGGACACGAGCGCGACGAGGATACGATACTCTCCCGGCCGCAGTCGCTCTTTCAGATCGATCACCAGCCGGGCGCCGTCGAGCTGCGTGGCGACGCCGGTGGCCGCCACCATCCCATCCGCCCCCAGCGCCACCCACTGCGCGGCCAGGGTGTCGCGCGGCTGCTCGCCCGCGGGCGGAGGCTGAAAGCGCTCGCGCGTGACGGTGTAGCTGCGGGCCGCCTTCGTGGCGCGCTCGACCTCCGCCGCGATCACGAGCGCCTCACCGCGACGCTCCACGCCTGCCACGAAGGCGCGCAGCGGCACGGCCCAGCGGTCGAACGTCCCCAGCCCCACCGGATATGAGAGATCGCGGAACACCTTGAGGACGGCGCCGCGCGCGCTCCAGGCGTCGAGCTGGTAGGGCCCGGCGGTGACCAGGAAATGCCGGTGCGCGCGGTAGAATTCGCGCAGCGCGGCCCAGCGCTGGCGCGCGTCGGCGGGCGTGACGAGGCCGCGAAGCGGCTCGGGCACCCAGCCGTCGGCCTCGAAGCGGGCCGCCAGGCCCGCCAGCGCCTCCCGCAGCTTCGCGTCCCGGGCGAGGTCGAGCCAGGGCACGTGACGGCGACGCGCCTCCGCCTCGGTGAACGCCGCGAGGCCGCGCTCCACGGCGGCGTCGATGAGCGCGGCCACGTGCCACGGCAGCGCCGACCACGGCGGCGCCACCGCGGGCGCCAGCGCCTCGTCGATCGGCCGCACGTAGACGTCGATCTCGGGGACGTCGTAGAACAGCTTCGTCTCCCCGAAATCCTTCAGCTCCTTCACCACCCGGAGGACCTTGACGGCCACGAGCCCGTCGCGGACGGCGTCACGGGGATGCCACCGCGTGCGGAAGACCAGGGCGGCGACCGCATCCGCGGCGCCCATCCTGGCGCCGTCGTGCGCCGCGGAGGCGAGGACCTTGTAGGAGACCTTCGTCGCCGTGCCGGCGCCTTGGCCGAGGGGCTTCAGCGCGCCGCTTCCCGGCTCGACGGCCAGCGCGTCGGCCGGCACGGGCGCCTCCCGCACGACGGTGGCGCTCACCCGGTTGGGCAGCCAGCCGGCGGCGTAGGGCGCGGGCACGAGCGCCGGATCGCCGAGGGCCTGCCACACGAGCCGCCCGGCCCGATCGCTGAAGCCCCCGACGGGATTCCACGCCGCCGTCGCGGCGGTCTCCACGCCCACGCGCATCCAGCCGTTCCAGGGAAAGTCCTTGAGCTTCGCCGTCCGCACGAACATCGCGGAGGCGAGGCCCTGCTGGTCGTCCCACCCGAGGTTCTCCAGGCCCTCGGAGTACTCGACGTTCACCGCCTCGCGACGCAGCGTGTAGCCGAGCACCACGCGCTCGCAGCGGGCGCCCAGCCGCGTGACCAGCTCCCGCTCCAGGTTCACGCGCGCCGCGCTCGGCCGCGGCATGGCCAGGCGTCGCTGGAGGAGATCGTCCAGCCCCCGTCGGGCCTCCGGATCGACGATCGCCGGAGCCAGGAGCAGGTAGGCCTGATACCAGCCGGCCTTCATTGCGGGCGGCCCGGGCATGCTGCTCGCATCCGGCCACTCCGCCGTGACCACGCGCTCGACCGGGATCTCCTCGACGGCGACGTCATGATCGGGCGCGACCGTCCAGTGCGCGGCCCGGAGCGCCTGGGCGAGCGCGCCGGTGGCCTTGACCCGCGCCGGCGTCGCCGTGGCGACGCGCTTCTTCGCGGCCTCGACGAGGTCGAAATGGTCGAGGAAATCGGCGTGGTACGGCGTGATCGGATACGGCGAGCCGACGACCCCCGGCGCGCCGGCGACGTCCTGGGCCAGACGGCCCGCGGCGGCGCAGCGCTTGGCGACGTCGGTGAGACGGCGGGACCTGGGATCGAACGTCGCGACGACCCAGCCGCGCAGCGACCTCACGTGGCCGACGGACTTCGCCGCGGCCGGCCCGGGATACGGATCGGGCCCGACGTAGGCGTGGATCGGCTCCTTGCGCCCGAACGCAGCCGCTGCCGGCGCGCCGGGCGGGATGACCTGGACGGCGATCTCCTGCGGATAGAACGACGGGTAGAACGGGATCTCGTGGCCGGCGTCGGCGGCGCCGGCGAGCGCGAGCGACAGGAGGATCAGGAGGGACGTGCGGCGGGGGAACCCTGAGCGGCCTGGGTCACGCCGGGAGCTCAGAGTTCCCCCACCCTCGAGGCTACGGCTCGACTACGCCTTCACTTTTGGCCACGTCTTGTCGATCCACGTGTAGGTCGACGTCGGCTCGCCCTTCGGCCAGCCGGGAGGCGCGGTGATGTTGCGGATCGGGATCGTGATGATGCGGTCCGGGTCGAGGACCGGGAACGGGTACTCGGCCACGTTCTTGCTGAAGCCCGTCACCGCGTCCTTGTAGCCCTGGTGGTTGTCCGGCCGGATGTAGACGTACCCGGCGGGCGCGGCCATCATCAGGCCCTCGAGCATCGCGATGATCGCGTCGTCCTCGGGCCAGCCGCCCGCCAGCTTGTTGGCGCGCTCGATGGCGCTCTTGAGCAGGTACGTCGCGGTGTAGCCGCCCTCGGCCTGGAAGTTCGGGTACTCGTTGAAGCGCTTGTTGTACTTCTCCACGAACGTCTTGTTGTAGGGCCACCTGTCGCCGGCGGGATAGGTGAAGTGATAGTTCGAGTGCACGCCGGCGATGATGCCCTCCGGGTGGTCCTTGCCGATCGCGTGCGGGGCCACGCCGAAGGCAATCATGCTCGCGACCTTCATCTTGCTGAACATCCCGTAGCGCAGCGCCTGCTTGTAGAAGGCGACGTAGTCGCCGCCCCACACCGAGGTGGCGAGCAGGTCCGGCTTGGAGGCGATGGCCTTGGTGATGTGCGAGGAGAAGTCCGTGGTGCCGAGCTTCGGCCAGCCCTCGGAGACGTTCTCCGCCTGCGGCATCAGCTTCTTGAAGGTGATCGTCCAGTGGTCGAAGGCGTTGCGGCCGTAGGAGTAGTCCGGGTGGATGTGCGCGATCTTCTTGGCCTTGGGCCACGTCTGCGCCGCCGCCACCGCCGCGGTCACGCCGTCCGCCGACTGCATGTTGGTGACGCGGAAGATGTAGTGCGGGTTCGGCACCGCCTTGTCGAAGAGCAGGTCGGTGCAGCCGTCGACGAAGATCGTGAGGAGCTTCAGCTCCTCGGCGACGGGGCCGAGCGCCGGGGTGTTGCCGCTGGAGGTGATGCCGCAGAAGAAGTCGATCTTCTCCGACAGCTTCAGCCGCCGCAGCTCCTTGACGTTGGCGTCGGTGCCCGCGTTCTCGTCGGCCTTGAGGACCTCGATCTTGCGCTTGCCGAGCAGCCCGCCCTGGGCGTTGATCTCCTCGGAGGCCAGGAGCTGACCGCGATACATCGGCTCGCCGAGCACAGCGGCCGGGCCCGAGAAGAACGTCATGTGGCCGATCTTGAACGGCGTATCCGGGATGTTACCCTTGGGCTTCTCCTGGGCGTGCGCGACCCCGACGACGGGCAGCGCGGCGCCCGCCGTCGCGCTGAGCGCGGTGCCCACGCTGACGCCGAGCGTGCTCAGGAAGTCACGCCGATTGACTTCTCCCATGTTCATCCTCCTGGGGCGGTGTGCCCCGTGCTCTTCGCGTGCGCGACCCCGTGCAGAACGGCGTCGGTGTACCATGTCCGTCGAGCCCATGTCAAGGAACACCCCGCCGTTTATGGGTATTTTGCCCAGGGTTGCTCGTGGCGTCCTCGTCGCCGTCCGGCGGCGGACGTGGCTCCTCCTCGCGATCACTGCAGGGGTGGCGGTCCTCGACGTCGTCGCGCCCCTGCTGGTTCTCACCATCGTGCGCGGCCCCTGGACGTACGCCACCTTCAACCCCTGGCTCAAGAAGCTGCCCGACTACGTGCTCTCCGCGGCGCCGCTCTCGGAGAAGGCGGGCTTCCTCTCGCGCGTGATGCTCTTCTGGTTCTCGCGGGACGGCGCGTACGGCGCGCCGGACTGGGGCTTCTCCGTCGACGCCGTGGATCTCGCGCGCTTCCTGTTGATGGGGCTGCTCGTCGGCACGTACTTCGCGTTGCTCCTCGAGCGCCGCGCTGTCGGCCTGCCCGCCGCGGCGGCCGCCAACCGTCCGACGGGAGTCCTCGGCGCGTGCGCGAGCATCCTGGGGGTGTCGACGGGACCCTGCAGCGTCATGGGCTGCGGCGCCCCGGTGATGCCGGTCCTCGGCCTGGCCTTCTCCGGCCTGTCGAGCGGCACGCTCGCGCTGATGTCGGAGACCTCGCGCGTGGCGACCGTCGTGGTCCTGCTCGTGATGGCCGCCGGCGTCGCCCGCCTGGGGTGGCTCGTGGGCGGCGAGCGCCGGCTGTCGGGGAGCGAGCCCGAGATGCCTGGTCGAGCTACTCGATGACCTGGTGCGCGCGCAGCAGCAGTGAACGGGGAATCGTCAGACCGAGCGCCGGGAGGCGCTCGGTATGCCCGTGACCGAATCGGCGATCGATGCGCAGGCTGACGTTCTCGACGTACCCGAGCGCCCGTAGCGCGTCTTCGAACGCGCGCACCTCGCGAGCGATCGCAGGCCCTCGCCTACGGAGCGGAAACCGTGAGCGAGAGACGCTCCCCGCCCCGGCGCACGGTGAGGCGGAGCGGACGCTCGATCCCGACCTCCGCGATGGCGTCGCGCGCGGCGTCGCGGGAGAGCACGCTGTGCTCGCCGACCTGGAGGATCAGGTCGCCCGGTTCGAGGCCGGCGCGCTCGGCCCGGCTGCCGCGCACGACGACGGACACGAGCGGCGTGTTGCCAAGCAGCCGCGCGCCGCCGACCTCGCCCTGGGCGTCGCCGTCCTGGAGCACGAACCCGAACTCCGCGGCCACGCGCTCGCCCACGACGGCACGCGGCATGGGCGCCAGGCGCACGGGCAGGAGCGTCCGCCCTTCCGGACGCAGCACGGTGAGCCGGGACTCCACATCCACGGGCGCGCTGGAGATCAGTCGGATCAAGAGCCGCGTTTCCGTGACCGGCCGTCCGTTGAACGCGACGACGATGTCGCCACTCCGGAGCCCGGCGCGGATGGCCGGGCTGCTGTCCATGACCTCGACGATGACGACCCCGAACCCTTCGTTGATCCCGTGACGCGCGGAGAGCACATCCATCTCCTGCTCGGACAGGTCGCGGATGCGGACGCCGAGCCAGGCCCAGGACGAGACCGCTCCCACCGGCGCGACCGCGAGCAGGAGCGCCAGCGCGAGCAGCGCGGCGGTCAGGCGCCGGGAGCGCTCAGGCATTGCCGCGCTGGCCCTCCAGCTCCTCGAGGAGACGGTCGAGCGCGGCCGACACCCCGTCGAGGCGCGCGCTGACGTCGAGGGTCTCCAGCAGGGACTGGCGCAGCGTCGGATCGGGCAGGAACGCTGCGGCGGCGCGATCGGCGATGACCCCCGGCGGCTGGCTGGCCGCCAGCGCGGTCTCCATCACGTCGGCGGGCCGCTCGAGCACGCGTAGCAGGCGCTGGCACGCCGCCCGGACGCGCTCGACCACCGCGGTGACGTCGGCGGTGGCCGGCTCCTCCTCGAGGACGCGCGCCCGCGCCAGGCGATAGAGGGTGTCGGCCGGCAGCTCGTGCTCGAACCTCACCCGATGCTCGCCCTTGACCACGATGTTGTAGCGCCCGGTCGAGAGGCGCTCCCAGTTCACGATCTCCCCGGCCCCGGCGACGGCGTGCACGGCCGGGCGGCCGTCATAGTCCTTCTCGAAGCCGGGCTTCAGCTTGACCACCGCGAGCCGGCGATCGCGCGCCAGCGCGTCGGTGACGAGGGCGCGGTAGCGCGCCTCGAAGACGTGCAGCGGCATGAACGTGCTCGGGAAGAACGTCACGTCGGGGAGCGGAAACAGCGGCAGCACGAGGACGGAGCGCGACGGCGTGGGAATCTCAGCTGATCGTCGGCAGCGCGGCCGTGCCGACTTCGTCGAGGCGGGACATGACGACGCGGGCCAGGTCGAGGAAGGCGGCGGCCTGCGGCGACCGGGGCCGGCGCACCGTGATGGGCGTGCCCTCGTCCCCGGCGGCGCGCGTCTCGGGATCGAGGGGCAGCTGCGCGAGCAGCGGCACCCCGAACTCGCCCGCGAGCCGCCGGCCTCCCGCGTCGCCGAAGATCGGCGTCGGCTTGGCGCAGTGCGGGCACACGAACGTGCTCATGTTCTCGACGATGCCGAGGATGGGCACGTGGAGGCGCTGGAACATCCCCAGCGCCTTGCGCACGTCGAGCAGCGCCACGTCCTGGGGCGTCGTCACCATCACCACGCCGCCCAGCGGGATCACCTGCGAGAGCGAGATCTGGGCGTCGCCGGTGCCGGGGGGCATGTCGAAGACGAGGTAGTCGAGGGCGCCCCACGCCACGTCGCGCAGCATCTGCTGGATGAACGAGTGGATCATGGGCCCGCGCCACGTGATGGGCTCGTCCGGCTTGACGAGCAGCCCGATCGACATCATGCGCAGGCCGTGCGCCTCGACGGGGATGATCTTGTTGTCGAACATCCCCGGCTGCCCGCGCGAGCCGAGCATCATCGGCACGTCGGGCCCGTAGACGTCGGCGTCGATGATGCCGACCTGCGCCCCCGCCTGCTTGAGCGCCACGGCGAGGTTCACGGCGACCGTCGACTTGCCGACGCCGCCCTTGCCGGACGAGACGGCCAGCGTGTGCCGCACGTCGGGGATGAGGTTCTCCCGGGGCGCTGGCGCGGCCGCCGCAGGCGCGTGGCCGTGAGCCTGGGCGGGCGCGGGGCCGCCGCCCATCTTCACGTCGACCCGGGTCACCCCCGGCAGCTCGCGCAGCGCGCGCGAGGCGCCGCTGTGCATCGCGACCTTCGCCTGTGGCGTCTGGCCCGCGAAGGCCAGGGTCAGCGAGACCTGGCCGCCGGTGATGGCCAGATCGCGGACGAGACCGAGGGTCACGAGGTCCTTGCCGGATTCGGGGTCGCGGACGCTCCCGAGCGCGCCGAGCACCGCCTGCTCCGTGACCCTCGCGTCAGCCATGGGGGTCAACTATACGCCATCGGGGGGAGCGACCGCCGCTTCCCGCGGACGAGTTGCATTTACCCGGGGCGATTTGCTAGAACGTGATGGTGCTGGGCCCCGACGACTTTCGCCGTGTTCTCGGTCACTTCGCCTCGGGCGTCACCATCATCAGCACCTGCGACGCCGACGGCCGCCCGGCGGGCCTCACCGCCAGCGCCTTCACGTCGGTCTCGCTCGATCCGCCGCTGATCCTGGTCTGCGTGGACCACAAGGCGCAGAGCTTCCCGGCCCTGAAGGACAGCGACCGCTTCGCCGTCAACATCCTGCGCCCGGAGCAGGAGCACCTCTCGCGCAAGTTCGCCACCTCGCGGCTGGACAAGTTCGACGGGATCGACTTCCGCATCAGCGATCTCAAGCTGCCGCTCATCGAGGGCAGCCTGGCGCGCCTGGAGTGCATCAAGGTGAGCGCCCACGTCGAGGGTGATCACACGATCTTCGTGGGCCGGGTGGAGCGCGCGGAGGCCGCCGACGGCGAGCCGCTGCTGTACTTCGGGGGCAAGTACAACCGCCTCTCAGGAGGAGCCTCGTGACGATCCCGCTGTCGCGCCCGCCCGTCGACGACGAGATGAAGCAGGCCGTGCTCGCCGCGATGGACGCGCGCCAGTACATCCTCGGCCCCAACTGCAGGGAGTTCGAGACCGAGCTGGCCCGCTACACCGGCACCAAGCACGCCGTGCTCACCAGCTCGGCCACCGCGGGGCTCTGGATGACATTCAAGGCGCTGGGCGTGAAGCCCGGCGACGAGGTCCTCGTGCCCGCGCACACCGCCTTCCCCACCATCGAGGCCATCTGCTTCGCGGAGGGCACGCCGGTGTTCGTGGACGCCGACGACTGGTACACCATGGACCCCAAGGACGCCGCGGCGAAGATCACCTCCAGGACGGTCGGGGTGGTGCCCGTGCACCTCTACGGCCAGCCCGTCGACATGAACGCCGTGCAGGCGCTCGCCGAGGAGCACCGGCTCTGGCTGCTCGAGGACTGCGCCCAGGCCCAGGGCGCGGCGTGGCAGGGCCGGCGGGTGGGCAGCATGGGCCGCGTCGGCGTGTACTCGTTCTACCCGTCGAAGAACCTGCCCGTCATGGGCGACGGCGGCTGCGTGGTCACGAACGACGACGAGGTGGCCGCGCGCTGCCGGCGGCTGCGCGACCACGGCCGGCTCAACAAGGACCTGCACGCCGAGGTGGGCTTCAACCTGCGCTTCAACGAGCTGCAGGCCGCCGCGGCCCGCGTGCTCCTGCGCCGGCTGGACGCCATGAACGACCGCCGCCGCGCCCACGCCGCGCGCTACGCCCGGGGCCTCGAGGGCCTGCCCCTGGCGCTGCCCTCGGAGCGCCCGCACGCCCGCCACGTCTATCACCTCTACGTGGTGGCCACGCCCCGGCGCGACGCGCTCGCCGCCTTCCTCAAGGAGCGCGGGGTGCAGACGGGCATCCACTACCCGGTGCCGTCGCACCGCCAGCCCGCGGTCGAGCGCTTCGCCCCGCCCGTGCTCGAGCGCACGGAGAAGCTGGTGCGCGAGATCCTCACGCTGCCGATCTCGGCCGACCACACCGAGGCGGAGATCGACGAGGTGATCGGGGCGGTCAAGGAGTTCTTTGATCGTCGCGTTTGAGGACCTGCCGCGCTATCGCCGCCAGGTGGCGATGGTGGACGGAGGCTTCGACCCGCTGCACGCGGGACACCTCGAGTACTTCCGCCAGGCGGGCGCGCTGGGCCTGCCCCTGCTCGCCAACGTGGCCTCCGACGAGTACGTGCGCACCAAGCGCGAGCCGCTGCTCCCCGCCGCCCAGCGCGCGGCCATCGTGGACGCCCTGCGCGCCATCGCCTACACGCACGTGAACACGCGCGACACCGAGGCCGTGCTCGAGCAGCTCCGCCCGCGCTACTACGTCAAGGGGCGCGACTGGCAGGGCCGCCTGCCGCCGGCCCAGGCAATGATCTGCGCCACCCACCAGATCGAGATCGTCTACCTCGACGCCGTGCTCGACTCCTCCACCGACATCCTGCGCCGCTACCTCGCCCGGCTCGCCGCGCCGGCGCCGGGCCGCTGACCCGATGGACGCCGTCCTCGGCTATCACCTCAATCCATTGATGTGCGGGGTGGCGAAGTTCAACCTCTCGCTCGCGGGGCGGCTCGGGATCCCGGTCGCGGGCGTGCTCGACCCGGACGCGGCGCGCTTCCGGCGCCCGCTCGTCTCCGTCAAGCTCTCGGAGTTCCGCGCCGCCGACGCCACGCGCCTGGCCGCGCTGCTCGACACCGCGCCCTGGCGGGGCGCCTACGCGCTCTTCCTGCACGACTGGACGGCCACCGAGATCGAGCGGCGCCTCCTCGCCGGAGCCGACGTCGCCTTCTGCGGCAACGCCGAGATCGCGGCGGCCGTCCGCGGCCTGCGGGCCGACGCCGTGGAGGCGTGGTGCCCGTCCACGGTGGCCGAGCCGGCGCGCGCGCCGGGCGCCGAGCTGTCGGTGTTCTCCTTCGGCATGGCCCACAAGGTCCGCGCCGAGCTCTACGGCCGCCTGCGCGAGCTGCTGGAGGCGACCGGCCGGAGCTACCGCCTGAACCTCTCCACCGCCCTGCACGAGGACACCACCCTCGACGGCTCCTTCACCGCGGCCTTCGAGGCCCTCGGGCGCATCTTCGGCGACCGCGTCCACTTCCTGGGCTACCTGTCCGACGCCGCGGTCACCGCGTACCTCGCCGAGACCACGTTCTTCGCGGCCTTCTTCGACCGCGGGGTGCGCGCCAACAACACCACCGTCAACGCGGCCATGCGCTGCGGCGCCGTGGTCGTCACCAACCTCGACGGCTTCTCGCCGCCGTCGTTCGCCCACGGGGTCAACGTCCTCGACATCGCCCGCTGCGAGCGGCTGCCGCTGGACGCGGCCGAGCGCGCGGCGATGGGCGCGCGCGCGCGCGCGACCGCCCTCGGCGAGGTCGGCTGGCCGGCGCTGCTCGACCTCATGGCCGGGCGTGGCGCGGCGGCCGGGCCCGCCCACCGCTGATGGCGCGCCGCCCCCGCCTGCGCCGCTTCCTCTTCCGCCGGCAGTTCCTGCTGCGCCTGCCCGCGATCCTCGCCGACGGGCTGCGGCACCGGGCGGAGCGCGACCGCCGCGTCTTCGTCTCGCTGATGGGCGGCGTCGGCGACCTCGTGAACGCCTTTCCGAGCCTCCGGCGTCTGGCCGAGCACCACCTGGTCGACGTCGGCACCGGGCCGGGCCCGTACCGGCAGCTCGTCGAGGCGAATCCTCACGTGCGACGGTGCTTCGCGCCGTTCGTCTACAAGCCCATCCGGCGCGCCCATCGCCGCCTGCTCGAGCGCGTCCTCGCGGCCGTCTACGGGCGCGTGATCCTGCTCGACGAGCCGGACAGCGCCTGGCGCACGCGGAGGCGCCACATGAGCGCCGTCTACGCCGAGCGTTGCGGCTGCCCGCCGCCCGACCGTCCCGAGGTCCACCTCACCGACGCCGCGCGGCGCACGGCCGGGGACTACCTGCGACGCGAGGGGCTGACCGACTACGTCTACGTGGTCCAGCTGATCCGGCGCGAGCGGGCCTTCCGCTCGTGGCCGCTCGCGCACCACCACGCGCTGTACGAGCGCCTGCGCGAGCGCCTCGGGCTGCCCGTGGTCGTGCACACGGTCGGCTCGGACGAGACCGCCGCGCCGGCGTGGTGCCACCGGGTGGAGCGCGCGGACATCCTGACCGTCGCCGCGCTGATCGAGCGCGCGCGGCTGTTCGTCGGCCCCGACACCGGCCCGACCCACATCGCGGCCGCCCTGGGTGTCCCGACGGTGGCGATCCATCTCGGCTACCCCCCCGAGGTCTGCGGCGCGCGCGGGGAGACGGTGAACCTCGTGCGCCAGCGCCAACCCTTCGACGACCCCGCCCATACCTCGCCCGCCGAGGTGCTGGCCGCGGTCGAGGAGCAGATGATCCCCACGTGAGCGAGCCCCTGCGCATCCTGCTGCTCTATCCCAAGGACGACTACTTCACCGGGGCGGCCATCCAGCTGCGCGAGCTGGCGTGGGGGCTCAAGGCGCGCGGCCACGAAGTGGTCGTGGCCACGCGGCCGAGCGAGACGTGGGCGGCGAAGACGCGCGAGGCGGGCATCGCGCATCACGCGCTGCCGATGTCGTCCGAGGTCGACCTGCGCTCGGTCCGGCAGCTGGTGGCGATCGTGCGCAAGCACCGCATCCAGGTGGTCCACGCCCAGAAGGGCAAGGCCCGCACGCTGGCCATGATGGCCGGGCTGTTCGTGCGCATCCCCGTGCTGATCCTGAACCGCGGCGTGTCCTTCCCGCTCGATCCCTTCAACCGCCTGGGCTACACGACCACGCGGGTCACCGCGATCGTCGCGGTGTGCGAGTCGATCAAGCGCGGCCTGGTGGCCTCCGGGGTCCGGGCGGACAAGATCGCGGTGATCTACTCGGGCACCGACACGACGCGCTTCCATCCCGGCGTCGACGGCAGCGGCGTCCGCCGCGAGCTCGGCCTGGCGCCCGACGACTTCCTGGTCACCCAGATCGGCGTCCGGTCCTGGAAGGGCAACGACGACGTGATCGACGCGATGGCGACGGTCGTCCAGAAGGCGCCCCAGGCGCGGCTGCTCATCGTGGGGGCGCGGCGGCCCGAATCGCTCCACGACAAGGCGAAGGGCAAGGGGCTCGACGGCCGGCTCCACGTCTGGGGCTATCGCGAGGACATTCCCGAGATCCTGCGCGCGAGCCAGCTCTGCGTGGACGCCTCGTGGGCCGGGCTCGGGCTGACGGGGACGCTGCGCGAGGCGCTCGCCGTGGAGACGGCCGCCATCGGCAGCGACATCGAGGGCAACCCGGAGCTGGTGGTCGAGGGCGAGACGGGCTTCCTCTTCCCCCCCAGGGACGTCGCGGCGCTGGCCGCCGGGATCACGCGCATGATCGAGAGCCCCGAGCGGCGCCTGGCCATGGCGCGGGAGGGCCGCCGCCGGGTGGAGGCGACGTTCTCGACGCGGGCCAAGCTCGACGCCACCGAGGCGCTCTACCGGCGCCTCGTCGCGGCCAGGGCGCGCGCGTGAAGCGCTTCGCCGGCCCCTACCGGCGGCTGTTCCCCTACATGCGGCCGCACCTGCCGATGCTCGTGCTCGGCGGCCTGCTCGCGCTCGTGGTCTCGGCGATGGAGGGCGCCACGGCGTGGCTGGTCAAGCCCGCCATGGACGAGATCTTCATCCGCCGCGACACGACCATGCTCAAGCTCATCCCGCTCGCGCTCCTCGCCATCGAGATCGTCAAGGGCGTGGCGCGCTATCTGCAGTCCTACCTCATGGCGGCCGTCGGCGAGAAGGTCGTGGCGCGGCTGCGCCGCGACCTCTACGAGCACATCCACGGCATGTCGCTGGCGTTCTTCAAGGACATCCACTCGGCCGACCTGATGGCGCGCATCCTCAACGACGTGAGCCGCCTGGCGCGGCTGTCGTCCAACGTCCTCGTCCAGGGCGTCCGCCAGTGCGGCACCATCGTGGCGCTGGTCATCGTCATGTTCGCCCGCGAGTGGCTGCTCACCCTGGCCGCGCTCGTGGCCGTGCCGTTCATCGCCGTCCTCGTGAGGGTCATCGGGCGGCGGCTCTACAAGATCAACAAGCGCGCCCAGGAGCGGGTGGCCCAGCTCGCCGTCCTGCTGCAGGAGTCGTTCACGGGCACGAAGATCGTGAAGGCGTTCGGGCGCGAGGGCCACGAGCAGGAGCGCTTCGACGGCATCAACCGCCGGCTCCTCGCCCTCTCGCTCAAGAACGTGCGCGCCGACGAGATCACCGAGCCCCTCATGGAGATCGTCGCCGCGCTCGGCATCGCGGCGGCGCTCGTGTACGGCGGGTACCGCGTGATCCAGGGCGCCATGACCCCGGGCACGTTCTTCTCGTTCACGGCGGCGGTCATCCTGCTCTACGGCCCGGTGCGGCGGCTGGCCCGCGCGCTCAACGGCATCCAGCAGTCCACGGGCTCGGTCGAGCGCGTGTTCGAGATCCTCGACCAGCCCCCGGCCATCGCCGACAAGCCCGGCGCCGCCGTGCTCGACGGCTTCCACGAGGCCATTCGATTCGAGCAGGCGGGCTTCCGCTATCCCGGCTCCGACGAGCTGACCCTGCGCGACATCACCCTCACCATCACGCGCGGCGAAGTGGTGGCCTTCGTGGGCATGAGCGGCGCGGGCAAGACCACGCTGATGGACCTCCTGCCGCGCTTTCACGACGTGACGAGCGGGCGGATCACCCTCGACGGCCACGACCTGCGCGACGTCACCCAGGCCTCCCTGCGGAGCCTGATCGGGATCGTCACCCAGGAGACCTTCCTCTTCAGCGACACCGTCCACTACAACGTCGCCTACGGCCGGCCCGGCGCGACGTACGAGGAGATCGCGCGGGCGGCCCGCCAGGCCCACGCCCACGATTTCATCCTCGCCACGCCCGACGGCTACCAGACCTTCGTGGGCGAGCGCGGCGTGCGGCTCTCCGGCGGCCAGCGCCAGCGCCTGGCCATCGCCCGGGCCTTCCTCAAGGACCCGCCGATCCTCATCCTCGACGAGGCGACCAGCGACCTCGATGCCGAGAGCGAGTTCATGGTCCAGCAGGCCCTCGCCGATCTGATGAAAGGCCGCACCGTGCTCGTGATCGCCCACCGGCTGGCCACCGTGCGCAACGCCGACCGCATCGTGGTGGTCCACGAGGGCCGCATCGCCGAGGTCGGCGGCCACGACGAGCTCATCGCCCGCGACGGGGTGTACCGCCGCCTGCACGCGCTGCAGATGGAGGGCGCGACGCAGTAGTCCTGCGCTTCGAGAGACCTTGGCGGCGCATCGGCGCTGCCCTATGATCGTGGCATGAGCAATCCCGTTGACAAGCGGCGGGAGCGCGTGCTCCGAGCGATCGCGGCGTACGCTGCCGCGCACGCGGGCAGTGCGGCCGATCTGGACCCCGCCCTCGAGGCCGCTGCCGTCGAGGTGTTGCGGGGGAAGCGCCGGCGCCGTCGTCCCCGGAAGTCGTAGCGGCCCTGAGCCGCGTCGCCGACGTCGCAGCGCTCAG
>JACQFL010000023.1 GCA_016200085.1 Candidatus Rokuibacteriota bacterium | reverse complement strand
CATCCATTTCGTCCCCGGAGTGAACGAGGATCTGGCCGCCACCTCGGTTTTCGGCAGCCAGATCGTGCACGTGCTGGGCGAATCCAAGTACGACGGCGTGGTGGGCATCTGGTACGGCAAGGGCCCCGGCGTCGACCGCTCCGGCGACATCCTGCGCCACGCCAACATCGCCGGTACCGGGCGGAATTGCGCCGCGCTGGTGCTGGCCGGCGACGACCATCTCTCCAAGAGCTCCACCATTCCCCACCAGAGCGATTTCAGCCTCTACAACTTCGCCCTCCCGACTCTCTATCCCGGCAACACCCAGGAGATTCTCGACTATGGCCTGATGGCGATCGCCCTGTCGCGATTCAGCGGCGCCTGGGCCGCCATGAAAATGGTGACCAACATCTGCGACGGCGGCGGCACGGTTCTGGTCGACCCCGAGCGCCTGGCAGCCTGCCTTCCGGAAGGATACGAGAAGAAGTCGGACCCGCGCCTGATCGTTCCCTTCACCCTGATCCTGGAATACGAAGTGAACCAGCGGCGCCTGGAGATTGCCCGGGAGTTCGCGCGCCTCAACGGGATCAATACCGTGTCGGGCGCGGGGGAAGGCGCCTGGCTGGGCATCGCCACGGCCGGCAAGCCCTACTACGACCTGCGCCAGGCGCTCCACGATGCCGGTGTCCGCCCCGAAGAGCACGGCATTCGCATCGCCAAGTACGGCATGACCTTCCCGGTTGAGCCGCGTTTCACCGCCGAGTTCGCCCGCGGCCTCCGCAAAATCCTGGTCGTCGAAGAGAAGCGCAGCTTCCTGGAACTGCAGTTGCGCGAGGTCCTGTACAACCACTCCGATCGCCCCGTGATCGTGGGCAAGCAAAATGAATCCGGGGCTCCTCTTCTGGCCAGCACGGGGGAACTGGATCCGGAGGACATTCTCAAAGCCCTGGCCGGACAAGTCCCCGGCGTGCCCGGCCTGCCGGATCGCTTGCGCCTCATCGCCGAGATCCAATCCCGGCAGAGAGAACCGGCGCCGCCGCGCCATCCCACGTTCTGCTCGGGCTGCCCGCACAATCGATCCACCGTGCTGCTGCCGGGGCAGGCCGCGGGGGGCGGCATCGGCTGCCACGCCATGGCGGCCACGCTCTCGCATACCGGGCGCGGGTACGCCTTCCTCACCCATATGGGCGGCGAGGGCGCGCCCTGGATCGGCATGTCGCCCTTCGTCGAGCGCCGCCACATGTTCCAGAACATCGGAGACGGCACTTATTTCCACTCCGGCGCCATGGCCATCACGGCCGCCGTCGCCGCCGGCGTCAACATCACCTACAAGATCCTGTACAACTCGGCCGTGGCCATGACCGGAGGCCAGCCGGTCTCCGGCGCGCTCCCCATCCCCGAGCTGACCCGCAAATTGGAAGCCGAAGGCGTTGCCAGGACCGTGGTTCTCACCGACGATCTGGAAAAGTACCGCACGGCCTCGCCGCTGGCTTCGAACGCCACGCTCCGCGATCGCGACGATCTGGCCGAAACCATGAGGGAGCTGGAACAGATCCCCGGCGTCACCGCCATCGTGTATGACCAGCAGTGCGCCGCCGAAAAACGCCGCCT
>JACQFL010000020.1 GCA_016200085.1 Candidatus Rokuibacteriota bacterium | reverse complement strand
GTGATCGCTTCCGGCCGGCTCAATACGCCGGTCAAAGTCCCATGGTGGAATGGGCTCCCGCTTCGACTCACGACGTGAGACCCTCGCTGTGACGAGCCGAAATCTTAGGCGAATTCCGGTCCGTGGAAATCCAGGCTAGTCGCGGGCGGTCCCGGCCGATGTTCGCGGCGGCGCCGGTGCGGGCGATTGTGAGCGTGTTGCCGTCGCGGTCGGCGACCCCTGCTGGGGTTAATCGCTACTATGAGTCAAGGCCCTTCTGGCTTTACATCGGTCGCGCCTGAGGCCGCTGCGGCGATCAAGCGCTCCAACTCGGGATCCACAAGGCGCTGCCGGAGTCGTGTGGAATCGAGACTTATCGATGCAAGGAATAACCCGTTCCCATCTGGCCACACTTGGAACCCGACGTTAATGTCATGGAGTAGCGCAACGATTTTCTCCTCTGGCGTCGTCGCCTGATAGTAGACATCAGCGATCCGACCGAGGGACCGAGCCTCGCTTATATACCCCTCCAAGACTACGGACGGGCCTCGGAAGAATTCGCGGACCACATAGTCCATCTCATTCGCTGGCCACTCGAACACCAAGTTGCCCAAGTCTAACCCCGAGCCGCTGTCTGACGAGGAGCCCCGCGGAGCAAGCAGGATGTAATTAAGCCTTCGTGGAACGAGAACTGATCGGAGAAAGTTCGACTCATCAAACCATTCAGAGTCGATACCCTTGACGAAGAGCGTGACGGTTCCGAAGTGCGGCATTAGCGCGTCTACGATCCAAGGGAAACTGTCCTCGAATACACCAGGATGTGGCATTGACGGTGTCGGCCATGACGCCACGTAGTATCCAAGGTGGACATCGTAGAAATGCACCCCTCGAAGTGCCTCAGGATTGTTGAAGTTGGAAGACGCCCAGAACTGGAAGAACTGGAACAATTGATTAGTGCGCGTGCGATATGACGTGCCGTCGAAGATAGCTTCTCGAAGATCGGCGACCACGACCTGATTTCCCATTGCCTTGTGCGTCCCTGGTGAACGGTCAAAAGCAGAGTAGACAGGGAGTCGTCCGGCCGGTCAGCGCGCGGCGAACACCTTCTGGGCGGCGCGCACGCTGGCGCCGAAGTCGACGGGTTGCCCCAGGTCGGCGAGGATCTGCTCGAGGGCGGCCAGCGCGGTGATGGTGTCGAACTCGGCGGCGTAGCCCATGTGGCCGAGGCGGAAGACCTGGCCCTTCATCTCCCCCTGCCCGCCCGCGATCGTGATGTTGTGGTCGCGCGAGAAGGCGGCGGCGATGGCCTCGCTGTCGATGCCGCGCGGCGCGACGACGGCGGTGAGCGCCGGGCTCGGCGTGGCCCTGGCGAAGAGCTCCAGCCCCAGCGCCTCGACGCCCGCGCGCGTGGCGCGCGCCAGGCGGTCGTGGCGCTTGAAGACGTTGGCCAGGCCTTCGTCCGCGAGCATGCGCAGCACCTCGCGCAGGCCGATGACGAGCGAGACGGCCGGCGTGAAGCGCGCCTCGTTCCGGGCGACGAACCTCCGCTCCACGGCGATATCGAAGTAGTACTTCGGCAGCGTCGAGGTCTTGGCGCGCTCCCAGGCCTTCTCGCTGAGCGCGGCGAAGCCGAGCCCGGGCGGCAGCATCAGGCCCTTCTGGGAGCCCGCGACCACCGCGTCGACGCCCCAGGCGTCCATCGGCAGGTCCGCGATCCCCAGGCTGGAGACGGCGTCGACGATGAGGATCGCGCTCGTGCCGCGCGTGACGGCAGCGTAGCCGCGCACGTCGTGGAGCACGCCCGTGGAAGACTCGCTGTGCTGGGCCAGCACGGCCTGGGCCTTCGGGTGGCGCGCCAGGGCCTCCGCGACGCGCTCCGGGCTCACGGTCTCGCCGAAGGGCGCTGTCAGCGGCACCACCTGCAGGCCGTAGGCCTTCGCGATCTCGACCCAGCGCTCGCCGAACTTGCCCGCCACGACCACGATCACGGTGTCGCCCGCCGACAGGGTGTTGACGACGGCGGCCTCCAGGACTCCGGTGCCCGAGCACGCGAACGGCACCACGTCCTGCCTGGTCTGGACCAGCGTCTTCAGGCCGTCGCGCGCCTCGACGAAGAGCGCCTCGTACTCGGGCGTGCGGTGGTGGATGATCGGCCTGGCCATGGCGAGCAGGACCTGGCTCGGCACCGGCGTCGGGCCGGGCGCCATCAGCTGGTACTTCTTCATCGAGCGAGCCTCCCTCCGGCGCGCGATCGTGCCGGCCTCTTCGTCCATCCTACCGGGACGGCGCGATGGAGAGCAATCTCGGATCGCCCTCCCGCGCGGCGCGACCCAGCGCGGTGACGAAGATCGCCTCGCGGGCGGCGGCGTGGGGCAAGAAGAAGCGGACGACCTCGGCGTCGTAGAACGTCAGCCCCGTCGCGCCGAAGCGCTGGGCGTAGGCCGTGAGGTACGCGCGGCCGCCCGCGAGCCCCGCCTCGAGGTTCACGAGCCGGTACCCGCGCTCGCCGTAGGCGTCGAGCACGGCGGCGAGCGGCGTGAGGAAGAAGATCGTCGCCGCGGCGTCCCCGCCGAGCGGCTGCTCGAGGCAGAGGTACGACGCTTCCCGGCGAAGGAGTCCCTGGGCAAGCGCTTCCAGAGCGTGCTCGCGCGGCCAGTACGCGTACGCCCCCGCCGCGATCCCCTCGACGGCGTTGACGATCAGGTAGAGATCGACGAGCCCCCAGGCGACGTCGGCGTGCACGGGCCGGGTCGCGGCGGCCAGGGCCGTGGCCAGCTCGACGGCGGTGAGCGGCTGCGGGCCGAAGCGCCGCGTCGAGCCACGGTGGCGGATGGTGTCGTCGAGGCGGCGCCCGGCGCTCTCGCGCGGCGGGGGCAGCGCGAGGAGGGCGCCCCCCGGCTCGCGGAGCGCGGGCGGCGCCGTCGCCCGCCAGGCCTCCACCGCGCCCGGCCCGTCGAGCGAGGAGGCCTCCAGCATCTCGCGGAGCAGCGGGTAATCGACCGCGCTCGACGACAGCGGCATCGTCTCGTGGGCCAGCGCGGGCAGTGGCCCGGGATCGGCGGCCGGCGTGCCCTCCGGCCCCACGGCCACCAGCTCGAGCGCGGCCTCGTGCAGGACGTCGAGCCCGAGCAGGCGATTGACGGCCGCGTCGGCGAACCCCGTCACCAGGCGCGGGGCGAGGCCGAGCGCGCGGCCGGCGGCCATGGCGTTCGCGAGCATCGTGCCCGAGTCCCAGAACAGGTGGCGGAAGCCGCGCGCCTGGTACTTCCACGTGTTGCGCCAGTACAGGCCGCTCAGCACCAGCGTCGCGGCGCGCCCGGCGAGGCTCGCTTCCGCGGCGGCCTCGGCGACGGCGGCGCGCCGATCACCCTCGCGCAGGCGCCGCAGGGTGAAGTCACCGGGACAGAAGTGGTAGACGCCGGCTGCGAGGCCATCGATCGCACCGGCGACCACGTAGACCTCGGTCTGGTAGAGCGCGCCCGTGGAGGCGGCGGCGCGGAAGAGCACCTCGCCGCCCCCCGGGTATTCCTTCTTCCGCGTGATCCCGGCGGAGAGGTAGAGGAGCGCCGTCAGCCGGGAGAGATCGAGGCGCGCCGGCGGCGGCTCGACCGCCGTGGGGTCGAGGGCCTCGAGCGCATCGAGGCCGGCGGGCTCGAAGTCGCGCGGCAGCGGCACCGCGGGCACGTCCGTGTAGACCTTGAAGGGAAAGGGCTTGATGTCCCAGTCCAGGCTGTGCCCGCTGGTGCGCACGGAGTACGGCGAGTGCGCGGTGGCCTCGTGGTATCGGCGGGCGACGGACATGCGGCGCCGCTCAGTCGGCCATGCCCGCGGTCAGAACGCGTACGGCGCCCGGAACACGCCGCGCTCGGTGATGATCGCGGTGATCAGCGCGGCCGGGGTGACGTCGAACGCGGGATTGAAGACGGGCGAGGCCGCCGGCGCCGTCTGCACCCCGCCCACCCGGCGTACCTCGTCGGCGGAGCGCTCCTCGATGGGGATGCCCGCGCCCGACGGCAGCGAGGGGTCGATCGTCGAGAAGGGCGCGGCCACGTAGAACGGCACGGCGTGGTGGCGCGCCAGCACGGCGAGCGAGTACGTCCCGATCTTGTTCGCCGTGTCGCCGTTGGCCGCGATCCGGTCGGCGCCGGTCACGATCAGATCGACCTCGCGCCGGGCCATCAGCGAGGCGGCGACCACGTCGGCGATCAAGCGGTGCGGGATCCCCTCGCGCGCGAGCTCCCACGCCGTCAGCCGCGAGCCCTGCATGACCGGGCGCGTCTCGTCGACCCAGACGTGGGCGAGCCGGCCCCGGGCGTGCGCGGCGCGGACCACGCCCAGCGCCGTGCCGTAGCCGGCCGTCGCGAGCGCGCCGGCGTTGCAGTGGGTGAGGATCCGCGCGCCCGCGGGCACGAGCGCGACCCCGTACTCGCCCATGGCGTGGTTGGCGGCGACGTCCTCGTCGAGCGTCGCCTGCGCCTCGGCGAGCAGCCGCGCGCGCAGGGCCTCGAGCGGCAGGTCGCGGTGGCCGAGCGCCGTGCGGCGCATGCGCTCGAGCGCCCAGAAGAGGTTCACGGCGGTCGGACGCGTGGCGGCCAGCCCCTTGATGGCGGTCTCGAGATCGGCCACGAGACCGTCGAAGGTCGTGGCGGCGCTCCGGCGGGCCGCCAGCGCCACGCCGAAGGCGGCGGCGACGCCGATGGCGGGGGCGCCGCGGACGACGAGCGAGCGGATGGCCTCGGCGACGTCCTCCCAGCGCAGGTACACCCGCTCGACCTCCTCGCGCGGCAGCAGCGTCTGGTCGAGCAGCACGAGGTGATCGCCGGCCCAGCGGACGGGGGAGATCATGCCGGAGCGGCGAGCCGGTCCATCACCATCCTCCTCGTCATGCCCCGGACCCGGACCATCTTGTCGCGGCCGCGCGCGCCGCGCTCCACCGTGACCGACGAGGGCGGCAGGCCGAGCGCGCGGGCGAGCAGCGCGCCGACGGCACGGTTGGCCTCCCCCTCGACGGGCGGGGCGGAGACGCGCAGCCGGAGCACCCCGTCATGCCAGCCGAGGATCTCGTCGCGCGCGGCGCGCGGGGAGACCCGCACCGCGACCAGCTCAGGGCTGCTTCCGCTCGTCATCCGGCAGCTCGGCGAGGTCACCCGCGAGCATCCGCTGGTACATCTCCAGGCGCGCCCGGAGCTCCTCGACGAGCTGCCGCCGCATCCGCTTGAGGGTCTGGATCTCCGCGCGCATCCGCTCGGCCTCGGCACGGGCCTCCTCGAGGACCTTCTCGCCGGAGAGCTCGGCGTCGCGCCGCAGCAGCTCGGCCTCGCGCTTGGCGCTCTCGCGCACGTCGTCGGCCTCGCGGCGCGCGCTCTCCTTCATCTCCTCGGCCAGGCGCTGGGTGGTGACGAGGGTGTCCTTGAGGGTCGTCTCGATCTCGGTGATGTTGCGCAGCCGCTCCTCGTGGCCGGCCAGCTGCTCGCGCACGAGCGCGCTCTCCTTCAGCAGCGACTCGTAGTCGTCGGCCACGTCCTCGAGGAAGGCGTCGACCTCGGCCGGGTCGAGGCCGCGCAGCATCCGCACGGTGAATTGCTGCTGCCGGATGTCGAGGGGGCTGAGCCGCATCGGAGCCTCCGACGTCTACCGCAGCGCGAGCGCCATGTCGAGCAGCGACGAGACGACGAACTCGCGCAGGAAGTAGATGCCCAGGATGACGACCATCGGCGAGATGTCGAGGCCGCCGAGATCGGGCAGTCGGCGGCGGATCGGGCCGAGCACGGGCTCGGTCGTCCGGGAGATGAAGCGGACGATGGGATTGTACCGGTCGGCGCTCACCCAGGAAACCACGACGCGCGCGATGATCAGGATCATGTAGGCCCAGAGAACGTAGTCGACGAGCCGGGCCACCGCGATCATGAAGTGCTCCGCGATGAACATCTAGGCCGGGCCTCGGCCGAGCTCCCGCGAGCGCAGGGTGGCGCGCTCCACGGCCTGGATGAAGGTGGTCCGGATCCCGCCTTCCTCGAGCGCGGCGATCCCGGCGATCGACGTGCCGCCGGGCGAGGAGACCATGTCCTTGAGCGCGCCGGGATGCATCCCCGTCTCCATCAGCAGCCGCGCGGCGCCGAGCACCGTCTGGGTGGCCAGGGTCATGGCGGTGATGCGGTCGAGCCCCATCTTCACCCCGCCGTCGGCGAGCGACTCGATCACCACGGCCACGTAGGCCGGCCCCGACCCGGACAGGCCGGTGACGGCGTCGAGCGCGTCCTCCTCGAGCACGACCACCTTGCCGACGGCGGCGAAGATCTCCTGCGCCGTCTCGAGGTCGCCAGGCTCGAGCCCGTCGGCCCTGGCGATCGCCGTCACCCCCTCGAGCACGAGCGCGGGCGTGTTCGGCATCACGCGGATGAGGCGGGCCTCCCGGCCGAGGGCGGCCCGGATCACCGCCGTGGAGACGCCGGCGGCCAGCGAGATGAACAGCTTGCGCTTGGTCACGGCGGGGGCGACCTGCTTGAGTACGGCCGTCATGATCTGGGGCTTGACGGCCAGGATGATCACGTCGCTCTTGTGCAGCAGCTCGGTGTTGTCGGCGGCGAGCTGGATGCCGTACTGCTTGTCGAGCGCCTTCAGCCGCTCCAGGCGCACGTCGCTGGCGTAGATGGCCTCCGGGGCCACCAGATTCGCGGCCACCAGGCCCTTGATCAGCGCCTCGCCCATGTTGCCGGCGCCGACGAAGCCGACCTTCTTGCCCTTGATGGTCACTGGACCGGGTACCACGAGGCCGGCTTGGACCGTGGGTGGCGTGCTGTGGGTACGGCGTGGCCGCGGGGATGCGCAATCACTGGCGTCACCGTGCCATCCTTGCGGGCGGGTCCGTGACCGACGCCCTGGGAGGCCGGGCGCCGAAGATCGCGGTACCGACGCGGACCATGGTGGCGCCTTCCTCGATGGCGACCTCGAAGTCAGCGCTCATGCCCATGGACAGCTCGCGGAGACGGTGGCGCTCGCCGAGCGCGCGCAGCGTGCGAAACCATCCGCGCGCCTCCTCGGCGCGCGCGACGGCGGGCGGGATCGTCATGAGCCCGCGCACCCGCAGCGCGCTCAGCGTCGCCAGCGTCTCGAGCGCCCCCGCCACCTCGTCGGGCTCGAAGCCGCCCTTGGAGGCCTCGCCGCCCACGTTGACCTGCACGAGCACGTCGACCGTCTTGCCTGCGGCCCGCGCGCGCTTGTCGCACTCGCGCGCGAGCTCGAGCCGGTCGAGCGAGTGGATCAGGTCGAAGAGCGCGAGCGCGTCCTTGACCTTGTTGGTCTGGAGATGGCCGATGAGGTGCCAGGGGACGGGATGGCCGAGCGCGGCAATCTTCTCCTTCGCCTCCTGCACCCGGTTCTCGCCGAGCGCGGGCACGCCGGCGGCGATCGCCTCGGCCACGCGCGCGACCGGCACGGTCTTGGAGACGGCGACCAGGGTGACGTCGGCGGCGCGCCGTCCCGCGCGCTCGGCGGCGCGCTGGATGCGCTCCTGGACGCGCGCCAGATTCGCCCGGATATCGTCCATTTCCGCGATTCTAGCACGCAGGCCCGGAGCCGCCCCGGAGGGGGTGGGGACGGTTGAGCGAGCCGTGGAGTACGCATCATCTCGTCGAACACGGTCACGATGCGAGCGCGCGACGTAGAGTGCCCACAGTCAGTCGGCTCGTCCAACCGTCCCCACCCCCTCCGGGGCGGCTCCGGGACCACGTCGCGTGGTCACGGTAACGCGGCGAGCGTGGCAAGACGGCCCTTGGCGTCGGCGCCGAGCGAGTACTTCCGGTAGGAGTAGAGCTCGTCCGGATGACAGGCCGTGCACCGCCGGGCGTTCTCCACGTGACCGCCGGGGACGCCCGCCCGCTCGAGCTGCACCTCGTTCGCGGCCCACAGATCGAGCATCCAGTGTCCCGACCGGCCCGCGGTGACCCAGCGCTCCCACGCGTCCGGGTAGGCCGACGACAGGGCGGCGATCACGGGGGCGTCGACCTCGTAGCAGCACGGCCCGATCGACGGCGAGATGGCGACCCGGATGCGCTCGGCGCGCGCGCCGAGCGCGATCATCGCCGCGACCGTCGCCGGCGCCACGGCCCGGGCCGTGCCGCGCCACCCCGCATGGGTGGCGCCCAGCACCGCCGCCTCGGGGTCGTAGAGCAGCAGCGCCAGGCAGTCGGCGGCGAAGATCGCCAGCGGCACCCGGCGCGCGGTCGTCACCAGACCATCCGCCTTCCCCGCGAAGCCGCCGCCCTCACCCACCCGCGCCACGCTCGCCTGATGCACCTGTCGCCCGAAGCCGACGCGCGCGAGATCGAGCCCGGCCGGCGCGAGCGCGCGCGCGGTCTCCGCGGTGAAGGGCGCGGGCCCGGGCTGGGGACCGGTCCCCGGGCAATGTCGCGTGGTCGTCGCGTGCGGCAGCCCGAGCGCCGTCAGGCTCGAGAACGTGAAGTACGCCGGCGGCTCACCGTGCGGGACCAGCGGTGTCGCCGCCGCGCGCGTGGAGCGAGCTCGGATAGGGTCAGCCATACGGGCTGGGTCGTCACCCACGCTCGTCAGCATACCCGCGCCATCGTTCGCGCGCCGCCGGCGTCGGCGCCATGCCTTCATGCACGGGGAGCGGAGACGACATCCATGGAACGGACACCAGTGCCCCGTCGAGCGATGGGGGGTATCGGGGGGAGCAACGCAGTGCTCCCCCCGATGTTGACTAGTCCGCCTGGCGCCGCAGGAACGCGGGCACGTCGTACTCGTCGCCGACCGTCGCGTCGTCGGCCTCCGCGCGCGCGGCCGCCGGGCGCCGCCACGAGCTGCCGCCGCCGCCGGCCGCCGTGCGCGCGGCGGCGCGGCCGAGGTCGACCACGTTGCCGCCGCCGGAGCTCGAGATCTTCTTCTCCGTGAAGCCCGTGGCGATCACGGTCATGCGGAGCTCGTCGCCGAGGGCCGGATCGATCACGGCGCCGAAGATGATGTTGGCGTCCTCGTGGGCGGCGTCGTGGACGATGCGCGCCGCTTCCTCGACCTCGTGCAGGGAGAGATCGGGCCCGCCCGTGAAGTTGATGAGGATGCCCTTGGCGCCCTCGATGGAGGTGTCGTCGAGGAGCGGGCTCGCCACCGCCTTCTGCGCGGCGTCGACGGCGCGATGCTCGCCGCTGCCCACGCCCGTGCCCATCATCGCCATGCCCATGCCCGACATGATCGTGCGCACGTCGGCGAAGTCCAGGTTGATGAGCCCGGGGACGAGGATCAGGTCGGAGATGCCCTGCACCGCCTGCTGCAGCACCGTGTCGGCGACACGGAAGGCGTCGACGAGCGGGGTGCCGCGCTCCACCACCGAGAGCAGCCGCTGGTTGGGGATCGTGATCAGGGTGTCGACGACGTCGCGCAGGGCCTCGAGCCCGGCGTCGGCCTGGGTCATCCGCTTGCGGCCCTCGAAGTGGAACGGCTTGGTCACCACCGCGACGGTGAGGATGCCGAGGTCCTTCGCCAGCGAGGCCACGACGGGCGCCGAGCCCGTGCCGGTGCCGCCACCGAGCCCGGCCGTGATGAAGATCATGTCCGCGCCTTCGAGCAGCCGGGTGATCTGCGCCGGGTCCTCGAGCGCCGCGTCGCGCCCGGTCTCCGGATTCGAGCCCGCGCCCAGCCCCTTGGTCAGCTCGGTGCCGAGCTGGAGCTTGACGGGCGCCGGGGAGGCCCGCAACGCCTGGCTGTCGGTGTTCGCCACGATGAACTCGACCCCGGTGAACTCCGCCGCCATCATGCGACTGACCGCGTTGCTGCCGCCGCCGCCGAGACCGATGACCTTGATCTTGGCCGCCTGCGGGGCCTCGTCCAGCTCGAACAGCGGTCGCCGTTCCTTCTCCATCGTTCCTCCTTTCGAGCGTTCGGCAGCGGCCTCGACGGCCCCACCCGATCCGTCCCCCTGCGAACGAGTCGCCCCGGCGAAGCCGGCACTCGAGCCCGCCAGCAATGGCAGCTGCCGATGCCGCGTCATCTCAGCAATTGGGGGCTCCGGGCGCCCCCCAAGCCCCCCGGCGCTCGGGGCGCCGCAGCGGAGCCGCGGCGCCCCTCGACAGCGCGATTGGTTCACGGTCATCTCAGAAGATTTCGCCCAGCCAGCCGGCCAACCAGCGCACCAGGCGCATGATCGGGTTGCCGCCCGTCACGTTCGATCCCGGCGAGGGCGCCGCGTGACGGCGGGCGCCGTACATCACGAGGCCGACCCCGGTGGCGTACACGGGGCTCTTCACCACGTCGCCGAGCCCGCCCACGCCGTCGGGCACCCCGCGGCGCACGGGCAGGTCGAACACGGCCTCCGCCAGCTCGGGCACGCCCTCCATGATCGAGGTGCCGCCGGTGACGACGACCCCGGCGGTGGCGGCGTCCTGGAAGCCGCCCTTGGCGAGCTCGCGCGCGACGAGGGTGAAGATCTCCTCGACGCGCGGCTGGATGATCTCCGACAGGATCTGGCGCGAGAGCTGGCGCGGCTTGCGGCCGCCCACCGACGGCACGTCGATGGTCTCCTCGGCCGGCACCAGCGCGGTGAGCGCGCAGCCGTACCGGCGCTTGAGGTCCTCGGCGTCGGCGGCCGGCGTGCGCAGCCCGACCGCGATGTCGTTGGTGATGTGGTCGCCCCCGAGGGGCAGGATGGCGGTGTGCCAGATGGCGCCGTCGCGGAAGAGCGCGACGTCGGTGGTGCCCCCGCCGATGTCGATGAGGACGACGCCGAGCTCCTTCTCGTCCAGAAAGAGCACCGCCTCCGCGGAGGCGAGCGGCTCCAGCACCACGTCCTGCACGGTGAGCCCCGCGCGGTTCACCGAGCGGATCACGTTCTGCACGGAGGTGACGGCCCCGGTGACGATGTGGGCCTCGACCTCGAGCCGCACGCCCGACATGCCCACGGGCTCGCGGACGCCGTCCTGGTCGTCGACCACGAACGTCTGGGGCAGGACGTGGATGATCTCCCGGTCTTGAGGCACGTTGATGGCGCGCGCGGCCTCGACGGCGCGCTCGACGTCGGCGGCCGTCACCTCGCGCTCGCGCCCGGAGACCGCGACCACGCCCCGGCTGTTCAGCCCGCGGATGTGCCCGCCCGCGACGCCCGCGTAGACCGCGGAGACCTCCACGCCGGCCATCTGCTCCGCCTCGGCGATCGCCTGCTTGATCGCCTCCACCGTGAAGTCGATGTTGACCACGACGCCCTTGCGCAGGCCACGCGAGGCCGCCGAGCCGACGCCGATGACGTCGAGCCCGCCGCCCGGGCCCGGCTCTGCGATCACGGCGCAGACCTTGGTGGTGCCGACGTCGAGTCCGACGATGAGGTCCTTCGCCCGGTTGCGCGTCATCCCTGGCTTCCTTTGCTCAGCACGACCTGATCGCGAAAGCGCAGGTCGATGGCGCGCACGGCGTCCGTCCGCGTCGTGACCTGCGTGAGCACGCCCTCCAGCCGCGCGAGGCGCTCGTCCCAGTCCTCGGTGCCCAGCCGTACCTCGATGCCGTCGACGGTGTAGAGCACGGGGCCGTCGCGCCGGCTCATGTCGATCTCCGAGATCTCGGTGGCCAGGGCGCTGCCGCTGCGCAGCAGCGCGCGGATGAGCGCGATCGCCGCGCGGGCGCGCGGCCCGGGCGCCGTGCGCATGCTCGCCAGCTCCTCCTCGGTGAGCCCGCTCACCACGGGCACGGCCGGGGCCACCGCCTCCGCCACCTCACCGATCACGCGGCCCTCCTCGTCGAGCCAGTGCAGGCGCTCGCCGTGCACGAGCGTGAACGGCCGGCGCTCCTCGACGACGATCGTCACGCGGTTGGGAAGGTCGCGCACGATCTCGGCGCGCCGGATCTCGGGCAGCGCCTCGAGCCGGGCGGCCACCTCGTGGGGATCCAGCCGCCAGAGGTTGACGCCCGGCTGGATGCCGGAGGCGGCGCGGATACGCTCCGCGCTCAGCCGCGAGGCGCCCTTGACCTCGACGCCCGCCACCGCGAAGCGGGGCGAGGTCAGCAGCCAGTGCGCCGCCGCGGCGGGCGCCAGGAGCAGCCCCGCCGCCAGGGCGGCGATGCCGGCCAGGCGCACGAGGCGCTGGCCGCGGCCGGGGCGGCGGGGCTTGCGGGCGCGGTCGACGCGCTGGCGCGCGATGAGGGCCGAGCGCTCGCCCAGGTCCGTGACCTCCCGAGCGCGGCCGCGCGGGGAGACGAGGCCTCTACTCACCGATCACCCGCATCTCCGGCTCCAGGGTGAGCCCGAAGTGCGCCTGGACACGCTCGCGGGTGAGGTCCATCAGCGCGACGATGTCCGCCGCGGCCGCCCCGCCACGGTTCACGATGAAGTTGGCGTTCTTCGAGGAGATCTCCGCGCCGTTGATCCGCTTGCCCTTGAGCCCGCACCGCTCGACGAGCCGCGCCGCCGGCTCCAGGCCGACCGGGTTCTTCCACACCCAGCCCGCCGAGGCCAGCGCCAGCGGCTGGGTGGCCTTCTTGTGCTTGAGCCGCTGCTTGATGTCCTTCTGGATCTCGGCGAGCGGCCGGCGGTGCAGGCGCAGGCGGCAGCCCACGAGCACGGCGCCGGGCGGGAAGTGGAAGGCGCGGTACGTGAACGCGCCGGCGTTCGGCTTGAACTCCCCGAAGGTGCCGTCCGGGTAGAGGAAGTAGGCGACGGACACGAAATCGCCGATGCAGCCGTCCGGCGTGCCCGCGTTCATGGCGAGGGCGCCGCCGATGGTCGCGGGGATGCCGACGAGACACTCGACACCGCCGAGATTGAGCGCCGCGGCCTCGCGGATCAGCGCCGACAGGCTCGCCCCCGCGCCGGCCACCGCCTCCTCGCCCGAGAACTCCGAGCGCCCCAGGCAGCCCTCGAGCTTGAAGACGACGCCGCGCACCCCGCGGTCGCGGACGAGCAGGTTGTTGCCGCCGCCCAGCACCGCCACCGGCAGCTGCTCGCGCTCGGCGAAGAGCAGCGCGTGCCGGATGTCGTCGACGTCCTGCGGCACCACGAAGATGTCCGCGGGGCCGCCGATGCGCAGCGACGTGTGGAAGCTCAGCGGCTCCTTGAACCGCACCTCGCCCCGGATCTCTCCCAGCATTAGCGTCTCCCTCCACGCGAATCCGCCTCGAGCCGCCGCAGCAGCTCGGGTCCGAGCTGGCCCACGTCGCCGGCGCCCAGCGTCAGCACCATGTCCCCGGATCGAACGACGTCCGAGAGAAGGTCGATGATCCCTGCGCGGTCGCCGTCGACGTACGTCACCGCGCGGTGGCCGTGGGCCCGGATCCCCTCCGCGAGGTCGCGGGCGTCGACGCCCGGGATGGGCATCTCGCCCGCGCCGTAGACGTCCATGACCAGCAGCACGTCGGCCTGGTTGAACGCGGTGAGGAACTCCTGCCTGAGCGACTGCGTGCGCGTGTAGCGGTGGGGCTGGAAGAGCACCACCACCCGCGCGTCGAAGCCGGCCTTGGCAGCGGCCAGCGTCGCCCGGATCTCGGCGGGGTGATGGCCGTAGTCGTCGATCACGGTCACCCCGCCCGCGCGCCCGCGCTCCTGGAAGCGCCGCTGCACGCCGGTGAAGCCGGCCAGCGCGCGCTGGATCGTGTCGAAGGGGATCTCGAGGTCGAGCCCGACGCCGATGGCGGCGAGCGCGTTGAGCACGTTGTGGCTCCCGGGCACTTGCAGCGTGCACTCACCGAGGCGCGTGCCGCGCTGGAAGACCTCGAACCGGCTGGTCATGCCCGAGAGATGCAGGCGGCGTCCGACGAGCTCGGCGCCCGACTCCAGCCCGTACGTGATGATGCGCTTCTCCACCCGCGGGATGAGCATCTGGATGTTCGGCTGGTCGAGGCAGAGCACGGCGGAGCCGTAGAACGGCACCTTGCTCACGAAGCCGACGAACGCCTCGCGGATGGCGTCCAGACTGCCGTAATGGTCGAGGTGCTCGGCGTCGATGGTGGTGACCACGGCGATGGTCGGGTCGAGCTTGAGGAACGAGCCGTCGGACTCGTCCGCCTCGGCGACCATGTACTCGCCCTGGCCGTGCCGCGCGTTGGCCCCCAGCGCGGTGACGCGTCCGCCGACCACGATGGTGGGGTCGTAGCGCGCCTCGGAGAGGACCGCGCCGATCATCGACGTGGTGGTGGTCTTGCCGTGGGTGCCGGCGACCGCGATGCCGTACTTGAGCCGCATCAGCTCCGCCAGCATCTCCGCGCGCGGGATCGTGGGGATGCCCCGCTGGCGCGCCACCTGGACCTCGATGTTGTCGCGCGACACCGCCGAGGAGTAGACGACGACGTGCGCGCCCTCGACGTGGCCGGCCCCGTGGCCGGTGAACACCTTGGCGCCGAGGGCCTCCAGCCGCTCGACCGTCTCGCTGCGCTTCTGGTCGGAGCCGCTCACCCGGTAGCCGAGGGCGAGGAGGATCTCGGCGATGCCGGACATCCCGGCGCCGCCGATACCCACGAAGTGGATGTGCTGGAAGCGCTTAAACATTGGCGTGCTGGGAGACGTTCAAGAGGACCCCCGTGGCGAGCATGGTCACGAGCAGCGCCGAGCCGCCGAAGGAGATGAAGGGCAACGGCAGCCCCTTCGTCGGCAGCAGGCCGGTGACGGCGCCGAGGTTGACGATCGTCTGGGTGGCGAGCAGCACGGTGATGCCGAGGGCGAGGTACGCGCCGAACGGCTCCGGCGCGCGGAGACCCACCCGCAGCCCCCGCCACACGAGCACCACGAAGAGCCCGAGCAGGGCCAGGCCGCCCGCCAGCCCGAGCTCCTCGCCGATGACGGCGAAGATGAAGTCGGTGTGCGCCTCCGGCAGGTAGAAGAGCTTCTGCTTCGACTCGCCGATCCCCCGGCCCAGCCATCCCCCGGAGCCCAGCGCGAGCCACGACTGGATGATCTGGAAGCCGCTGCCGCGCGGGTCCTGCCAGGGGTCGAGGAACGTCGTGATCCGCCGCAGGCGGTAGGGCGCGAGGTACACCGCGAAGGCGATCAGCGCCGCGGCGGGCGCCGCCACGTAGCCGAGGTAGCGCACGGGCGCGCCGGCCAGGAACAGGAGGCCGAAGGTCAAGGCGAGCAGGGCCAGGCAGTTGCCGAGATCGGGCTCGGCGAGCACCAGCGCCGCCAGCACACCGGCGACGGCAAGCGGCCGCACGAAGCCGCGCCAGAAATCGCCGAGCGTCTCGCGCCGCCGCGCGAGGAACGCCGCGAGATGGATCACCAGCGCCAGCTTCGCCAGCTCGACGGGCTGGAACGAGGCGCCGCCGAGCCGGAGCCACCGGCGCGTGCCGTTGATGGGCTGGGCGAAGGGGGGCACCAGCACCAGCACGAGGAGCCCCGCGGCCAGGCCGAGCAGCGGCCACGACAGCCGCTCGAGCCGCCGGTAGTCCACGTGCAGCGCGGCCCACAAGCAGCCCGCGCCGAGCGCGGCCCAGAAGAGCTGCTTCTTGAGGAAGAAGTACGGGTCGCGGAAGCGATCGGCGGCCACGATCGCGCTCGCCGAGTAGACCATGACGACCCCGAGCGAGAGCAGCAGCGCCGCCACCGCGAGCAGCCACATGTCCGGCGTGAGCTTGCGCGGCATCAGGCGAGCCCGCGGACGAGGTCCCTGAACACGTCGCCGCGATGCGCCCTCGCCATCAGGCGAGCCCTCGGACGAGGTCCTTGAAGACGTCGCCGCGATGCTCGTAGTTGTCGAACATGTCGAAGGACGCGCACGCGGGCGAGAGCAGCACCACGCCGCCGGCGGGCGCCGCCGCCCGCGCCGCCTCCAGCGCGTGGGCGAGCGTGTCCTGGGCGACGACGGGGATGCCGGCGCGCGCCAGGACCGCGCCGATCTCCGGCCCGGCCTGGCCGATCACCACCGCCCGCGCCACCCGCCCGCGCGCGGCCTCGGCCAGCGGGGCGAAGTCCTGCCCCTTGCCCACGCCCCCCGCGATGAGCACCACGGGCTCCGGGAAGCTCTCGAGCGCCTTGATCGTCGAGGCGACGTTCGTGCCCTTGGAGTCGTTGTAGTACTTCACGCCGCCCAGCTCACGCACGAGCTCGATGCGATGCGCGACCCCGCGGAACGCGGCGATCCCGCGACGGATGGCCTCCGGCGCGAGCCCCGTCCACAGCGCGCACGCCGTCGCCGCGAGCACGTTCTCGACGTTGTGCTGGCCGCGCAGGAAGATCTCCGCCACCGGGCAGATCTCCTCGAGGTGCCCGTTCAGCCGCGCGACGATCCACGCGTCGCGCACGAACACCCCGCGGTCGAGGAGGCGACGCCGGCTGAACAGCACCGGGCGCGCCCGGGTGCGGCGCGCGAGGGCGGCCGTCACCTCGTCGTCGGCGTTGAGCACGGCGCAGTCCGTCTCCGCCTGGTTGGCGAAGATCCTGGCCTTGGCATCGACGTACGCGGCCATCGAGCCGTGACGGTCGAGGTGGTCGGGGGTCACGTTGAGCACGGCCGCGACCCGCGGCGCGAACGCCTGGATCGTCTCCAGCTGGAAGCTCGACACCTCGAGAACCAGCAGCCCGTGCGCGGGCAGGTCCGCGGCCGCCGCGGCCACCGGCGCGCCGATGTTGCCGGCCACGAGCACGGGACGGCGCTGACCGGCGAGCAAGGCGCCGCTGAGCGCGGTGGTCGTGGTCTTGCCGTTGGTGCCCGTGATGGCGATGGCCTCCGCCTCCGTCGCGCGCCAGCCGAGCTCCAGCTCGCCGATCACCGGTACCCCGGCCGCCCGCGCCTCCGCGAGCTGCGGCGAGCGGAGCGGCACGCCCGGGCTCACCACCACGAGCTCGGCGGCCCGGGCCGCAGCGCCGCCCGCCTGGCCGGCGAGCACCGTCACACCGTGCGTGGCCAGCTCGCGGGCCTCGGGGCCGAGCGCGCTGAGCGGCTTGGCATCCGTGGCCACGACCTCGGCGCCCGCCCGTGCGAGCAGCCGCGCTGCCGCCACCCCGCTCCTGGCCAGGCCGACCACGGCCACGCGCCGCCCCGCCAGCGACGCCAGGTACGCTGGTCCTCTCAGCGCCAGTTCCGTCTCCTCCAGCGTGCTCACGCCGCTCGTGTGATTCGGAATTTCATCGTTCGGCCGGGCGCGCGCTCGCCTCGGACTGCCGTGTCCAACTCCGCCGCCCCATTCATTTCACCGTTCGGCGCGTGCCGTTCACCTCGTACCGCCATGTCCAACTCCTCGAGGACATTCATCTCACCGCTCGGCCGGGCGCGCTGCGCGCGCCCACCTCGCACCCCGCTCGCCTCACAGCGATCGCGCCTGCGGCGCTCCGGCGCTGTTCGGCTCGCACCACCGCTCGCCATTTCACCGTTCGGCGCGTGCTGCGCACGCACCTCACACCCCGCTCGCCTCACAGCGATCGCGCCTGCGGCGCTCCGGCGCTGTTCGGCTCGCACCACCGCTCACCGGAGTTTCAAGGTCGTCAATGCGAGCAGGGCGAGGGCGAAGGAGACGATCCAGAAGCGGACGATGATCTTCGGCTCGGCCCAGCCGGCCAGCTCGTAGTGATGGTGGAGGGGCGCCATCCGGAACACGCGCCGCCCGGTGAGCTTGAAGCTCGCCACCTGGATGATGACCGACGCCGCCTCGACGACGTAGATCCCGCCGATCAGCGGCAACAGGAGCTCGGACTTGGTCAGCACGGCCAGCGTGCCGATCGCCCCGCCCAGCGCGAGGGAGCCCACGTCCCCCATGAAGACTTCCGCCGGATGGCAGTTGAACCACAGGAAGCCGATGGCCGCGCCCACCAGCGCGCCGCAGAACACCGTCAGCTCGCCGGCGCCCTTGACGTTGAGGATTTTCAGATAATCGGCGGCCCTGAAGTTGCCGGTCAGGTACGCGATGACGCCGAAGGCGCCGCCGGCCATGATCACCGGGCCGATGGCCAGGCCGTCGAGGCCGTCGGTCAGGTTCACCGCGTTGGACGCGCCCACGATCACCAGCATCGCGAACGGGATCCACACCCAGCCCAGGTCGAGATACCAGCCCTTGAGGAAGGGAATGGCCAGGTCGGGCAGCCAGCCGTTGCTCTTCGGCTGCCAGAACACGAGCTGGAGCACGCCGAAGGTCCACGCCAGCTGGAGCGAGAACTTCGTGCGCGCCCGGAGCCCCTTGCGCGTCTTGAGCTTGGTGACGTCGTCCCAGTAGCCGATCAGGGCCAGGCCCGTGGTGGCGAGCACGGCGACCCAGACGTAGCGGTTCCTCAGATTCACCCACAGGAGCGTCGAGACGAGCAGCGCCCCGAGGATGATCAGGCCGCCCATCGTCGGCGTGCCCTTCTTCGTGGTGCGGTGCCGGTCCGGGGTGTCCTCCCGGATCGTCTCGCCGCCGTGCTGCGTCTCGCGCAGCCGGCGGATGATCACCGGCCCCAGCAGCAGCGAGACGACCAGGGCCGAGATCAGCGCCATGAACGAGCGGAACGTCAGGTAGCGAAAGACGTTGAAGATGATGTGGTCCTTCGCCAGCGGGACGAGGAAGTGGTAGAGCATGCGCCGCCCTCACCTCGGCTCTCGCCGGTGGAGCCGCGCGGTGAGCGCATCCACCACGCGTTCCATCCGCATGCCGCGCGAGCCCTTCACGAGCACCACGTCCCCCGGCGCCAGGCGCTTGAGAAGGTGCGCCACGGTGTCCTCGAACGTCGGCGCGTGGTGCGCCTCGGCGAGCCCGGCCGCGCGGGCGGCCTCGATGGCGGCGCTCATGAGCCGTCCGAGGCCCACGAGCTCGACGTCGCCGAGGGCCGCCACCTGACGGCCGACCTCGCGATGCGCCTCTTCGCCCGCGACGCCCAGCTCGAGCATGTCGCCCAGCACGATGACCGCGCGGCGGCCTCCGCGGTGCGCGCTCACCACCGCGAGCGCGGCGCGCACGGAGTCGGGGTTGGCGTTGTACGTGTCGTCGAGGATCCGCACGTCGCCTGCCTGGCGCCACACGCAGCGGCCCTTGAGCGCGCGGGCCCGGGCGAGCCCGTCGGCGATCGCCTCGAGCTCGAGGCCCAGGGCAAGCCCCGCGGCGGCGGCCGCCAGGGCGTTGCCGACGTTGTGCCGTCCAGCGAGCGTCAGCTGGATCGCCTGGCGCCGGCCGTGCGCCTCGAGGGTGAACGCCACGCCGGCGGGGTCCTCGGTGACGCCGCCGACGACGCGCACGTCCGCGCCTGCTGCGCGGCCGTACGTGAGCACGCGCGCCCGGGTGTCACGGGCCATGCTCGCCACCCGCGCATCGTCGGCGTTGAGGACGGCGTGGCCAGCGGGCGGCAGCGCCCGGACGAGGGCGGCCTTCTCCTCGCGGACGCCGTCGAGCGACCCGAAGAACTCCGTGTGGCCCTGCGCCACCGTGGTGACGATCCCGACCGTCGGCGCCGCCAGCGCGGCCAGCCCGGCGATCTCGCCCGGGTGATTCGCGCCGAGCTCCACCACGAGCGCCTGGTGGTCGGCCGTCAGCTTCAGCAGCGTCAGCGGCAGTCCCCACTGGTTGTTGAAGCTCGCCTCGGGCTTGAGCACGGTCAGCCGCGAGCCCAGCGTCGCAGCGACCAGCTCCTTCGTGGTGGTCTTGCCGTTGGTGCCGGTCACCCCCACGACGGGGATGGTGAACCGCGCGCGGTGCCAGGCCCCGAGTCGCCCCAGCGCGTGCGTGGTGTCCTCGACCAGCACGAGGGGCACGCCCACGGGCAGGCGGTCGGGCACCGTGTGCACGACCAGGCACGCCGCCCCCCGGCTGGCCGCCTCGGTGAGGAACTCGTGACCGTCGTGGGTGAGGCCGCGGATCGCGAAGAAGGCGTCGCCCACGCCGAGGGTGCGCGAGTCGATCGAGACCCCGGCCACGGGAATGCCGAGATCGCCGACCACCAGGGCGCCCTGGGTGGCCCGCACGATCTCCTGCACGGTCAGTGTCGGCATACGCCCTCTATCTGGAGATGGGGGGCTCCGGGCGCCCCCCAAGCCCCCCACACGTTCGGCACGCCCCGGCGTAGCCGTGGCGCGCCTCTGTTTCCGACGAGACGGGGGGCTCCGGGCCTCCCCCAAGCCCCCCGGCACTCGGGGCACCACCGCGCAGCCGCGGCGCCCCTCGACGACGCGCTTCGTTCATGGGCTCTCGGCCTCGCGGTGCATCAGGATGTCCCGTGCGACGTCCCGGTCGTCGAAGGTGAGCACGTCGGCTCCGATGATCTGGTAGGGCTCGTGGCCCTTGCCGGCAATGACCACCGTATCACCGCGGCCCGCCCACGCCAGGGCACCCGCGATCGCGGCGCGCCGGTCGGGCTCGGCGACGATCCGGGCCGGGTCACCCGCCACGCGGCGCACCCCGGCGACGATCTCGTCGACGATCGCCCCGGGGCGCTCGGAGCGGGGGTTGTCCGAGGTCACCCAGACCCGGTCGGCGAGCCGCGCGGCGATCTCGCCCATGATCGGCCGCTTGCCCCGATCCCGGTCGCCGCCGCAGCCGAAGACCACGGCCAGCCGGCCGCCGGTGATCTTGCGCGCCGTGGCCAGCACCCGCTCCAGCGCGTCCGGGGTGTGCGCGTAGTCCACCAGGACCAGGAACGGCTGGCCGGCGTGGACCTGCTCGAAGCGCCCGGGCACCGTCGCCACCCGGCCCAGTCCTCGGGCGATCGCCTCGGGGGCGAGCCCGAGCGCGACGCCGACCCCGACGGCGCCGAGCAGGTTCATCACATTGTGCTCGCCGATCAGAGGTGAGGTCAGCGTCAGCCGGCCGGGCGGCGTCTCGGCCACCAGCCGGATGCCCTGCATGGTCGAGGTGTGCTCGACGGCGTGGATGACGGCGCCGGCGCCGAGCCCGAAGGTGAGCGTCGGCACCCTCAGGCCGCGCACCATGTCCGCGCCCGCCGGGTCGTCGGCGTTCACGACGGCGGTGCGCCGCGGCTTGGGCGAGGCCTCGAGCAGCTCGAAGAGCCGGCGCTTGGCCGCGCGATACGCCGCGAGCGTGCCGTGGAAGTCGAGGTGGTCCTGCGTCAGGTTGGTGAACACGGCGACGTCGAACGTCAGGTCGTCGACGCGCGACTGGACGAGCGCGTGCGACGATACCTCCATGGCGACCCCGCGGATGCCCTGCTCGCGCATGCGGGCAAGCATTGACTGGATCTCGAGGGCGTCGGGGGTCGTCTGGCCGGCCGGCCGTCGCTCGTCGCCGATGACGTACTGGATCGTGCCGATCACTCCCGTCCTGAGTCCCACCGCTTGCAAGAGCGCGTCCACGAGGTAGGACGTCGTGGTCTTGCCATTGGTGCCGGTGATGCCGACCAGCGTCAGATCGCGCGACGGATGCCGGTGATAGGCCGCGGCGAGGCGGCCGACGGCCGCGCGCGCCGACGGCACCAGGACCTGCGCGACGGCGACGTCCGCGAGCGGCTCGCCCTCGGTGACGACGAGCGCCGCGCCGCGCGCCACCGCGTCGGCGACGAAGCGCCGGGCGTCCTGGCGGAAGCCGGGCACCGCGACGAAGCAGTCACCCGGGGCCACCCGGCGCGAGTCGTCGGCGATGCCGGTGACGGCGGCGGGCAGCGTGCCGATCACCTGGTGTCCTGGCAGCGCGTCGAGGATCTCGCTCGTCGGCATGGCGCGCGGGCTCATTGCAACAGGGTCGGCGGCGCCAGCATCAGGCGTACCGCCACCCCGGGCTCGATGGGTGTCCCCGGCTCGGGCGTCTGGCCGGTGACCCGGCCGCGCCCCGACAGCTCGACGGCAGCGCGCACCGAGGCCAGCGACGCGAGGGCCTGGCGCAGGGTCCGGCCCCGCAGATCCGGCATCACGGCGTCCAGCGCGGGCGCGCCGTCGAGCGAGGCGGGCAGCGGGGCCTCGCTGACCAGGCGGATCGGCGGCGCCTCCGGTCCGGTGACGATGGGCAGGGACTGCGCGTCCGTCGGGGGCACGTCGAGATAGCGGAGGATCTCGCGGCCGATGGCGGCGAACACGGGCGCCGCGGCCTCGCTGCCCCACTTCTCCGTCTTCGGCTCGTCGAGCATCACGAGCATGACGAAGCGCGGCGCCTCCGCCGGCGCGAAGCCCACGAACGACAGCACCCCCGGGGTCCGGGAGTAGCGTCGGGTGGCCGGGTCGAGCTTCTGGGCCGTGCCCGTCTTGCCTCCGACCTCGTAGCCGGGGATCGCCGCGAAGTGGCCGGTGCCGTGCTCCACCGCCTTGACCAGGATCCGGCCGAGGGTCTGGGCCGTCTCGGCGGAGATCACCTGACGCACCGCCCGGGGCTCGAAGCGGCGCTGCTCCCGGCCGCGCTCGTCGAACACGGACCGCACCAGGCGCGGCTGCATCAGCACCCCGCCGTTGGCCACGGCGCCGAACGCCGCCACGAGCTGGAGAGCGGTGACGGAGATCTCCTGGCCGATCGACATCGTGGGCAGCGAGAGGGCCGACCAGCGCTCCGGCTCCCGCAGCAGCCCGCGGCTCTCGCCCGGCAGGCCGACGCCCGTGGGCGCTCCGAAGCCGAAGGCGGTCATGTAGCGGTAGTAGCGGGGCGCTCCGATCTGCAGGCCGACCTTGATCGAGCCGACGTTCGAGGAGTTCTGCAAGACCTCGCTGAAGGTGAGCCAGCCGAACTTCTTCCAGTCGTGGATGGTGGTCCTGGCGAGGGTGATCGCGCCGTTGTCGCCGTTGATCCGGTCCTCGGGCCGGACCACGCGCTCCTCGAGCGCGGCAGCCGCCATGATCACCTTGAACGTCGAGCCCGGCTCGAAGGGATCCGTGACGGCGCGATTGCGCCAGACGTCGCGGGAGGCCACGTCGGCGAACGTGTTCGGGTTGAAGGTCGGGCGAATGGCGACGGCCAGGACGTCGCCGTTCCTCGGGTCGATCACCACGGCCATGGCCGCCCTGGACCGGGTCCGCTCCCAGGCGGCGTCGACCTCCCGCTCCGCGACGTACTGGACGTTGGCGTCCAGGGTGAGCATGACCCCGCTGCCCGGCGCGGGCGCCTGGAGCACGTGCTGGGTGACCACGTCGCGCCCGAGGGCGTCGCGGCCGACGATGGCCTTGCCGGGCGCGCCGGCCAGCGTGTCGTTCCAGGCGCGCTCGATCCCCTCGAGGCCCCCGTCCACGCCCTCGAAGCCGACGACGTGGGCGGCCAGCTCGCGGTTCGGGTAGAGGCGCAGGGGCTCGGGCAGCAGGCCGAGCCCGGGCTCCCGCAGCGCCCGCACCTCGGCCGCGACCGCGGGCGGCAGGCGGCGCTTGATCACCACGTAGGGACGCGAGCCGACGAGCGCCGCGTGCAGCTCGCCCTCCGGCATGCCGAGCACCCCGGACAGGCGCGCGGCCACCCGCACGGGATCGCCGATGCCGCGCGGCTGCGCGAAGAGGGTCTCGGCCGGCGTGGAGGTGGCGAGCGGGACGCCGCGCCGGTCGACGATGGGCCCGCGCCGGGCCGTCAGGACGACGGTGCGGGAGTACTGTCGCTCGGCGAGCTGCGAGAGCTCGCCGTGGCGCACGATCTGTAGTTGCACGAGGCGGGCGGCGAGAGCTCCGAACGCCGCGGCGAAGACCGCCGCGAGGACCAGCACGCGCGTCCGGAGCCCGAGCGGGCTCAACGCACGAGGGCCTCAAGGCGCGCCGTGCGCGCCGCGGCCAGGCCGCCGCCGCCGCTGACGTACTCGCGCGCGAGCCGGACCTGCTCGCGCGAGGGGGACGCCATGCCGAGCTGGCGGGCCCGGGTTTCCACCCGCGCCGGCGAGCGGAGGGTGGCCAGCTCGATCTCCAGCTGGCGGATCAGGGTCTCGACCCGCGCGCGCTCCTCGACGAGCTTGTCGCGCTGGTAGGCCAGGTGGACCTGCTGCACGCGCAGGCCGACGACGGCGAGGCCGCCGGCCACGAGGAGGCCGGCGCAGACGGCGGCGGCGACGAGCGAGCGTCGCACGCGGGGATCACGCTCACGGTGGAGTCGCTGTGGCTTGGTCACGTCAACCGCTCCAGCACGCGCAGCTTTGCGCTCCGGGCGCGGGGGTTGGCCCGCACCTCGTCGTCCCCGGGCTGAAGGGGCGATGGCTCGACCTCGGCGTAGCCCGCCGGGACGAGGGCTCGGAACGTCCGCTTCACGATGCGATCTTCGCCCGAGTGGAAGGAGATCACGCCGAGCCGCCCACCGACCTCGAGCAGCGCGGGCGCGTCGTGGAGCGCCTGGCGGAGCGCTCCGGGTTCGTCGTTCACGGCCATGCGCAACGCCTGGAACGTGCGCGTGGCGACGTGCAGCCGCCGGGGCCAGGCCGCGCGCGGCACGCCCGCCCGCACGGCGGCGACGAGGTCGCCGGTGGTGGCGAGGGGGCGGCGGCGGACGATGGCGCGCGCGATCCTGCGCGCGTGGGGCTCGTCGCCGTGCTCGAAGATGAGGGCGGCGAGCTCCGTCTCCGGCAGCCGGTTGGCGAGCTCGGCCGCGCTCGCGCCGCGCGTGGGGTCGAGCCGCATGTCGAGCGGCTCGTCGCGCTGGAACGAGAATCCCCGGCCGGACTCGTCGATCTGGTAGGACGACACTCCGAGGTCGAGCAGGATGGACCGGGCATGCTCGATGCCCTCCGCGGCCGCGGCGGCGGCCAGCCGCTGGAAGCTCTCCCGGCGCAGCCGGACCCGGTCCCCGAACGGCGCCAGCCGGGCGGCCGCGCGGGCGATGGCCTCGGGGTCGACGTCCAGCCCGAGCAGGCGCACCCCGGCGCCGCTCGTGGTCAGGACCGCCTCCGCGTGACCGCCCATGCCGACCGTCCCGTCGATCACCCAGCCCGCGCCGCGAGGTCGCAGGAGCCACGCGACCTCGTCGACGAGGACCGGGAGGTGAACTGCTAGACTCCCAGGCTTGCCAGCTTCTCGAACACCGTCGGCAACGTGTGCTTCTCGCCGCGCTCGTACTCGTCGAACTTCTGCCGGTCCCAGATCTCGAAGTGCGTGCCCTCGCCGATGATCAAGACGTCCTTCACGAGCATCGCGTCCTGCCGCACCTCCGGCGACAGGAGCACGCGTCCCGCCTCGTCCAGCGCGACCTCGCGGGCGCGGGAGAGGTAGAGGCGCTGCGTGCGCCGGATCATCTCGTCGAAGAGCGAAGCGCTCTGCCGCACCTTCGTCTCGATCGCCTCCCACTCCCGGAGTGGATGCACTTCCAGCGCCCGGTCGTTCGGCACCACGATCAGGTCGAGGCTGCCCTCGTAGTCCCTCGCCAGCGCGTCCCGGAACTTCGCCGGGACGCTGACGCGCCCTTTCGGGTCGATCGAGTGCGGGTACCGTCCCCTGAACATGTCCGCTTCGTTCCTTCGCTCGCTCCGGACGGCGGGGTATCATTCCCCACAGCCCTCATCAGGCCCCACAGCCCTCCCCAGGAGTGGCATGGGACTTCAGCCCACTTCATCCCACTTAGCAGCCGAATCTACAGTGGCCAATTGGGCACGTCAAGGAAAAAGCGCGGATTTTCAACGGCTTCTCGGTGGGGGAGCAGGGCGACCGGTGGGGGCAACCGGGGCGCCGACCCCCATGCAGGGTATTCTTACCGGCCGGGGCGTTGACTCAGCGCGGCGTGTAGTACCTCATGGCTTCCGGCATCCAGGCCTCGATCTGCTGGATGCGGGTTTCGGGTGCCGGGTGCGTGGAGAGGAACTCGGGCTGCCGCTGGCCGCCCGACATCGCTTTCATTCGCACCCATAGATCCCGAGCGGCCGACGGGGGATACCCGGCCTTCGCCATGTAGATGAGACCGAGGTGATCGGCCTCCGATTCCTGCGTGCGGCTCCACGGGAGCAGGAGGCCGACGGAGGCGCCGGCGCCCAGCAGCGCGGTCACGTTGCGGACCATGCCGGGGTCGTTGCGCGCGAGCGCCACCTGGGTGGCGGCGAGCCCGGTCTCCACGAGGAGGCCCTGGCTCATCCGCTCCGCCCCGTGGCGCGCGATGGCGTGCGAGACCTCGTGGCCGAGCACCGCGGCGAGCCCCGCGTCGTCGCGGGTCACGGGCAGGATGCCGGTGTAGACGGCGACCTTCCCTCCGGGCAGGCAGAAAGCGTTCACCTGCTTGTCCTCGATCAGATGGAATTCCCAGCGGTAGTCGGTCCTCCCGGTGGCGGCGGCGATCCGCAGGCCGACGCGACTCACCTGCTCGCTGGCAGCGGCGTCACGCGACAGGCGCGACTTCTTGAGGACGTCCTGATACGCCTGCAGCCCCATCGCCAACTCCTGCTGCTCCGGCACGATGATGAGCTGGCTGCGCCCGGTGAGAGGCGCCGTCTCGCAGGCTGCGACGACGAGCAGGGTCAGGGCGAGGCCGGCGCGGACGAGGCGCAGGGAGCGCATGCCGGCGATTGTAGCGCGGAGCTCAACGATTGCGGAGACGAACCCGCGTCTGCACGGTGGTGCTGACGCCCGCGGCCAGCTCGGACGTGCCGCTCCAGGCGGCGGTCGTGAGGCTCGCGACGACGCTCCGCACCGCTGCGGGATCGCCGGCGGGCGCGTCGGTGCCGTCGAAGTAGTCGAGCGAGAAGGCGCGCACGCCGTTGACGATCGGCTGGGCGCCGCCGCCGGCGTTGCGCCGCAGGATGCCGCTGCCGTCGAGATGCCAGGTGATGGTCTCGCCCGGCCCCGCGATGACGCCGTCGCTGTTGAGGTCGAGCTGCAGCTGGATCTGCCCGGGGTCGGCGATGGAGACGGCGGCGAAGCCCGCGCTCGGCCCGTTGGCGAAGCCCGCCCGGCGAACGTCGTGGGCCAGCCGCTCGAGGGCGATGCGGGCGGTCTGCTGCGACTCCATCCGCGCCACCCCGGTGGCGTGGGCGCGCTCCATCTGGTCCAGCGCGAGCATCGTCGCGGTGAGCACGCCGCCGACGAGGGCGAGCGACACGAGCAGCTCGACGAGGGACACATGACCACGGTCGTCGCCCGCACCGGCCGCGTCAATGTCCGAAGTCCTGGACGCCACGAACCGCGACGGCGCCGCGCCGCGCATCTTCGAGGCGCGCCCCGGCTGCGCCGGGGCGGGCCGAGCGTCGGGGGGCTTGGGGGCCCGGGCGAGGCCCCCATCTAAATCAATCGGTCGGCTTCGGCGGATTCACCGAGTAATCGTAGAAGCCGCGACCCGACTTGCGGCCGAGGTCGCCGCGCTTCACGCGACGCTCGAGCGCGGCCGGCGGCTTGTCGGCCGGGTTCTTGGTGACCTCGTAGGTCTCGAGACGCGCGTTGTAGCCGATGTCGAGCCCCGAGAAGTCGGAGAGCTTGAACGGTCCCATCGGGTGGTTCAGGCCGAGCTCGACCGCCTTGTCGATGTCCGCGAACGACGCCACGCCTTCCTCGAGGAGGTGGTAGGCCTCGCGCGACTGCGCGCGCAGGATGCGGTTGACGAGGAAGCCCGGCAGCTCCTTGCGCAAGATCACCGGCTCGCGGCCGATCCGCCGCGTGAGCTCGGCGACGAGCTGCGCCGTCTCCTCGCTCGTCTCCTTGCCCTGGACCACCTCGACGAGCTTCATGACGAGCGGCGGGAAGAACCAGTGCATGTTGGCGCACTTGTCGGGCCGCTTCGTCGCGCTCGCGATCTGCGAGATCATCAGCGTCGAGCTGTTCGTGCACAGCACGGCGTGCGGCGGACACCAGCGGTCCAGCTTCGCGAAGCACTCGCGCTTCGGCTCGAGCCGCTCGACGATCGCCTCGATGGCGACGTCGGCCGCGCGGGCGGCCTGCTCGAGGTCGGGCTCGAGCGTCACCCGCCCGATCGCCTCGCGCATCTCGGCCTCGCTCATCTGGTTCTTGGTCACGCGCTTCTCGAGCTGGACGCGGTTGCCCTTCATGGCCTTCTCGAGCAATTCGCCCGAGAGGTCGTTGAGGGTCACCGCATAGCCGTGCAGGGCGGCCTGCATGGCGATCTGGCTGCCCATCTGACCGCCGCCAACGACGAGGATCCGCTTGACGTCTTCGATTTTCATGGTCGCTCTCTCTCCTTTGGGCTGGGGGGCCCCGACATGGCCCCCCAGACCCCCCAACGCTCGGGGCGCCCCGGGGAACCCGTGGCGCCCCTCGATGTTGCGTTACCCGCGGTCTTCGGGGGCCCCGACATGGCCCCCCAGACCCCCCACGCTCGGGGCGCCCCGGGGAACCCGTGGCGCCCCTCGATGTTGCGGCAGTCGCGGTGCCTTCGCTAGCCTGGATTTCCACGGAAGCCTAACTCGCTAAGCGAAGCGGGGCAAACGCGAGCGTCCGCCAGCATGCGAGGGACACGTTCCCGCTCGCAAATCTGGGCGATGCGGCCCGTCTGCGTCGCGGGGTTGGCTTAGCGAAT
>JACQFL010000019.1 GCA_016200085.1 Candidatus Rokuibacteriota bacterium | reverse complement strand
CATGCCGTCTGGGAGCTACGCTTCCGCGACGGCCTGCTCTGGCGCTTCCCGGGCACGGTGCAGCCCCCCACCGACCCGGGGCCCGCCCTCGAGAGCATCGTGGACCGCAACGGCAACACGCTGACGGTTTCGCGGGACGCCACCTTCGGCACCCGCAAGATCACCCGCCTCACCTCCCCCAACGGCCGCTGGATCGACGTCACCACCGACGGCAACGTCCGCATCACCCAGCTGAAGGATCACATCGGGCGCACCGTCAGCTACGCCTACGACGGCGCCGGCAACCTCAGCACCGTGACCGACGTCCGGGGCGGGGTCACCCGGTACACCTACGACGCCAGCCATCGGATCCTGTCCGTGCAGGACGCGCGCGGCATCGTCTATCTGACCAACCAGTACGACGCCGACGGGCGCGTGAGTCGGCAGACCCTGGCCGACGGGGGCGTCTATGCGTTCAGCTACACCCCGTGGTCGGCCCCGCCCCCACCGCCAGCGAATCTCACGGTGACCCAGTACATCTGGCCGAAGTCCGTCTTCGCCACAGAAGTCACCGACCCGCGCGGGACGGTCCACCGCTACGAGTTCTTCGGCAGTGGATACGTGCAGAAGCAGGTCCGCGCCAAGGGCCTGCCCGAGGAGCAGCTGACCCAGCTCGAGCGCGAAGACGGAACCAACCTCGTCACCGCGGTCGTGGACCCGCTCGGGCGCCGGACCGAGATCGGCTACGACGGCCTCGGCAACATCACCACCTGGCACGATGCCGTGGGCCTGCCCCTGGCGCGGACGGTGGCCGCCACCTACGAGTCCACCTTCAGCCAGCCCGCGAGTGTCACCGACCCGCTGGGCCACACGTGGACGGCCACCTATGATGTCAAGGGCAATCCCGTGTCGACCACCGATCCGCTGGGGAATAAGGTCTCGGCCACCTACGACGCCCAAGGGAACCTCGCAACGCTCACCGACCCGCTGTCGAACATCTGGACGTTCACCTCCGACGCGGGCAGCGTGACGAGTGTCAAGAACCCGTTGAACCAGACGACCAGTGCGTTCAGGGACGCCGTCGGTCGGCTGGTGAGCCTGACGACACCCGGGGGACGCCGGACCCGCCTCGAATACGACACTGCGAACCACGCCACCCGCATCGTCGACCCACTCGGTGGCGCCACCCAGACGACGTACGACCCCAACGGGAACCCCCTCGGGCTTACCGACGCCCGTGGGAACACGACGACCTGGTCGATGGACACCATGGACCGTGTCGAGACCCGCACCGATCCGCTCGGGCACAGCCAGAGCTCCACGTACGATGCGGTCGGCGCGCTCCGAACACTCACCGACCGCAAGGGCCAGATCACCACCTACAGCCGTGACGCCCTCGGCCGGCCGACCCTGGTAACATCCGCCGACGGATCGACACGAAGCTACGCGTGGGACGCGGGCGATCGGATGACCGCCACCGCCGACTCCCTGGCCGGGGCGATCTCCCGCACGTGGGATGCCTTGGACCGGCTGATCCAGGAAACGACGCCGCAGGGAACCGTCGCCTACGCCTACGATGCGGCGGACCGTCGCACCAGCATGACCGTCAGTGGTCAAGCGCCCGTGACGTATGCCTATGACGCCGCCGATCGGCTTACCCGGATCGTCCAGGAGAGCGCCACGACGACGGTGGCCTACGACGCGGCCGGACGCCGCACCAGCCTGACTTTGCCGAACGGGGTCATCACCATGTCCGGCTACGATCGGGTGTCACGCCCCACGAGCCTCACCTACAAGAAGGGCAGCACGACCCTCGGGACGTTGGCGTACACGTACGACGCCGACGGCCATCCCACCGCGCTAGGCGGGACGTGGGCCAGAACCAGCCAACCCCCCGCGATGCCCGGCGCGACCTACGACGCGGCGAACCGCCAGCTTGCCTTCGGGGCGACGACCTCGACCTACGACGCCAACGGCAACCTGACGACCATCACGGACGCCACCGGCATCACCAACTTCACGTGGGACTCGCGCGGCCGTCTCGCCGCGCTGTCGGCTCCAGGTGGGCTCACTGCGTCGTTCGCCCACGACGCGTTCGCCCGGCGTGTAGGCAAAACGCTCAACGGGGCAACGACCACGTATCTCTATGATGGCGTGGACGTCGTTCGGGAGGTCACCAACGGCCTGTCGGCCGACTACCTCAGGAGCTTGGCGATCGATGAGCCGCTGGGGCGGAACAGCAGCGAGTTCTACGTGGCCGACACGCTCGGGTCGATCGTCGCCCTGACCAGCGTCACGGGCAATATCACCACCTCGTACACGTACGAAGCCTTCGGGCACACCACCGCGGCCGGCGCATCGTCGGCCAACTCTCTCGGCTTCACCGGTCGCGAGGCGGACGAGACAGGGTTCTACTATTACCGCGCGCGGTATTACAGCCCGCAGCTGCATCGCTTCATTGCCGAAGACCCCATCGGATTGACCGGCGGGATCAATCTGTACACGTACGTCTTGAACAACCCTCGTGGATACAGGGATCCGTTGGGCCTCGACATCATCATCACGCGGTGGAAGTGTTGCTTCGGGACCAGTCACATCGGGATCGGCGTGGTCGATGGCAGTGGCAGTGACACGACCTACGGATTCTACCCCGTGCACAACAAGCGCCCGTTTGATCCTGAGGGAATCCTGAAGCCAGATCGGCCTGAGTATCCTGGACAAGACCCGGAGGTTATCATTCTCCGAACCACTTCTGATCAGGACGCGATCATCACTAAAGGCATCGCCGAACGTCGAGCCAATCCCGGTCCCTACTTCCTCGGAGGTCGACACTGCGGAAACTTCGTGGAAGACCTGCTCAATCAGGCCGGGATCCCAACCTTCTCGGGGCAGCCCAATCTTCTCTTCGAGGACCTGCGGCGCCGTAACAAGGGCGGCGAGGATTTTCGTCGGTGGTTGAAATGATTCTTACGCGAGTTCGGACCACCGTGTTCGCCCTGGCCACAGCCTCCGCGCTTGCCGGGTGCGCGAGCTACATCCTGGCGGACCTCCCGACAGAGGAAACCGGGGCCCAATGTATTGCCCTCGTCGACTCCGTTGTGGAGAAACTGACGTGGCTCCACCAGAAGCGCTCATTTATCTCGGACGCCGAGTATCTAACCAGTGACATCCCCAAGATCTACTGTGGCCTTGAAGCCCGGGGACTCTTCAGGAAACTCTACACCGACGTCTGGATCTACGGCGTGCGTGAGCGTGACCGCCAGGACGCCATCCTCGCGGTCCTCCAAGGGGTGCGAACGGCAAGTCACCCCCGGCCGATCATCGTCCGCTTCCGCGACCGAGAGGTTTGGATTATCGAGAAGTACCCGACCGGCGGAGAAAGCCGCCTCCATCCGATCGAGGAAGAAACTCTCCTTCGGCGCAAGATCATCGACTGACGCCGCTGGCCGGCCCTGAACGGATTCCCACGCGCTTCTGAGAATGCTTTGTAGCCGCCACCTCGGCTCAAATCAAAGGGCGCCGGCGCTCCTCGCGGGCCAGACGGCGACGCTCCTGCCCGACGGCCGCTGGCTCTTGCTGGGCGGGTCCGGCCCGCAGGGCGTCGTCGGGGACGCGCCTCAACAACGGTGAGTTCGACAAGAACCGAAGATATTAGCGATGACGGATTCGACTTATTCCTCGGAACGGACGCGGGAGAAGTCGTGACAGGCGACCCTGTCCCTAGGGCGTGGATTCGCAACGCCGGCTCACGTCTGTATCGTGCCCGAGTCAAGGCCCCGCAGCGGTGCTGTGTCCAGCCCGGTCTATCCACCAGCAACCGTCGATCCCGCTTGGTTCTTGTGAGCTTACTTTGCGTCGGAGTGATCGGACACGCTCTTTCTGCAGCCTCGGACAAGGGCGATATGGAAGGCGGCCGCTGGCGACTCATCGGCGCTCATGAACGAATCGACGGTCGTTTCCGCAATGGTGTCGCCGAAGGCTTCCCGGACTCTCCTCCGGATGGACAGGTCACGATGTGGCATGCCAATGGGCGCAAGAGTGGTGAAGTGCGCTTTCTCGCTGGAAGGCCGGAAGGCGTATTTCGCGGATGGCACGAGAATGGCCGGCTCGCAGTTGAGGGCCGCATCGAACGCTGCCAGGTAAAGAGGATGACGCTCTGGGACGACGACGGCCGGCGGAGGTTCGTAGCTTCCGAAGACGCACTGATCGGCTACGACGAGAACGGCCTACAGAGGGACTACTCGACAGATGAGATCTTCAACATCCTTGGCCGAAACGCATTTCATTTTTGGGTCATGAGCGCCCGGCGGGCAACGTGTCGGGAATGACGAGGGTCGATCCGACATCGCGCACTCGCATGGTGCCAAATGGCCATGTTCTGCCGGAGGCGATCACGTGGGTATCGCCGTGGTCGACGGAACTGGGGTGACGTACGGCTTTTACTCACTCCATCCCCATCGGCCTGTTGATGACGGGACTGTCACGCCAGATCAACTCCGCAATCCCGGCGAAGACCCCCCGACAGAATTGTCATTCCAGCGGGTCCGGCGGAGGACGCCATCGTCGCGAACGGCGATCGCGCGCCGGCGAGGCGATCCCGGAACCTTATCGGTCGGCATTGCGGCAATTTGGTGGAGGACGTCTTGCGCGAAGCCGGCATCGACGTCTTCTCGGGACAACCGAACCTGCTCCTTGAAGATCTGAAACGGCGAGTCAACGAGGGCGAAGACTTTCGTCCGGCCTCGGCTATGAAGCACCGGTTGTTCCGGGTCCCAGTCCGTGCTCCCGCCCGCGTCAGCGAGCTCCTGCTGCCGGCACTTGCGGTCGCAGCTTGTGGCTACATTCTCGCGGATCTCCCCACGGAAGAAACAGTGAGAGACTGCATCGCTCCCACATGCCCCGGGCGTGCAGTTCGTCACGGTCACCTGCGCCGAGGAGCTCGGCAACGCCCTCAACGCCGCCCTGACCTGGGCGGCCGGACTGTTCGGGGCGGACCCCGTGGACCTCGCCACCGGCCTCTTCGTCTCCCGCCAGACCGACCTCGTCATCCCCGATGTCATCCCCATCGTGTTCACGCGCACCTACCGCACCAACGATCGCGACGGCGCCTTCCGCCCCTTCGGGATCGCCTCGCATCCCTATGCCGTCTACCTCACCGGCGATACCGCCACCTTCCAGTACGCCGACCTGAACCTCGAGGACGGCGCCCGCATCCGCTACTACCGCACCTCCCCCGGCACCGACTACGCCTCCGCCGTCATGGCGCACACCACCACCCCCACGCGCTTCTACCAGTCCACCCTCGCCTGGAAGGTCTTGCCCTCCGCCTGCCCGGGCTGCGTCCCGCACGCCGTCTGGGAGCTGCGCTTCCGGGACGGCCTGCTCTGGCGCTTCCCGGGGACGGTGCAGCCCCCCACTGACCCCGGGCCCGCCCTCGAGAGCATCGTGGACCGCAACGGCAACACCCTGACCGTCACCCGGGACGCCACCTTCGGCACCCGCAAGATCACCCGCATCACCTCCCCCAACGGCCGCTGGATCGACGTCACCACCGATGCCAACGTCCGCATCACCCAGCTGCGCGACCATATCGGGCGCACCGTCAGCTACGCCTACGACGGCGCCGGCAACCTCAGCAGCGTGACCGACGTCCGCGGCGGGGTGACCCAGTACACCTACGATGCCAGTCACCGTCTCCTCACGATCAGGGACGCCCGCGGGATTGTCTATTTGACGAATGAGTACGATGCCAACGGCCGGGTCAGCCGCCAGACCCTGGCCGACGGCGGCGTCTATGCCTTCAGCTACACCCCGTGGTCGGCCCCGCCCCCGCCACCGCCGAGTCTCACGCTGACCCAGTACATCTGGCCGAAGTCCGTCTTCGCCACCGAGGTCAGCGACCCGCGGGGCACCGTGCATCGCTACGAGTTCTTCGGGAGCGGGTATGTGCAGAAGCAAGTGCGCGCCAACGGCTTGGCGGAGGAGCAGACGACCCACCTTGAGCGCGAGGACGCCACGAACCTCGTCACCGCGGTCGTCGACCCGCTCGGTCGCCGCACTGAGCTGGGCTATGACGGCTTTGGAAACATCACCACGCGACGCGACGCCGTGGGGCTACCCGAAGCCCGGATCCTCGCTGCGGCGTACGAAACGGTGTTCAACCGGCCAGTCAGCATCACCGATGCGCTGGGACACACATGGACCACGACCTATGATCCCAAGGGGAATCCCGTTGCGCTCACCGACCCCCTCGGGCGCAGCGTGTCGGCCACTTACGACGCTCAGGGTAATCTGGCCACGTTCGCGGACGCACTGGGGAACACCTGGACATTGACGTCCGAGGCCGGCAGCCTGACGAGCGTCAAGAACCCTCTGAACCAGACGACCGTCGGCTTCCGCGACGCGATCGGCCGCCTCGTCAGCATCGTGACGCCGGCCGGCCGCCGCACCCGATCAGCCTATGACGCGGCCAATCTGTTGACCACCGGTCTCGGTCCGCTCGGTGGGGTCACGCAATTGACCTACGACGCCAACGGCAATCCGACCGCCCTCAGCGATGCTCGCGGCAACACCATGACGTGGTCCCTCGATAGCATGGATCGCGTCGCGGTCAGGACGGATCCGCTCGGCCACAGCCAGCGCTCCTCGTACGACGCCGCTGGCGCGCTCCAGACGTTGACGGACCACAAAGGGCAACTCAGGACCTATACTCGGGATGCTCTTGGCAGACCCATCCTTGTGAGGTTTGGGGACGGATCCACGCGGAGTTACACCTGGGACGCCGCCGATCGGCTCACCGGCGCCGCGGACTCGCAGACGGGCGCCCTCTCTCGGACGTGGGACGCCCTGAATCGCCTCGTCCAAGAGACGACACCCCAGGGGACTGTCGCCTACACCTACGATGCGGCGGACCGCCGCACGAGCATGACCGTGAGCGGTCAGTCTCTGATGACCTATACCTACGACGCGGGCAACAGGGTGACGCGGATGGCCCGGGGGACCGCCACGGTAACGCTGGGCTACGACGCAGCGGGCCGGCGCACCAGCCTTGTCCTGCCCAACGGCGTCACGACGACTTACGCCTACGACAAAGCTTCGCGCGTGGTGACTCTCACGTACAAAAAAGGCAGCACGACGCTTGGCACTCTCACGTATACCTACGACGCCGACGGCAACCGCACCGTCCTCGGCGGCACGTGGGGGCGAACTGGTCAGCCTCAACCGATGAACGGCGCGACCTACGATGCCGCCAACCAGCAACTGACGTTTGGCACGACGACCTTGACCTACGATGAGAATGGCAACCTGACCACGATTACCGACACCACCGGGGTGACGACCCTCACGTGGGATGCCCGGGATCAACTCGCCGCGTTGTCGGCCTCAAACGGCCTTACTGCATCGTTCGTCTACGACGGTCTCGCCCGGCGAGTCGGGAAAACGCTCAACGGCACGACCACGACGTATCTGTACGATGGCCCCGATGCGGTCCGCGAAGTCGGCAGCAGCTTACCAGTAGACTATCTCAGAAGCTTGGCGATCGACGAGCCGCTGGCCCGGGACGTGAGCGAGTTCTACCTGGCCGACGGTCTCGGGTCGATCGTCGCTCTGACGAACGCCGCGGGGGTGGTCACCACCTCCTACACGTACGAAGCGTTCGGGTCCGCCGCCACCGCCGGCTCAACGTCCGGCAACGCGATAGGCTTCACGGGGCGGGAGCTGGACGGCACCGGATTGTATTACTATCGCGCGCGGTATTATGACCCGCGATTGGCGCGCTTTGTGAGCCCCGACCCGTTCCTCTGCGCCATGACAAACGTTCCGCCGTTAAAGGCGATCAAACGCAACCCGCAAGTCGTAAACGCATTTGCCTACGTCACTAATTCTCCGGTGAATCAGCGAGATCCTTTGGGACTAACCCCGGAGTGTGATTACTATCGGCAACGGTGTAAAGAGACCGGCAGCTTCTACTACTGCACCCTGGCGCCGCCTTTCTGCGAACGAACTCCACGCGGACCAGTAGCGAACTGCTATCGCCAGTGTCTACAGGACTTCGATCGTGACGTCTGCGTCCCAATCTTCGGCCGCAAGGACCCGTATGGGCTGACCGGTGCGTGTGCCGAGGTGGGTGGCCACGCCGCGTGTATGTTTGGGTGCGTGATATCCGTCGACCCTCCGGGTCCCCCAATATGAAACTGATATTGAATGTCGCTGCATCGCTGTACGGCCTGATCGGTATCGCTTCCCTCGTCTCCTTCTTGCTCCTCATTTCCTTCGGGCCCCGAATCACGCGCGACATGATGGGCCTTCGGCTATTGTTCTGGTACTGTCTTCCACTGTTGAACGCGACGATATGCCTCGTCGTTACGTACGGACTCCTCACATTAAGGCGCTGGGCTCGTATCGCCGTGATTGGCTTCAACGCATTCCTCCTTGCCACGATAACCATCGGCCTCATCCAGAGTCGATTGATCGAAACCCCATCAGGGCCGTGGACAGCAGCGGCAACCGCCTTTGTTCTCGTGGTGGGCGGGTTCCTGATCGGCGTAGGTCTGCTGTGTTCGACCGAACGCGTAAGGCAACTGATGAGCAACTGAACTCACGAGCGCGATAGCCGTTTACTTTGTCGGTTCATCCGAGGCTTTTCAGTAAGTGCCCGAGCGCTGTAAGAATGCCGCCATCTCTTAATTGAAGTGGGCCAGAACCGGCCAGCCACCGCCGATGCCCGGCGCGACCTACGATGCCGCCAACCTCCCGCTCGAGAATGTCGCTGGACACCTCACTGCGGTGCGGGTTCCGAAAATTCTGATACCTCCCTTTCCGGAAATTCTGGTAGGTCTCCGAAGGCCTCGGTGGACACCCAAAACCGGCCATAGATGGACAGGTGAAAACCGGCCATAGGGAGTAGGAATCGAATCCAGCAAAGTCGATCGTTGGGGCAGGACCGCGCCCCCGACCACTCCCGCCGTCGCCAACAGGCGCGCGCGGGAGACAGTCCCGGGCCACCGGGATCGGGGAAGCTGAGCCGCGGGTCGGGTGCTCTGCTACACTGGCGCCCCGATGCTGCTGGTCCGATTGTGGAGCCCTGCCGCGGGAACATCCGGCGTGCCTGATTCTCGAGGCGAGCTGTCGCGGCTGCAGATCCTCACGAGGACCTCCACTCGAGGGTGCTCTGCGGTCAGAGGGCGCTCCTGATGGACGACCCGTGATCGACCCCGTCTTCGCCTCCGTCCTCGAGCGCCGGTTGCGCGCCATCACGCAGGAGATGGGGCTGGCCCTGCTGCGCACCACGCGCTCGCCGATCCTCAGCGAGGCGCGCGACTTCGTCACCGGGCTCTACGACGCCGAGGGGCGGATCCTCGAGCAGGCCGAGTACATCCCGATCCTGGCCTTCGCCCTGCGCCCCGCGTGCCGGGCGGTGATCGAGGCCTTCGCGGGCGACGTCCACCCGGGCGACGTCTTCCTGCACAACGACGTCTACTCGGGCGGCAACCAGAACAACGACGTCGCCGTCTTCCGCCCGATCTTCGTCGACGGCCGGTTGATCGCGTGGGCCGCGACCAAGGGCCATCAGGCGGACATCGGGGGCGCGCAGGCGGGCGGCTACAACCCGCGCGCGACCGAGGTGTGGCAGGAGGCGCTGCGGATCCCGCCCGTGCGCATCGTCGAGCGCGGCCGGCTGCGCCGGGACGTGTGGGACCTGATCTTCGCCAACGTGCGGCTGCCGATCGTCGAGGACGACATCCGGGCGCAGATCGGCGGCACCGTGGTCGGCGAGCGCGGGGTCGTCGACCTCTACCGGCGGCACGGCGCGGACACGGTCGAGCGGCACCTGGTGTTCCTGTTCGACGCGGCCGAAAAGCGCATGCGCGCGGAGCTGACGCGGATCCCGGACGGGGAGTACCACGGTGAGAGCACCGTGTTCGACGACGGGCATCATCCGGGCAGCCGGCACCGCATCGCGGTGACAATCACCAAGCAGGGGAGTGACATCAGATTCGATTACACGGGCACCGATCCGCAGACGGTGGGCTTCGTGAACGCGCCGCTCGCCTCGTCGTTCTCGGCCATTGTGCTCACCCTCCTGATGCTGGTGGACCCCGACCTGCCGCACAACGACGGCATCCTGAGGCCGCTCGAGGTGCACATCCCGAGCGGCACGATCCTGAACGCGGAGTTCCCGGCGGCGACCACCTTCGGCAACACGCTGGCCGGCCCGCACTCCGACGCGATCTTCCGCGCGCTCGCGCCCGCGCTGCCCGAGAAGGTCTCGGCGGGGTGGAACCGGATGCTCGGCATGACCGTCTCGGGCCGTGACGCGCGCCGCGGCCGGCGGTACGTCGACATCCTCTTCCTCGCCCTCAAGGGCGGCTCGGGCGCCGTGCAGGGCTGCGACGGCTACGACCACATCGGGCTCATCAACACCGCCGGCGGCAACCTCGCCCAGGACTACGAGATGTTCGAGGTGCACACGCCCCACCGCCTCCGCCGTCACGAGTACTGGACCGACTCGGCGGGCGCCGGGCGGTGGCGCGGCGGGCTCGGGGTGGAGACGGAGTTCGTGATCGACGGCGAGGACGTCACCGGCGTGAGCTTCGGCGACGGGGTGGAGCCCGAGGCGCGCGCCTTCGGGCTCTTCGGCGGCGGGCCGGGCACCGCGAACACGATCCGGCTGACCGCGCCGGACGGCCGCGTGGTGGTGCCGCGCGCCAAGGACGTGGTGGCGATCCCGCGCGGCACCGTGTTCTTCCAGCAGGCCGGTGGTGGCGGCGGCTACGGCGATCCGCGCGAGCGCCCCGCCGCCCTCGTCGCCGCCGAGGTGCGCGACGGCGTGATCTCGGCGGAGGCCGCGCGCCGGGACTATGGCGTCGTCGTCGACCCCGCCACCGGCGCGCTCGACGAGGCGGGGACGTGGCAGGCGAGGCGGCGATGAAATTTCAGCTCACCCTGATCCGGAATTTCACCGCTCGGCCATGAGCGCCGCCGCGCTCTTCCACGTCGTGGTCAGCGGGCTGGCCACCGGCAGCATCTACGCCCTGGTGGCCATCAGCCTGGTGATCATCTACGACGCCACCCGCACGGTGAACTTCGCCCAGGGCGAGATGTTCATGGTCTCCACGTTCGCCGCCTGGAGCGCCGTGCGTGCGGGCTGGCCGCTGGCCGCCGCGCTCGTGCTGGCGCTCGTGGTGGCCGGCCTGCTCGCGCTCGTCATCGAGCGGCTGATCATCCGCCGCGCCATCTCGTCCACGCACTGGGACGTCCTCATCATCACGCTGGGGCTGTCGCTGATGCTGCGCTCGGGCGCGGGACTCGTGTGGAGCAACGACGAGTTCCCGTTCCCCTCGTACTTCGGCAACCGGCCGATCGCCATCGGCCCCGCGCGCCTGGCGCCGGTGTCGCTCGGGATCATCGGCGCCTCGCTCGCCCTGATGGTCGCGCTGTACGCGCTGCTCAAGCTCACGCGGGCCGGGCGCGCCATGCGCGCGGTGGCCCAGAACCAGAACGCGGCCCGGCTCATGGGCATCAGCGTGCCCCGGACGTACTCGGCGGCCTGGGTGCTGGCGTCGGTGGTCGGCGCCATCGCCGGCGTGCTCATCGCGCCGGTGACGTTCCTCTCCACGAAGATGGGGCTGGTGGCGATCAACGGCTTCATCGCCGCCGTGCTCGGCGGCTTCGGCTCGCTGCCCGGCGCCGTGGTCGGCGGCATGCTGCTCGGGCTGATCGAGAACCTCGCCCCGCTCTACCTGCCCTCGGGCATCCGCTATTCCGTGCCCTTCCTGCTGCTGATCCTGATCCTGCTCGTGCGACCGAGCGGCCTGCTCGGCCAGGCGCGGCGGAGGAAGGTGTGACGCGCCGGCTCGCGCTGGGGGCGCTCGGCGCCGTCCTGCTCGCGTGGCCGGCCCTCGCCCCGCGCTATTTCGTGTTCCTCGCCACGCTCATCCTCGTCAACGGCATCGTGGCCATCGGGCTGAATCTCCTGACCGGCTACACCAACCAGCTCTCGTTCGGGCACGCCGGCTTCCTCGCCATCGGCGCCTACACCGGCGCGCTGCTCACGATCCACGTGCCCGCGCTGCCCGTGCCCCTCACGCTCCTGCTCGCCGGGCTCGCGACCGCGCTCGTCGGCCTGGCCCTCGGGCTGCCGTGCCTGCGGCTCGAGGGGCTGTACCTCGCCATGGCGACGCTGGCCTTCGGCTTCGTCGTGGTCGAGGCGATCCTGAATCTCGACGGCCTGACGCGCGGCAACGACGGGCTGCGCGTTCCGCTCGCCCGGCTCGGCGCGGTGGCCCTCGCCAGCGACGCGTCCCGGTATTACCTCGCGCTCGTGGTGGCGGCGCTCATGCTCGCCGCGGCGCTCAGCCTCGTGCGGACGCGCACCGGGCGGGCCTTCCTCGCCATCCGGGAGAGCGAGATCGCCGCCCAGGCCAGCGGGGTGAACGTGGCCAAGTACAAGACGGTGGCCTTCGTGCTTTCGGCCTTCTACACCGGCGTGGCCGGCGGGCTCTTCGCCTTCGTCATCGGGTTCCTGTCGCCGGACGCCTTCGACGTCTTCCTGTCCGTCGACTTCCTCGTCATGGTCATCGTGGGCGGCCTCGGCTCGGTGGCCGGCTCGATGGTGGGAGCGGCCATCGTGACGGTCCTGCAGGACTCGCTGGCGGCGTTCCAGAACTACCGGCCCCTGATCTTCGGGGCTATCATGGTCGCCTGCATGCTCTTCATGCCGGGCGGCGTGGCCAGTGCCGTGCGCCTCGGCCGGCGCCGCTGAGCCATGGCGCCACAAAGGAGACTTCCATGAGCGTCCGCAGCGTCATCGCCGCACTGGCCGCCGTCCTCGCGGTCGCCGCCGGGCTGACCGGCCTCGCCGCGGCCGCGGATCCGGGCGTGACCGACACCGAGATCCTCGTCGGCTGCTCGAACTCGTTCTCCGGCCCGCTCGCCTTCACCGGCGAGCAGGAGACGAAGTACGGGATGGACCTCTACTTCAAGGTGGTCAACGACGCGGGCGGCGTGCACGGCCGCAAGATCCGGGCGGTGTACTACGACGACGGCTACCGGCCCCAGGACGCCGTGGCCAACACCAAGAAGCTCGTCGAGCAGGACCGGATCTTCGCCGTCGTCGGGCCGCAGGGCTCGCCGCCGGTGGTGGCGACGCTGGAGTACCTCGAGCAGAGCCGGGTGCCGCTGCTCTTCCCGTACCAGAGCTCGACGGCCACGCGCAGCCGGCCGCTCGTGTTCAGCGGCCTGATCCTCTCCGACCGGCAGTCGAAGATGATGATCGACGTCCTCGCCGGCCAGCGGAAGTACAAGAAGTTCGCCGCCATCTACCAGGACGACGAGTACGGCAAGACCTTCCTGGCCAGCTTCGAGGCCGATCTCGCGCGCTACAACCTCAAGATGGGCGCCACGGAGCCGGTGAAGCGCGGGGTCACGGACGTGAGCGCCCAGATCGCCAAGCTGCGGGCCGCCGCGCCCGAGGTCACCTTCCTGGTGTTGACCCCGGCGCCCGCGGCCCAGGCCCTCAAGGAGCGCCAGAAGATCGGCTGGAGCGACACGCTGATGGTCTCGACGGGCCCGCTCACCGACGAGCGCTACCTCGCCCTGGCCGGCGAGGCGGCCGAGGGCGTCGAGGGGCTTGCCGTGCTGCCCGACCCCGTCAACGGCACCGAGCCGGGGGTGAGGCTCTACCGCGAGCACATGAAGAAGTACTTCGCGAGCAACGAGCCGAACCGGTACTCGCTCTCCGGCTACGTCTTCGCGATGCTGTTCGCCGAGGGCGCCAAGCGCGCGGGACGCACCCTGACCCGCGAGAGGCTCGTGAAGGCGCTCGAGGGCGTCAAGGGCTTCGAGACGGGCATCATCCCGCCGATCACGATCGGGCCGGACCACGACACGCAGAAGAACGGCTTCTGGGTGCGGGTCGAGAAGGGCCACTTCAAGCAGCTCACCGACTGGCTCAAGGGGGAGTGACCGGATGAGGACCTGGCCCGTGCGTCCGCTCGCGGCGCTCGCCCTCGCCGCCGGCCTCGCCGCCGCGCCGGCCGTGGCGCGCGCCGAGCCGGGAGTGACCGACGCCGAGATCGTCCTCGGCTGCTCGAACTCCTTCTCCGGCCCGCTGGCCTTCACCGGCGAGCAGGCCACGAAGTACGGCCTCGACCTCTACTTCAAGGTCGTCAACGACGCCGGCGGCATCCACGGGCGCAAGGTCCGCACGGTGTACTACGACGACGGCTTCCGGCCGCAGGACGCCCTGGCCAACACCAAGAAGCTCGTCGAGCAGGACGGCGTGTTCGCGGTCATCGCCCCCCAGGGCACGGCCACCGTCCTCGCCGCCCTCGAGTACCTCGAGCCCAACCGGGTCCCGCTGCTCTTCCCCTTCCAGGGCTCGCCCGTGATCCGCGGGCGCAAGTACGTCTTCAGCGGGATGACGCTCTACGACCGGCAGTCGAGGATGATGATCGACTACCTCGCCGGCGTGCGGAAGTACAAGACCTTCGCGGTCCTCTACCAGGACGACGAGTACGGCAAGGCGTTCCTCACCTCGTTCGAGAAGGACCTCGGCCGTCACGGGCTCAAGCTGGCGGCGGCGGAGTCGATCAAGCGCGGGGCCACCGACGTGAGCGCCCAGATCCAGAAGCTCCAGGCCCTCAAGCCCCAGGTCACGTTCCTCGTGCTGACGCCCGGGCCGGGAGCGCAGGCGCTCAAGGAGCGGCAGAAGATCGGGTGGAACGACACGCTCATGGTCTCGTCGGGCCCGCTGACCGACGAGCGGTTCCTGGCGCTGGCCGGGGACGCCGCCGAGAACGTCGAGGGCCTGTCGCTCTGGCCCGATCCCGGCACGTCCGACCTGCCGGGCGTCAAGCTCTACCGCGAGCAGTTCCAGAAGCACTTCCCGGGGACGCCGGGGAGCCGTTACTCGCTGTCCGGCTACTTCGCCGCGATGCTCTTCACCGAGGGCGCCAAGCGGGCCGGACGCACCCTCACGCGCGAGGGACTCATCACCGCGCTGGAAGGCATGAAGGGCTTCGACAGCGGCATCCTGCCGCCGATGACCATCGGCCCCGTGGACCACGAGACGCAGCGCCAGGGCTTCTGGGTGCGGATGGAGAAGGCGCGCTTCAAGCCGCTGTCGGACTGGCTCAAGGCCGAGTAGCGCCGCTGGCCACGCTGCTCGCGATCGAGGGGCTGTCGATCAGCTTCGGCGGCCTCGCCGCGCTCACGGGCTTCGACGCCCGCGTCGCGGAAGGCGAGATCTTCGCGCTCATCGGCCCCAACGGCGCGGGCAAGACCACGGTCTTCAACGTCCTCACCGGGCTCTATCGTCCGACCGCCGGTCGCGCGCTGTTCCGGGGCGAGGACCTCACGCGCCTGGCGCCGCACGAGATCGCGCGATGCGGGATCGGCCGCACGTTCCAGAACACGGAGGTCTTCCGCCAGCTCTCCACGCTCGACAACGTGCTCATCGGCGAGCACACGCGGCTGGCCCGCGGCGTGCTGTCGGGCCTGCTGGGGCTGCCCGCCGTCCGCCGCGAGGAGGACGCGGCGCGCCGCCGGGCGCATGGTCTCCTCGAGCGCGTCGGCCTCGCGGCCGAGGCGGCGGTGGACGCGGGAAGCCTGCCGCTGGGGCGGCAGAAACGGCTCGAGATCGCCCGCGCGCTGGCGCTGGAGCCCGCGCTGCTGCTTCTCGACGAGCCGGCGGGCGGCCTCAACCCGACGGAGACGCGCGGTCTCATGGAGCTCATTCGCCGGCTGCGCGACGAGGGCGGCCTCACCATCGTGCTGGTCGAGCACAACATGGACGTCGTGATGGGCCTCTCGGACCGCGTGGCCGTGCTCCACCACGGGCGCAAGCTCGCCGAGGGCACGGGCGGCGAGGTCGCGCAGGATCCCGCCGTGATCGAGGCCTACCTCGGCAGCGCCGCCGACGATGCTTGAGCTCGAGGGGGTGGACGTCGCCTACGGCAAGCGCCGCGCGCTGGAGGGCGTCTCCCTGCGCGTGGGCACGGGAGAGATCGTCACCCTGCTCGGCGCCAACGGCGCGGGCAAGAGCACCACGCTGCGCGCGATCTCCGGCCTCGTGCGGCCCGGGCGAGGCCGGATCGTCTACGACGGGCGTGACATCACCCGCGCCACGCCCGACGCCATCGTCGCCGCCGGGCTCTGCCACGTGCCCGAGGGCCGCGAGATCTTCCCCGACTTCACGGTGCGCGAGAACCTCCTCGTCGGCGGCCACACCCGCTTCACCGCGCAGGCGATCCGCGAGGGCCTCGAGCGCGCGGCGCGGCTCTTCCCGATCCTCGGCGAGCGCGCGCACCAGCGGGCGGCGACCCTGTCGGGCGGCGAGCAGCAGATGCTCGCCATCGCGCGCGCGCTGATGGCGCGCCCGCGGCTGCTTCTCCTCGACGAGCCCTCGCTCGGGCTGGCCCCGCGCCTGGTGCGCGAGATCTTCCGGGTCGTCCGCGAGGTCAACGCGGCCGGCGTGAGCATCCTGCTCGTCGAGCAGAACGCGCGCCTGGCCCTGCGGCTGGCCGCGCGCGGCTACGTGCTGGAGACGGGACGCGTGGTCCTCGAGGGCCCGAGCGCCCGCCTGGCCGAGGACGCGCGCATCCGCCAGGCCTATCTCGGCGGCCTCTGACTCCGTGAGACTCCGCATCCTCGACCTCGCGGGGCCGCCCGCGGCCTTCTGCGCGCGTCTCTTCGTCGGCCTCGGCGCCGAGGTGATCCGGGTGGAGTCGCCTGCCGATCCGCTGCCGCTGCGGGGCGACCTGGCGACGCTCCACTGGCACGCGGGCAAGCGCTCGGTCGCGCTCGACCTGACGACGGACGCAGGGCGCGCCGGGTTCCTGCGCCTCGCCGCGAGCAGCGACGTGCTCGTGGAGAGCTTCGCGCCCGGCCACCTCGAGGCGCGGGGGCTCGGGTGGGAGGCGCTGCGCGCCGCGAGCCCCGGGCTCGTGCTCGTCTCAGTCACGCCGTTCGGCCGGACGGGACCGCGAGCGGCGTGGGGGGGCACGGATCTCACCGCCGCGGCGCTCGGCGGGATGATGCATCTCTGTGGCGACGCGGACGGGCCGCCGCTCCGCCCGCCGGGCGAGCAGGCCTACCACCTCGCCGGCGTCAACGCCGCCGTCGGTGCGCTGCTCGCGCTCCACGCCCGGCGGCGGACGGGTCACGGTCAGCGCGTGGACGTCTCCGTGCAGGAGGCCGTCGCCGCGACGCTCGAGTACGGCGCCGTGGCGTGGATCCACGCCGGCGTCGTGCACCGCCGTCGCGGCAGCCGCTATCCCTACGTGCCCCACCAGGTGTTTCGCGCTCGCGACGGCCACGTGGCCGGCGGCCTCGGCGGAAATCCGAGAATGTGGGACGACCTCTGCGCCTGGCTCGCCGAGACCGGGACCGCCGCGGACCTGCTCGAGCCGCGCTGGCAGGACGAGCGCGTGCGCATCGCCGGTCGCGACCACATCGTCGACGTGCTCGCGGCATTCATCGCGAAGTTCGCCAAAGCCGACTTCGCCCGCGAGGCCCAGCGCCGCCGCCTGCCCTGGGCGGCCGTGGACCGCGCCGACGAGGTCGCGCGCAACCCCCAGCTGGAAGCCCGCGGCTTCTTCGTCGAGGCCGCCATGGACGGACTGGTCACCCGCGACGTAGGTTTTGCGTTCAGGTGGCGTGGAACTCCTTTGTCGCGCCTGACCGTCCCATCGCGCGGCGAGGCCAACACCGCACTCCTCGATCGTCCATCGACGCCGACCGCCGGCGGGGAGGGGCTCTGGGGAATTTCCGAGCCGGGGGACCCCACCCCGGGCGGGGGTGGCTCGGAAATTCCCGAGAGCCCCTCCCCGCCGTCGACACGACGCCGAGCCGCGCTCGAGGGCGTGCGCGTGCTGGACTTGACGTGGGTCCTGGCCGGCCCATACGCGACGAAGATTCTCGCGGATCACGGGGCGGAGGTGATCAAGGTCGAGTCGCGGCATCGGCCGGACGTGACGCGGTTCGGGCGGGGCCTGTATCTCTCGCGCCGTGCGGATCATCATCCGGACGCGAGCGGGTACTTCAACAACTTCAACCGGAACAAGCGGAGCGTCGCGCTGAACCTCCGCCGTCCCGAGGCGGTGGAGGTGCTGCGCGCGCTCGCGGCGCGCAGCGACGTGGTCGTGGAGAACTTCAGCGCCGGCGTGCTGGCGCGCTGGGGGCTCGACTATCCAGGCCTGCGCGCGCTCCGTCGCGACGCGATCCTGGTCTCCATGTCGGGCATGGGCCAGGCCGGTCCCTGGCGTGACTACCTCACGTACGCGGACGTCCTCGCCGCGCTGTCGGGGCTCACGGCGCAGCTCGGCATGTCCGGCCGCGACCCGGTGGGCGCGGCCTTCGGGCTCGGCGACATGGTGGCCGGCCTGCACGCCGCGCTCGGCGCACTGGCCGCGCTGGAGGATCGCGCGGCCAGTGGCGAGGGCCAGCACGTGGATCTCTCGCAGGTCGAGGCGCTGGCCGCGCAGGCCGGGACGAGCATCCTGGAATCGACGGCGCGCGGTCACGTGGCCGGGCCCGAGGGCAACCGGCATCCGGTCATGGCGCCTCACGGCGCGTTTCGCTGCCGCGGAGAGGACCGGTGGTGCGCGATCGCGGTCGAGGACGATGGCGGCTGGCGGGCATTGTGCGCGATCATGGAACGTCCCGCGCTCGCCGCCGACCCGCGGTTCGCTACGGCGGCGCAGCGGAAGGCCCACGAGGACGCGCTGGACGCGATCGTGGACGGGTGGATGGCGGGGCAGGAGGTGGAATCGGTGATGCGGCGGCTGCAGTCGGCGGGGATCGCGGCGTGCGCCGTCCAGGACGGGCGCGATCTCGTGGAGCGCGACGAGCACCTGCGCGCCCGAGGATTCTACGAGGTCGTCACGCATCCGGTCGTCGGGGCGTTCCCGCACGAGGGGATCGTCGCGCGCCTCGAGGACACCCCCGGCCACGTCTGGCACAGCGCGCCCTGTCTCGGCGAGCACACGCGCGAGGTGCTGCACGGCGTCCTCGGGATGGAGCCCGGCGAGATCGAGCGGCTGAGGACGCTGGGAGCGCTCGAATGAGCACGCCCGGCGCGCAGGGTCCGCAGGCCAGGCGCTGGCTGCGCGTTGCCGTCGAGGAAGCGGTCGCGACGGTGACCTTCGATCGCCCGCCCGTCAACGCCGTCGACCTCGACGTCATCGACGAGTTCCTGGCCATGGTCGAGGCGGTCGGGCACGACGCCGCCGTGCGGGCCGTCGTCCTCACCGGCGTCGAGCGGCGGTTCTGCGCCGGCGCCGACGTCGCCATGATGCGCGACGTCTCCCGCGCCAACCACGAGAAGGTGCGCCGCTGGGTGGACGTGCAGGCCGGCCTCAAGGCGATGGAGAAGCCGGTCATCGCCGCGATCAACGGCTACGCCTTCGGGGGCGGCGCGGAGCTGGCGCTGGCCTGCGACGTGAGATTCATGGCCGACGACGCGCGGATCGGCTTCCCGGAGATCGAGCTCGGGATCTTTCCCGGCGCGGGCGGCACCCAGCGGCTGCCCCGGCTCGTCGGCCCGGCCCGCGCGCTGCGCCTCATGATGGAGGGCGCGCGGCTGGCGCCGGCCGAGGCCCTCGCGATGGGACTGGTGGATCGCGTGCTGCCGGCGGCCGCCCTGGCCGCCGCCACGCGCGACTACGCGCGCGCGCTCGCCCGGAAGCCGACGCGTGCCATCGGCCTGCTCAAGCGCTGCGCGTACGGCGGCTGGGGCCGACCGCTCGCCGACGGGCTGGCCATCGAGCGCGCGGCCGTGTTCGAGCTCCTCGAGACCCGCGACGCGGCGGAGGGCCTCGCCGCGTTCCTCGCCAGGCGTCCGCCCGACTTCACCGGCCGCTGATGGGCGCGAAGTGCCGCTCCGTAATCCGGGCAGAAGTCCGCGTCGGGCGGAACTGCCTGCTGCCAACGTGGGCACGTTATGCGGGGGCCTCTCAGCGAGCCGCCGCGGTCGAGGACAGCGACACGAGGATCGGGGGGAGCCCTTCGGACGTCGACGGCAGGTCGGGTAGCATCACGGCCGCATCCAGGCGGTCGACGACCGCCGTGTCGGCCGGCTGGATCCGTCAAGACGACTGCCGACTCGTCTTGCGGGAAGGAGATGGAGGCGAAAGGCGCGGTGGAGGAGCTTGGCCGTCTCGCTTGGGCCGGTTATCATCGTCACTGACAGACGACGGGGACACCCATGACACGTGAAGAGCTGCTGCAGCGCATCTCGATCAATCCGAATACCTGCTTCGGGAAGCCGTGCATCCGTGGGCACCGCATCTGGGTCTCCCTCATCCTCGATCTCCTCGCCGCCGGGACAAGCATCGAGGAGATCCTGGACCAGTATCCAGGAGTAACACGCGAGGATGTGCTGGCCTGCATCGCGTACGGCTCGGAGATGAGCCGTGAGCGTTACGTCGACATTCCGGTAGCGAAGCCCGCGTGAAGTTCAAGCTCGACGAGAACCTCGGTCGCCGGGCGACCGGGGTGCTGGTCGAGGCGGGCTTCGAAGTCGCGACGGTATCTGATCAACGACTCGAGAGCGCACCTGATCGCGAGGTGATCGATCACTGTGTCCGGGAGGAGCGGTGTCTCGTCACGATGGACGCGGAATTCGGGAACCCGCTGCAATTCCCACCCCACCACTACCGCGGCATCGTGCTGCTGCGCCTTCCCGCCCGCGTGACGAGCGAACTGATCCTCGAGACTATCAGAACGTTGCGAGACGCCCTCCTGTCACGTGATCGCCCGCCTGGCGGTTCCATTCCGCTGCCCGGCCCGGATCGCCGCCTGTGGGTTGTGCAACCGGGGCGCGTACGGCTCTACCAGGGAGAAGAGTCGGACGACAAATAAGCCATTGTCGGCCACGGCAGAGGAATGGAAAGTCTGAGCGACCGATCCCGACACGGCTTTGATGCGAACCCGGACGTCCTGTGGTGACCCGCGATCACTTCTCGCCCGCGAGCTCCGCCTCCGCCTGCTCGAGCCAGAATCGCATGTCCATCTCGCGGTACATCGTCGTTGCGGTCGCGAGGTGCTCCTGAGCCTGCGCGCGCTTGCCCGTGCGCCGGGAGAGCTTGGCGAGGCCGAGGTGGCAGTGGGCGATGAGGGGGCGCATCCCGAGCTCCCCGGCGAGCGCGAGCGCGTCATGGTAGTGGCGGTCGGCCTGCTCCGGGGGATCGCGGCGGGCGGTGACCTCGCCGAGGAGCCGGAGGGCCCGCGCCTCGTAGGGGCGTTGACCGCGCTCACGGGTAAGGGTCAGGGCTCGCCCGGCGAATTCGAGAGCGTCCTCGAGCCGGTCGGCGAGAACGTATGCTTCGCCCAGATACCCGAGGAAGAGCGGCTGGACAACTCCGTATCCCATAGTCTCACTGGCGCTCAGCGCGTGCTCCAGCAACGGGATGCCCTCAGCAACCCGCCCCGAAAGCGCGTAGGCGTAGCCCAGGCCCCCAGTGTCGAACACTGAAAAGTAGGTCAGGTTCCACTCGCGACTCAGCGCCAGCCCGCGTTCGAGCAGGCGGACGGCGTGGCTGAGTTCTCCCCAGGTAATGTGGAGAAGGCCGAGGCCCCAGCACATCACGGCGAGGCTGTAGGGGTGATCCAGCGCCTCAGCGAGGCGGATGCCTTCCTGGCCGTGAATAATGCCTTCCTCGAACTTTCCCTGGTCGGCGAAGACCAAGTCCAAGTAGTAGCGAACCAACACGGCGGGAAATCCAGCGAGGCCAAACCGTTCCCGGCTGCGATCACCTTCAAGCAACTGCAGGACCTTCAGGAGAAGATCCTCGGCCCGTCGATAGTCCCCCGTTCCGAAGCAGGCCACGCCGAGGTAGAGAGTTCCCGTCACCTGGAGCGGAACATCCCCGAGCGACTCGGCAAGAGCCTGGGCGTTCTGGCCGAACGCGAGCGCTTCCGTCGGATGACCGGTTGCACAGAGGTTGAGGCACATATGGACGGACAGCTGGCCGAGTCGCCGTTGATCGTCGAGCGCCCTCGCCAGGCCCTCGGCTTCGCGGAGAGAGCCGAAGATCCGCTCGAATTCTCCGAGCGGAAAGAGTGCAGTTCGAAGGTCAAAGCGAAGATCGATGGCCTGCTCCAGCCTCTCGCGGGTCTCGGGCAGATGCGGCAGGGCCGTCAGCGCCTGCTCGAAGCAGCTTGCCGCCTCCCGATTGGCCGATCGCACCAACGCCTTGACGCCGGCCTGACGGAGATACCTGACCGCCTGCTCCCACAGCTCACCCCGCACGGCATGGTGGGCCAGCCGCTCGACGTGCTCGGTCAGCCGGTCCGGATAGCAACGCTCGATGGCGCCGACAATGCGGGCGTGCAGGGCCTTGCGCCGGTCCTGGAGCAGGGTGCCGTAGGTGACTTCATGGGTGAGCGCATGCTTGAAGGTGTATTCGGGATCGGGAAAGAGGCGCGTCTCGTACAGAAACTCGGCCGCCTGCAGATGCGTGAGCCCCCGCTGCACCGCATCCTCCGCCGCCTCCGCCACGGCGTGGAGCAGGACGAAGGGCACGTCCTTGCCGATGACCGAGGCCGTCTGGAGCAGTTGCTTGTCGTCCGCCGGGAGCCGGTCGATCCGGGCCGCCAGGATTACCTGCACGGTCGCCGGGACCTCGATCGCCTGGATCGGCCGGGTCAGACGATAGACGCCGCGCTCCCCGGTGAGCGCCTGCGTCTCCACCAGCGTCCGGATGCTCTCCTCGATGAAGAAGGGGTTCCCGCGTCTGACCAGCAATCGCTTGAGGGGCTCCAGCGCCGGGTCGTCGCCCAGGAGAGCGCTCAGGAGCTCGCCCGCGCTCTCGGGCGGGAGCGCATCGAGCCGGAGCTGGCTGTAGTAGGTCTTGCGCCCCCAGCCATGCTGGTACTCGGGCCGGTAGTTGACGAGCAGGAGGAGCCGGGCCGTGGGCAGACTCTCGACCAGACTGTCGAGCAGGGCCTGGGTCTCGGCATCGATCCAGTGCAGGTCCTCGAAGACCACGAGGACGGGTTGCGCCTGGCTCTCCCGGAGCAGGAGGCGCTTGACGGCGTCGAGCGTGCGCTGCCGGCGCTGGGCGGGATCGAGCGCCTGCCAGGGGGCGTCCTCGACGGGCACATCGAGGAGGGCCAGCAGGGCGGGCAGGATCGGCTCGAGGGTCCGATCCAGCGTGAGGAGCTTGCCGGTCACCTTCTCGCGAATCTCGCGGTGGGTTTCGCGCTCGTGCACCTTGAAGTAGGCCTTGAGGAGGTCGATGACGGGCAGGTAGCTGGTGGCCTTGCCGTAGGAGACGGAGCCGGCTTCCAGGATGAGCCAGTCCTGGATGCGGTGGGAGTGGGTGAACTCGTAGACGAGGCGGGATTTCCCCACGCCGGGTTCCCCCACGACGGCGACGAGCTGGCCGTGGCCATCCTGCGCGAGGGCCAGCGCGCGGCGGAGCTGCTCGATCTCGGCGTCGCGGCCGACGAACCGCGTCAGCCCCCGCGCGGCGGCCGCGTGGAGCCGGGACCGCAGGGCGCTCGCTCCGGTGAGCGCGTAGACCTCCACGGGGTCCGGCAGGCCCTTGACCGCCACCGGTCCCCGGGCCGCGACGTGAACGTAGCCCTCGGCGAACTGGAGCGTCGCGGGGGCGAGCAGGATCGTGCCGGGCGCCGCCATCTGTTCCATGCGCGCGGCCAGGTGGGTCGTCTGCCCGACCGCCGTGTAATCCATGTGCAGATCCGACCCGATGGCGCGCACGACCACCTCGCCGGAGTTGAGCCCCACGCGGATCTGGAGGGGCACCCCGTGCGAGCGGAAGATCCCCTCCGCGTACTGCGCGACCGACTCCTGCATGCGCAGCGCCGCGTAGCACGCCCGCACCGCGTGGTCCTCGTGGGCGAGCGGCGCGCCGAAGAGGGCCATGATCCCGTCGCCCATGACCTGATTCACGGTGCCCTCGTAGCGGTGGACGGCCTCCATCATCCGCTCGAGAACAGGGTCGAGGAGCTTGCGCGCCTCCTCGGGGTCGCGGTCGGCGAGCAGCTCCATCGAGCCCTTGAGGTCGGCGAAGAGCACCGTGACCTTGCTTGCGTTCGCCCTCGAGGGCGGCTTTGGAGGTCAGGATCTTTTCGGCGAGGTGCCTGGGGGTATAGCTCTCAGGGACGCCGAATCTTGTCGCGGGAGGCCGGGTTGTCGGACCACTCTGGGCCAGCCGGTGGCCGCACTTCTTGCAGAACTTCACGCCCAGTTGATTCGCGGTCCCGCAACCCGAGCAAGGCTCCTCCAGGCGCGAACCGCATTCCTGGCAGAAGACAGCATCACCGGGGTTCTGGTGCCGGCACCGTGGACAGGTCATCACACCCTCGCTACCCCCGTCGCGGGTGGTGCAGCGCGCCGTAGCGCTCGCGGATCAGCGCGGTCAAAACGGTGGCGGACGTGCCCCAGGCCGCACCTCGCCGCCCTGTCACGCGTCGTTCCGCCTTGACCGTGGAGGTGTCCGAGACTATGGGAGTGGCAGTCGGCGCGTCCGGATCCGGCTGTCTTCGACCGTCACGATGGCTCCTGCCGCTACATCGCGCTCGACGAGCGGCAGGACACGTTCGAGGATCGCGTTGACGAACTCGATCCGTGACGACGACAATCGTAGTGAAATCAAGGAAGGAGCTCGTTGGCTCCCGCGTCCCAGGATCGCGGAGAACCGGAGGTCCTGGGTGAGCACGACACGCTCGTCGTCCAGTGCCCTGAGAACGATCGCCTCGTCGGTCGAGGTCACCGGCATCACTTCGTTGACGCGCACGACGTCATGACCGAGTGCCTGAAGGAATCCAACGGTGCGAGGCGAGACGTGCATGTCGGCCAGGAGCCTCACGCCATCCCGGACGTGGTCTCGCTGGCCAGCCACGCGCCGTACTTGGCCGCCTGGTAGACATCCTCCTTTTCGAGTTCCGGGTATTCCTGGACGATCTCGTCAGCGGTGTAACCGTCGCCGAGGAGCTTCAGGACGAAGTCCACTGTGATTCGGAGGCCCCGGATCGTGGGCTTGCCGTCGCAGACCCGCGGATCGACAGAGATGCGATTAAGCATGCGGGCATGATCCCCGATCTGTGTCGACTGCGCAAGGCTCGTTTGGCCCGGCAAGCGGCTCCGAGGGGTCGGAACCAAGACGGCCCATCACTTGCCAGAGGAGCGCGGAACGAACTTCCGCGCAGAAGAGACGGCCTTCGCGGTTCTCCGTGTGCCAGCGCAATCCGGCCGTTCTCGGCGAGCCGGGCCGCGGCTGGACCTTCACGATCCGCCGGCCGGCTGAATGTAGACGCGTTGGGGCGATTGGGCTTGCCCCAGCACTGGCGTGGCAGCAACAAGGACGGCCAGCGCGGGCATAACGAACGCCGTCGGGAAAGCCAACATCAGAGCTAGCCGATATCGACGCATGCATCCGCTCCTCGCGCCGGTGTTGTCGTGCGGTAAAGATGGTCGTGGACATCGGTGAGCGCAACGCCCGACTCGACGGCCTCACGCAGGCTAGCGACAGTCAGTCGGCTTGCGCAGGGCCCCTCGACCCCCGGCGCCGGGACGCACCGCCGCGCGGACGGCGCTGCGCGCGCGATGCTACACTGGCGCCCCGATGCTGCAGCCCGAGCTGGAAAGCCTGCCGCGCGAGCCACTGGAGCGCCTCGTCCTCGAGCGGATGCGCGCCACGCTCGCGCGCGTGCGGCAGAACCCGGCGTACGCCCGGCGTCTCGACGACGCCCGGCCCGGCGACCTCGCGCGGATCGACAACTGGCGGCGGCTGCCCTTCCTCAGCAAGGACGAGCTGCGTGACGCCTATCCGTTCGGGCTGGCGTGCGGCCGGGAAGAGGGCTACCGGCGGGTGCACATGTCGAGCGGGACCACCGGCAATCCCATCCTCAATCCCTACACGCCCGGCGACGTCGCGCAGTGGGGCGAGGTGATGGCCCGCTGCTACGTGGCCGCCGGCGTCACCCGCGAGGACGTCATCCAGATCACGCCCTCCTTCGGGCTCTTCACGGGCGGCTTCGGTTTTCATTACGGCGCCGAGCGGCTGGGGGCCATGGTGATCCCGACCGGCGCGTGGCGCACGTCGCTGCAGCTCCGGCTGATGCGCGATCTGCGAGCGACGGTGCTCCCCGCGATCGCGACGTACCCGCTGCGCATGATCGAGGTCGCGCGCGAGGAAGGCTTCGATCTCCGCTCGCTCTCGCTCCGCGTCGCCATCCTCGGCTCGGAGATGTGGTCCGACGAGCTGCGCGCCCGGATCGAGCGCGAGCTGGCCCTCCGCGCCCACGACATCATCGGCATGACCGAGACCGGCGGCCAGGGCCTGGGGATCGACTGCGCGGCGCGCGCGGGCATCCACGTCTGGGAGGACCATTACCATATCGAGATCGTGCATCCGGCGACCGGCGCTCCCTGCGCCGACGGTGTCGAGGGTGAGCTGGTTGTTTCGACCCTCACACGGGAGGGGCTGCCGCTGATCCGCTATCGCACCCACGACCTGACGCGCGTGGTCTCGCGCGAGCGCTGCGCGTGCGGGCGCACCGCGCTCAGGGTCGATCGCCTGCGCGGACGCACGGACGACATGGTGATCGTCAAGGGCGTGAACTTCTATCCGGGGCAGGTCGAGACCGTGCTCCTGCGCGAGCCCGGCGTGGGCCACGAGTACCAGATCCTCGTCGAGCCCGGCGACCGGCTCACCGTCGTCGTCGAGGTCGAGGCGGAGGCCGATCCCGGGATCGCCGGCCGCGTGCGCAAGGCGTTGCACGACCTGCTCGCGCTCAGCCCCGACGTGCGGCTCTGCCGGCTCGGCGAGATCGAGCGTGCCCAGGGCAAGGCGGTGCGCGTCGTCGACCGGCGCTCCCGGTGAGCGCGCTCGACGCGCTCTTCGCGCCGCGCTCGATCGTGGTGCTCGGCGTGTCGCGCAACCCCACCAAGCTCGGCTTCCGGCTGCTCCAGAACCTTCGCGACGGCGCCTACGGCGGCACGATCTTCCCGGTGAATCCGTCCGGCGAGGCGATCCTCGGCTGCGCGACGGTGCGGACCGTCGAGGCATTGCCCGAGGGCATCGACCTCGCGCTCGTGAGCCTCCCGGCCTCGGCGGTGCCCGACGCGGTGCGCGCGCTGGCGGCGCGGCGCGCGCGCGCCGCGGTGATACTGTCCTCGGGGTTCGGCGAGGTCGACGCGGGCGGGCGTGACGCCGAGCGCGAGTTGCTCGGGGTCGCGCGCGCGGCCGGGCTCCGCCTCGTCGGCCCCAACTGCATGGGCGTCTACTCGGCGCCGGCGCGGCTCAACGGCACGTACTTCTGGGATCTGCCGCGCCTGGCGGGCGGCATCGGCGTGGTCTCGCAGAGTGGCGCCTACGGCGGGCTGATCTTCCGCCACCTCGGCGGGCGCGGGCTCGGCGTCGCGCGCTTCCTGTCCATCGGCAACCAGGCCGACGTCGGCGTCGCCGAGGTGGTGGAGTACCTGGCCGACGATCCCGCCACCACGCTGGTGGCGTGCTTCATCGAGGCCCTGCGCGACGGGCGCCGATTTGTCGAGGCGGCGGCGCGCGCGGCCGGCGCCAAACCGGTGGTGGTGCTCAAGGGCGGGCGCTCCGAGGCCGGACGCCGCGCGGCGGGCTCGCACACCGGCGCGCTCGCGGGCGCGTACGACGTCTATCGCGCGGCCTTCCGTCACGCCGGCGTGGTGCTCGCCGAGGAGACCGAGGAGTTCTTCGACGCCATCGAGGCGCTGGTGGTGTCGGGCCCGCGGCGGCCCGCGGCGCCCGCCATCGCCGTGATCACGGTCTCGGGCGGGCCGTCCGTCGTCGCCGCCGATGCCGCGGAGCGCGCGGGCCTCGACGTGCCGGCCCTCGACCCCTCCGCGCGGCACGCGCTGCGAGCCCTGCTCCCGTCCTTCGCCGCCGTGGGCAACCCGGTGGATCTCACGCCCCAGGTCGAGCCCGCACGGATCGCGGCGGCCGTGCGCGTCGTGCTCGATCAACCCGCCGTCGCAGGCGCCGTCGCCGTCAACGTCGGCCTCGACTTCCCGGAGTTCGCCGACGGCCTCGTGGCCGCGAGCCGCGCGACGGGCAAGCCGCTCGTCGCGTTCACCGCCGACGCTCCCGGCATCACCGCGCGGTTCACGGCCGGCGGCGTGCCGGTGCTGCCCAGCCCCGAGCGCGCGGTGCGGGCGTGGCGCGCGCTCTGGCTGGCCGGGCGTGGGCCGGTGCGCGGTGTGGCGCGCCCGGTGGCGCTTCCCGCCGACGTGGAGCAGGCGCTGGCACACGTCCGCGGGCCGCTGCCCTACGCGCTGGCGCGACGGGCCCTGGAAGCGGTGGGCATTGTGTTCTGCCGCGAGATCCTCGTGACGACGGCCGAGGACGCGATCGCGGCCGCCGCGACCCTCGGCTATCCCGTCGTGGTCAAGGCCGACGCCCCGGCGCTCACCCACAAGACCGAGGCCGGGGGCGTGCGCCTTGGGCTGCGCGATCCCGCCGGCGTCCGCGCGGCGGCCGAGGATCTCCTGGCCCGTCTCGGTGCTCCGCGCGTCATCGTGCAGGAGATGGTGGGGCCGGGTGTCGAGGTGCTCGTGGGCGGCCGCCGCGACGAGACCTTCGGGCCCGTGGTGGCGCTCGGCGCCGGCGGCATCCTCACCGAGGTCGTGCGCGACGTCTCGCTGCGCCTGGCGCCGCTCGACGCCGGCGAGGCCCGCGCGATGCTCCGCGAGGGCGTGCGCGCGCGTCTCCTCGCCGGGCCACGCGGGCTGCCCGCCGTTGACGACGCCCCACTCGTGGGGGCCGTCCTCGCCGTCGCCGACCTGCTCATGGCGGTCCCGCGGATCGTGGAGATCGACGTCAACCCCTTGCTCGCGGCCGGAGGCGCGGCGGTGGCCGTTGACGCGCTGGTGGTGCTGGGCGAGCATGGCGGGTGACGTGACTGGACGTCTCATCGATGACTTCATGCCGGTCTGGGACGCCGTGGAGCGCCACGCGGTGGAGGTCGCGCGCCCGGTCGAGACGGTCTACCGCGCCGTCCGCGCCCTCGATCTGACCGGCTCGCGCTTGGTGCGGCTCCTCTTCTTCCTGCGGCGGCTGCCGCTCATCCTTCGCCGCCCCGCGAGCCCTCGGCGCCGGGGGCTCACGCTCGACGCGCTGCTCGGGAGCGGTTTCATCCTGCTCGGCGAGACGCCTCCGCACGAGCTGGCCGTCGGGATCGCGGGCCGGTTCTGGACGGCGACGGGTGACGTGCAACGCCTGGACGTCCCCGCCTTCCGCGCGTTCGACCGTCCGGGCTACGCCAAGGCGGTGTGGAACTTCACGCTCGACGGCGATGCACGGCTCACGCGGCTGGCGACCGAGACGCGGGTGCGCTGTCTCGACGCGCCGAGCCGCGCGCGGTTCACGTGCTACTGGCGGATCGTCGGGCCCTTCAGTGGCCTGGTGCGCATGCAGCTCCTCGGCTCGATCAAGCGACAGGCGGAGGCCGTATGAGAGACCCCTTCTACCTCACCGACGACCAGCGCATGATCCGTGACCTCGCCCGCAAGATCTCGCGCGACCGCCTCGCGCCGACGGCGGCACACCACGACGAGACCGAGAGCTACCCCGAGGAGAGCATGAGGCTCCTGCGCGAGCAGGGGCTCATGGGCATCTGGGTGCCCGAGGAGTACGGTGGCACCGATCTGGGCGCGCTCGCCGTCTGCCTCGTGGCGGAGGAGATCTCGTGGGCGGACGCCGCCATGGCCACCAACTGGGGCGCCACGCCGCTCGGCGGCTATCCGATCCTCCTCGCCGGCAACGACGAGCAGAAGAGGCGCTACCTGCCGCGCCTGGCCAGCGGCGAGATCCTCGCGGCGTACTCGCTCTCGGAGCCCGGCGCGGGGTCGGACGCGGCGGGCCTGCAGACCACCGCGCGGCGCCAGGGCGATCGCTACGTCCTCAACGGCACCAAGCTCTGGTGCTCGAACGGCTCCAACGCCGGCGTCATCACGCTCTTCGCCACCGTGGACCGGAGCAAGAAGGCCCGCGGCATCACGGCGTTTCTCATCGAGCCGGGCTTCAAGGGCTTCAGCGTCGGCAAGAAGGAAAAGAAGATGGGCATCCGCGCCTCGCCCACGGTGGCGCTCCACCTCGAGGACTGCGAGGTGCCCGTCGAGAACCGGCTGGGCGAGGAGGGCGAAGGCTTCAAGATCGCCATGCGCACGCTCGACTACACGCGGCCCATGACGGGGGCCACCGCCGTCGGCGTCGCCCAGGCCGCGCTCGACGCGGCGATCGCCTACGCCCAGGAGCGCCGGCAGTTCGACCAGCCCATCGCCGCCTTCCAGGGCGTGCAGTTCATGCTCGCCGACATGGCCATGCACGTGCACGGCGCCCGGCTCATGGTCCACCACGTGGCCTCGCTCGTCGACCGCGGGGTGACGGGCGCGGTGCTCGAGGCCTCGATGGCGAAGTGCTTCGCGGGCGACGCCGCGATGAAGGTCGCCACCGACGCCGTGCAGGTCTTCGGCGGGGTCGGCTACACGCGCGAGTTCCCGGTCGAGCGCTTCATGCGCGATGCCAAGATCATGCAGATCTACGAGGGCACCAACCAGATCCAGCGCGTCATCATCGCGCGCGAGCTACTGGGGGCCTGAGGCCGGTCACCGAGCCCGCAGAGGTCGCGAAATCGCCTATAATCCGCGGATACCCCGTCGATCTCCATCGTCGATCTCGATCAAGGAGAGCCCCCGATGACCGCCGCTCGTCTCACCCGTCGCTCCTTTCTCGGGGCCGCGGCCGCGAGCGCCGCCGTGGCGGGGTGCCCCCTGCCGCTGCGCGCCCAGCCGAAGAGCATCAAGGTCGGGCTCCTCCACTGTGTCACCGGGCCGCTCGCCGAGCCCGGGCAGGCGTGCCGGCTCGCCGCGCAGATCGCCATCGATCAGGTCAACGCCGCCGGCGGGGTCAAGTCGATGGGCGGCGCGAAGCTCGAGGCCGTGCTCGGTGACACCCAGACCAAGGCCGACGTCGCGCGCGCCGAGGCCGAGCGGCTCGTCAACGCCGGTGTCAACATCCTCGTGGGCACCTTCAACTCCGCGGACAGCGCGGCCGTCGTGCCCGTGGCCCAGCAGCACCGCGTGCCGTTCCTCGTCGACATCTCGGCGGCGGACCCGATCACCGCGAACGTCGCCAGGTCGGTGAAGGAAGGCCAGCAGAGGGTCCAGTACGTCTATCGCAACTTCCCGACGGGCACCCTCTTCGGGGTGCGCGCCGTGCAGTACTTCAGCGAGATCTTCAAGGCGGCCGGCGTCGCCCCCAGGCGGGTGGTGCTCATGCACGCCAACGACCTCTTCGGCCAGAACCAGGCGCGGGGCTTCCAGGCCGCCCACAAGGCGGCGAGCCCGTCCTGGGACATCGTGGAGGTCATCCCGTGGCCGGAGCCGCCGTCCGACCTCGCCACCGAGGTCGCGCGGGCGAAGGCCGCGAAGCCCGACGTCATCGCGCCGATCACCCGGCCGGCGAGCGCCCAGCTGCTGCTGCCCGAGCTGGCCAAGCAGCGCGTGGAGATCTGGGCGTGGTGGGTCCGGGCAGCCCCGGGCTCTACGAGGCCGGGCAGATCGCGGCCCTCAAGGAGCACCTCGAGTACGTGATGGCGAGCATCCCGTGGCCGAACTTCAAGCATCCGAAGACGCGGCTGCTCGCCGAGGAGTACGCGAAGCGGTCGGGGGGCAAGACCCTGGACACCAACTCGGGCTACTCGTATGACGCCATCCAGGTCCTCCACGACGTCTACGAGCGGGCCAAGACCACGGAGCCCGACGCCGTCGTCGAGGCCATCAAGAGGACGAGCTTCAAGGACAACCTCATGGTCTCCACGGGGCCGGTGATCTTCAACGAGCTCGGCGACAACCCCAACGCCGCTCCCGCGATGGTCCAGATCCTCGGTTCTCGGCCGGTCGTCGTCTGGCCCAGGGACCTGGCCCAGCAGAAGTTCGTGTTCCCGCGGCCCAAGGCCTGAGCCGCTGGACCCCGTCCTCGTCGGCCAGAGCCTGCTGAACGGCGTCCTCTTCGGCGGGGTCTACAGCCTGATGGCCGTCGGCCTCACCCTGATCTTCGGCGTGATGCGCGTGGTGAACTTCGCCCACGGCGACATGATGGTCTGGGGCATGTATCTCGCGTGGGTCCTGTCCACGCGGTTCGGTCTCGATCCGTACTTCGGCTTCGTGATCTGCGCCGGTGTCCTCTTCCTCGTCGGCGTCGCCGTGCAGCGCGGGCTCGTCGACCGCATCCTCGACGCCCCGCACGAGATGCAGATCCTCCTCATGCTGGGGGTGGCGCTCGTGCTGGAGAACTCCGCGCTCATGGTCTTCGGGCCGGAGCCGCGGCGCGTCCGCGGCGTGCTGCGGCTCTCCACCATCGACGTCGGGCCGTTCATCGTCGACCTCGCCCGGCTGGTGACGTTCGTCGTGGCCGTCGTGCTCAGCGTCCTGCTCTGGGCGTTCCTCTTCAAGAGCGATCTCGGCCGGACCATCCGGGCCGCCGCCGACAACGGCTACGGCGCACTCGTGATCGGCACGAACGTGCGGCGCGTCTACGCGGTGGCCTTCGGCATCGGCGCCGCCTGCGTGGGCGCGGCCGGCGCCCTGGTCGCGCCGTTCCTGCCCTTCTCGCCCTCGGCCGGGCTGCCGGCCTCGGTCACGTCGTTCAACATCGTCATCATCGGCGGCATGGGCAGCCTGCCGGGCGCTTTCTTCGGCGGCCTGCTCGTGTCGGTCGCGGAGTCGCTGGGGGCCGTCTTCCTCAGGCCCTCGCTGAAGGAGGTCGTCAGCTTCTCGCTGCTGATCGTGATCCTCCTCTTCCGGCCGGCCGGCCTGTTCGGCAAGCGCCTGTCGTGACCCTGCCGCGCGTCCTCCTCGCCGCCGCCCTGGCCGTCCTGCTCGTGCTGCCCGCGCTGCCGTCGCTCTTCGGGTCCTACGCGGTCACGGTCTTCACCCTCATCTTCTTCTACGGCTTCCTCGGCCAGGCGTGGAACATCATCGGCGGCTACGCGGGCCAGCTCTCCGCGGGGCACGCCGCGTTCGTGGGCGTCGGCGCCTACGCCGCGGCCGTGCTCTCGCAGGACGCGGGGCTCACGCCGTGGATCGGCATGCTGGTGGGCGGGCTGCTGTCGGCGGCGCTCGGCGCGGTGATCGGCTACCTCGGCTTCCGCTTCGGGCTGCGCGGCTTCTACTTCGTGCTGCTCACGGTGGCCTTCGCCGAGCTGTGCCGGCTGGTGGCGTCCAACGTCGACGCCATCGGGGGCGCGCTGGGCTACTACATCACCTTCACCGGCAACCCGCGGCACTTCCAGTTCCAGGACAGCCGCGCGTACTACTACATCGCGCTCGGCTTCATGCTGCTGGCCACCGGCGTGGTGGCGCTCATCGAGCGGCGCCGCTTCGGCATGTACCTCACGGCGATCCGCGAGGACGAGAGCGCGTGCGAGGCGCTCGGCGTCGACACCTTCCGGGTCAAGCTGCTGGCCATGGTGGTCTCGTCGTTCCTCACCGGCATGGGCGGCACCTTCTACGCCTTCTACCTGTTCTCGCTGCAGCCGAGCACGGTGTTCGGCATCCCGCTCTCGGTCGAGATCGTGATCCGGCCCATCGTGGGCGGGGCGGGCACGCTGCTCGGGCCCATCGTGGGATCGTTCATCCTCAGCCCGCTCGCCGAGCTGTCGCGCGCCTACTTCGCCAAGGGCGGCTGGATCGGCGGCCACCTCGTGGTCTACGGCCTGCTCCTCATCCTCGTCGTGCTCTTCCTGCCGCAGGGCGCCTACCCGTGGCTGGTCAAGCTCGGAGGGGGGCGATTCCTCGGAGGGGGGCTTCGCCCCCCTTCCGATACCTCCCCCCAGGACGGCGCCGGCAAAGCCGGCGCTCGGAGCGGCCCCTCATGAGCGCGTTGCTCGAAGTTCGCTCGCTGTCGAAGAGCTTCGGGGGGTTGCAGGCGGTCAAGGATCTCTCGTTCGACGTCAGCGAGGGGGAGATCGTCGCGCTGATCGGGCCCAATGGCGCGGGGAAGACCACGGTGTTCGCGCTGCTGTCGGGCTTTCTCGAGCCCGACGCCGGCGAGATCGCGCTGCGCGGGCGATCGATCGTCGGGCTCAAGCCCCACGCGATCTGCGCGCTCGGCCTGGCGCGCACGTTCCAGATCGTCCGGCCCTTCCCGCACCTCTCGGTGCTGCGCAACGTGATGGTGGGCGCGCTGGCGCGCCATCCCGAGCCCCGGGAGGCGGCGGCCCGCGCGGAGGCCGTGCTCGTCGAGGTCGGGCTCGAGGCCCGGCGCGCGCAGGCGGCGAGCGGGCTCACCCTGGCGGAGCGCAAGCGGCTGGAGCTGGCGCGCGCGCTGGCCACCGAGCCCGCCGTGCTCCTGCTCGACGAGGTGATGGCCGGGCTCAACGCCGCCGAGACCGAGCGGATCGTCGAGCTCGTGCTCGGCATCAACCGGCGCGGCGTCGCCATCGTCCTCATCGAGCACGTCATGCGCGCGGTGATGTCGCTCTCGCGGCGCATCGTGGTGATCAACTACGGCGAGCGGATCGCGGAAGGCGTGCCGGACGCGGTGGCCAACGACCCGCGGGTGATCGAGGCGTACCTTGGCGACACTGCTGAGGGTTGACGGGCTCGAGGCGGGCTACGGCGACCTCGTCGCCGTGCGGGCCGTCTCGCTCGAGCTGGCGGCCGGGGAGCTGGTCGCCTTGATCGGCTCCAACGGGGCGGGGAAGACCACGACCCTGCGCGCGATCACCGGCCTCCTGCGCCCGCGGCGGGGGGCGGTCGAGCTCGACGGCGAGCGGATCGACGGGCTCGCGTCCTCGGCCATCGTGGCGCGGGGCATTGCCCACGTGCCGGAGGGCCGTCAGCTCTTTCCCACCATGACGGTGCTGGAGAACCTCGAGCTCGGCGCGCGATCGCCCGAGAGCCGGCGCCGCCGGGGCGAGACGCTCGAGGACGTCTTCCGGCTCTTCCCGCATCTGGCCGAGCGCCAGCACCAGCTCGCCGGCACGCTGTCGGGCGGCGAGCAGCAGATGACGGCCATCGGCAGGGCGCTGATGGCCCGCCCGCGGCTGCTCCTGCTCGACGAGCCCTCGCTCGGCCTCGCTCCCGTGGTGGTGACGTCGATCTTCGAGAACCTGGCCCGGATCAACGCCGCCGGGGTCACCGTGCTCCTGGTCGAGCAGAACGTCCTGCGTGCGCTGCGCCTGTCGCACCGCGCCTACGTGCTCGAGAACGGCAGCATCACGCTGGCGGGCCCGTCGGCCCGCCTGCTCGCCGACGAGGACATCCGGCGCGCCTATCTCGGGCGCTGACCCCGTCCTCTGATACCGTGAGGTTTTCCACGTGCCCGCGCGCGCCGGCCCATGCCAAAATAAGCGTTCATGACCGCGCTCCTTCGGAACCACGTCCCACCCGCGGCAGGCCACCCACGGCGGACGCCGGCCGCGCGGACCCCGTTACCGTGAGCCACGTTCCACCCACGGCACGCCACCTACGGCCGCGGCCGGCCGCGCGTACCCCGGTACAATGAACCTCGCCTACCTGCTGGACCGGGCGGCTGACGAGACTCCCGAGCGGGCGGCCATGGTCGGCCGCGACCTGCACGTCACCTGGGGTCAGCTCCGCGAGCGCGTGCGCCGGCTGGCCGGTGCGCTGTGGGGATTCGGGATCGCCGACGGCGATCGTGTCGCGATGCTGAGCGGCAACGATCCACGCTGTCTGGAGATCCACCTCGCGCTGGCATGGATGGGCGCGGTGATCGTGCCGCTGAACACCCGCCTGAGCGAGGCCGATCTCGGGTTCGAGCTCCACGACTCCGGCGCGCGCTTCGCCTTCGTGGGCGACCGCTGGGTCGAGACGGCGGAGGCCATCGCGCCCACGCTGCCGCGGGCGGTCCTCCGCTCGCGGGAGGCGGGCGGGCGCGGGCGCGACTCGTTCGAGGAGTTCCTCGTCTCGGCCCGGCCGATGCGCAACTTCGCCACCGTCGCGCCCGACAGCACGCTCGGCATCTTCTACACCGGCGGCACCACCGGGGTGCCCAAGGGCGTCATGCTGAGCCACCAGAACATGCTCGCCAACGCGACGATCATGACGGGCGGGCTCGGCTACACCGCCGAGGACGTGCACCTGCACGCCTCGCCGATGTTCCACGTCGGCGACGTCGGCTGCGTGTGGGCCGCGCTGTTCGCGGGGGGCGCGCACGCCTTCCTGCCCGTCTTCACCCCGGGCGGCTTCGTGGGGGCGGTCGCGCGCGCGCGCGTGACGACCACGATGCTGGCCCCCTCGATGATCACGCTGCTCGTGCGCTCGGGCGCCCTCGAGGCCGCCGACCTCTCCTCGTGGACGACGCTGCTCTACGGCGGCTCGTCGATCACCGTCGACACGCTGCGGCGGGCGCTCGCGGACCTGCCGTGCCGGCTCTTCCAGAGCTATGGACTCGCCGAGGCGACCCAGGGGGTCTGCCTGCTCCGTCCCGAGGAGCACGTGCGGGCCCGCTCCTGCGGCCGGCCGATGCTGGGGGTTCAGGTGCGCGTGGCCGACGTCCGGCTCGACGCGGTCGCGCCGGGCGAGCCGGGCGAGATCGTCGTGCGCGGGCCCACGGTGATGAAGGGCTACTGGCGCCGGTCGCTCGAGACGGCCGAGGCGCTCCGGGGCGGGTGGCTGCGCACGGGCGATCTCGCGACGGTCGACGAGGACGGCTTCGTCTATCTCCTCGACCGGCAGCGGGACATGATCATCAGCGGCGGCGAGAACGTGTACTCGGCCGAGGTCGAGAACGCGCTGTCCAGCCACCCCGTCGTCGCGGACTGTGCGGTGATCGGTGTGCCCGACCCGATGTGGGGCGAGCGCGTGCACGCCATCGTCGTCGCCGCCCCCGGCGCCGCCATCGTGGAGGCCGAGCTGGCGCTGCACTGCCGGCGGCTGATCGGCGGCTACAAGGTCCCCCGCTCGTTCGAGGTCCGGGACGAGCTGCCGCGGACCGCCGCGGGCACCGTCCCCAAGGGCGTCCTCCGCGAGCCGTACTGGCGGGGGAAAACGCGGGAAATCCACTGACGCAGAGCGTGATAGGGTAACGAGGTGGTCCGGGACATCGCCGACTTCCTCTATTGGATCGCGCTCGGGCTGATGGTCGTGATCGTGCTGCTCGGCTTCTGGGTCCTGCGCCTCAAGCAGCACGTCGGCGAGCGGGAGCGACAGCTCGCCGCCGCCCGCGAGCAGCTCGTGCGCACCCAGAAGCTGCGCGCGCTGGGCGAGATGCTCTCCGGGCTGGCGCACGCCTTCAACGACGTCTTCACGCCGATCCTCGGCCGCGCCCAGCTCCTCGGCGGCCGCGTCACCGATCCGCAGCTCAAGCACTGGATCACCATCATCGAGCGCTCGGCGATGGAGGGCGCCAAGACCGCGCGCCGCATGCAGGAGTTCACGCGCCATCGCGGCCCCCACCGGTCCGTCCCGCTCAATCTCAACACGCTCGTCAGCGAGTCTGTCGATGCCACCCGGCCCCGTCGCGGCGAGAGCATCGAGCTCGTGCGCGAGCTGGGCCAGGTCAAGAACGTCTCGGGAGACCCGCTGGCCCTGCGCGAAGCCCTCGAGAACCTCGTCAACAACGCCATCGAGGCGATGCCGGACGGCGGCACCCTCACGGTGGCGACGTCGATGGACGGCGGCGAGGCCGTCGTCACCGTCACCGACACCGGCGACGGCATGACCCCCGAGATCCAGCGGAAGATCTTCGACCCGTTCTTCACCACCAAGGAGAACGCGAGCGGGCTCGGGCTCTCCACCGCCGAGGCCATCGTGCAGCGGCACGGCGGGCAGATCGAGGTGGAGTCGGTGCCGGACAAGGGCAGCGCCTTCCGCGTGCGCCTGCCGCTGGCCGGCAGCGCCCCGCGGGCCCAGAAGCTCTCCGGCGTGCCCCGGCCGCGCGCCGGCGCCGCCGCCCGCTGCCTCGTCGTCGAGGACGAGGCCAACGTGCGGGACATGATCAAGGACGTGCTCACGATCGGCGGCCACCAGGTGACGCTCGCCGTCGACGGCTCCGACGCCGCGGACATGTTCAAGACCGAGACCTTCGACATCGTGATCACGGACCTCGCCATGCCCCGCCTGGACGGCCTGCAGCTGGCCCGCATCGTCAAGAACCTGAGGCCCCACACCCCCGTGCTGCTGCTCACGGGCTGGGGGGTGACCCTGACGGTCGACGAGCTGGAGGAGCACGGCGTCGACGCCGTGCTCGCCAAGCCGCTGCGGATGGACGAGATCTTCGCCGCGGTGGCCTCGCTGGTGCCCGGCCCCACGAAACCGGAGGAGAAGGCATGACCAGCCCGATCATCACGGAAGCCCTGCGCGCGCTCGTGGAGCGCCGCGACCTCACGCGGATCGAGGCGGCGGCGGCCATGGAGGCGATCATGTCGGGCGGCGCCACCAGCGCCCAGATCGCCGGCTTCCTCACCGCGCTGCGCATGAAGGGCGAGACCGTCGAGGAGCTGATCGGCTTCGCCCAGGTGATGCGCCAGAAGGCCGTGCGCGTGCGCACGCGCGGCGAGGAGGTCGCCGCGCTGACGGGCACCGACCGCGAGATGCTGATCGACACCTGCGGCACGGGCGGCGACGCCTCCGGCACCTTCAACGTCTCCACGGTGACCGCCTTCGTCGTCGCCGGGACGGGGCTCAAGGTGGCCAAGCACGGCAACCGATCGGCCTCGTCGCTCTGCGGCTCGGCCGACGTGGTGGAGACCCTCGGCATCAGCCTCGAGCTCAAGCCCCAGCAGGTGTCGCGCTGCATGGACGAGGTGGGGATCGGATTTCTCTACGCGCCGCTCCTGCACACGGCGATGCGGCACGTGATGGCGGCGCGGCGCGAGATGGGCATCCGGACGGTCTTCAACCTCCTCGGCCCGCTGACCAACCCCGCGGGCGCCAACGCCCAGGTCATCGGGGTGGCCTCGCCGTCGCTCACCGAGCAGCTCGCCCGGGTGCTCGCCGAGCTCGGCACCATGCGGGCCTTCGTCGTCCACGGCGCCGACGGGCTCGACGAGATCTCCAACACCGGCGAGAGCCGCCTCTCCGAGGTCCGCGAGGGCGCGGTGCGCACGTTCACGGTCCGCCCGGAGGACTTCGGGCTGCCGCGCGCCGCGATCGGGGATCTGCTCGGCGGTGATCGGGAGCAGAATGCCCAGATCGTCCGCGCCATCCTCGACGGCGAGCGGGGCCCCAAGCGTGACATCGTCCTGATGAACGCCGCCGCCGCGCTCGTGGCCGGGGCCCGGGCGCGCGAGCTGCAGGAGGGGGTGGCGCTGGCGGCGACGTCGATCGACTCCGGGGCCGCGAAGGGCAAGCTCACCCGGCTGATCGAGCTGAGCCACAAGCTCGCCGACGAGAAGTGAGCCCGGCCGCGTGAGGATCGAGACGATCGCGGTGCACGCCGGCCACCGCGTCGATCCGGCGACGGGCGCCGTCGCGCCGCCGATCTCGCTGTCGACGACCTTCGAGCGCGATCCCGACGGCAGCTATCCCCGCGGCCACCTCTACGCTCGCAACAGCAACCCCAACCGCGACGCCCTCGAGGCGTGCCTGGCCGAGCTGGAGGCGGGCGCGGCGGCCGCGGCCTTCGCCTCGGGCACCGCGGCCACGCTGGCGGTCTTCCACACCCTCGCGCCCGGCGACCACGTGATCGCCCCCCGCGACGTGTACCACGGCACCGCGCGGCTCCTGCGCGAGCACCTCGCCCCGTGGGGGCTGGCCGCGACGTTCGTGGACATGACCGACGTCGCCGCCGCCCGCGCGGCGCTCACGCCGCGCACGCGCGCGATCTGGGTCGAGACCCCCTCGAACCCGATGCTCAAGATCAGCGACGTGCAGGCCCTCGCCGACCTCGCCCACGGCGCCGGCGCGCTCTGCGTGTGCGACAACACCTTCGCGACCCCCATCTTGCAGAGGCCCTTCACCCTGGGCGCCGACCTGGTCGTGCACGCCACCACGAAGTACCTGAGCGGCCACGGCGACGTGATGGGCGGGGCGGTGGTGGCGCGCGCCCGCGCCGGCGTCTTCGACGCGATCCGCGCGTTCCAGGCTGCGGGCGGCGGGGTGCCCTCGCCCTTCGACTGCTGGCTCGCGCTGCGCTCGATCCGCTCCGCGCCGTACCGGGTCCGCGCCCACGCCGAGAACGCGCTGAAGGTCGCGACCTTCCTTGCGCGCCATCCGCGCGTCGAGCGCGTGCACTATCCCGGGCTGCCCGGTCACCCCGGGCACGCGCTGGCGCGCCGGCAGATGTCGCACTTCGGCGGCATGACGTCGTTCCAGGTCGCCGGCGGCCGCGACGCCGCCATGGCCGCCGCGGCCAAGGTGCGGGTGATCATCCGGGCCACGAGCTTCGGCGGGATGGAGAGTCTCATCGAGCATCGCGCCTCGATCGAGGGACCGGGGACGACGACGCCGGAGAACCTGCTACGGCTGTCCGTCGGGCTCGAGCATCCCGACGACATCATCGACGACCTCTCCCAGGCGCTCGGATAGGCGGACCGGGGGCCCCCCGGAGCGGGCCCCCCCGGAGCGTCCAGTCCCCCGACGCCCGGAAGCGCCCCGGGGTGCCCCGCTATGTCCGGCTCACCCTCGGCCGTGGAGGTCGCCGGCCGCCCGATCGCTCCAGCTCGGGCCGCAGCCGGTCGAGGGTGGCGAGGAAGGCCTCGAGGGCGGGGGAGGTGGGCTTGTCGCGCCGACGGACGATGCCGATCTGGCGGACGAGCGGTGGGGCCAGCCGCGCGGCCGTGAGCCGGCGGGTACGCAGCTCGGCGAGCACCGAGAAGCGCGACGTCACGGAGAGCCCGAGACCGGACTCGACGAGCTTCTTGATGGCTTCCGTGTTGCCCATCTCCATCGGCAGCCCGGGCGAGGCGTGCGCGCGCGCGAACCACCCGTCGATGAGACGTCGGAGCGTCGCGCCGCGCTCGAACAGGATCAGGGGATGGCGCGCGAGCTCGGTGGCCGTCACCGTCCCGCCGCGCGGCCAGCGCTCGCCGGGCGGGCCGACCGCGACGAGGTCGTCCCGGTAGAACGGCGACACCGCCAGCTCGCGCTCGCGCACGGGCAGGCTCACCACGCCGAGGTCGAGGTCGTTGTCGACGATGGCGCGCGTGATGTCCGGGCCGTTGCCGGTGACCACGATCAGCTCGGTCTCGGGGTACGCCGCCCGGAAGCGCCGGAACGCCGGCGGTAACAGGTAGATGCTGGCCGAGGCGCTCGTCCCCAGCCGGACCCGGCCCGCCACCACGCCCTTCATCTGGTGGACCAGCTCGACGCCCGCCTCCAGCTCGCGCAGGGCCCGGCCGGCGTGGGCCAGCAGCACCGTGCCCGCCTTGGTGGGGAACGCCCGCTTGCCCACCCGCTCGAGGAGCCGCGCCCCCAGGCGATCCTCGAGCTGGCGGACCTGCATGCTGACCGCGGGCTGCGTCACTCCCAGCTCGGCGGCGGCCCGCGAGAAGCTGCCGTGGCGAGCCACGGCCTCGAGGGCGCGCAGGTGCGGCAGGGCGAGGTCCATGCCCAAAAGTTACCTGATGGTCTGTATCAAGACAATTGATTTCCCTGATCCTCCCGCCAGGCCCATAGTGGCCGTGTGAGGTGAGCCGCGTCGGAGCGGCGAAGCCGCGACCGCTGCGAGCCGAACGAAGTGCGAGGTGGGCGTGCTCTGCACGCCCGAGCGATGAAGTGTCTGAATCGTGTGAGGTGAGCCGGAGTCGCGGCGGCGAGCCGAACGACGTGCGAGGTGGGCGTGTGTAAGCACGCCCGACCGAGCGGTGAAATGTCGGAATGGTGTGAGGTGAGCCGCGCCGAGCGGTGAGCGACCGAAGGGGAGGCCGCCATGGACGTCAACGAGTACGCGCTCCAGGTTCTCGTGCACGATCGGCTCGCCGCGGCCCGCCGCGACGCGCGCCGTCGTGCGCTCCTGGGCGCGCGGCCGCGTGCGCGGCCGCTGCGGGTGCGCCTGGCGACCGCTCTCATCGCCGTCGGCCATCGCGTGCTCGCCGGGTCGGCGCCCGCGCCGGCGCCGCACGTGACGCGGGGCTGACGGCCGTGAAACGACGCCGCGCGCCCGACGCCGGCGGGCCGGGCCAGGGCGGGACGATCCTGGCGCCCGACGCCGCCCGGCCGCCGGCCATCACGGTCCGGACGGCCGCCGCGGCCCACGACGGGCAGATCGCGGCGATCTGGAACCGCGAGATCGCGTGCGCAGTCACCACGACCGACACCCAGCCGCGCGATCCGGCCGCGCAACGCCGCTGGCGCGAGGCGCACGGCGATGGTCACCCCGTCCTCGTTGCGGTCGCGGGCGACGAGGTGCTCGCTTTCGGGGCGCTGACGGCGTACCGGGCCAAGCCCGCGTTCGCGCATACCGTGGAGAATTCGATCTACGTGCGCCAAGACTGCCGCGACCGCGGGCTCGGCGCGCTCGTGCTGGGCGCGCTGCTGGGCCGCGCGCGCGCGGCGGGCCACCGCTCGGTGCTGGCGCGGATCACCAGCGAGAACGCCGCGTCGATCGCCCTGCACGCGCGCGCGGGCTTCCGGCTGGTCGGCGTCGAGCGCGAGGTCGCCTTCAAGCTCGACCGCTGGCTCGACGTCACGGTGATGCAGCGCATGCTCGCCGACGGGTGACCCGAAGGTACGGCCGCGGGAGTACAATGGGCGTGGACGCACGATCCGACACGGCGAGGCGCCCATGCCCAGGACCCCGCTCGAGCCGCGCTTCACCATCGAGCACCTGTCGATCCTCGACAGCGACGGGAACCTCGACACCGCGCTCGAGCCCGACCTTCCCGCCGACGAGCTGAAGCGGCTCTACCGCGCGATGCTGCTCGGGCGCCGCCTGGACGAGCGCATGGTCCGCCTGCAGCGCCAGGGCCGCATCGGCACCTTCGCTCCCATCAAGGGGCAGGAGGCCTCGCAGCTCGGCAGCGTCAGCACGCTGAGACCGACGGACTGGATGGTGCCGTCCTTCCGCGAGACGGCGGCGATGATCTGGCGGGGCTGGCCGATCGACAAGCTCCTGCTCTTCTTCGCCGGCTTCCTCGAGGGTGGACAGCCGGCCCCGGCGCAGCACGACCTCGGCATCACCATCCCCGTGGCCACGCAGCTGCCGCACGCCGTCGGGCTGGCCTACGCGGCCCAGTATCGCGGTGAGGACGCCGTGGTCATGGCTTTCTTCGGCGACGGGGCCACCAGCGAGGGGGACTTCCACGAGGCGGCGAACTTCGCCGGGGTGTGGCACGTTCCGGTCGTCTTCGTGTGCCAGAACAACCAGTGGGCGATCTCGGTGCCGCTCAAGAAGCAGACCCACTCCCGCACGATCGCGCAGAAGGCGCTGGCCTACGGCTTCCCGGGCATCCAGGTGGACGGCAACGACGTGCTCGCCGTCCACGCGGCCAGCCGCGAAGCGGTGGAGCGGGCCCGCGCGGGCGGCGGGCCCACGCTGATCGAGTGCGTGACCTACCGGCTCGGCGTCCACACCACGGCCGACGATCCGACCAAGTACCGCACCGACGAGGAGGTCGCGGAGTGGGCGCGCAAGGACCCGCTCACGCGCTTCACGGAGTACCTCCGCAAGAAGAACCTCCTCGAGGACGGGCTCGAGGCGCAGGTGGACGCGGAGATCGCGGAGGCCATCCGCCGCTTCGAGGCCACGCCGCCGCCCGACCCGCTCGCCATCTTCGCGCACGCCTACGCGGAGCTGCCGCCCGACGTCGCCGCCCAGCGCCGCGAGTTGGCCGAGCGGCTGCAGGCGCCGCCGCCGCGCCGCGCCGACGAGGAGCACCCGCCCGCGCCCCCGATGCGCGGCCAGCGCATGACCCGACGATGAATCCACCCCTCCCCATCACTCGCCACCCACGCCGGTCGCGGCCTCACGAGCCCGGTCGATGAAACTCAACATGGTGAAGGCCCTCAACCTCGCCCTCCGGCAGGAAATGGAGCGCGACCGCGACGTGCTCGTGCTCGGCGAGGACGTGGGGGTCGACGGCGGCGTGTTCCGGGTCACCGAGGATCTCCAGCGGCGCTTCGGCAGCCAGCGCGTGATCGACAGCCCGCTGGCCGAGGCGGCCATCATCGGCGCCTCGGTGGGCATGGCGCTCTACGGCCTCAAGCCCGTCTGCGAGATCCAGTTCTCGGGCTTCGCCTTCCAGTGCTTCCACCAGATCGAGAACCACGCCGCGCGCTACCGGCAGCGCTCGCAGGGCCGCTTCCACTGCGCGATGGTCGTCCGCATGCCGTACGGCGGCGGCGTACGCGCCCTCGAGCACCACTCGGAGTCCGAGGAGCAGTTCTACGCGCACATCCCGGGGCTCAAGATGGTCATCCCGTCGGGCCCGCGCAACGCCCGCGCGCTCCTCGTCAGCGCCATCCGCGACCCCGATCCGGTGATCTTCTTCGAGGCCAAGGGCCTCTACCACGCCGCGCGCGAAGAGGTGCCGGACGACCCCGAGATGATGCCCCTCGGCCGCGCCCAGATCGTGCGCGAGGGCCGCGACCTCACGCTGATCTCGTACGGCGCGATGCTGCGCGTGGCGCGCGAGGCGGCCGACACCCTGGCCCAGGAGGACGGCGCCGAGGCGGAGGTCATCGACCTGCTCACCGTCGCCCCGCTCGACCGCGCGACGCTCGCGGCCTCGGTGCAGAAGACGGGCCGCGCCGTGATCATCCACGAGGCGCCGCAGAGCTTCGGGCCGGGCGCGGAGATCGCCGCCAGCATCATGGAGCGCGCCTTCCTGTCGCTGGAGGCGCCGATCAAGCGCGTCGCCGCCTACGACGTGCCGTTCGTCGGGTTCGCGCGCGAGCGCGCGACGGTGCCCGACGTCCCGCGCGTCCTCGCCGCCGCCCGCGAGACGCTGGCGTTCTGATGGCGCGGGAGTTCCGCCTGCCCGACCTCGGCGAGGGCCTGACCGAGGCCGAGATCGTCAAGGTGCTGGTGCGGGAGGGCGACGTGATCCAGGAGGACGCGCCGCTGCTCGAGGTCGAGACCGACAAGGCCCAGGTCGAGATCCCCTCGCCGATGAGCGGCCGCGTGGAGCGCATCCACGTGCAGGCGCACGAGATGGTGAAGGCGGGGCAGGTCCTGGTCTCGTTCGCCGACGCCAGCGAGCGGCCGTCGGCGTCCGGCGCCGGCAATGAGCGCACGATCGCGGCCCCGACGTCCGCCGCGACGGAGCCCGGGCCTGAGGCCCCGCGGTCCGGACCGGTGCCCGCCACCCCGTCGACGCGCCGGCTCGCGCGCGAGCTCGGCGTGGAGCTGCACGCGGTCAGCGGCAGCGGACGGGGCGGCCGCGTCACCGACGACGACGTCCGCGCGGCCGCCGGCGGCGCTCCGCGCGTGGCGGTGGCGGCCGATCGAGCCGCCGGCGCGCCGTCGCCCGCCGGGGAGGCAGCGCGCGCCCCGGGCCGGCCGCTGGCGCAGGCAGTCGTCGCGCCGCCACTGCCCCGCTTCGAGCAGTGGGGGCCCGTCGAGCGACGCCCGCTGTCGCACCTGCGACGGACCATCGCCGAGCGCATGACCCTGTCGGCGACGCTGATCCCCCACGTCACGCACTTCGACCGCGCGGACATCACGGACCTCGACGCGCTGATCCGCCGTAACCTCGACGCCGCGCGGGAGCAGGGCGTGACCCTGACCCTCACGAGCTTCCTGCTCAAGGCGGCGGCGCAGGCCCTCCAGCGGCATCCGGACTTCAACGCCTCGCTCGATCCCGAGGCGGGCGAGCTGATCGTCAAGCGCCACTACCACCTCGGGATCGCCGTCGCCACCGAGCGCGGGCTCATCGTCCCCGTCCTCCGCGACGTCGATCGCAAGCCCCTGCTGGCGCTGGCCCGCGAGCTCGGCGCGCTGGCCCAGCGCGTGCGGGAGGGCAAGGCGGCGCTCGACGACCTGCGCGGCGGCACGTTCACCATCACCAACGTCGGCGTCCTCGGCGGCACCGGGGCCACCCCGATCATCAACTACCCGGAGGTCGCCATCCTCGGCGTCGCGCGCGGGCGCGAGGAGGCCGTGGTCCGCGCCGGGCAGATCGTGCCGCGGCTGCTGTTGCCGCTGTCGATCACCTTCGATCACCGCGTGGCCGACGGCGCCGACGCCGCGCGCTTCCTCACCGACGTCGTCCAGCGCCTCGAGGCGCCCGACCGGCTGCTGCTGGAGCTCTGAGATGGTCATGGGCGACCTCGTGCGGGAGGTGGACGTCGCCGTGATCGGGGGCGGGCCGGGCGGCTACGCCGCGGCCTTCCGCTGCGCGGAGCTCGGGCTCGAGGCCGTGGTCGTGGACGAGGGCGGCCGGCTCGGCGGCACCTGCCTGTTCGAGGGCTGCATTCCCTCCAAGGCGCTGCTCCACGTCGCCGGCGTGCTCGCCCAGGCCGAGCGCGCGAGGGAGTTCGGCGTGGACTTCGGCGAGCCGCGACTCTCGCTGGATCCCATGCGCAAGTGGACGGCCGAGCGCGTGGTCGGCAAGCTCGCGCGCGGCCTGGCCTCGGTGGCCAGGAGCAAGGGCGTCGACGTGATCGGCGGGCGCGCGGTCTTCGAGGACTCGCGCGGGCTCCGGGTCGAAGGCGACCAGCCCCAGAAGATCCGCTTCCGCCACGCCGTGATCGCCACGGGCTCGGCGCCGGCGGCGCTGCCCGGGGTGAGCTTCGGCGAGCGCGTGATGGACTCCGCCGCGGCGCTGGAGATCGCCGAGATCCCCGAGCGGCTGCTCGTCGCGGGCGGCGGCTACATCGGGCTCGAGCTCGGCCAGGTCTACGCCGCCCTCGGCAGCGCCGTGACCCTGGTCGAGATGACCGACGGCCTGCTGCCCGGCGCCGACCTTGACCTCGTCCAGCCGCTCGCGCGCTGCTGCGAGCGCCTGTTCGCGAAGATCCATCTCGGCACGCGCCTGGCGGCGCTGCGCGAGACCGCGGCCGGCCTCGAGGCCGAGCTGGAAAGCCGGGGCGCGGAGGCGTTCGATCGCGTGCTCCTCGCGGTCGGCCGGCGGGCGCGCACCGAAGGCCTCGGGCTCGAGACGACGCGCGTGACGGTGGACCAGCGGGGAGTGATCGCGGTGGACGAGCGGTGCCGCACCGGGGACCCGCACCTGTTCGCGGTGGGCGACGTCACGGGCGAGCCCATGCTCGCGCACCGGGCGATGCGGCAGGGCAGGGTCGCGGCCGAGGTGATCGCGGGGCGGCCGTCGGCCTTCGACGCGACGGTGGTGCCCGCGGTCGTGTTCACGGATCCCGAGGTCGCCTGGTGCGGGCTCACCGAGCGGCAGGCGGCGGCCGCGGGCCAGGCCGTGAAGGTCGCCACGTTCCCGTGGGCGGCCTCCGGGCGGGCCGCCACGCTCGGACGCTCCGACGGCCTCACCAAGCTCGTCGCGGACGCCACCTCGGGCCGCCTCCTCGGCGTGGGCATCGTCGGACCCGGCGCGGGCGAGCTGATCGCCGAGGGGGCGCTGGCCGTCGAGGCCGCGCTGGTGGCCGAGGACCTGGCCGCGACCATTCATACCCACCCCACCCTGTCCGAGACCCTCATGGAGGCCGCCGAGCGCCTGCTCGGGTAGGCCGAGGACAAATAAGACGGGGCTCATCCACGTCATAGCGGAAGCAGCGCCCCTAGCCCGAGGAGGTCCCATGACACGGACTCGTATCGTTTCCGCCCTGATGCTCGGCGCCGTCCTGTCGCTCACCGTTCCGGCCGGGGCCGCGGACACTCCGACCGCGGGCCAGCCCGGCCGTGCCGGCATGATGGCTCGGATGCAGCAATTCCTCGGTCTCACCGACGACCAGGTCAGCGCGATCGTGGCGCTGCGCCAGGCGCAGGCTCCCGCGCGCAAGCAGGTCTGGCAGGCGATGCGGGATGCCCGCTCCACGCTCCGCACGCTGGCCTTGACGGGCGACGACCAGGCCGCCATCGAGGCGAAGACGGCGGAGGTCCAGCAGCTCCAGGCCGAGATGCTCGCCCTGAACGTCAAGATGCTCCAGGACATGGCGCCGCTCCTCACCCAGGAGCAGCGCGAGAAGCTCGCGTCGGTGAAGCCCTGGGCCCACCGCCGCCGGCCCGCGCCGGCCGCTCCGAGCTCCTGACGTCCACCCCACGAGGAGCGCCACGGGTTCCCCGGGGCGCTCCGAGCATCGGGGGGACTGGGGGGCGCTCGGAGCCCCCCAGCCTCAACCTGGCGGCCGATCACTTTGCCGTCGGACTTCCCAGAGGCTGATGCCCGCCGCGGTGGTGCTGGCCGCGGTGCTGCTGGCGGTCCTGCTTGAGCTTCGCGATGTCCTGCTTGAGCTTCGCGCGATCCGCAGCAATCGCGCCCTTGTTGCCGGCCTGGATGTCGGCGCGCAGCTTCTGACGATCCTGACGTAGCTGCTGCAGGTCCTGGCGCAGCTGCTGACGTCCGCCGCCGTCCCCGCGGCCCGATCCCCCCGGTGACGACGGCGACGTCGCCGGCGTCGTCGGGGTCCCCGAGCTTGATGGCTGGTCGCTGCCCAGCGCTCCGCCCCCGAATCCGCCACCCCGACCCTGGCCAGCGGCCGGAATCGCGGTCAGACACGCCAGCATCACGCCGCCCACCCCGTGCAGCAGAAACCTGGTCATGCCGCCTACCCCCAGAAATGACGTGCGCAGGAGACGTGATCCCTCGATCGCCCGTTTACACGGTTTGACTCCCGGCGTGGGAGGGGGAGAGAGTGCGGGCATGGACACGCAGGCGGTCGAGCGCAAGGTGCTGGATCTGATGGGGCGGGCGATGGGGCGGTTCTCCATGCTGCGTCCCGGTGATCGGGTGGCGGTCGGGGTGTCGGGCGGCAAGGACAGCGTGACGCTGCTCGACGCCCTCGTGGCCTACCGTTCGCGCTCACCCGTGGCGTACGATCTGGTCGCGGTCACGGTGGAGCAGGGGAAGTTCAAGACCTCGATCGCCGGCCTTCGCGCGCACGTGGAGGCCCTGGGCGTGCCGTGGATCCTGCGCGAGGACGCCGCGACGCTCGCGCTGGTGCGCGACGGCGTGGCGCACGGCTGCGACGTCTGCAGCCGCCATCGCCGCCGGTCGCTCTACCGGATCGCGGGCGAGCTGGGCTGCACGGCGCTCGCCCTCGGCCATACCGCCGACGACTGCGCGGAATCGCTGCTGCGCAACGTGCTCTTCAACGGGCGCATCGCCTCGCTGCCGCCGGTGGCCGGCTCGCGCAAGGGGGCGCTGCGCCTGATCCGGCCGCTGGTCTACGTGAGCGAGGCGCTGACCGCCGCGTACGCGGGGACGCGCGGCGTGCCCGTGATCGGATGCGTCTGCGCCGACAAGGCGGGGCCGCGCGCCGAGATCCGGGAGTTCCTCGCCGGGCTGCAGGCGCGGCATCCGGGCGTGGCGGAGTCCATCAGCGCCGCGCTCGGCAACGTGAACCCCTACACGCTCTTCGACCCCGCACTCGTCAAGGACGGCGCCGACCCCGCCCCGGCATTCGCCCAGAGCGTCGAGGCCCGATGATCGGCCGCGGTACAATCGGCGCGATGCCCGCCGCCGCCGAGTGGCTCGCCCTGTCCGCGGTGTTCCTGCTCGCCTCCCTCGTCCTGCGCGTCGCCGTGGGCCGGGCGCTCGGCGGCCGGCGTCGCTCGCGGGCCAGCCTGCTCGTCACCGGCGAGCCCGATGCCGCGCTCCACCGCAGCGGGACCGCGCTGCGCCGCATGGGCGCGCGCATCACCCGCTACGATGCCGACGCCGGAACGCTGGAGGCGCGCGCGCCGGCGTGGAGGGGCGCCGGCACCGTGCGCGTCCACGCGACCGCGGAGGGCGCGCACCTCACGCGGCTCTCCGTGGAGAGCGACGCGATGAGCTCGCGGGCCGTCCGGCGCGGACTCCGGCGCGAGCTCGAGCGCCCCGAGGGCTGACGGTGGCCAGGCGCGTCATCCTCGTGACCGGCTTCGAGCCCTTCGGCTCCCACGCCGTCAACCCGTCAGAGGAAGTCGCCAAGGCGGTGGACGCGCGCGTGGTGGGCGACTCGGTGGTGCGCAGCGTGATCCTGCCCGTCGACCACGCCCGCCTGGCCGGGGAGCTTCCGGCGCTGCTCGAGGAGCACGATCCCGCCGCGGTCCTGCACCTCGGCCTCGCCGAAGGGCGGCCCCGGCTGTCGCTCGAGCGCGTCGCCGTCAACGTGATGGACTCCGATCTGTCCGACAACACGGGCCGGCGCGCCGCCGGCGAGCCGTGCGTGCCGGGTGGCCCGGCCGGGTACTTCAGCACGCTGCCGCTGGGCGCACTGCTCGCCGCGCTCACCGCCGAGGGCGTGCCGGCAGCGATCTCCCACACCGCGGGGACGTACCTCTGCAACCAGGCCATGTACACCACGCTGCACACCCAGGCGCGCCGGGGCCGGCCGACGCCGGCCGGGTTCATCCACGTGCCGCTGACGCCGTCGATGGTGGCGCAGAGCGGCCTCGAGCAGCCCAGCATGGACGCCGCCCTGATGGTCAGGGCCATCGAGATCGCGCTGCCGATCATCGCGCGGCCCATCGTCGCCCTGCCTGTCGTCGCGTCGCCGATCCTGGCGGAGGAGTCGCCCGTCCGCTGATCGCCGGCACCGCCGTGGCACGGCCGCCGCGCCGCTCGCGCGCGCTCGGCTGGGAAGAGCCCGTCCAGCGCCAGGGCCACCGAGGCCTGCACGCTCTCCCCGTGCCTCGCCGGAGGACGCGGTCCGCTGGGCGGCAGGCGAGCTGAAGAAGATCTACGGGGCGTGAGGCGGCCGCATCAGGCGGGCTGGAAGACCGGACCGCACCGGGCGTCCACCGACGCGAGGGTCACGGCCTGGCCCAGCGTCAGCGATTCGGGCGCGCCGCTGACGCGGGCCGTGATCGTGGCGCCCTCGTCGAGCGCGACCAGCCCCACCGCGTACGGCGCCTCGGCGGCGTAACGGGCCGGAGCGATGCGGATGATCGTGAACGACTGCAGGCGTCCGCGTCCCGACAGCTCGACGCTCTGACCGCCCACGGCGCCGCAGAACGGGCAGGCGCTCGCCGCGACCGACAGGCGCCCGCACTCCGCGCAGCGACGGCCCGCGAGGGCGGGCATCAGGCGCGCCCCAGGACGGTCACGGTGCTGACCACGCCAGTGCCGCCGAGGTTGTGGGCCAGCGCGATCTCCGCGCCGCGCACCTGGTTGGCGGCCTCGTCACGGAGCTGGCGGACCAGCTCGTAGATCTGGGCGACCCCCGTGGCGCCGACGGGGTGGCCCTTGGAGATGAGCCCGCCCGACGGGTTGACCGCGACCTTGCCGCCGAGCGCCGTCCAGCCTTCCTCGACGGCCGCCCCGCCCTTGCCCTTGGGGAAGAGGCCAAGGTCCTCGGTGGCGATGATCTCGGCGATCGTGAAGCAGTCGTGGAGCTCGACGACGTCGACGTCGGCGGGCGCGATCTTCGCGGCGGCGTACGCCTCGCGCGAGGCGCGCACGGTGGCGGGCATCGTGGTGACGTCGGCAGACTCCCAGAGCGTGGCCGGTCCCGTCGCGTGGCCGGTGCCGAGGACGCGCACGGGCTTCGCCGTGAAGTCACGCGCCATCTCGAGCGGGCAGAGGACGGCGGCGGCGGCGCCGTCGGAGATCGGCGGACAGTCGAACAGCCGGATGGGATCGGCCACCAGGCGCGAGCTGACGACCTCGTCGAGGGTCACGGGCTTGCGGAACTGCGCCTTGGGATTCGCCGCGCCGAGCCCGTGGTTCTTCACCGACACGAGCCCGATCTGCGCGCGGGTGGTGCCGTAGCGCGCCATGTGCTCGCGCATGATGATCCCGAACGCGCCGGGGAAGGTGAGGCCCGTGCGCATCTCGGCCGTCTCGTCGCCCGCGGTGGCCAGCGCCGCCGTCACCTCGGCCGTCGGCGCCGAGCTCATCTTCTCCACGCCGCCCACGAGCACGAAATCGTAGAGCCCGAGCGCGATGCCGAGCACGCCGAGCCGGAAGGCGATGCCGCCCGAGGCGCATGCGCCCTCGGTCTTGGTCGCGGGGATGCCGCTCATGCCGAGCCGGTTGACGACGATCGCGGCCAGGCTGCCCTGGCTCGCCAGCCGCTCGCCCGCGAAGTTGCCGAGGTAGAGCGCCTGGATCTTCTCGCGCGGCACGCGCGACTCCGCGAGGGCGTCGCGACAGGCGGCGACCGCCATCTCGACGATGCCCTGCCTTTCGAGCTTCCCGAACGGCGTGGAGCCCACCCCGATGATGGCCACGTCTCTCATGGCTGGTCGGCCCTCCTGGGCCAGAGCATGCCACAGCGCGCCGATTGATCAAACTTGGGGCCCCGAAATGGCCCCCAGCCCCCCCAACGCTCGGAGCGCCCCGGGGAACCCGTGGCGCTCGATTGACTTCGTGGGGGCCCCGAAATGGCCCCCAGCCCCCCAATGCTCGGAGCGCCCCGGGGAACCCGTGGCGCTCCTCGATGTGCTGGCGGTCTCTTACCCGAAGAGGCGCTCCAGGGCGGCCAGCACCACCGGCTCGACCAGCGTCGGTGCGTGACCGACACCGGGCACCGCCACCAGCTCCCCGCGCGGCAGGACCTTCACCATGCGCCGGGCCTGCGTCTGGGAGAGCACGTCACTGTCCGTGCCCCAGACGACCAGCGTGGGGCAGGGCAGACGCTCGAGGGCGGGCCAGAGCGCGGGTCGCTGCGGCGGGCCGTGCTGGACGCGCTGCCGGATGTAGCCGGGATCCATCTTCCAGATCCAGCGGCCGTCGGGCCGCTGCCGGAGCACGCCGAGCGCCAGCTCGCGCTGGTCCTCCTCGGTGCGGCCGGCCACGATGGGCGACACCTGGCGCCGGTACGCCATCGCGTCCTCGAGTGTCGCGAACTCCTCCGGCCGGGCGCCGACCATCTGCGTGATCCGCTGGCTGCCGACCTCCGCGTCCGGCCCGACGTCGTTGATGACCAGGCGCGCCAGCCGCTCGGGGTGCGCGGCGGCGTAGATCATCGCGATGATGCCGCCCATGGAGGTGCCGATCAGGGTGAACGTCGCCAGCCCCAGCTGGTCGACGAGCGCCTCCAGATCGCTCACCTGGTCGCGATACTCGTAGGCCCCCTCGGGCGACCACGCGCTCTCCCCGTGGCCGCGGACGTCCGGCACGACGAAGTGAAAGCGGTCGTGGAAGCGCCGGGCCGGCGCGTTGAAGGCCTGCGCGCTGGAGGTGTAGCCGTGGACGCACACCACGGGCGGGGCGCCGGCCCCGCCCCACTCGAGGTAGTGGACGCGCAGGCCGTTGACGGTCAGGACCTGGCTCTTGGGCTGCGAGAGCGTCGTCATCGGTGACCCTCCACTCGGCTCCCGCTCAGGGGACGGCGGGCGGCGACAGCAGTGCGGACAGCTCGCGGACGTCGCCGACCCGCTCGAGGCGTGACGTCAACGCGACGACGTTGGCGGCGCGCTGCTCGCCGAGGACCGGCGCGGCGAGGGCGAGGAACTTCGCGACCAGCTCCTCCTCGGGACGCGGGTTCGCGGCGTCGCCCCGCACGACGCGCGTCGAGCGCGAGAGGGTGCGCCCGTCGGTGAGGGTGACCGTCACCGTCGCCACGGGCTGATCGTCGCGGCGCAGCGACATCGCGGGATCGGCCGTCACCTCCACGCGCTTGGCGAGGGCGCGCACGCCCGGGTCCTCGAGGACGTCCTCGGTGAAGGCGGTGACGTCGGTGCGGCCGAGGACAAGGGCCGCGGCCACGGCGTAGGGGATCGAGAACTTCGCGGCGAGCATCGCCGCGGGCGCGGGCTCGGCCATGCGGGTGACGAACGGGATCGACCTGACGCTCACGCGCGCGACGTCGCCAGGCTCGAAGCGGGCGGTGCCGCGGATCTCCTCCACGGCATCGAGAGCGGGGTGGTTGTAGAGGCAGCACGCGTGGAACTTGAAGTAGTTGGCTTCGATCCTGAGAGGCGCCTCGCCGAGCCCGTGCACCGCCCGCTCGGGCTCGAAGCCGTCGGCGAGGATGCTGCCGTACACGTCCCCGGGTCCGTCGGCGACGCCCGTGAAGCCGCAGCGGTGGAGGTGAGCGGCGAGGATGCCCTGCAGGCTCGAGCGGCCGGGATAGAGGTTGCGGATCGTGGCGCCCTCGAAGCAGGGCGTCCACGTGTTGGCCGGGCTCATCGAGGCCGCGAGATTGACGACCGCGCCCAGGGCGGGCTCGCCGAGCAGCTTCGCCGTCGCCACCGCGGCGCCCAGCGTGCCCCACGTGCCGTGAGAGTGGACGTTGGCACGCGCCTGCGTCGCGCCGCCGATCCGCGAGACGATCTCGTAGCCGGCCACGAGCGCCTCGATCAGCCGGGGGCCGTCGGCGCCGACCTCCTCGGCGACGGCGAGCGCGGCGGGCAGGACGTGGATCGCCGGGTGGCCCCCGCCCCAGCGGTTGCCCTCGTCGACCTCGAGCGAGACGCCGGCGGTCGCGTTGGCGAGCGCCGCCAGCATCGGTTCCGCGTGCAGCGCGTGGCCGACGAGCGAGGCGCGGCCGCCGCGGGAGCGCTCGGCGACGAGGCGCGCCAGATGGGTGTTCTCGGGCCGCCGGCTGCCCGCGAGCATGGCGCCGCAGGTGTCGAGCACGACGCGGCGGGCGGCCGCGATCGCCGAGGGCGAGAGGGTCGCGAAGGTCAGCGCGCGGGCGAACGCGGCGAGACGATCGAGGTAGTCGGGCATAGCGTCGCGCGCTATCGCACCGGGCCCGCGAGCGGGGGGAGCGGGCTCGTGCGGTGCAGGTACTCGCCGAAGCCCGGCGCCTGCTCGAGGCGGCCCTGGTTCAGCAACACCTGGCCCCGGAGCAGCGTCATCCACGGGCGGCCCTTGGTCTTGAAGCCCTCGTAGAGCGTCCAGCCCGCGATGCCCAGGTGATCGGCCACGGTGATGGTCCCCTCGGGCTCGGGATCCCAGATCAGGAGATCGGCGTCGGCGCCGACGGTGATGGTGCCCTTGCGCGGGTAGAGCCCGAAGATGCGCGCGGGGTTCTCACCGAGCACGCGCGCCATCCACGTCAGCGGCAGCCCGCGGTTGACCACGCCCTCGGTGTAGACCAGCGGCACCAGGGTCTCGAGGCCGGGGCTGCCGAAGGGGATGGGCTTGCCCGCGTCGTCGACGAAGATGTTCCGCCAGCCCGGCTCCTTGAACTTCTTGGCGCGGGGGGAATGATCGCTCGCCACGCACGCGATGTAGCCCTGCGCGGAGCCGTCCCAGAGCGCCGCGCGGTCGGGTCCATGGGCCGGGCGCAGCGGCGGGCCGATCTTGGCCAGCGGCCCCCATCGCTCCATCTCCTCGTCGGTCAGCAGCAGGTACTGCGGGCACGTCTCGGTGAAGACGCGCTGGCCGAGGACCTGCGCGGCCTTGATCCGCTCGAGCCCGAGCCGGGTGGACAGATGGACGACGTACACGGGACAGCCCGTGAGCCGGCCGATGAGGATGGCGCGGTTGATGGCCTCCTCCTCCGTCCAGTCCGGGCACGTCCCCGGGAAGTCGCGCGGGTGCACGCGGCCCTCGGCGATGGACTTGTCCTCGAGGTGGCAGAGGATGTCGCCGTTCTCGCAGTGGAGCTGGCAGATCCCCCCGCCGGCGGCGATGCGCTCCATGGCGCCGGCGATCATCTGGTCCGAGCACATGCGGTGGGGCCGCTTCTTGTAGGTCATGAAGAGCTTGAACGAGGTGACGCCGAGCTGGATGGCCTCCGCGATGCCGTCGAGGATGTACGGCTGGTTGTTGAGGATGAAGTGGAAGCCGAAGTCCAGCACGGACAGGCTCGACGTCTCCTCGCGGAGGCGGTGGATCGCCTGGGGCAGGGTCTCGCGGCGCTCGTCGTCGTAGAGGGCGAAGCCGACCAGGGTGGTGAGCCCGGCCCGCGCCGCCGCCAGCGGCCCGCCCCGCCAGTCGTCGTACTCCGGCCCGAGATGGACGTGGCAGTCGATGGCGCCGGGGAGCACGTACTTGCCCTCGGCGTCGATCACCCGCTCGGCGGGCGGCAGCATGTCCTCGGGGCCGATGGCGGCGATGCGGCCCGCGCGGATGGCCACGCTCGCCTCGTACTGGCCGGTGGCCGTGACGACGGTCCCGCCGCGGACGACGGTATCGACCTTGTGGACCGTCATGCCGGCCGCACCGGGTGGGTGATGAGCCCGTAGTGCTCGGGGTGCCGGCGGCCGTAGAAGTTCCAGCGCTTGAGCGCGGGGAGCCGGTGATCGAGGTCGATGCGGGCCGCGATCAGCTCGTCGCCCGTCGTCGCCGCCTTGGCGAGGACCTCGCCGAAGGGATCGATGACGCACGAGCCGCCGATCAGGGTGAGCCCGTCCTCGACCCCCGCCTTGGCGATGCCGACCACGAACAGGCTATTCTCGTAGGCTCCGGCCCGCATCACCAGCTCGTTCTGCGAGAGCGCCAGCGGCGAGAGCGGCGTGTTGTAGCCGATGAGCACGATCTCGGCGCCCTGCAGCCCGAGCATACGGTACGTCTCGCCGTAGCGGCGGTCCTGGCAAATCGCCACGCCGACCGTCGCCCCGCCGAGCGGCCAGACCCGGTAGCCCGTGTCGCCGGTCTCGAAGAAGTGCGGCTCGTAGACCTGCGCGTAGCCGTCGGGCTCCTTGACGCCGGGCAGGTGGATCTTGCGGTACTTGCCGAGCAGCGCCCCGGCGGTGTCGGTGAGGATCGCGGTGTTGAAATAGCGGCCGCCGTCCTTCTCCGAGAAGCCCACGTGGCAGGCCACCCCGGCCGCGCGCGCGCGCGCGAGCAGGGGCGCGAGGGCCTTCGGCGGCATCTCCGTCTCGAAGAACTGGTCGAAATCGTTGCGGATGCGCTTGGGGAAATAGGTCGTGAGGGCCATCTCCGGATAGGCGATGAGCTCGACCTTCTCCGCGATCGCCTGCTCGAGGAGCGCCAGCATGCGCTCCACGACGGCCTCGCGGGGCACCCCCTCGTTGTTCGGACCCATCTGCGCCGCCGCCACTTTCAGGTACCGGGCCATGACTCGTCCTCCTGGGCTGCTACTACGCCAGAGCGCGGGCGCGCGGTCAATGCCGCGGCGCGAGCATCGCCTCGCCGGCCTCGCGGGCCGGCTGGCCGATCAGGACCCCGAGGCGCGCGGCGGCCTCGTTGCGCGCCGAGATCACGCCGGTGTGCCAGGCGCTCTCGGGATCGCCGATCCGGGCCGACATCGCGTCGACGGTCGCCGCGGGGACCCCGATCTCGTCGAGGGTGGCCAGCCCGCCCATGCCCGAGCGGTCGCGCGCCATCCCGCCGTCGTTGAAGATCACCCCGCGCGGCGGGGCGACGAGCAGGGGCAGGGCGTTGACACGGCCGCCGTGCGAGCCGACGCACAGCACGTCCGAGCCGTTGGTCGCGTCGACGAAGCTGGTGGAGCCGAGGAGCACGACGCGCCCACCGTCGCGCTCGAGCACGACCCGCTGGCGGCGCTCGACGAGGACCGCGTTGGCGGTCACGCGGCCCGGGCCTGCCTTGACCAGCCGGTAGGCCGCCTCCACCGTGGAGACGCGGGCGTGGACGTCCAGCGCGCGGGCGGTGGCGTTCGCGTAGGCGACGATGCCCTGCTCGAAGACGCTCTGGCCGTCGCCCAGGCGTGCCGACATGGTCTCGACGGCGGCGGCGGGCACGGCGAAGCGGTCGGCGAAGGCGAGCCCCGAGATCCCGGCGCTGTCCTTGCCCACCCCGGCGGCGTGGGCGACCAGCCCGCGCACGCGGCGCTCCAGGGCGAAGGCGAAAGCGGTGGCGCCGGCGAAGGAGCCGGCGATGACGACGTCGCCCGGCCCGACGCGCGCGTCACAGAAGGTGAGCGAGTCCATGACCACGATCCGCGCGTCGGGCTCCTCGTAGACGACCTGGATCTGGCCGCGCGGCATCGTCCACGGATGCTAGCACGCCGGTGTCGGTGGCATAATCGGGGCCCACGGAGGTGCCTGATGGCGCAATTCACGATCACCGTTCCCGACGAGTTCCTCCAGCCTCTCGACGAGCTCGTCACCCAGACGAGCGCGGGGACTCGGGAGCGATGGCTCACGAACGTCGTGGGGCAGGTGCTGGTGGACTATCAAGTCACCAAGGAGTACGGGCAGCAGATCCAGCAGCGCAAGATGAACCTCGGCCAGTACTGGGGCTGAGCCATGGGACGCGAAGGGTTCTGGCAGGTCGTTCAGCGCGCCCAGACAGACCCCACGTTCGCCCGCCGGCTGCGCTCGGATCCCGACGGGACGCTCGCGCACGGTGACGTCCGGCTGGAGCCCGACGACGTCGCCGAGGTGAAGCGCTTCCTCGTGACGGTGCCGGACCCGCCGGCGCCTCTGCCGTTCATGCCCGGCGGCCCCGCCATGCATCCCGAGGACGTCGAGTTCCAGCGGAAGATGTGGAAGCATCGCTTCGAGGTCCAGATGAAGCGCATGGACGACCTGAGCGGGTACTCGCTGGCGCTCGTCAAGGGGACCTTCGACAGCGCCAAGAGCACCTACAAGACGATCACCTGGATGAACCGGGTCATGTTCGCCGTGGGGATCGGTCTCTTCCTGTTCGCCGCGCTGTACGCGGTGTACTCCGAGCAGAAGATCTATTCGCTCGTCTTCGGCGGCCTGGGGGTGGCGAGCTTCGTGACGCTGTTCATGCTCGGCCCGATCGACAAGACCCAGCGGGCGCTCTCCAACCTCGTGCAGGCCGAGATCGCCTTCATGAACTACTTCGACCAGATCTCGTTCTGGGAGAACTATGCGCAGGCGCCGCAGGTGATTCCGCCCGGGGCGCCCGATCCCGCCAACATCGCGCGCGCCAGCGTCGGGCTCCAGGAGCGCTCGCGCGAGACCATCGAGCTGCTGCAGCGCTTCGTCGAGGACGGGCCGCGCGAGGGCGAGCGCCGGGGCTCGCGCCTGCGCCGGCCGACGTCGCCGGCGCCGCCCGCTACGCCGACGGCCCCCGACGCTGGGCGGGGCCCGCTGCCGCCAGCGCCGCCCCTCCCCGACGCGGGCCCCCTCGGCCGGCCCGCGCCGTCCTGACGCGTCTGGCCGCGGCGCGCCGCCGTCCGCGGGTGGCGACGGCGACGATGGAGTCGACGAACGGCCCAAAGGGATCGAAGCCCAGCACCTCGGGGGCATTGGCCACGAAGTTCGAGGTCGCGTTGACGTCGTAGAAGTAGATGCGGCCGTCGTCGCGGCCGACGAGATACTCCACGCCGCCGACGTCGATCGACGCCACGCGCGCGAGCGCCAGCGCGCCCTCGATGGCTTCGGGCGGGGCGTCGTAGCGACTCACGCTCATCCCCGGCGTGACGTCCACGGGGCAGGCGGCCAGCGCCGGCGCCGCTGCGGGGACCTGGCAGATGTCGGCGGGGCAGAGGTTGAAATCGTCCGTCGTGCGCACGATGCGGATGGCATAGAGACAGGCGCCGTCGAGCACCTCGACGCGGACGATCGCGCCCTCGCGCGCCTCGACGTACTCCTGCAGCAGCGCGGTGCCGTCGGGCCCGAAGTCCAGCGAGGACGCGCGCGCCTCGAGCTCGGCGCGCGAGTCGAGACGGACGATCCCCGCGCCCGAGCCGCCGACGTTGGGCTTCACGACCACCGGGAAGCGGAGGGCGTCCGCCGCCTTGAGCAGCTGGTCGCAATGGTTCAGCACGACGGCGCGCGGGTAGCGCAGGCCGAGCCGCTCGAAGAGATCGATCTGGAGCGCCTTCGACTTCTCGAAGCGATACGCCGCCACCGGGTTGATCACGGGGATGCCGATCGACTCGTAATGGCGCAGCAGCGCCTCGGTATAGAAGAGGACGTTGCCGTGACCGCGCCGGTGCGACGAGGGGCTCGAGCGGTTGACGATGACGGAGTACCGCGGCTGGCGGTCGCGCGGGTCGTAGCCGTGGTTCGAGTGGTCGATCTTCTCCCACGGCAGGCGCCGGCTGGTCAGCTCTGCGATGAGGCGCGATGACCATTCGGGATGCTCGTCGACGATGCCGATCGGCGCGACAAGGCGGACGCTCACCGTATAGGCTCCTATCTCGACCGGATTATGCGTATTCTCGGGCCCTCACGCGGGGCTGTCAAGGACTTGTACGATGGGCGCCCGAGGAGGCCGCCATGCAGCAGCGGTACGCCGGCAAGGTGAACGCGCCCGACTTTCCCCCCGATGCCGAGTGGCTCAACGCCGGGCGTCCGCTGAGCCTGCGCGACTTCCGCGGCAAGCTCGTGCTCCTCGACTTCTGGACGTTCTGCTGAATCAACTGCCTGCACATCCTTCCGCAGTTGCGGAAGCTCGAGCGCAAGTGGAGCCGCGAGCTGGCCGTGATCGGCGTGCACTCGCCGAAGTTCATCGCCGAGAAGGAGACCGAGGCGGTGCGGGCGGCGATCCTCCGGCTCGACGTCGGTCATCCCGTCATCAACGACCGCGACTTCCGGGTCTGGCAATCCTATGCGGTGCGCGCGTGGCCGACGCTGATGTTCGTCGACCCCGGGGGCAAGGTCATCGGCAAGCACGAGGGTGAGTTCCCGCTCGAGCCGTTCGACGGCCTGATCCACGAGATGGTCGAGGAGTTCGACGCCGCCGGCCTGCTCGATCGCCGGCCCCTCTCGTCCGCTGCCGAGCGCCCCGTCGCGGACGGCCCGCTCCTCTTCCCGGGCAAGGTGCTCGCCACGGCGGATCGGCTCTTCGTCAGCGACACCGGGCACAACCGGATCGTGGTGGCCGGCCACGACGGCGCGGTCGTGCGGGTCATCGGCTCAGGGGCGGAGGGCTTCGACGACGGCGGCGCGACGGCGGCGACGTTCTATCAGCCCCAGGGCCTCGCGCTCGACGGCGGCACGCTGCTCGTCGCGGACACCGAGAACCACGCGCTACGGGCCGTGAGCCTGGCGACGGGATCGGTCGAGACCCTCGCGGGCACGGGCGCCCAGCTGATGGGACCGCGCGCGGGCGGACCGGCGCTCGAGACCGACCTGAGCTCGCCGTGGGACCTCGCCATCGTCGGCGGGGTGCTCTACGTGGCGATGGCCGGCACGCACCAGCTGTGGGCGATGCCGCTCGGTGGCGACTCGATCGCTCCGCACACGGGGAACGGCCGCGAGGCCCTCGAGGACGGGCCACTGCCGGAGGCGGCCATGAACCAGCCGAGCGGGCTGGCGACCGACGGCGTCTACCTGTTCGTCGCCGACAGCGAGGCGAGCGCGGTGCGCTGGATCGACCCCCGGCCGGGCGGGGCGATCCACACCATCGTCGGCGAGGGGCTCTTCGAGTTCGGCGACCGGGACGGGGTCGGCCCCGCGAACGTCAGGCTGCAGCACCCGCTCGGCGTGGCGTGGCACGACGGCGTGCTCTGGGTCGTCGACACCTACAACCACAAGATCAAGCGCCTGGACCCGCGCACGGCCGAGTGCCGGACGTTCGCGGGCGCCGGCGCTCCGGGCCGGGGCGACGGGGCCGGAGAGACCGCCCGCTTCAGCGAGCCGAGCGGCGTGAGCGTCGCGAGCGGCAGGCTCTACGTCGCCGACACCAACAACCACGCGATCCGCACGGTGGACCTCGTGACCGGCGCCGTCGCCACCCTGGCCCTGCGAGGACTCTGAGCGGCGGGAATCAGCCGAGGATCTCGCGGACCTTGCGCGCGATGGCGCCCCGGTCGATCGCGTATTTCTCGAGCAGCTTCTGGGGCGGCCCGGAACGGGGAATCTCACGGACGGCCAGCGAGTGCAGGATCACGCCGGCGTCGCCGAGGGCCTCGAGGACGGCGTCGCGGATCCCGCCCTGGGCGTAGTGGTCCTCGACGGTGACCACGCGATAGCCGGTGGCCCGCGCAGCGGCCTTGAGGCCGGCGGCGTCCACGGGCTTGACGCAGTAGAGATCGATCACGCGCGTCGCGATGCCGTCCTTCGCCAGCTCGTCGTGGGCGGCCAGCGCCTCGTGCAGCGTGATGCCGGCGGCGACGATGGTGCAGCGGTCGGCGTCGCTGGCGCGCACGACCTTGAGCCCGCCGATGGCGAACCGCTCGTCGTCGGCGTACAGCACCGGCGTCTTCGGCCGCGTCGTCCGGATGTAGACCATCCCGTGATGCTCGGCGCCCAGGCGCACGCACGCCTCGGTGGAGACGGCCTCGGACGGGTAGAAGACGACCGCCTCCGGCACCGTGCGCAGCAAGGCGAGGTCCTCGAGCGCCATCTGGGAGGGGCCATCCTCGCCGATGCTGACCCCGGCGTGCGAGCCGCACAGCTTCACGTTGCTGCGCGAGATCCCGAGCATGCGGATCTGGTCGGCGGCCCGCTCGAGAAAGCACGCGAACGAGGAGGCGAAGGGCACGAAGCCCTGGGCGGCGAGGCCGCCGGCGACGCCGATCATGTTCTGCTCGGCGATGAATCCCTCGACGTAGCGAGCGGGGTAGGCCTTCAGGAACTTCTCGGCGAACGTCGAGTTCTTCACGTCACCGTCGATGGCGACCACCTTGTCGTTGGCGGCGCCGAGCCGCACGAGCGCGTCGCCGTAGGTCTCGCGGGTGGCGGCGCTGCTGCCGGGCTTCGCGTCGAGCGGAGGCGGCGCGGCGTGACCGTTGCTCGCCAAGGGCTTCGCGCGGCGGCGCCTGGGGCGGGTCACCGCGGGGGCGGGCACGTGGTGCAGCCGGCCCTCGAGCGTCGCGATCGCGCGCTCGGCCATGTCCCTGGGCAGCGCCTTGCCGTGCCAGCCCTGGAGCCCGGCGACCTCGTCGATGCCCTGGCCCTTGACCGTGCGGGCGACGATCGCCGTGGGGGCGTCCCGGCGAAGGCGCGCCCGCGCCAGCGCGTCGACCACCGCGCGCATGTCGTGGCCGTCGATGACGACGGTGCGCCAGCCGAAGGCTGCGAAGCGCCTCTGGTAGGCCTTGACGTCGTGGCCCAGCATCGTCGGCCCGGACTGGCCGAGCGCGTTGACGTCGACGATGCCGACGAGGCTGCCGAGCTTCTCGTGGCTGGCCATCCCCGCGGCCTCCCACACCGAGCCCTCGGCCATCTCGCCGTCGCCCATGAGCACGTAGACCCGCGCGTCGGTGCCGGCCAGCCGGGCGCCGATGGCGAGGCCGACGCCCGCGCTCAGGCCCTGGCCGAGCGAGCCGGTGGCGACGTCGACGAAGGGCAGGCGCGGCGTGGGATGGCCCTCGAGATCGTTGCCGAGCTCGCGCAGCTTGAGGAGCTCGTCGAGCTTCACCGTGCCGACCTCGGTCCAGGCGGCGTAGAGCACGGGGGCGGCGTGGCCCTTGCTGAGCACGAAGCGATCGCTGGCAGGCTCGCGCGGATGGTCGGGATCGAAGCGCATGGCATCGAAGAAGATCGCCGCCACGAGATCCGCCGCCGAGGCGCAGCTCGTCGGATGGCCGCTGCCGGCCGCCGTCGTCGCCCGGATCGAGTTGATGCGCAGCCGGGTGGCCACGTCCTCGAGCGCCGCGATCCTGTCGTCCGCCCCGTCCGTCATCCCGTCACCTCGCGTGAGAGATGAGCCATGATCGCACGACTCGGGACCTTCGAGGTATCCTGAGCGCCATGAGCGGCCCCTTCGACGGCAAGGTCGTGGTCGTCACCGGCGGGGGCGGGGGCATCGGCCGGGCCACGGCCGCGCGCTTCGCCGCCGCGGGCGCCCGCGTCGCGCTCGTCGACGTGCAGCGCGCGGCGCTCGAGGAGAGCGCGGCGGCGGTGGCGAAGGCCGGCGGGCGCGCGCTCGTGCTGGAGGCCGACGTCACGCGGGCCGCCGACGTCGAGCGCTACGTGGCCGAGACGGTGCGGGCCTTCGGCGGCATCGACTGCTTCTTCAACAACGCCGGCGTGCTCGGCGCGATGAAGCCGATCACCGAGTACCCGGAGGAGATCTTCGATCGCGTGATGGCGGTGAACGTCAAGGGCGTGTGGCTCGGGCTCAAGCACGTGGCCCCGGCCCTGCGCGCGCGGGGCGGCGGCGCCATCGTCAACACGGCGTCGATCGCGGGACTGCGCGGCACGCGGAACCTCGTCGCCTACACCGCGAGCAAGCACGCGGTGATCGGGCTGACGCGCACAGCGTCGCTCGAGCTCGCCCGCCACCGCATCCGCGTGAACGCCATCTGCCCGGCGCCGATCGACACCCCGATGGCCGGACTGATGGAGCAGGGGCGCACGCCCGAGCAGGCGCGCGCGTTCCGGGAGCGGATGTCGGCGACCATCCCCCTGGCGCGCTACGGCAACCCCGAGGAGGTGGCCGCCCTCGTGCTCTTCCTCTGCAGCGACGACGCCTCGTACGTCACCGGCGGCATCTACACGGTCGACGGCGGCGCGATGGCCTGAGGCCGGCCGCCGTGCGCGCGCTCCTCCTCGATCTGGACGACACGCTGCTCGACTATTCGGGGGACATCGACGTCTCCTGGCGGGTGGCCTGCACCACCGGCTGCGCGGGCTCCCGCGTGGACGCCGAGCGCCTGGTCACCGCAGTCGAAGCGAGCCGCCGGGCGTTCTGGGACGATCCCGCGCGCTTCCGGGCCGAGCGGGTGAACATGTTCGGCGCCTGGCGCAAGATCGTCGAGGGCGGGCTCGCCCGGCTGGGGATCGAGGACCTCGAGCTGGCCACGCATATCGCGACCGGCTACGAGGCCCTGCGGCGCGAGCGCATGCGCCTGTTCCCCGACGCTCTCGCCACGCTCGAGCACCTGTGCGAGCGCGGGGTGCCGCTCGGGCTGGTGACGAACGGCGACGCCAGCCAGCAGCGCTACAAGCTCGAGCGCTGGGACCTCGCCAAGTACTTCGACGTCATCGTCATCGAGGGCGAGTTCGGCGCGGGCAAGCCGGACGAGGTCGTCTACCGCCACGCGCTCGACGCGCTCGGCGTGGCCGCGGCCGAGACGTGGATGGCCGGCGATCACCTCGAGTTCGACGTCGCCGGCCCCCAGCGCCTGGGCGTGCGCGGCGCCTGGCTCGACCGCGCCGGCGCCGGTCTCCCGGACGGCGTCGCCACGCGCCCCGATCGCATCATCCGCGCCCTCACCGAGCTCGTGGCGGATCATTCCTAGAGGAGGACGAAATGCCCAACATCACCGTGCAGTGGTACGCCGGCCGCACCCCGGACCAGAAGCGTCAGATCACCGCCGCCATCACGAGGGCGATGGTGGAGATCGGCAAGACCACGGCCGACCAGGTCCACATCGTGTTCCAGGACATCGAGCGGTCGAACTGGGGCGTCAACGGCAAGCTCGCTTCCGATTGACCGGTGGGGGGCCGCTCGCGGCCCCCCAAGCGCGCCGCGCTCGGGGCGCGGTGGGGACCGTGGCGCCCCTCGATGTCCCGGGGACCATGCCGCACGGTGACGATCTTGTCTACTGTCGCGGGCACCTTCGAGTGCCGCGATTTCGCCGCGAGCGCGATCAGGCGCTGACAGCGTGTCGAGGGTCGCGGACGCAGGCCATGAGCACGGCGAGGGCGGCGAGGCTGAACAGCGCGGCGGCCACGAACACGGCGCGGAAGCCGAGCGTGTCGGCGAGCACGCCGGCGCCGAGGTAGGCGGCGATCGCGGGCGGCGCGTAGAGGGTGTTGCCGAGGCCGACGTACGTCGGCCGCTCCTCGACCCGCGGCGCGAACTCGAGCAGGACGTTCATCCCGGAGACGTGGCCCGCCGCGACCTGGACGCCCATGAGGGCGAACACGGCGCTGAAGAGGCCTGCCGCGGGGGCGGTGAGCGCCAGCGCGCTCGCGGCCACCGTCGCCGCAGCGCCGATCATCACCACCCGCCGGTGGCCACCACGGTCCGCGAGCCACCCGAGCCCCACGTTGCCAGCGATCTGGCCCACCTGGGATGCCGCCGTGAAGATGCCCACGTACCAGAGCGGTACGTCCAGCGTCCGCAGGGCGTAGACCGTGTAGAAGCCGCTGCCCATGAGGCCGACCGCGCCGCAGGCCCGCGCCAGCAGATACCAGGAGAGGTTCGGGTCGCGCTGCAGCAGCGACGGTATCCGGCGGAGATACGTCCCGAGCGGAGTCGGCGGCGCGGTGGCGACCGCGGGCGGCTCCCGCACGGCGGTGAACGCGACGTAGGAGAGCGCCATGAAGAGCGTCGTGACGAGAAAGCACACGCCGTAGCCCGTGGGCGCGGCGATCCTCGCGAGGATCCAGGCGGCGATCAGGCTGCCCCCGAGGCTGGCCAGGTTCGCGAGCATGTTGGCGATGCCGAAGAACCGGCCGCGGATCGAGGTGGGTATCGCGCGGCCCATGAGGTCCATCCACGCCGGCATCACCAGGCCTCCGGTGCCGGTCATCACGAGCAGCATCAGCAGCAGGGCGGCCAGCGCGGTGGCGGGCGCGCGCTCGGCGAGGAAGAAGGCGATGGCCGCCATGCCGAGGAAGGGCACGCGCTCCCAGATCGTGTACCGGAGTATCCACGGCAGCTTGCGCTCGAGGGTCTCCGTGTGTGCCGCCATGAACAGCGACGGCAGGTTCCAGCCCGCCGTCATCACGGCGGGGATCGCGCCGATCACCACGTTCGGCGCGCCGAGGAACGCCGCGAACGCGGGGAGGATCGTGGACGGGGACGCGAAGGAGAGCGCGACGAAGAACAGCGCGTAGTCGAGGCCCAGGGCCACGACGTTGCGCCGGGTGTCGGTCACAGGACGCTGCGGGTCGCCTCGAGCGCCTCGCGCGCGACGGCGTCGGCGGGACGGCTCCACGCCGCCGGGTTGGGGGCCTCGTACGAGCAGTAGGAGTCGTAGCCGACCGCGCGCACCGCCGCGAAGAACTCCTTGAAGGGCACCACGCCGCGTCCGGGCGGCAGGCGATCGAGGAACACGCCGGGCTCGGTCCGGGGCGCCACGTCGCTGAACTGCACGTAGACGATGTCCTCACCCCGCAGCGCGGTGACGTCGGCGGGCTTGCCGCCGCTGCGCTGCAGGTGGTAGGCATCCACGAGGAGGCCCACGTGCGGGTGCCCGGCGCGGCGCACGAGGGCGTCGACGGCCCCGAGGGTGTTCCACTGCTCGGCCTGCGAGTTGAACTCGAGCGCGAGGCGCACGCGGTGGGCCGCCGCCAGGTCGCCGACCTCGCGGATGCTGCGCATCGCGCGCTCGGCGTCGCCTGTCCCCTTGTCGACCGGGCTCATGACGACCCCGCAGCCGAGCGTGCGGGCCCAGGCGCACGATTCCGCGAAGGCCGCGAGCAGGCGCGTGCGCTCGTCGCCCTCGGCCCACATCCAGCCGAGCTCCACCCCGACGCAGGCGACCGGGAGCCCGCTGCGGCCGACGAGTCCCAGCACCTCATCGGCCGACTGGCCGGCCTGCGCCGCGCGCGCGAAATCGATGCGCCGCAACTCCACGGCATCCCAGCCGACGGCTCGGATCACCGCGAGGACGTCGGCGAGCGGCGTGCGATCGAGCGTCCAAGTATGGAGCGAGAGTCTCACGGCGGCCAAGTGTACCCCGGTGCGCGGGCGACGGCGTTCGATAGTTTCCACGGGCTCGACGACGTGGACGGCGTGAGCGGTCAGCCGCGTCGCCGCGGCGGGACCCTCAAGGCAGGCTCCGCGCGGCTAGGCTTCGCGGCGGCGGGGGCGCTTGCGGCGGGGCTCGCGCGCCGGCTGGTGGATGATGGCGCACCAGGCGCGATTGGCGTCGCCCCCTGCCTCCGAGCTGCCCGACAGGAAGGCCTCCGAGTTCACCACGCCGTCGTCGGTGCCGTCCCGCCCGGGCGCGTGGCTGTCGCACCAGCGCGTGTCGAGGATCTCGGCGAACGGATCGGCGTCGGGTTCACAGCCCGGACAGTACACGCGGACGAAGGTCGGCACGGGGGGAGGGAAGACACTCATGCGGCCCTCCGAAGGATCGTGCGCCCTTCGGTGGGCGCGGTTACGGGCACGTGGCCCTCGCCAGGATCGCCACGAGCGACCATCTGCCGACACACTAGCAGAAGTGGTCGGTGACCCAAAACAATACTTCGGGTCGGGGTGTGAGCCACCATCGCCACGGGTCCTCACGTGGGGTAACCGGAGGATGGCGACGGCGGTTCCCGCCTTGGTCAGGCGGGACGGGGCAGGCGCTTGGCCAGCACCTTGGCGAGCGATCCGGGCTCGAAGCCCAGCTGGAGGAGCGCCACGCCCTCGTCGAAGTACTCGCGATAGGCGGCGATGCGCCCGCCCTCGAGCTCGAACAGGCTCATGCCCGGGAAGCTGACGCGCCGCCCGGCGCTGCGCGGGACGGCGTCCGTCACCACGTAGCTGAAGGTCCACTCGACCGCGGCGTGCCCCGGGGTCTCGACGATCGTCTCCATCGTCCAGCGGTAGTCGCGTCCCTCGCGCCACATCCGCGCGAACATCGCTTTCAGGCTCTCCCGCCCCGCGTGCTTGCCGAAGAAGGTGTCGACGTAGCTGCCGTCCGCGGTGAAGCAGGCCAGGATCGCGTCCATGTCCTGCCGGTTGAAGGCGCTCTCGAAGTCCCGGACCACGCTCATGGTCGCCTCCCTCTCACGACGTGCGCTTCACGACGTCTTGACATTGTAGCGGGCCGGTCCCAGGATCGCGCCCCATGAGGCTCGCGTCCGCGGTCCACGAGGTCGTCGATCATCCCGCCGCGATCGAGGCGTACTTCGAGCGCGGCTGGACGGACGGCCTGCCCGTCGTGCCCGCAACGGAAGACGCCGTCGCGCGCTGCCTCGACGCGGCCGGTCTGGCGCCGCACGACGTCGTGCTCACCGAGGCCACCCGGCGGCGCACGATCACCGCGGAGAAGGTCGCGATCAACGCGGTGCTCGCGGGCTGCCGGCCCGAGTACCTGCCCGTGCTGATCGCCGCGCTCGCGGCGACGGCCGACCCCGCCTTCAACCTGCACGGCGCCATCACGAGCACGGGCGGCTCGGCCACCCTCGTCGTCGTCAACGGCCCGATCCGCGCGCGCCTCGGGCTCAACGCGGGCGGCAACGTCTTCGGGCCGGGCTGGCGCGCCAACGCGACCATCGGCCGCGCCGTGCGTCTCGTCACACTCAACTGCCTCGGCGCCCAGCCCCTCGTCCTCGATCGCTCGACGCAGGGCCATCCCGGCAAGTACACCTACTGCATCGCCGAGCTGGAGGAGGAGAATCCCTGGGAGCCTCTGCACGTCGAGCGGGGGCTGGCCCGCGAGACGAGCGCGGTCACGGTGTTCGCGGCCGAGGGGCCGCACAACGTGCTGAGCCACTACGGCCCGACCGCGGAGGCGATCGTGGTCACGCTGGCCGACGCCATGGCGGGGCTGGGCAGCTTCAGCCCGGGCCAGTCGTTCGTCGTCCTCGCCCCCGAGCACGTGCGCATCCTGCAGCGCGACGGCTGGACCAAGCGACGCCTCAAGGAGGAGCTCTACGCGCGCGCCCGGCGGACGGTGGCCGATCTCAAGCGCGGGGGCAAGATCACCGGCGAGGTGGCGCCCGGCGACGAGGGACGCTGGCGGCACCGCGGCGAGGGGCCCGATGACGTCCACGTGGTGGTGGCGGGCGGCGGCGCGGGCGGCCACTCGGCCTTCATCCCTTCCTGGAGCCGCGATCGTAACTCCCTGGCGGTGACGCGCGTGGTGCGCGAGCCCGGCGCGAAAGGAGCGGCGCGATGACGGTGAGGTTCCTGGATCCGACCGTCGCTCCCGACGTCGGGGAAGCCACCGCGGCCACGCGCGTGGCGGGCCTGGACGGCAAGGTGATCGGCCTGCTGAGCAATGGCAAGGTGAACGCCGACCGCCTGCTCGACCTCGTCCGCGAGGGACTCGCGGCGCGCTACCGGCTGCGCCGGGCCGTCGTGTTCACCAAGCCCAACGCGAGCCGGGTGGTGCCCGAGACGATGATGCAGGAGATCCTGCGCACCTGCGACGCCGTCGTCACCGCCATCGGCGACTGAGGGTCCTGCTCCACGTGCAGTGTGCACGACGGGATCGAGCTCGACCGGCACGGCGTGCCGGCGGCGGTGATCTGCACCGAGGAATTCGTGCCGAGCGCGAAGGCCCAGGCCGCCATCTGCGGCAACCCCACCTATCCCTTCGCGGTGGTCCCGCACCCGATCGGCAGCCTCACGCTCGACGAGCTGCGGAAGCGCGCGGAGCAGGCGCTGCCCCAGGTGCTCGGCATCCTCACCGGGGCGCCGTGACGCTCGTCCACCGTCGGGACCCGTCCCCGTAGAAGGCGCCCGGCGCCGAGCGGTCGGCGCCGGCCGCTGTCGCTCAGGCCGTGCGGATCGCCGCCTTCACCTTCGCGAGCGTGCCCGCGTCGATCTGGCTGAGCCCGTGGTCCTTCCGCGCGTGCTCGGCCGCCTGCTTCAGGATCTCGTCCTCGGTCTCGCCGCGCGCCTCGACCGAGCACCCCGGGAACAGCTCGCCGCATCGCAGCACCTTGCCCATGGTCGTCCTCCTCGTCTCATTCGGGACTGGCCATGGCCAGGACCTGCTCGCGCGTCAGCTCCATCGCGTGCACGTCACGCGCGTGCTTCTGCGCCTGCGTCACGAGCGAGTCCTCGTCGCGCGCCCGCACCACCGTGCCGCACGGACAGCGGATGATCTTCGTCGTCATGACGCCCTCCTGTCGTGGCTCCCGTCACGTGCGATACTCCCTCGCGCACGTTGCCAGGAGGTTGCCGCGACCTTGGCAAAACCTTGGAAGAGCCCCCTGCGACTCTATCTCACCGGCCGCCTCTCCGCCGAGCGGGCCGACCGCCGCTTCGACGAACGCCGCCTGCCGGGCCGCCAGGGTCGCCGCGCCTTCGCCTACCTGGCGCTGGAGCGTGCGCGCGCCGTCCCCATCGACGAGCTGGCGGACGTCGTCTGGGGCGCCTCGCCGTCGGGCGCCTGGGAGACCGCGCTCAGCGCGATCGTCAGCAAGCTCCGCGCGTGCCTGCGCGGCCTGGACCCCCGCTGCGCGGTGACGACGGCGGCCGGCTGCTACCGGCTCGCGCTCCCGCCCGATGCCTGGGTGGACGTGGAGGCGGCGCGCGATGCCCTCGACCAAGCCGAGGGACACGTGCGCGCCGGACGGGCGAGGGCCGCCTGGGGGCCGGCGAACGTCGCCGCCTCGATCGCGGCCCGGCCGTTCCTCGCCGGCGTGGACGGCGAGTGGGTCACGCGCGTGCGCATGTCGCTCCGCGACGCGGGTGCGGGCCCTCGAATGCCTGGCGGCCGTGGCGCTGGCGAACGGCGAGCACCCGCTGGCGGCGCAGCTCGCGCGCGAGGTGGTGGACCTGGAGCCGTTCCGGGAGACGGGCTGGCAGCGGCTGATGCGCGCCCTGGCGGGCGGCGGGAACCGTGCGGAGGCCGTGCGCGCGTACACACAGTGCAAGAAGCTGCTGGCGGATGAGCTCGGGGTGGCGCCGTCGCCAGAGACCGAAGCCATCGCGAGAGGCCTGCGCCGTCGTGGGTGAGCGCATGCTGCGACTGGGCGACACCGCCCCCGGCACCAGCTGGGCCATCCTCTTCTCCCACCCGCGCGACTTCACGCCGGTGTGCACGACGGAGCTCGGGTACGTGGCGAAGCTGAAGCCGGAGTTCGACCAGCGCCAGGTCCAGCCGATCGGGCTGTCCATCGACCCGGT
>JACQFL010000003.1 GCA_016200085.1 Candidatus Rokuibacteriota bacterium | reverse complement strand
GAGACCGGGAGGTCGGTGGTCGGAATCCACATCAGGGCTTGTTCGGTCTTCCGTTTCCCCATCGCCATGCATTCCAGTTTACGATCTCACCCTCGTTTCCGGCGATGGATCTCTCACCGACTTTCACCACGGACTGCTAGCCCGTCAGCGAATTCCCAGGAACTCGTAGAAGTCGCCGATCGGACTTTCCAACCGCAGCACCGGACACGGGAAGCACGTCTGCAGACCTTCGCGGGTGGTCTGACGCTCGAGATTCTCCAGAAAAGCGGCGGCGGCGGTCTTCCGGGTGTCGCCATCACGGTCGAGGAACTGGCCCCCCAGCGCGATGAACTGGAAGTCGTCGTGGCCGACGCGCGCGCTAGAGCCACGATCCGCCGACGACCCTCGCCGCTCGAGGGGCCTGTGCCGCGAGATGGGCGAACAGGGCGGCCAGGTCGTCCGATCGCGCACTGTGCCGCTCCGGGCTCAACGGACCGACGCCCTCGGCCTCGACGTTCTGAAAGTGGAGCCGGACCCGCTCCTGCTCCCAGAGCGCATAGGAAAAGCATCCGAAGGCGGGTCGGACGACGCGGGATGTCGCCTGCTTCCGTTGATCGAGATAGAAGCGGTGCGTGAAAGTCGCCCGGTCGGGGCCTGTGCCAGTCCCGCGAGGTAGGCCTGCCATACCGGTCCGTGGCATCGAATCGTCGCCCCAGGCCGAAGCTCAGGTACAGGTGGGTCCACATCAGCAGCGCATGCTCGAGGGAGACCTGCGTGATCTCCGCCATCCGCCGGGCAAACCTGGGGTTCAGCTCGAAGAACGCACGGGGAAACCCCCGGCCCTGGTCCACGACCGCTGAACTAGTGGCCCGCGAGGCGGGCAACGACCGGTGCGAAGACGTCGCGGACGGGCTCGAACACCGTGACGTAGGAGATGCCCCACCGCTCGCGGCGCGCCTGCAGATCTTCGACCATGCTGTCGACGCTGCCGATGAGCACGTGCGGCGATTGCAGGAGATCCTCGGCGCTCACCCGGCTCCACTGACGCGCGAGATCCTCGGCAGCGGCCCGGCGGTCGTCGGTCACCACGACCCGCTGCACGAGGGCGTTGAGCTCGAGCGCGTCGAACCGATCGCCGGCGGCCTCGCGCACCAGCCGCACCCGCTCGTCCACCGCCGTCGCTTTGAACCCGGAGACGTCGGGCTTCGTGCCCCCTTCGCGGAAGATGATCCCGGTGAAGCCGACGATGTCGGCCTGCTGCGCGGCGAGGGTGAGGACGCGGCGCGCGTTGCCGCCGACGAAGATCGGCGGGTGCGGCTGCTGCACCGGGCGCGGATGGATCCGATGCGCGGTGACACGATAGTGCCGCCCCTCGAACGTCGTCTCCTCTCCGTCGAGCAGCCGCTTCACGATGGTGACCGCCTCGGCCAGGCGGTCCACCCTCGTCGCGGCCTCGTCGAAGGTCAAGCCGGCCTGATCGTACTCGGCCTTCATCCAGCCGCCGCCGAGCCCCAGCTCGAAGCGGCCACCCGTCAGGAGATCGACCGTCGCCGCCTCGCGCGCGACGAGCACGGGGTGGCGGAAGTCGTTGTTCAGCACCTCCGTGGCCACCCGGAGCCGCGTGGTCGCGCTGGCCGCGGCGAGCAGCGCGGGCAGCGGGGCGAGCAGCTCCGTGAGGTGGTCGGGCATGCTCAGCACCGCATACCCCTGGTCCTCGGTGGTACGGGCCTTCTGCGCCCACTCGGCCGCGGAGGTGGCGCTCCGGCCATGCACGCCGAAGCGGAAGGGCTTCACGCCGCGGCCAGCGTGCTCACAAGCATCCCGGGGTCGACGTTGCCCCCGGAGAGCACGATCCCGACGCGCGCGCCGCGGGCGAGCGGCAGCTTGCCCGAGAGCACGGCGGCCGCCGCGACGGCGCCCGTGGGCTCGACGACCACGCGCGCCGAGAACGCCAGCGCCCGCATGGCAGCACGGATCTCGTCGTCGCTGACGAGCAGGATCCCATCCAGGTTGGCCTGGAGCACCGGGAAGGTCAGCGCGCCGGGCGTGGTGAGCCTCACGCCGTCCGCGATCGTGGGCGGCGGCGGGATCGTCACGCGCTCGCCCTTGGCGAGCGAGAGGTACGTGTCCTGGGCGGTGTCCGGCTCGACGCCGTAGATCCTGATCGCGGGCCGGAGCGCGCGCGCCACGGTGCTGCAGCCGGCCATGAGCCCGCCGCCCCCGACGGGCGTCAGCAGCGCGTCGAGAGCGGGCACGTCCTCGAGGAGCTCGAGTGCCGTCGTGCCCTGTCCGGCCATGATCAGGTAGTCGTCGTACGGCGGCACCAGCACGCGTCCCGTCTCACTCGCGATGCGCCGGCCGAGCGCCTCGCGGTCGTCCTTCATCCGGTCGTAGAAAACGACCTCGGCGCCGTAGCCGCGCGTGGCCTCGAGCTTGAGCCGCGGCGCGTCGGTGGGCATGCAGATCACCGCCGTGGTCCCGCAGAGCTTCGCCGCCAGCGCCACGCCCTGGGCGTGATTGCCCGAGGAGAACGCCACCACCCCGCGCGCCAGCTCCGCGCCTGACAGCGAGGCGACCTTGTTCAGCGCGCCGCGGATCTTGAAGGCGCCGGCGCGCTGGAGGTTCTCGCACTTGAGGAAGAGCGTATGGCCGGTGGCGTCGTCGAGCGCCTGGGAGCGGACGACCGGGGTGCGCAGCACGCGGTCGCCCAAACGGCGCGCGGCGGCCTGGACGTCGTCGAGCGTGAGCGTGATGGCGGGCCTCCCCGCGGGAGCGTCCCGCGCGGGTGATTATAGCGTCGCGCGCGTGGCGGCAGGAGCCGCCGCTTCGCGCGGTATACTCCGGGGCATGTGGACACGCCGCGCGCCGCTCTCGCTGCTCGCGCTCGCGGTGGCCCTCGCGATCGCGGGCTGCTCGGTGATCTCCGTCGATCTCACGCCCCGGATCCGCCCGCTCCAGGAGCAGACCGTCGAGGGGCAGGGCGAGGCGAAGATCCTCATCATGGAGCTCGGGGGCGTGCTCAGCGACGAAGCCCTCCCCGCGGTCCTCAGCCTGGGCACGCGGCCCGAGCGCGTGCCCACCCTGGTCCGCGTGCGCGAGGAGATCAAGAAGGCAACGGAAGACAAGCAGGTGCGCGCCGTCGTGCTGCGCATCAACAGCCCCGGCGGCACCGTCACCGCCTCCGACATCATCTTCCACGAGCTGGACGCCTTCCGCCGTGCGGCGAAGGTCCCCATCGTCGCCGTCATGATGGACCTCGCCGCCTCCGGCGGGTACTACGTCGCCCTCGCCGCCGACACCATCGTCGCCCATCCCACGACGGTGACCGGCTCGATCGGCACGATCATGATCGGGGTCAACGCCCAGGGCCTGCTGGACAAGCTCGGGCTCTCGCCCACGACGATCAAGTCGGCCGAGCACAAGGACATGGGCAGCCCGTTCCGCACGCTCACCCCCGACGAGCGCGCGATCTTCCAGTCCGTGATCGACGAGATGCACCGCCAGTTCGTCGCCAAGGTCGCCGACCGCCGGCGCTTGCCCCTCGAGAAGGCGCAGGCCCTCGCCAATGGCCAGGTCTACACGGCGCCGCAGGCGCTCGCGAACGGGCTGATCGACCGGATCGGCTACATGCCCGATGCGCTCGAGGTCGCCCGCCGGGCCGCCGGCGTGCGGGAGGCGCGCGTGGTGGTCTACCACCGGCCGCGCGAATACCGCGCCACCTACTACGCGCGCGCGGAAGCGTCCGCGGGCGGGCTCGAGACCACCCTCGCGCAGTTCGCGGCGCTCGCCGGCTCAGGCCCCCGGTTCTTCTACCTCTGGTGGCCCTGAGCCCGGCGCGCCGGCCGCGTGACCGGCGCAGCGGACGACGGGGAGGCTCGGGTACTTCGCGAATCTCGGGTCGACGTCACTGAGCCCGCAGCGCCAGAAGGTCGACCCGCGCGCCGAGGTGACGCACCGCGCGTGACGGCACGTCGCGCAGAGCCCGCTCAGCGCCCCTTCCACTCCGGTGCGCGCTTCTCGAAGAAGGCCGCGATGCCTTCCTTCGCGTCGTCGGAGAGGAACACCAGCGTCGTGAGCTCGCGCAGGTAGCGGAGGGCGGCGCCGTAGTCCATGCCGTCGATGGTCGCCGCCGCCTCCTTGGCGATACCGACGGCCGTCGGGCTGAAGGCGGCGATCGTCGCGGCCAGCGCGCTCGTCTCCCGCTCGAGATCGGCGCGCGGCACGACCTTCGTCACCAGCCCCATCTCGAAGGCCTCGCGCGCCGGGATCTGGGCCCCCGACAGCACCAGGTGCATGGCGCGCTTGCGGCCGGCGGCCCGGAAGATCGGGGCCATCACGATCAGCGGGAGCACGCCGATCCGGATCTCCGGCAGCCCGAACACCGCATCCTCCGAAGCGATGACGAGGTCGCAGCCGACGGCGAGGCCGCAGCCGCCGGCCAGGGCGTAGCCGTGGACCTGGGCGATCACCGGCGTGCGCATGCGCGCGATCGCCTCGAGGATACGCGGCAGCCCGCCGAACGACTCGCGCGCCGCGAGCGTGGTGCCGCGGTCGCCGACCCCCTTGAGGTCCGCCCCCGCGCAGAAGGCGCGGTCGCCCGCGCCCGACAGCACGATCACGCGGGCGCCCGGGTCGGCCTCGAAGGCGGCCAGCGCCTCGGCGAGCTCGCGCACGAGGGTCTGCGACAGCGCGTTGCGGGCCTCCGGCCGGTTCAGGACGATGCGGGCCACCCCGGCGTCCACCGAGGTCAGCAGCGTCTCCCAGGTCATCGGGGCCCCGTCACGAGGTCGAGGTAGTGCTTGAGGATGCGCGCGGTCGCGCCCCAGATCGTGTCGCTCTCGTACTCGAAGAAGTAGACCTCCCGCGGCGCCCCGTCGCGCTCCCACGTCTCGATCCGGAAATTGCCGGCGTCCACCAGCGCCGCGAAGGGCACCTCGATGACCTTCTCGATCTCCTGGCCGTCCGGCTGCCACGCCACGGGCTCGCGCACCAGCCCCACGAAGGGCGTGATCACGAACTGCGTGGCGAAGGTCTCGGTGTCGTCGAGCACGCCCAGGGGCTCGACGTGGCGGCGGGGCAGGGCGATCTCCTCCTCGCACTCGCGGAGCGCCGCATCGAGGAAGGTCGCGTCCTGGGCATCGACGACGCCCCCCGGAAAGGAGATCTGGCCCTTGTGATGGCCGACGCGCTCGGTGCGCTTGGCGAACAGCACGTACGGCTCGCCGCGATCGACGATCGGCAGGAGGACGGCCGCGGCGATCAGCGGTCCCGGCGGGACGACGCGGCGCTGGCGGGCGGCCAGACGCCCGCGCGTCACCGCCACCAGCTCCTCGAGGGTCATGAGGGCATCATACGAAGCGCGCGGTGACGGAGCCGAGGCGGGTGTAGGTCGCGCGGATGGTGTCGCCAGGCCTGGGGCGGAGGAGCGCCGAGACCGAGCCCGTCATCACGACGTCGCCGGCGCGCAGCGAGAGCCCACGCTCGGCAAGGTGGTTGGCGATCCACGCCAGCGAGTTGATCGGGCTGCCCATGACCTCGGCCGCGGTGTTGGTGGCCGCCACCGCCCCGTTCAGCTCGTAGACCAGCCCCTCGAGGGCGAGATCGAGATGGCGCACGGCGCTCAGCGGCGAGCCGAGCACGATGGCGTTGGCGTAGACCCCGTCGGCGATCAGGTCGGTGGCCCCGGGCGTGCCCGTGTACCGGAAGTCGACGAGCTCGAGCGCGGGCAGGCCACCCTCGACCGCGAGCAGGGCCTGGGGCGGCGCGACGCCGGGACCGGCGAGGTCGCGCCCGAGCACGAGGGCGATCTCCGCCTCGACCACGACCGTCGCGAATCGCGACACCGGAACCTCGCTGCCGCCCGCGTACACCCCGCTGCCGAGCAGGAAGCCGCACACGGGGCCGTCCGCGCCGAACATGGCCTGGGTCGCCTTGCTCGTGAAGCCCGCCTTCCACCCGATCACCCGCTCGCCGCGTCGCACCAGCTCCGCGCGCAGCCGGTCCTGGACCGCGTAGGCCTCGTCCCTGGACAGGGCGCGCGTCTCGCTCGGGGGCGTGACGGCGCGGTGCTCGGCGCGGGCCCGCAGGAAGGGGTCGAGGGACGGCTCGCTCATGGCCCTACCTTGCCACGAACACGGGCGGCGGCGCCGGCCGGAGCGAGCGCGCGAGCCAGGCCACGCAGACGAGGAACACGAGGCCGGTGCCGCCGGCGAGCACGAGGTTCTGGCGCAGGCCGTCGACCGAGCCGATGGTGGCGATCAGGAACGTGGACTCCGCGTTGTTGATCACGTGGCACACGATGGCGGGCAGCGCGCTGCCCGACCGTGCCGTGATGAAGCCGAGGTAGAGGCCCATGGCGAAGGCCAGCGCGGTGTGGACCCACTCGAGGTGCAGGGCCGCGAAGGCGGCGCTGCTCGCGACGATCGCAGGGACGGCCGGCCAGCGCGCCAGCAGCCGGGTGAGCATCCAGCCGCGGAAGAACACCTCCTCCGCCATGCCCGCCGCCAAGCCGATCACGACCACGGCGGCGAGGAGGTCGGGCCCGGAGACGCCTTCGAGCGCCCGACGGATCAGGGGGATGTTGCCGCGGTTGGCCACGCCGGTGATCACGGTGAGCGAGTCGAGGGTCTGGCTGAGCGCGAGCATGCCGGCCACCATGATGAGCAGCTGGCGACCGTTCTCGGTGCCCGGCGCCAGGCGCAGGCTCACCCGGTCGAGCGGCCGCGCGCACAGCAGCAGCGTGAAGATGAGGGCGGAGGACGCCGCGGCCGCCCCGGCCAGCAGCCCCGGGAAGCTCTCGACGAGCTGCTCCTGGGGGAGCTCGGGCAGCAGGACGTGGACGAAGCTGAGGGCGACGATGGAGAAGACGAGGATCGCCGCGAAGGCGAACAGGTAGATGCCGGCGATGGGGAGCAGGCGTGGCGGGCTCATCGAGGCTCCGGGCGCGAGCGGGCGCCCGAGCGGCCGACGCCGGCCGCGAGCAGCCCCGGCACGTGGCGCTGGAGGAAGACCACGAGCTTGCCGTGACCCGTGATCACGCGCTCGCGGCGCCGCCGCACGATGGCGCGCACGATCTGGCGGGCCGCGCGGTCGGCGTCCATGAGCAGCCACCGCGGCGCGGGGTGGCGGGCCTCGGCGTGCCGGAGGCCGTGGTTGTCCACCTGGTGGATCTCCGAGTCCACGAAGCCCGGGCTGATGAGCACCACGCTGACGCCCGCCGGCGCCAGCTCGAAGCGCAGCGACTCGGCCAGCGCGCGCACCGCGAACTTGCTCATGCAGTACGCCGACGAGCCGGGGAAGCCGACGTGGCCGCTCACGCTGCCCATGATCACGAGGGTGCCACGTGCCCGCTTGACCGCGTCGAGCCCGGCCCGCAGCGTGCGGATGACCCCGAACACGTTGGTCTCGAACTGGCGCCGGTACGCGTCGAGGTCCAGCGACTCGAAGGGGCCCACCACCCCGAATCCGGCGTTGGCCACGACCACGTCGATCCGCCCGAGCGCGGCCAGCGTCTCCGCCACCGCCCGCTCGACGTCGCCGTCGCGGGTGACGTCGCAGGCCGTGATCACCGCGCGCCGGCCGGCCCGGCGCACGTCGGCGGCCACGCCGGCCAGGCGGTCCGTGCGCCGGGCGGCGAGGGCCACGTCGGCCCCCTGCCGCGCGAGCGCGCGCGCGAGCGCGGCGCCGATCCCGGACGAGGCGCCGGTGACGAAGGCGACCTGGCCGTCGAAGGCGCTCACGCGCGGCGCTGCTCCCCGGCGAGCTTGGCGGTGATCGTCTCGCGCAGCCGGTACTTCTGGATCTTCCCGCTCGGCGTCATCGGGAACTCCGTGATCAGCTCGAGCCGCTCGGGGAACTTGTGGCGGGCCACGCGGTGGGCCTCGAGGTGGGCGGTGAGCTCGCCGAGGGTCACGCGTTGCCCCGGCTGGGGGATCACGAAGGCGCACGCGCGCTCGACGAGCCGCGGATCGGGCATCGCGACGATGGCCACGCCGGCCACCTTGGGATGGGCGAAGAGCAGGCTCTCGATCTCGGCGACCGAGATGTTCTCGCCGCCCCGGATGATCAGGTCCTTGGTGCGCCCGGTGATCGCCACGTAGCCGTCCTGGTCCAGGGTGGCCCGGTCGCCGGTCTTGAACCAGCCGTCGGCGGTGTGCGCCTCGCGGGTGAACTCCGGGCGCTTCCAGTAGCCGACGAACTGCGAGTGCCCGCGCACCAGCAGGTCGCCTTCGGACCCCGAGGGCAGATCGGTCCCCTCGCCGTCGATCACGCGCAGCTCCATTCCCGCCAGCGGCGAGCCGTCGGTGCCGAAGACCTTGTCCGGCGGGTCGTCGAGCCCGTTGCACGTCACGAGCCCGTTCTCGCTCATCCCCCACCCCGCCGAGATGACGCACCCCAGCCGGCGGCGGCCGTCCTGCACGAGCGCGCGCGGGATCGACGCGCCCGCGGAGATGAAGAGCCGCAGCGAGGAGGTGTCGTGCCGCTCCAGCGCCGGCGTGTACGTCAGGTCCTGGAGGAAGGGCGTCGCGCCCATGGTGTACGTCACGCGCTCGGCCTCGATCAGCCGCGCCGCCTCCTCGGCGTTCCAGACGTCGAGCCAGACGCCGGTGGAGCCGAGGAGCAGGGTCAGGCAGTAGCCGTAGAGAAAGCCTGTCTGGTGGCCGAAGGTCGACGACATGAGCGCCACGTCGCGCTCGGTGAAGGCGAGCCGCTCGATCAGGGGGTAGATGATCGACAGCGCCGTGTTGGAGGTGTGCATGACGCCCTTGGGCTCGCCGGTCGTGCCCGAGGTGAAGATCACCTCGCTGACGTCCTTCGGATCGGTGCCCGCGAGAGGACGGCGGCCGGCTCTCGCCTCCCACGCCGTGTCGAGCAGGGTGGCGAAGGGCCGCATGGCGGGTCCGGGCTCTCCCCGGGCCACCAGGACGGTCTCGAGGCGGGGCAGCCCGCCGCGGAGCTCCTGCGCCATGGCGGTGTAGTCGTGGCTGCGGAAGGCTCGCGGGATGACGAAGGCGCGGCTTTCCAGGGCTGACAGGATGAAGCTGATCTCGTGCCCGCGATACGTCGGAGGGATCGGGTTGAGGACCGCCCCGACCCTGAGCGCGGCCAGGGCGACGATGACGAACTCGCTCCAGTTCGGCAGCTGGCAGGAGATCACGCTGCCGCGCTCGAGCCCGAGCGCCTGCAGGCCGTGGGCCGCGCGCTCCACCGCGCGGGCCAGCGCCGCCCACGTGTAGCGGCCGGCCGCCTCGACCAGCGCGGGCTTGTCGGCGCGCGCGGTCGCCCACCGGTCGAGATACGTGTCGAGGGTCTCGTCCTTCCAGTACGTCGCGGTGGTCATGACCGCGCCGTATTTTACGCGCTTTCAGCCCTTCACCGAGCCGGCGGTGAGCCCCTGGACCATGTACTTCTGGAAGACGAGGACGAGGATCACCGCGGGCAGCGCGGCCAGGAATCCCGAGGCGGCGATGACCGAGTAGTCGATGTTGATCTGCCCGTTCATGCCCGCGATCACCGGCGGCAGCGTCGTGGTGCCCAGCCGGGTGTTGAGCACCTGCGCCACGATGAACTCGTTCCAGCAGAGCATGAACGTGAACGCTCCCCCGGCCACGAGCCCGGGCCCGGACACGGGCAGGACCACGCGGTAGTAGGCCTGGAAGCGGTTGCACCCGTCGACGAGCGCGCTCCGGTCGAGCTCGTCGGGAATGGTCTCGAAATACGCCTTCATGATCCAGACGGTGAACGGCAGCGTGAACGAGCAGTACGCCACCACGAGGCCGGTCAGCGTGTTCTGGAGCCCCAGCGCCCGCAGCATGAGGAAGAACGCCGGGATCAGCACGATGGTGGGCAGCATCCGCGTGAAGAGCAGGGCGTAGAGCGACAGGCTCTTGAGCGGGAAGCGGAAGCGCGCGTACGCGTAGCCGGCGGTGGTGCCCACGGCCAGGTTCAGCAGCGTGACCGCGCCCGCCACGATCAGGCTGTTGAGCATCGAGGGCAGGATCTTGGCGGCCTGGCCCTCGGCGTGGAAGCGGACCAGCCCCAGGATCATCTTGTAATTCGCCAGCGTCACCTCGGGGGGCACGAAGGCGAGCGGGCGCGCGAGGAGGTTCCGCTGGTAGGAGATGCTCGTCACGAACAGCCACACGAACGGCGCCGCCAGCCAGAGGGCCACCACGGCGACGAGCCCCCAGAGGATCAAACGGCTGCCCAGCGCCCGCCCTCGCACCCTGTCAGGCCTCCCCGCCGAGGCGGCGGAACATGACCTTGTGATAGAGGAACGTCAGCAAGAGACAGAACGCGGTCAGGGTGTAGAGGATCGCGGCGCCGGGGCCGAACTTGAAGAACGTGAACGCCGTCTGGAAGCCGAGCCAGGTGATCGTCGTCGTGTCGTGGCCGGGCCCGCCCATGGTGAGGACGTAGATGAGGTCGAGCATCAGGAAGCCGTTCACGGTGGCGACCACGAGCACGAGGAACACGATCGGCTTGATCGCGGGCAGCGTGACGTACCGCAGCCGCTGCCAGTACCCGGCGCCGTCGGCCTCCGCGGCCATGTACAGCTCCAGCGGGATCGACTGCATGCCCGCCAGGAAGAGCAGCGTGGCGAACGGCGCCTGGTTCCACATGTAGACGCCCACCAGCACGTTGAGCGCGCTGAAGCCGTCCTTGAAGAACGCGATGGAGCCGTCGATCAGCCCCAGGCGCTGCAGGAGCCCGTTGAGCGCGCCGAACTCGAAGTCGAGGATCCCCACCCACAGCAGGCCCACCACGACCCGGGAGAGCGACCACGGGATCAGGAGCACGCCGCGCATCAGGGCGCGGCCCGGGAAGCGCTCGTGCAGCACCAGCGCCATCCCGAGCCCGACGAGCGTGGCCTCCAGCACGAAGGCCGCGACGAAGTACGCCGTGCGCGCGAGCGAGCTCCAGTACAGCGGATCGGCGAAGGTGCGCAGGTAGTTCCTGAGGCCGACGAAGCGGAAGAGCGGCAGGCGGACCCCGAGCACCTCGAGGGCCGGGCCGCTGGCGCTCAGGAGGTTCACGTCGGCCAGGCTCATCCAGAAGGAGTACGCGAGCGGGAAGACGACGACGAGGACGATCCCGAGCAGCGCCGGCAGGACCAGCAGCCACGCGAACGACGCCTCCGAGACTCTCAGGAGGGTCTACACCAGGGACTTCTGGAGCTTCACCAGATCCTTCAACCCCTGCGGCACCGTGAGGGCGCCGCGGATCAGGTCGTGGACGATCGGCACCGCCTTGGTGTCGTACTCGCCGTACCAGGGCTCCTTGTAGGCCGCGATGACCTTGCCCTTCTCGTACTGCCGGCGCAGCAGCTTGAGGTCGATCCAGCGGTCGTAGGACTCGACGATCTCCTTGGCCTGGTACATCTCCGGGTACGGGTTGTCGAGCCCGGAGATCAGGCACCACTGCCGCTGCACGTACCAGTCACCGTTGAGGTTGCCGCCGAGGAAGCGCGCGAGCTTCCAGCCGTCCTCGAGCGCCTTGGACTTGGCGTTGAGCACGTAGGAGTCCGTCCACATGTAGGTGTTGCCCGTGCCCGGGTACATCACCATCTTCGCCTTCTTCGGGGCCAGCTTCGAGTTCTCGGGCTCGCCGGCGATGGTCTTGAGATAGTAGGAGTGGTTCGTGTGGTACGCGTAGCGCCCCGTCCAGAACAGCCGGTGGGTGTCCGTCGAGGAGGTCTTGGTGAAGATCTCGGGATTCACGAGGCCGGCCTTGTAGATCTTCTGCCAGCGCTCCATGGCCCGCGCCGCTCCGGGCTCCTGATCCACGATCACGCGGTTCTTGGCGTCGAAGACCTGCGCGCCCTCGGAGAAGCAGTCGGTCATGAACTGGGGCATCGTGCCGGAGGGGCTGTTGTTCCAGTTGGGCAGGAACGGCGTGTCGCTCACCTTGTCCCGCTTGAGCTTGGAGCACTGCTCGACGAGCTCGTCCCAGCTCTTGGCGGGCTCCTTGATGCCGGCCTGCTGCAGCATCGGCTCGTTGTAGATCAGGATGAAGAGGCTGGTGAAGTACGGCAGGCCCAGCAGCTTCGCGCCGTCCTTGCTCTTGAGGGACTCGAGGTTCGCCGGCGTCATCTTCTTCTTCAGCTCGTCCGCGCCCGGCAGGTCGTCCAGGGCCCGGAGCAGGCCGTTCTCGTACCACCGCTCGCGGTTGTTGTGGTTGCAGTACATCACGTCGACGATCTCGCCCCCGAAGGCGCGGGTCTCCATGGTCGGATGGTACTGCGCCCAGGGGATGGCCTCGTACTTCACCTGCGCATTGAACTTCCTGTTGTAGAAGTCGACGTAGTCCTTCACGGTGTCGGGCTTGAAGACCCAGCCCGCGAGGCTGAGCGGCTTGTCGGCGCGCGCGGGCCGGAGCCGTCCCTCGGACAGCACGGCCGAGCCGGCGGCGAGTCCGCTGGTCGCGAGAAATGTTCGGCGGGTCATCGTGCTCATGGGGACCTCCTCGCGGTGTCGCCGTCGCTCGGACGTGGCACGATTGTGGTCGAGCGCTCCTGCGCCTGTCAAGGCGCAGGCGGGCGGAACACCGGCCGGCGCTTCTCGACGAACGCCGCGAGCCCTTCCCGGGCGTCGGCGGACTGCATGTGCTCGCCGACGAGGAGGATCTCCATCTCCAGGCCCGTGGCGAGGTCGCCGTCGAGCCCGCGGTCGACGAGGGCCTTGACCGTCCGGTTGGCGGAGTCGCTCCCCCCGGCCAGCTGCCCGGCCAGCTCCTGCACGACCTGGGCGACGGTGCCCGCGGGCGCGACGCGGTTGACCAGGCCCCAGCCGAGGGCCTGCTCGGCGGTGAGCCAGCCGCCCAGTAGCATCAGCTCCTTGGCCCGGCGCGCGCCGATCAGGCGCGGCAGGCGCTGGCTGCCGCCGCCGCCGGCGACCAGCCCGAAGTTGGCGTGCTGGTCGCCGATCCGCGCGTCGGCGTCCATCACGACCAGGTCGGCCACGAGGGCGAGCTCCAGGCCTCCCGCCAGGGCCAGGCCGTGGATCCCGGCGATAACGGGCACGGGCAGCGCCTCGATGCGGTTGAAGACGCGGTGCCAGAGACGGATGAACGCCTCCCAGCGCACGGGATCCGGGCTCGTCTCCTGGACCACCTTGAGGTCGGCGCCCGCGCAGAAGACGCGGCCGGTGGCCGTGAGCGTCACGACGCGCGCGCCGGCGTCGGCCTCGACGGCGGCGCACGCCGCGTCGAGGTCCTCGAGCAGCCCCGGGCTGATCGCGTTGAGCTGCTGGGGCCGGTCGAGCACGATCCGCGCGACGCCGCCGGCCGCCGAGAACTGGATGTTCGAGAAGCCGCCCGAGACGGTGGTCGAGGAGCTCATGGTCGGCCTCACATCATCGTGTAGCCGCCGCTGACGCTGAGGGTCTGGCCAGTGACGAAGCCGGCCGCGTCGGAGGCGAGGAAGACCACGGCGCCGGTGACGTCCTGGGGCGTGGCCACCCGGCGGAGCGGGTAGACCTTGGCGATGCGCGCCTTCATGTCCGGCGTCATCCACGAGCGGTTCTCCGGCGCGTTCCACATGCTGAGCGCGCCGACCTCCTCGTCGGGGGGCGGCATGGTCATGCCCGGGCAGACCACGTTGAGCCGGATCCCGAACTTGCCCACCTCACGCGCCAGGCTCTTGGTGAGCGCGATGACTCCCGCCTTGCAGGCGCCGTACACGGCCTCGCGGAACTCGCCCATGCGCCCGGCGTCGGAACCCATGCTCACGATGGCGCCGGCCTTGCGCGCCACCATGCCGTCGAGCACGGCGCGCGTGCAGTTGATCATGCCCCAGAGGTTGAGCTGGACCTCGCGCTCCCACTCCTCGCGGGGCTTCTCCATGAAGAGCGCGTCGTGCGTCCAGCCGACGTTGTTGACGAGGACGTCGATCCGGCCGAAGCGCGCCTCGACGTCACGCACCATCGCCTGCACGCTCGGCCACTGGGTGACGTCGGTACGGATCGCCACGGCCTTCGCCCCCAGCCGCTCGGCGTCGTCGGCCGTGCGCCGGCCCATTGCCTCGTCGATCTCCGCCACCGCCAGGTTCACGCGCTCGCGCGCGAAGGCCAGGCAGATGGCGCGCCCGATGTTCGAGCCGCCGCCCGTGACGACGACCGTCTTGCCCGCGAGGTTCAGGTCCATGGAGAGCTCCTTTTGGATTTATGGCAGGGCGTGGTGCATCCAGACGTTGGGGTCGGCGTAGCGTCCCTCGTCGCGCTCGCGGTCGATCGTCACCGGGGTCGAATAGTGCGCCGTCATCCGTCCACCCGACGTAGCGCTCCATGGGAACCAACGGGTAGCGCTCCTTCAGCGTCGGGCGGACGGGGGCGACGAGCGAATGCAGCCCGCGCACCCGTGCGTAGAAGGTCATGGTCTCGAGCACGCGGCGGCTGAGCCCGGCCCGTCGCCGCTCGGGGCCACGAGCGCAGCCAGCGCGGAAAGCGCGGTCGGCGGGGTGCCGGCCCGCCGCCCGTGCTCGGCCCGCCGGAGCAGCGCCGCCATGCTCTCGGGCAGGTCGGCAACGCTGCCATCCCAGGCGAAGGGGATCGAGTGGCCGACCGCGGCGACGGTGCCGTCGTCGTCGTAGAGCGCGAACTGGGAGTCGGCCCAGGTGGTGAAGAGCGACGGCCAGAACTCGCCCGGCCCGAGCAGGTCGCGCTGGCGCATGAAGCGCGGCCACCCGAGATCCGCGAGCCGGTCGTACTCCGGCTCCAGCTCCGGCCGCTCGCGCAGCGTGTAGGCCTTGACGGCCATCAGTCCTCGAGCCGGGTGAGGGGTGACACGATGGTCAGCCCGCCGTCGATGACGATCGTCTGGCCGGTGAGGAACGAGGCCGCGTCCGAGGCGAGGTATTCGACGAGCGGGACGACGTCCTCGACGCGGCCGACCCGGCGCACCGGCGTGTGGCGGCGCAGCCGTTCCACCGCGGCGTCGTAGTCGAGGCCGAGCCCCTGCTGCAGGTAGAGGCGCGAGGAGTCGGTCTCGATGAAGCCGGGATTCACGCCGTTGACGGTGATGCCGCGCTCGCCCAGCTCGAGGGCCAGCACCCGGACGAGGCTCTCCATCGCCGCCTTCGCCGCGCCGAGCATGCCGTGCCCCGTCATGGCCTGGTGGCTGTCGATGCCGGAGATGACGATGATGCGCCCGCCGGAGGCCATGAGGGGCACGGCGGCCTGGACGGCGGCGACGAAGCTCTGCACGCTGATGGCCAGGGTCTTGGTGACGTTGTGGGGCTTCTGCTCGAGCATCGGCCGGAACGCCGTCGCAGCCGCGCTCGCCACGAGCACGTCGAGACGCGAGAACTCCTTGGCCACCCGCTCGACGACGACCCCCACCTGCTCCGGCTCGCGCAGGTCGAGCGGCAGCGCGAGCCCGCGCCGGCCGAGCGCCTGCACCTCGGCGACGGCGGCCCGCCCTGCGCGCTCGTCGGCGCGATACGTGACCACGCAGTCGGCCCCGCGGCGGGCCAGGCCGAGCGCGATGCCGCGGCCGATCCCGCGCGAGCCGCCCAGGATCAGCGCGACGCGGCCGGCGAGGTCGGCCATCAGTACGGCAGGAACTCGCGGCCCATCAGCTCGCGGGCCACCACGATCTTCATCACCTCGGCGGTGCCGTCGCCGATCTCGAGGCCGATGACGTCGCGCAGGCGCTGCGCGAACGGCAGCTCGTCGGTGTAGCCGTAGTGGCCGTGCAGGAGCAGGCACTGGTGGATGGTCTCCACCGCCAGCTTCGGCGCCCACCACTTGGCCATCGCGGACTCCTTGGTGTACTTCTCGCCGCGGTCGGCCAGCCAGAGGCCGCGGTAGCAGAGCCAGCGCGCGGCGTCGATCAGCGTGGCCGCCTCCGCGAGCGGGAACGACACGCCCTCGAACGTCGCCAGCGTCTTGCCGAAGGCCCGCCGGTCCTTCACGTACGCGATCGTCTCCTCGAGCGAGATCTCGGCGACGCCCAGGCAGGCGAGCGCGATGAGCAGGCGGTTGTAGTCGAAGCCCTGCATGACCTGGTAGAAGCCGGTGCCCTCGGGGCCCAGCCGATGCGAAGCCGGGATGCGCACGTGGTCCAAGGAGAGCACCGCCCGGCCCACTGCGCGCGTGCCCATGTCGCCCAGCCGCTGGCGCGCCACCCCCGGCAGATCGAGCGGCACGAGGAAGGCGGTGATGCCGCGCGCCTTGGCCGTGACGTCCGTCTTCGCGAACAGGATGACGGCCTGGGCCGCCATGGCCAGGCTGATCCCCGACTTCTCCCCGGTGATGACGTACTCGTCGCCCTGCCGCTCGGCGCGGCACGCGAGGTTGGCCGCGTCGGAGCCGGCGCCCGGCTCGGTGAGCCCGAGCGCGACCACGATCTCCCCCGCGACCGTGCCCGGCAGCCAGCGCGTGCAGAGCTCCGCGGAGCCGTTCTTGCCGAGGATCTCCCCGGCCAGCCCGGCGAGCTGGATGCCGTACGTGCAGGCGAAGTCGCCCCGGGCGACCTCCTCGATGGCGATGCCCATCGTGACCATGTCGGCGTCCTGGCCGCCGTACTGCACCGGCGCCCGGAGCCCGAGCAGCCCCAGCTCTCCCATGGCCCGCCAGAGGTCCCACGGGAACTCACCGCTCCGGTCGTAGTGGGCGGAGCGCGGGGCCAGCTCGCGGCGCGCGAAGGCGCGCAGCGTGCGCACCAGCTCCTCCTGCTCCGGGCTGAAGGCAAACTCCATCAGCTGGCGAAGAACGCGCGCTCGCTGCGGCTGCGGATGGCGCGGACGGATCGGCCCGCGGCGTCGGTCAGGTCGAACTCCTCCGCGAGGCCCGCGTCGATCAGCCGCTGGACCAGCGCGTCGCGCTCCTGGCCCTCCGCGGGCAGCAGCGGCGAGCGCCAGCGGGTCACGAAGTACCCGCGGCTGACGTGCGGCAACCGGGCCTCCGCGCGCTGCAGCTCGGCGAGCCCGCGCTGCAGCCAGGCCGCGCCGTCGCCGTCGCCATCCCCCTCGCGCGGCACGGCCGGGCGGTCGTGGGCGCGAGGCCGCTCGACGCGAAACTCCGCGAGCCCGTCGCTCAGGTGGACGTGGCCGAAGCACTTCACGCGGAGGTCGCTCGACAGCTCCTCCGCGGACCAGGTGGCCACCCACACCGGCTTGCCGAGGGCGCCCACCGCCTCGACGGCGGGGACGAAGTCGTCGTCACCCGAGACGAGCACGGCGGCGTCGAAGGCATCGCGGGCGGCGTACTGGATGAGGTCGGCGACCAGCCGCGTGTCCACGCGCTTCTCGGTGGTGTACTCGTAGTCGGCGCCGCACGCGGAGCAACGGCCGCTGCGCCGCACGCGCCCCTCGCGCCGCACGAAGTATCCCGGGCGCAACTCGAGCCCCTTGAGGAAGCCCTCGACCTGCGCGGGCGCGTCCTGGGAGACGCCGACGTAGTAGTAGGCGCCGCTGAAGATGGCCGCGGGGCCGCCCACCGCGCGGGTGATCCACTGGGCCAGCCGGTCGTAGTCGACGCGCAACGATTCGTCGTAGCGCAGAAGGGACCGGTAGAAGTTCTGCCCGTCAAAGAAAATTGAAACCTTCATCCGACGCTCCCCGGGACCAATGCCGACACATACGGCATGGATTTCGGCGACGAGTCTACCACGGCGTCACCGGGCCTCTCGCAGGGTGGTCCAGGCGCCGTGCCCGTGAGCATCGCGGGCACGAAAAACGGCCCCGGGGATGGCTCCCCGGGGCCGCGTGCTGGTGGGCGGTGACGGGATTGAACCGCCGACCTCCGGGTTGTGATCCCGGCGCTCTCCCAGCTGAGCTAACCGCCCATCGACTCGATCAGAATCTACCGAGACGGCCGCCGCGGGTCAAGCGGGCGTCCGGCGCGCCCGCGCGCGCCCTCGCCGAGCCGCCACGTCCTGCGCCGTCCTCGATGCGAGCGAGCGCGCTGATCCCTCGCGTGACCAAGACCCGCCAGGGGGGCCCACCGGCACGAGCAGGGTGGTCTCGAGCCTCAGAGCCCGTGGCGGATGGCGGCCAGCAGGCTCCGCTCGAGGGCGCGGTCCCCGGCCATGAGCGGATCGTGGACGGTCACGAACTCGTCGTGGCGGATCCACAGCACGCGCTCGCGGTCGAAGATCTCCCGTTCCACGGTCACCCGCGCCGCACCGTCCCCGGCGGTGCGTACCGACAGCGCGAGCTGCACGCGGCGGCTGACGGAGAGCGACCCGGCCAGCCGGTGCGACCGGCTCACGATGCGGCCGATGGCGCAGTCGTGCTGGGCCACCCCCCAGCCCTGGCGCTCGAGCGCCGCGAGGGTCGCGGCCCAGACGCGGTCGACCGGGGCGGCGAAGGCCTCCGTCTCCTGCGCCCGGGCGATCGCGGGGAACAGCAGCAGCACGGTGAGCAACGAGCACGTGATCACGGCACGCGTCATGGGGCCCTCCCTACGGGCGACGAGGATGGTATTCTGCCATCCCTTGCCGACGAGCGCAGCCATCGCGGCGCTGTATCGCGTCTTCTACGACGACTTCCTGAGCCGGATCCCTGAGCCCGCCGCGATCGCCTTCGGCCAGTCGATGCTGCGATGGCTGCCGCTCGATCGGCTCGGCGTGCTCGGGCTCGACGACCCGCGCCTGGCGACCAGCCTGGGCGGCGTGCCGCTGCCCAATCCGCTGATCCTCGCCGCCATGTATTTCGACCCCGTCATCCTCGGTCGTGCCATGGGCCTCGGGTTCGGCGCCGTCACCACCAAGACGATCACCCCCGCGCCACGGCCCGGCCACCCCGCGCCGAACCTCGTGCGGATGCGGACGGCGGCCGGCCCCGGGCTCGTGAACTGCAACGGGTTCCACAACCCCGGGCTCGAGGCTTTCCGCGACGCGATCGCCCGCGTGCCCCACCGCGTGCCCCTGATCGTCAGCGTCGCCGGAGACTCCGCGGAGGAGTACGTGACGATGGCGCGCGCCCTGGCGCCCCTCGGCGACCTGGTCGAGCTCAACGTGTCCTCGCCGAACACGAAGCTCGTCTACGCGTGGAGCTCGCGGCCCCAGGAGCTGCGCGCCATGCTGGAGGCCGTGCGGGCTGCGGTCTCCCCGCCCGTGATCGTCAAGCTCTCGCCGGACTTCGCCGACGTCAACGAGCGCGAGATCATTCCGGCCGCGCTGGAGGCCGGCCTGACCATCGTGAACTACGGCAACACGCGGCGCATCGACGAGCCGCGGCTGTCGCAGGGGTTCGGCGGGCTCTCGGGGCCGGAGATCTTCGCGGCGACCCTGGAGAACCTCTGCCGCACGCGGCGGCGCTTCGGCGACGCCCTGGAGATCGTCGCCACGGGCGGCGTGGACGCGCCCGACAAGGCCGTGACGCTGCTGCGCGAAGGCGCGCGCGCCGTCGGCTACTTCACGGGCTTCGTCACGCGCGGTCCCATGCTCACACGCCGTATCCTCGAAGCCCTGCGACGCGAGGGCCTCCCCGCGCGGGACCGTTGACGGCGCCGGGAATTGCTCACAGCTTGTCCACATGTCCACAGATATCCACAGCGACGAAAAACGCACGGTCTGACGCGCTCCCGGAGCAGTGCCACGAAAACATGACGGTCTGTTCGTCCACGAGCGGCAGGGGGCAGTGTTTTCCCCATGGCCGCGAGGCCGGGCGTATGCAGCGCGCGCGGCGCGCGCGTTTCATGCGGGTGAACGAGACCTTGACACTGAAATCGCCACGCTCGTAAGGTGAGCGGGCATCGAGGCCGGAGTGACGACGGCGACGTGCGGTGTGACCGACGACGGGCAGTCGAGGGGACGGGACTCATGGAGGCCAGCCGAAAGCCGCTCGCGAAGATTGAAGGGCGCCGGAAGATGCGACTCAGTGGTGTGACGGTCGCGTGGCGCGGCACCCCCAATCTCGATGACTGGGTCGCCTACATCGTGAACGGGACGCGCTCGAAGAAGTCGATCCTCGCGGATCACGCGTCCGAGCGAAAGGTGAAGACGCTCCTGTCGCGTCTGCAGACCCTCTCGCGAAAGGACATCGAGAAGCTGGCGAAGGGCTGAGCCCAGGGGGTCTGGGGGGCGCCCTGAGCCCCCCACAGCTTCAACTAGAGCGCGAGCGGCTCGGAGTGCGCGACCGTCGTCGGGTCGCTCCTCCAGATCGCTGGGTCGGCGTCGACGAACAGCTCGAGGCCGTTGCCGTCGGGGTCGGTCAGGTAGATCGACTGGCTCACCTTGTGGTCGCGCAGGCGGATCTCGACGCCGTGCGCCTCGAGGTGGCTCTTGGCCGCCCGGAGCTCCTGCAGGCTGTCGCCGATCTTCAGAGCCACGTGGTAGAGGCCCACCGCGGCGGGTGCCGGCACGGGGGCGCCCTCGCCAACCTCCAGCACCGCCAGGTCGTGGTGGTTGCCGGAGGCGGAGAAGAACGCCATGTTGCCGCGGAAGCGGGCGACTTCCTTGAGCCCGATGACGTCCCGGTAGAACGCCACCGCCCGCTCGAGGCTCTTCACCTTCAGCACCACGTGCCCGACGCCGCGGACCTGGATGGCCATGGCCTAGATGATACCCTGCTCGGCCAGGCTCACGTACCGGCCCCGCCCGATCACCACGTGGTCGTGGATGCGCAGGTCGAGCAGGTGGGCGCACTCCACCAGCTGCCGGGTGAGGCGGATGTCCTCGCGGCTCGGGGTCGGATCGCCGCTCGGGTGGTTGTGCAGCAGGATCACCGAGGCCGCGGATTCGAGGATCGCGGGCTTGAAGACCTCGCGCGGGTGGACCAGGCTGGCCGAGAGCGTGCCTTCCGAGATGACGCGGTCGCGCAGGAGGCCGTTCTGGGCATCGAGCAGCGCGATCCGGAAGACTTCGCGCGGCAGGTCTTCCATCAGCGGGCCGAACGCGGCGTACACCTCGGCGGGGCCGGCCAGCACCGTCCGCGCCCCCGGTGTCCGCGCGCGCAGGCGGCGCGTGAGCTCGAAGGCGGCGGCCAGCCGCGCGGCCTTGGCGGGACCCACGCCCCGCCAGTGCGCCAGCTCGGCCGCCTCGCGCCCGGCCACGTCGGCCAGCGAGCCGTAGCTCGCCAGCATCTCGCGCGCGACATCCGTGGCGCTCTTGCCGCGGGCGCCGGAGCCGAGTTGCAGCGCGAGCAGCTCGGCGTCGGCCAGCGCCGACGGGCCCTGCCAGTAGAGCCGCTCGCGGGGACGATCGCTCTGGGGCTGCATGGTCTCTTGTGACCCGCGGGGCGGCGCGGGTCAATGCCGTGAAATGTCGACGTGTGTCGGATCGACGTCAGGGACTCAGGGCTGGCCGTCCGGAGCCCGGATCGCAATCGCGCGCAGCTCGTCGCCCACGCCCTCGATGTGGACGTGGATCGCGCGCGCCGGCAGCAGCAGCCCCAGCTTGTCGGCCCACTCGACGACCGTCACGCCGTCGCCGTCGAAGAGCTCGGCCAGCCCGAGATCCATGGCCTCGGTCAGGCTCTCCGTGCGGTAGAGGTCGACGTGATGGACGGGCAACCGGCCGAGGTACTCGTTGACCAGCACGAAGGTCGGGCTGGTGGGGCGAGTCGTCACGCCGAGGCCCCGCGCCAGGCCCTGCACGAAGCAGGTCTTGCCCGCGCCGAGCTCGCCGGTGAGGGCGACGACGGCGCCCGGGCCGAGCGTGCCGGCGAGACGCTCGCCCGCGGCCTCGGTCTCCTCGGGGCTGCCGCTCGCGATCCTCCGCTCGCGGCTCACGCGCGACCGCGCGCGGCGGCGAGGGCGGCGAAGGCCTCCGGCAGCGCCTCGATCACGTCGCGAGCGATCAGGGACTCCTCCCCCACCCGCGCCGCCGCGCGGTCACCGGCGAGCCCGTGGACGTACACCGCCGAGGCCAGCGCGGCGCCGGGGTCGAGGCCGCGGGCCAGGAACGCGCCGAGGATGCCGGTGAGCACGTCGCCGGTGCCGCCACTCGCCATGCCCGGGTTCCCCGTCGGGTTGATGAGCACGCGCCCGTCGGGCGACGCCACCACGCTCGCGGCGCCCTTGAGCACGAGGTGAACGCGATGGCCGGTGGCGAAGTCGCGCGCGGCCGCGATGCGATCGTGCTCCACGTCGGCGACCGAGACGCCGAGCATGCGCGCGAGCTCGCCGGGATGCGGGGTCAGGCAGCGCGGCCCGCGGGCGTCCTTGAGCGTCGCCAGATGTCCGGCGAGCGCCGTCAGCGCGTCGGCGTCGAGCGCCAGCGGCTGCGCGAGGTCCCGCGTCAGCGCGCGCGCCAGCGCCTGCGTGTCCGGGTACAGGCCGAGGCCCGGACCGCAGGCCACGGCGTCGCGCGCGCCGGCAAGCTCGGCGATCCGCTCCGCGGCGGCCAGCGCGACGCTGCCCGCCGGCGTCTCCGCGAGCGGCTCGGTCATCGCCTCGACCACGAGCCCGGCGACCACCGGCTGCTGGCTCGTCGCCGTCGCCACGGTGCAGAGGCCCGCGCCGCTCCGCATCGCCGCCGCCGCGGCCAGCGCGGCCGCGCCGGTCTTGCCGAGCGAGCCGGCGATCACGAGCAGATGGCCGTACGTCCCCTTGTGGGCGCCGCGCGCCCGCCGCGGGAAGTGGCGGGCGACGTCCGTCGCCTCGAGCACGAAAGTGGTCATACCTCGACGGATCTCCTCATCGGGCACACCAATGGGGATCACGCGAACGTCGCCCGCGTAGTCGGTGCCCGGCGGCGTCACCAGACCCCGCTTGAGGCCGGCGAACGTCACCGTGAGCGTCGCGCGGATCGCTGGCCCGGCGGGTGCGCCCCCGTCGGCCGGCAGCCCCGAGGGAATGTCGAGGGCCACGACCGGGCGGCCGCTGTCGTTGATGCGCGTGATGAGGCGCGAGGTCAGACCTCTCGGCGCGCCGCTCGTCCCGGTGCCGAGCAGCGCGTCCAGGACGACGTCGGCGCCGGCCAGCAGCGGCGCCACCGAGGCGTCGTCCTCCACGACCACCGCCCGCACGCCGGCGCGGCGCAGCGCCGCGAGCTTGAGCCCGGCATCGCCGGTCACCTCGCCCGCCGGGCTCGCGAGGAGGACCGTCACCCGGGCGCCGAGGCGCTTCAGGACGCGGCCCACCACGAAGCCGTCGCCGCCATTGCCACCCTTGCCACACACCGCGACGACACGCGCGCCCCGCACCGCCCGCCGCGCGCTCAGCCATCGAGCGATCACTTCGGCGGCGCCGCTGCCGGCGTTCTCCATGAGGGTCGCCCCCGGAATGCCGAGATCGCCGATGGCGCGCGCGTCGACGCGCCGCATCTCCTCCGCCGTGAACACGGGCAACACCGCTACCGCTCCGTCCCTGCCCTCATGTCGACCCCTCGTACCGGGAGCGGGGGCGACGAGGGCGCGTGGCAGGGGTCAACCGGACCCGTACCCCGCCGCGCGTCAACGGGCGCAACGCGCCCGGATGGAGCCCAGCCGCCAGAGAGGCAGCGGACGCGTGCGGCGTGGTCCCGGTGACCCCTGCCACGCGCCCTCGTCGCCCCCGCGGCCCGCGCGCTGACGCCGACATGACGTCAGGGACGGCGCGTGAGCGCCACGGCCTCGGTGAGGAACTCGGCGAGGATCGGCACGTACGTCTCGCTGAACTCGCGGCGCGCCGCGCGCGGCAGCTCGACGTGGAGCGCGCGCTCGGGCAGGCGCAGGATGCCGTCGCGCTTGGCGCCGGACGCGGCGTAGAAGATGGGATCGGCGGGCTCGACGACCACGTCCAGCCGCGCGACGCCGGGATGGGCGCGAAGATGCGCGTCGCGGATCAGCTCGAAGAGCGCGCGCAACCGGACCGCCCACTCCTTCGCGATGCCCACGGTGGCGATCTCGATCCTCCCCGCGGTGTCCGGGCGGCCGTTGCCGTGGATCTCGACGTAGAAGCGCAGCGGGCCGCCGGCGGCCTCGCGCACGCGCCGCTCGTACTCGCGATAGACGTCGCGCGCGGCCTGGGTCGCAACCTCCTCGGACGGGGGCCGGCCGGGGATGCCCTCCATGGGCCGGTTCACCTGGAAGCGGCGGGCGGCTCGTCCGCTGACGCCGGGCTCCAGGGAGAACCCGGTGGCCACGACGAGACCGAAGCCGGTCCGCTCGGCGATGGCGGAGGCGATCTCACCGGTCCGGGGATCGCTGGTGGCGTGTGGAGCCGCCACCACGACGCCCGGCGTGCCGGATCGGATGCTGATGTGGCCGTGCGGGGCTGTCTCGGGCTCGACGGGGACCGGCTGGAGGGCGCAGCCGGAGAGGAACAGCGGGATCGAGGCCACGCTAGCGAGCCGTGGCCACCGCATCGCCGGCCGGCTCGTCGTCCACCAGCATGGCCTGCGCCATCGCGTAATCGCCGTCGTGCGTGAGCGCGAGCAGCATGCGGCGCCCCCCACGCGCGAGGCTGATCTCGCGGCAGCGGCCACTCAGGATCAGCGTCGGCGCCTGGCCGCGCTCGCGGCGGACCTCGAGCTCCCGCCAGCGGATGCCCAGGCGCAGGCCGGTGCCGAGCGCCTTGAGCCCGGCTTCCTTGGCCGCGAAGCGGGCGGCGAAGTGCTGCACCGGGTCGCGCCGCGCCCGGCAGTACGCGATCTCCCCCTCCGTGAACACGCGCCGCACGAACCGGTCCTCCCAGCGCTGCAGCACCAGGCGCATGCGGGGGATGTTCACCAGGTCGACGCCGATTCCCTTGACCGCCATCACCGCGGCCTCACGAACCGATCAGGCCCTTGATCAAGCCGGCGAGGTCGGCGGCGATGGAACGCACCTGCGCGCCGTCGCCGCCCTCGACCATCACGCGGGCCAGGGCCTCCGTGCCCGAGTACCGGATGAGGATCCGGCCGCCGCCGTTCATCTCGCCGTCGAAGCGCCGCACCCGCTCGGCGAGCCCGGCCAACGACTCGATCGGCGGCTTGGCGCGCACGGGGACGTTGACGAGGACCTGGGGGAACTTGCGCATCGTCGCCGCCAGGGCTTCCAGCGGCTCGCCGCTCTCGCGCATCACGCTCAGCAGCGCGAGCGCCGAGAGGATGCCGTCGCCGGCGGGCGCGTGGTCGAGGAAGAGCACGTGCCCCGACTGCTCGCCGCCCAGGTTGGCGCCGAGGCGCTGCATCTCCTCGTACACGTAGCGGTCACCCACCTGGGTCTTGACGATCGCGATGCCGTCGTGGCGCAGGGCCTCGTCGAGCCCGAGGTTGGCCATCACCGTGGTGACGACCACCTTGCCCTTGAGTCGGCCGCGCGCGGCCCGGTGGCGTCCGGCGATGGCGAGCACGTAGTCGCCGTCGCGGATCTCGCCCGTGCCGTCTACCGAGATCAGCCGGTCCCCGTCGCCATCGAACGCGAAGCCCACGCTCGCCCCGGTGGCGAGCACGGTCCGCTGCAGGACGTCGGGATGGAGAGCGCCCAGATGGGCATTGATGTTGGTCCCGTCCGGCCGCACGCCGATCGTGGTCACCCGCGCGCCGAGGCGGCGGAAGACGCGGGGCGCCACACGGTAGGTGGCGCCGTTGGCGCAGTCCAGCGCGATGGTCAAGCCGGAGAGGTCGAGCGGAAAGCAGCCGCAGAGGAAATCGACGTAGTGGGCCTCCGCGCGGTCGTAGGCGACCAGGCGGCCGATGTCGGCGCCGGTCGCCCGCAGCGCGTCGTCGGGCGCGGCCAGCCGCGTCTCGATCTCGATCTCCCAGGGGTCGGGGAACTTCGTGCCCTCCGACGAGAAGAGCTTGATCCCGTTGTCGGGGAACGGGTTGTGGGACGCCGAGAGCACGACCCCGCCGTCGCCGCCGAGGGCCCGGGTGAGTAGCGCGATCCCCGGCGTCGGCATGACGCCCACGGCGTAGCAGTCGGCGCCGGCGCTCAGCGCCCCCGCCGTGATCGCGCCCTCGAGCATCGGCCCCGAGCGCCGCGTGTCGCGCCCGATGACCAGTCGCACGCGGTCCGTGCCGCGCTCGGCGCGCAGGGTGGCCACGAGCTGGCGGCCCACCCGGTACGCGAGGTCGGGGGTGAGCGGCTCCTCGTTGGCGACCCCGCGGATGCCGTCCGTGCCGAAGAGCCGGCTCACCGGCCGCTCCGCTGTTGCCTGCCCGCCATCGACGCCTCCGGCGTGATCTCCACGATCACCTGCACGCTCCGATCGCGCGTCGGGTACACGAACTCCGGCAGCGCGAGACCGACGGACTGGGTCAGGGTGCTGCGCCGCCCGGCCACGTTCACCGGAAGCGTCTCGACCGCGTCCTTCGTCTCGATTGTAGACCGGGGCCCCTCGACCTGGACAGCGGCGGGATCGACCACGATGCGGTCGACCGTGGTGCCCGGTGCGGGCGCGCCCCGCAGCCGGGCCACCACGGGCAGGGTCCGCTCGACGGCGGCGGCGAGGATGACGCGCAGCCGCGCCGGCGCCACACGCACCACCGTCGCCCCGGCGGGGGCCTGCACGTCGGCCGGCGACAGCTGAACCACGCTCTCGCCTTCACCGAGCCCGGCGAGGTTCGCGCGAGCGCGGAGACTGCCGGGGCCCACGCGTGCCGCCGTCCACCGGGTGACCTCGACCTGGACATCGACGGTCTCGCGCGGCGCCCCGACGAGGATGACGTTGGGTCCGACCCCCACGTACTCCACCGGCGCGGCCCTCGTGACCTGGCGGCGATCGCTGCTCACCACGAACGCCCACAGCGCGACGGCGATGGTGAGCGAGAGCAGCTTCAGGTGCCAGTTGTCGAGCGGCCACCGCGACATCAGGCGCGGTCGGGGGCCCGGAGCGTGCGCCGCACCCCGCTCCAGAATGAGGAGGGCTGCGCGTCCGTCGGCCCCCCGATCAGCGCGTTGAGCCGTCGTGACAGATCGACCGGATCGGCCACGGCCTCGATGATGCCCTCGACTGCGAGCGAGACGCGGCCGGTCTCCTCGGAGACGACGACGGCGATGGCGTCGGTTTCCTCCGTGATGCCGAGCGCGGCGCGACGCCGGCTGCCGAGCTGCCGGCCGACGGCGGCGTTGCGCGAGAGCGGCAGGAAGCAGCCGGCCGCCGCCAGGCGAGCGCAGCGCACGAGCACCGCGCCGTCGTGGAGCGGCGAGGGCGGCACGAACAGGGCTTCCCGGAGCTCGGCCGAGACCAGCGCGTCCAGCGGCACGCCCAGGTCGGCGTACGGGCGGAGCCCGCCCGAGCGCTCGATCACCACCAGCGCGCCGATGCGGCGGGCCACGAGTGACTGCGTCATGGCGACGACGTGGTCGACCACGCGCGCGCGCTCGGCGCGGAAGCCGCCGAGGATGCCGTGGAACACGCGCCCCTGCCCGATGCGCTCCACCGCCCGCCGAAGCTCGGGCTGGAAGAGCACGATGAGCGCCACGGCCCAGAAGGACCAGAAGTTGTCGAGCAGCCACTGCACGCTGCGCATCTCGAGCCGCCGGGCCGCCAGGGACGCGACCACGAGCGCGGCGACGCCGACCAGCAACTGCACCGTCCGCGTGCCTCGGAAGGTGGCGGCCACGCGGTAGACGACGACGGCGACCAGGAGGATGTCGACGACGTCGCGCCAGCCGAAGGGCGCGAGCGCCTCGCTCATCGCCGCCGCGTCTCGGCCAGGCGCTCGGCCACGCGGACCGCGTCGAGGGTCTCGGCCACGTCGTGGGTCCGGATCAGGGCCGCCCCGTTCCAGACGGCGACGGCGGTGGCCGCCAGCGACGCGGCCAGGCGCGCCTCCACGGCCCCACGGCCGGTGACGGCGCCGAGGAAGGACTTGCGCGACACGCCGACGCAGAGCGGCCGCCCGAGCGCGGCCAGGCCCTCGAGCCCGGCCAGCACGCGACAGTCCCACTCGTGCCACGCGAGGCCCTCCGCCTCCCGGAAGAAGCCGATCCCGGGATCGAGGACGACGTGCTCGTCGGGAACTCCCGCCCTGCGCGCGCGGGCGAGGCCAGCCTCCAGCAACGCGGCGACGGTGTCGAGCGGGTCCGGCCGCAACGGCGGCGCGCCCGGCGCGGCCATCATGATCAGCCCGGCGCCGCGCTCGGCGACGAGACGCGCCATCCCGGCGTCCGCCAGCGCGGTCACGTCGTTGACGATCCGCGCCCCGGCGTCTAGCGCCGCGCGCGCGGCCCCCTCGCGGGCAGTGTCGGCGGAGACGGGCACGGGCAAGACCGCGGCGAGTCGGGCAACGGCCGAGGCCAGCCGGCCAGCCTCCTCCCCGTCGGAGATCGCGGTCTCGAGGTATGGCGCCGTCGACCGAGCCCCGACGTCCACCGCCACCGCCCCCGCCGCAACCATCCCCTCCCCCGCCCGCACGAGGTCATCGAGGTCCCGGTGCACGGAGCCCGCGTAGAACGACTCGGGGCTGACGTTGAGCGCCCCGATCACCCCCACCGGCGCGCCATCCCCGACGAGCACTCCCCCGAGCTTCGCCCGCCCCATGCCCGACTATAACCTCAGAGGGGTGCTTCGCCCCCCTCCGAGACCTCCCCCTGTCGCAACCGCCGGCGACCAAATCGACTGACCGTGATCGCGCTTCGAGTGCCGTTCTGGGCGCATGAGAGTATTGCCACGCGCGGCTCGAGCGCCGGCTTCGCCGGCGCAACCCGGGGGGGAGGCAGCGAAGCGGGCCGTCAGGCCCGCGTAGCGTCGGAAGGGGGACGAAGCCCCCCTCCGAGAATCACGCCGGGGCGCCGGCCGGCTCGAACGGCCGCGCGCGGAGGATGCGCGCGATCTCCTCGGAGTCGAGGGACTCGCGCTCGAGCAGCGCGCGCGCCAGCGCGTGGAGCTTCTCGATGTTGTCCTCGATGATCTTCTTCGCGCGCGAGGCGCACTCCACGACGATGCGCTTGATCTCGGAATCGATCATGAGCGCGGTGTCCTCGCTGTAGTCCTTGGCGCGCGTCACCTCGCGGCCGAGGAAGATGTGCTCCTCGTTCTTGCCGAAGGTGAGCGGGCCGAGCCGGTCGGACATGCCCCACTCGCAGACCATCTTGCGCGCCATCTCGGTGGCCTTCTCGAGGTCGTCGCCGGCGCCCGTGGTCTGCTGGTTGAGCACGATCTCCTCGGCGGAGCGGCCGCCGAGCAGGATCGTGATCCGGTTGATCAGGTAGTCGCGCGAGTAGTTGTACTGGTCGTCCATCGGCAGCTGCATGGTCAGGCCGAGGGCGCGCCCGCGCGGGATGATCGTGACCTTGTGCAGCGGGTCGGCGCCGGGCAGGAAGTCGGCCACGAGCGCATGGCCCGCCTCGTGGTAGGCGATGGTCCGCTTCTCGGTGTCGCTGATGATCATGGAGCGCCGCTCGACGCCCATCAGGACCTTGTCCTTGGCGTTCTCGAAGTCGAGCATCTCCACGAACTTCTTGTTCTGCCGCGCCGCCAGCAGCGCCGCCTCGTTGACGAGGTTGGCCAGGTCGGCGCCCGAGAACCCGGGGCTGCCCCGGGCGAGGACCTTGAGGTCGACGTCGGGCGCGAGCGGGATGCGGCGGGCGTGCACGCGCAGGATCTCCTCGCGGCCCCTGACGTCGGGCCGCGGCACCACGACCTGACGGTCGAAGCGCCCGGGGCGCAGGAGCGCGGGATCGAGGACGTCGGGCCGGTTGGTGGCCGCGATCATGATGACGCCCTCGTTGGTCTCGAAGCCGTCCATCTCGACGAGCAGCTGGTTGAGGGTCTGCTCGCGCTCGTCGTGGCCGCCGCCGAGGCCCGCGCCGCGATGCCGCCCGACAGCGTCGATCTCGTCCATGAAGATGATGCAGGGCGCGTGCTTCTTGCCCTGATCGAAGAGATCGCGCACGCGGGAGGCCCCGACGCCCACGAACATCTCCACGAAGTCCGACCCCGAGATCGAGAAGAACGGGACGTTCGCCTCCCCCGCGATGGCCTTGGCGAGCAGCGTCTTGCCGGTGCCGGGCGGGCCGACGAGGAGCACGCCCTTGGGGATCTTGCCGCCGAGCTTCTGGAACTTCTGCGGGTCCTTCAGGAAGTCGATGATCTCCCGCAGCTCTTCCTTGGCCTCGTCGATGCCTGCGACGTCCTGGAACGTCACCTTGTTCTGCTTCTCCGAGACCAGCCGCGCCCGCGCCTTGCCGAACGACAGCGCCTTGGCGCCACCGCCCTGCATCTGGCGCATGAAGAAGATCCACACGCCGATGAACAGCAGCATCGGTACCCACTGGAGGAAGATCCCGTACCACGGGCTCGAGTCCGGCGGCTTGACCGCGATGCGCGCGCCGTGCTCGCGCAGGGTCTTGATGAGGTCCGGGTACTCGACGATGTACGTGCGGAGGGTCTGGCCCTCCTTGGTCGTGTAGGTGACGTGATTGCCGCGGATGACCACCGAGTCCACCCGGCCCTGCTCGACCGAGCGCAGGAATTCCGAGAAGTTCGGCTGCTCCTGCCCGCCCTGCTGCGCGCCCTGGAACACGGTGAACAGCAGGATGACGATTAGCCCGATCACCATCCACAGGGCAAGATTCTTGTAAACCTGATTCATCCGCGCCCAGTATATCACCACGCCCGACGCCTCTCTGTCCTCTGACGCGTCACGTACACGGCGGGGGAGCGGGGGCCGGAGGGGGGCCGCCGGAGCCGGACCGCGTGAGCTCTCGCGACGGCCCGTGCTCGCGTTCGCACGCTTCGACGCGCACGCCGCCCTCGGCACGTACTCAACGGCTCCGGCGGCCCCCTCCGGCCCCCGCTCCCCCGCCGCCCCGCGAGGTGTCCGGGACCAACGACCCGGGAGCGGTGATGTTCGAAGGCCCCACGCCCCAGGCCTTTCCTCAACCCAAGGACGTCGGACGGTCGGCCCGACGCAACGGGAGCGGCGGCCCGGGGGTGGGGGGACGGGGTGCGGAAGCCGTTGGGTACGCGTTCCGTCGGCGCGCGCCAGCGGCGAGCGTACGCGAGCACACCCCAGCATGGAGAGCTTACGCGGTCCGGCTTCCGCACCCCGTCCCCCCACCCCCGGGCCGCCGCGCGCGGTTACGCCGAGTCGAGGGTTGCGATGTGCGGCAGGTTGCGGTAGAGGCCGGCGTGATCCATGCCGTACCCGACCACGAACACGTTCGGGATGGTGAAGCCGAGGTAGTCGATGTCGACCTCGACCTCGCGGCGCTCGATCTTGTCGAGCAGCGCGCAGATCTTCACGCTGCGCGGGCGGCGGGTCTCGAGGTTGCGCTTGAGGTACGACACCGTCCGCCCGGTGTCGATGATGTCCTCCACGATCACCACGTCGCGGTCCTCGATGGGGTGCGACAGGTCGGAGGCGAGCTTGACCACGCCGGACGAGCGCGTGGCGGCGCCGTAGCTCGCGAGCACGATGAAGTCGGTCTCCAGATCGATGGAGACGGCCCGGATGAGGTCGGCCATGAAGAGCAGCGCGCCCTTGAGCACGCCGACGAGCACGGGGTGGCGGTCGGCGTAGTCGCGCGCGAGCGCTTCGCCCAGCGCGGTGACGCGCGCCCGCAACTCGTCCTCGGTGATCAGCACCCGCGCCGGACGCGCGGCGAGATCAGCGAGGCGTGACATACGTCGCGACCTTGCCGTCGCGCGCGAGCGTCGCGGCCGCGTCGCGCGCGGCGTCGCGGGTCGGGAAGCTGCCGACGCGCACGCGATAGCGCGCAGGCCCGCCGTCGACCTCCGCGACGTAAGCGTCGTGGCCGGCGCGACGGAGCGAGGCGGTCATCGCCTCGGCGGGTGGCCGCGCCGTGAACGCGCCGACCTGGATGGTGAACCCCGCCTCCCTGTCCCGGGCCGCGTCCTTCGGCGGCGGCGTGTCCTTCGGCGCCGGCGTGTCCTTCACTGCCGCCGAGTCCTTCGCCGGCGGCGTGTCCTTCACGGCCGGCCCCGCCGCCGCCACCGCCGCGACGGCGGACGTCGACGCCGGTTCGGCCACCCCCTCAGCCTTCGGGGGGGCCTGCGCCTCCTTGCCGGGGGCGCGGGGATCCTCGCGCCTGGCGGCGGGCTTCGGCCTCGCCGCCGCCGACGACGGCGCCAGCGGGGCGGTCAGCTCCTGGTAGAACGTGAGCACCGGCGCCGGCTCGGCCCGCCGCGCCTCCCCCGCCGCCCCGCGATGGGCAGGGTCGCGGGCGCCCGCGCTCGCGATGGTCGATGCGGTGCCCGGACGCACGGGCCAGTGGCGACCCGCGAGCACCCCGAGGGCGAAGGTCAGCCCGAGGACCAGCAGGCAGGTGAGACCGACGAGCAGCGGGCGGAACGGGCGGTCGCGGCGCTGGCGGCGCACCGCCGTCACATGCTCTCCGGCGCGCTCACCCCGAGCAGGGCGAGGCCGTTGGCGACGACCCGTCCCACGCCGGCGCAGAGCGCGAGCCGCGCGAGCGCGAGCTCGTGATCGGGCTGGAGCACGCGGTGGTTCTTGTAGTACGGGTGGAAGAGCCCCGCCAGCTCGTAGAGCCAGTAGGCGATGCGGTGCGGCTCGAGGGCCCGCGCGGCGCTGGCCACCAGCTCCGGGTACTGCGCCAGGTGCTTGATGATCTGCTGCTCCTCGGGCAGGAGCAGCCGGGCGAGTATCACCTCGCTCCAGGGGGGCGCCGCCATCCCCTGCTCGGCGGCCTGGCGGAAGAGGCTGCGCACCCGGGCGTGGGCGTACTGCACGTAGTAGACGGGATTGTCGGCCGACTGGCGCGTGGCCACGGCGAGGTCGAAGTCGAGCGGGCTGTCGTGGCGGCGCATGAGGAACGTGAAGCGCGCGGCGTCGCGGCCGACTTCCTCGAGCAGCTCCTCCATCAGCACGAACTCGCCCCGGCGCTTGGACATCCGCACGGGCTCGCCGTCCCGCAGCAGGGTCACGAGCTGGATGATCAGGATCTCGAACGCCTCCGGCGGGTGGCCGAGCGCCTGCAGGGCGGCGCGCATGCGGGCGAGGTAGCCATGGTGGTCGGGACCGATCAGCGTGATGACCCGGTCGAAGTCCGCGAACTTCAGGGCGTGGTGGAAGGCGATGTCGACGGCGAAGTAGGTCGGCTCGCCGCTCGACTTGCGCAGCACGCGGTCCTTCTCGTCGCCGTACTGCGACGCGCGGAACCACAGCGCCGGGGCGTCCGCCCGGGGCGGCTGCGCCCTGGGCGGCCGGGCCGGGGCCCTGTCGTCGGACTCCCCCTCGAGCGCCTCGTAGGTCAGGTGGCGCTTGCGTAGCTCCTCGATCACCTGGGCCGGCAGCCCCGCATCCCGCACGTCGCCCTGCTCGGACGTCCACACGTCGAACGCGACGCCGTAGTCGGCCAGCACCCTGCGCTGCCCGTCGACGATCCGATCCACGGCCCAGCGACCGAGGCGCGCCAGCGCTTGGGGATCGGCCGCCTGCGCCTGGGCCTGCGCGGTCCTGTCCCGTCGCACCGCCGGGTGCTCGGCGAGGTACTGCTTGGCGAGGTCGACAAGGTACTCGCCGGGATATCCGGAATCGGGCAGCGGCTCGTCCACCCCGAGCTGCTGGAGCACGCGCGCGCGAAAGGAGCGCGCGAGGGCCTCGAACTGGTTGCCGGAGTCGTTGACGTAGTACTCCGTCGTCACCTCGGCGCCCTGCGCGCGCAGCAGGTGCGCCAGCGCATCGCCGACGGCGGCGGCGCGCGCATTGACGATCACGAGCGGCCCGGTGGGATTGGCCGAGACGAACTCGAGCCGCGCGCGCTGGCCGCGATGGCGGTCGCCGCGGCCGTACGCGGGCCCGGCGGCGAGGACCTCGCGCAGCGCGCTCGCGCACCAGGCATGCGACAGGAACACGTTGACGAACCCCGGGCCGGCGACCTCGAGTCGGTCGACCTCCGGCAGCGCCGGGAAGTGCCGCACGATGGCCTCGGCGATCTTCCGCGGCGCCTGCCTGGTCTCGCGCGCCAGGGTCATGGCGACGTTGGTCGCGTAGTCGCCGTGCTCGGTCTGGCGCGGCACTTCCCACACGAGATCCGTCACCGCTGGCAGCCCTGCGGCCCCCAGCGCCGTCCGCACGCCCTCACCGAGTCGGTCCGTAATCCGCATGGCGTAAGCGAAAAATCGCCGCTCGCGGCGGCGATAAGCTCATCATACCCGCCGCCTCTGCGCGCGCCGAAGAAAAACGCTCACGCGACGCCCACGCACGGCGCGCGCCGCGCGCCGACAATGACGTGCGGGTGGCGAGGGACCAATCGCGAGCGAGGCCATCGAGCCCCGCGGCGACGCCGCGTGGCGGGGATGGGGTCGGGGTGGCGGAAGCCGTTGGGTACGTGCGGTGGGCGCCCGCGCGCGCAAGCGAGCGAACGCGAGCACGCCATGCATCGAGAGCCTACGCGCTCCGGCTTCCGCCACAGCGACCCCATCCCCGCCCCGCCGCTCACCATCCAGTCGGATCTCAGGACAGGTCGGCTAACTCATCGATCATACAGGGTGGATCAGCACGATGACGACCGCGGCCGCCACCAGGGCGACGAGCGTGGCGGCGACCAGCACGCGGAGGCTGCGATCGATGTCGGCGGGCTCGGGGAGGGGGCCGGTACCGAGGACGTAGGCTTCAGGTTTTTCGAGCGTGAGGCCGAGGGCGCCGGCCATGGCGGCCATCGTCCAGCCGGCGTTGGGGCTCGCGGTGCGCCGGTGATGGCGCCACGCGATGGCCAGCGCGCCGCGCGCGCTCGCGCCGGCGAAGGGCGCCGCGATCACGAGCGCGCACGCCGCCAGCCGTGCCGGCACCAGATTCAGCAGGTCGTCGAGACGCGCCGTCGCGCGGCCGAAGTGCTCGAGCACGCCGCCCCGGTAGCCGATCATCGCGTCCGCGGTGTTCACCGCCCGGTAGACGGCAGCGCCGGGCAGGCCGAACGCGAGGTAGAAGGTGATCGGGGCGACGATGGAGTCGGTCAGATTCTCGGCGACGGATTCGATCGCCGCGGAGGCCACGTGCCCCCGGTCGAGCAGCGCGGTGGAGCGGCTCACCAGATCGGTGCCGACCGCGCTGCGCGCGCCGACGAGATCGCGCGCCTCCAGGCGTCGCGCGACCCGTCGCGCGGCGACGGTCAGGCCCCGCACGGAGAGCAGCGCGCTGAGGGCGAGGGCCTCGACGAGGAGGCCGACGGGGCCGGCGGCGCGCGCCGCGACGACGACCACGCCGCCGGCGACCGCGGCCACCGCCGCGACGGTCACGAGCAGCGCGGCGCCGGCGCCGCGCAGCCGCGTGGGCGGGCCGTGGGCCAGCCGCCGTCGCCCCCACCCGACGAGCGCTCCGATCCACGCGACGGGATGCCAGCGGTTGGGAGGATCGCCGAGCGCGACGTCGAGGGCCAGCGCGAGGGCGACCACCGCCAGTGCCCTCACGGCTGCACGAGCTTCTCGATGGCTCCCACGTCGAGGGCGGCCTCGACGATGTCAGCGAGACGATCGTAGGGATCGATGGCGGGCCCGGTCCCCCAGCGCGGGTCGGCGGCCAGCCCGCGGTGCGCGGCGAGGGCGACGAGGAGCGCGCGCCGGAGCGCCGGGTTCGCGAAAACGCCGTGCAGGTAACTGCCGAGCACGAGCCCGTCGTCGCTGACCGCGCCGTCGTGGCCGGCAGCCGGCCGGCCACCACGCTCCAGCACCGCGAACGGCCGCCGCGCGCCGCCGGTGTCGGTGTCGCCAGCGTGGATCTCGTAGCCCGTGACCTCGGCGCCGGCGGCGCCGGCGAGGAGCCCCGCCTCCGGCAGGACGCGCGCGCGGACCCGCCGCGTCGTCTTGGCGCACGCGAATCTGGTCACGACGGGCAGCAGCCCGAGGCCCGACGCCACGGGCGTGGACGACTCGATGCCCGCGGGATCCTCGATCGTCGCGCCCAGCATCTGGTAGCCGCCGCAGAGCCCGAGCACGGGCGTGCCGCGCGCCGCCAGCGCTTGCAGGGCCTCGGCCAGCCCGATGGCGCGGAGCCACCCGAGATCCGCGACCGTGCTCTTGCTCCCGGGCACGACGATCAGGTCGGGCGCGCCGAGATCCTGCCGCGCGCGCACGAAGCGGACGCCGACGCCCGGCTCGGCGGCGAGGGGCTCGAGGTCGTCGAAGTTGGCGATGCGGGGCAGCTTCATCACCGCGATGTCGAGGGCCGCGGGATCGCGCCGCGGGGCGGGCGCCTCCAGCACCAGCGAGTCCTCCTCGGGCACGAGCCGCTCGGGGATCCACGGCACCACGCCCAGCACCGGCACTCCGGTCCGCCGCGCGAGCTCGTCGAGCCCGGGCTCGAGCAGGCGCCGGTCGCCGCGGAACTTGTTGACGACGAGCCCGCGCACGCGCGCGCGGTCGTCGGGCTCGAGCAGCGCCAGGGTGCCCACGAGAGCGGCGAAGACGCCGCCGCGATCGACGTCGCCGACGAGCAGCACGGGGGCCGCGGCCAGACGCGCGATGCGCATGTTGACGATCTCGTGGGCATTGAGATTGATCTCCGCCGGGCTGCCGGCGCCCTCGATGACGACCAGATCGTGGCCGGCGCGCAGGCGCGCGAGGCTCTCGGCGACCACGGGCAGGAGCAACGGCGTCATCCGCGCGTACTCGTCGAAGTCCACGCTGGCGACCGCAATGCCACGCACGACGAGCTGCGAGCGGTCCTCGGCCTCGGGCTTCAGGAGGATCGGGTTCATGTCCACCGTCGGCTCGACGCCGGCCGCCTCGGCCTGCGCCGCCTGCGCCCGCCCGATCTCGCCGCCGTCGGAGGTCACCGCGGCATTCAGCGCCATGTTCTGCGCCTTGAAGGGCGCCACGCGCCAGCCGCGCCGCCGGAAGATCCGGCACAGCGCGGCCACCAGCGTGCTCTTGCCAGCCCCCGAGGCCGTTCCCTGCACCATCAGGCACGGGGCCGGGCGGGGCGTCGTCATTCGAGGCGGAAGACGACCGGGATCCTGACGGTCAGCGTCCGTGGCGGCACCCCGGCGGGGAACGGCAGCGGCCGGAGCCGTCGCACCGTCTCGACCGCCGCCTCGTCGAGCAGCGCGTGAGACGAGGAGGCGTGCACCGCGACCCGCCCCACGGCGCCGGTCGGCGCGATGACGACCTCGATCTGCACGGTGCCCGTGAGGTTGCGGCGCCGGGCGGCCATCGGGTAGAGCAGCGACTCCTGGATGAGCCGTCGGAAGGCCGCGAGGTACCCGGAGTACTCGGCGACCTCGCCCCGCGCCCCGCCCCCACCCGCGCCATCGTCCCCAACCGTCCCCCGCCCGGCGCCGGTGACGCCGCGTCCCGCGCCGCCGGCATCGGCACCGGCGGCCACCGTCGTCAGGGCGCCCGCGCCGGTCGAGCCTCCTCGCATCCCGCGAGCGTCGCCGTCTCCACCCGCGGTCCCCGTGACGGTCGGCGCCGTCGCCGGCGGCGCGACGGACGCGCCGGGGGCGGGCGCGAGGTCAGGCGTGGGAGCGCTCTGCGCCAGCGCCGCGGCCTCCACCCGAGGCGTCGGACCGGCGGGCGGCATCTTGTCGTCGCCGGGGGGGGCCGCGGGCGATGCGGACGGCGGCGGGGACTCCACGGCCCGAGGCCTCGTGACCGCGGAGGCCCGGCGCGCGGGTCGTGCGGCGAGAGCCGGGGCGGCGGATGCCGGCCACGCCCCGTCGCGGCCGGCGAGGCCCGGCGGCGGGCCGGCAGGCGCCACGGGCTCGCCGATCGTGAGGTCGATGAACAGCCCGGGTAGCGCCGTCTCGCGCGGGACGAGCACGAGCACGACGACGAGCGCGCCGTGGAGCGCGAGCGAGCCGAAGAATCCGACGGACGGCCTGCGCCTCACGGATGGGCCTCGAGCCAGCGGCGCACGCCGCGTTCCATCGCCTCGCGCACGGCGGCCGCCGCGCAGGCGCCGAGCTCGCTGACGGGGCCTCCGAACCGGCACCGCGGACCGCGGCCGGTCGCAGCCACGACCACGGCGTCCGTCGAGGTCCCGCTCGCGGGCTCGCCGTCGTCGGTGCGCACGCCGGCCCCGGCGAGGGCAAGCGCCTTCACCTCGGTCGCCGTGATGACGAGGTTGACGAGCGCGGCCGGCTCCGGCGCGGCATCCACGATGAGGATCGTGTTGATGGTGGAGGGGCACCACGCGGCCGCCGCGCTGCGCCCGGCCGCCGAGCGGTTGCTGAGCCCGACAGTGACGATCGCGCAGGCGCGCAGGCCGGCCGCCGCGACGTCCGCCCGCTCGGCATGCTCGGTGGCCGCCGCCGTGAGGAGGCCGACCCAGGGCGTGGGCACGCCGCGCCGGCGCGCGAAGCCCCCGAGGACGTCGGTCGCGTCCTCTGCGTGAAAGCCCTTGGGGACGTGGACGTTGATGAGGGCGCGGGCCTCGGCGAGGCCGCCGCCGACGACCGCCGAGGAGACGACGTGGAGCGGGTGCCGGGCCGTGACCACCACGGCCTCCGCGTCCACGTCGATCGCCACGCCGTCGATCACCCGCGCCTCGTCACTGGAAGAAGGCCCGGAGCCCGAGCAGGCCGCTGAAGCCGGCGGCCCGGAAGCCCTGGACCTCGTGGTAGCGATTGCCGGTCAGGTTCTCCATGCGCAGCGTCAACTCGAGCTTGTGTAGTATTCCGACGCGGTCCGCGAGCCGCAGGGTTCCGCCCGCGTCCACCCGGTACCAGCCGGGATTGTACCCCTGGTCCTCGCCCTCGAACTGCTTGGTCACCCCGGTGCCCTGCACGAAAACGGTCAGGCGGCTGATCGGCGTCACCTGCGCGCCGGCGTTGAACCGCTGGTGCGGGAAGCGCCGCAGCTCGAGGTGGCTCACGCGGTCGATGGCGTGCGTGTAGGTGTGGTTGGCGTAGAGCAGCAGCCAGTCGAGCGGATCGATCTCGAGGTAGCTCTCGATGCCCTCGGACTGGGCGCGCCCCACGTTCTCGGGCTGGAAGGAGAAGGTGGCGGGGTCGAGGATGAACTGGATGAGCTGGGTGAACTCGTTGTGGAAGTACGTGCCGCCGAAGCGCACGCGGTTCGCGAAGAGCCGCTGGTCGAAGCCGACGTCGTAGCTCTCGCTGCGCTCCGGCTTGAGGAGCGGGTTGCCGAAGCCGGGAAAGAAGAGGTCGTTGATGGTCGGGGCGCGGAAGCCCTTGCCCCAGGAGGCGCGCAGCCGGGTACCGGTTTCCTTGACGTTGAAGGCGACGGCCGCGCGCGGGGTGATGGCGGAGCCGAAGCTGTCGTTGTCCTCGGCGCGCGCGCCGCCGCTCAGGAAGAGGCGGTCGAAGAAGCGCAGCTCCTCCTGGAGGAACCCCGCGAAGACGTTGATCGTCTGCCGCGTCACTCTGCGATTCTCGCCGTGCTCCTGGCGGTGCTCGAAGCCCGCGGTCAGCGTGCTCCACTTCCCCATGTCGAAGGCGTTCACCAGCTCGAACTCGCGCCGGAAGGTGTCGATCTGCGAGATGGTGGGCATCGCCGTCACGATCGTCTTCCCCGCCACCCCCTGCTCGTAGCCCTGGTTGTTCCACCACTGGCCCCAGCGTCCGCTGATACGCCACCAGTCGACGATGGGCTGCTTGTAGGCGAGGTTGAAGAGGTACGTCTCGGTCTGCTGCCGCTGGTTGGGATCGAGGATCACGAGAGGGAAGGTGCTGTTGATGGGCAGGTCCAGATCCGTCTTCGAGTAGCGCACGGACAGCGACAGGTCCCCCTTCCACGGGAAGTCGTAGCCGATCCGCCCCGCCAGCGCCGTCTGGGTGGCGTCGTCGTTGTCGAACCGGCGGATGTAGCCGCGCGTGTCGTAGTGGCTCTCCGAGAACGCGTAGTTGAACCGGCCGAGGGCCCCTTGAACCGATGCGCGCTCACGGAAGGTCTCGTAAGTGCCGACCTCGCCCCAGAGCATGCCCTGCGGCGGGCCCTGGCCCTTCCTGGTGATGATGTTGATGACGCCGCCGATCGCGTCGGCGCCGTAGAGGGTGGACTGCGGGCCGCGCACGACCTCGATGCGCTCGATGGCGTCGAGCGACAGCTCCGAGAGATCGGCGGTGCCCAGGGTCGGGCTCGCCACCCGCAGGCCGTCGACCAGGATGAGGACCTGGTCGGCGCCGGCGCCGCGCATCTTGATCTGCGAGGTCTTGCCGAGGCCGCCGGAGCGCTGGACCTCGACGCCGGGGACCTTGCGGAGGACCTCGTCGACGCTCGAGTAGTTGTAGGAGCGGATCTCCTCCTCGGTCACCACGGTCACCGCGGCGCCGGTCTCCGATTGCCTGGTGTCGATCTTGGTCGCGGTGACGACGACGGGATCGAGGTTGCGCGGCGCCCTCCTGGGCGGCGCCGGGCGAAACCTTGACGATCAGCAGCAACAGCCCGGTCAGGACGGCTCGCAGCATCACTTCACTCCTTTTTCCTCGAAAGGGTTGGAAGCTCGCCCCGGGACCAGGTTTCCTGACTCGTGGATCGTCGCGGACGCCCCCGCCTTCCCATCCCGCGGTCACGCGGGACAGTGGCGTCATGCGTCGGATTCGGGACTCCGCTCCCCACTCACAGTGGCGGGAACCGTGCCGGTCTCGGTCCTCGACGAGGACCTCACCAGCTTCCCTCGACCCGGGGCACGTCGTTCGGTCCTACCCGGCTCTCACCTCCTTCATTTCGCCGCTCGGCGGACGTGCATAGCACGCCCACCTCGCAAACCGTTCGGCTCGCGGCGATCGCGCCTCACGGCGCTCCGGCGCCGCTCACCTCACACTGCCACTACATGTCATCGCCGGTGTGCGGGCGCTCCGGCGGGAGCGGCGGGCCAGACCACGCGGACGCTGGGGCGGCCGCTCTCTGGATTACGCTCGACCGTGACCCGGCAGCCGTAGATCTCGGACAGCAGACGCTCCTCGAGAACGTCGACGGCGGCGCCCAGCCGCGCGACGCGGCCCCGGTCGAGGAACAGCAGCCGGTCGGCCACCTCGGCCGCGAGGTCGAGGTCGTGCGACACGAGCACGATGGCGACCCCCCGCTCGCGGTTCACCCGACGCAGCAGGGCCACGCACTCCACCTGGTAGCGCAGATCCAGGTGCGCGGTGGGCTCGTCGAGCACGAGCAGGCGCGGCCGCTGGGCGAGCGCCCGGGCCAGCATGACCCGCTGGCGTTCGCCGCCCCCGAGCCGCCCCACCGGGGCCGGCGCGAGCTCGGCCACGCCGGTCAGCGCCATCGCCTCCCGGGCCGCCGCACGGTCGTCATCGCTCTCGAAGAACCGCGTGGGCGCGTGGGGATAGCGACCCATGAGCACGAGCTGCTCGACCGAGAACGGCAGCGCCGGCGGAGCGTCCTGTGCCACGACGGCAACGGCCCGGGCCAGGGCCGCCCGCGGCACCTCGGCGAGCGGCCGGCCATCCAGGCGAATCTCGCCGGCGTCGGGCTCGAGCACCCGGCTGAGCAGCCGGATGAGCGTGGTCTTGCCGGCGCTGTTGGGCCCGATCACCGCGAGCACCTCGCCCGGTGCGAGCGCGAGCGAGACGTCGGCGAGCGCGAACCCGCCGCGCCCGCCGGCCGGCGCCGGGTAGCGAAAGCCGACGCCGTCGAGCTCGAGCAGCGGCGTCACAGGGCGACCCGGGGCCGCGTGCGCAGCACCCAGATGAAGAACGGGGCGCCGCAGAGCGACGTGATGACGCCGACCGCCAGCTCCGCCGGGGCGACGATGCTGCGCGCGATGGTGTCGGCGAGGAGCAGGAAGCTCGCGCCGCCGAGCAGCGTCGCGGGCACGAGGAACCGGTTGTCGGCGCCCAGGAACAGGCGGAGCGCGTGCGGCACGATCAGCCCCACGAAGCCGATGGGGCCCGCGAAGGCGACCACCGTCGCGGTCAGCAGCGCGGCGCCGACGAAGATGCGGAGCTTGAGCCGCTCGACCATGACCCCGAGCTGCGCGGCGGCCTCCTCCCCGAGCGCCAGGAGGTTCAGCTCGCGCGCCCGGCCGAGCACCAGCCAGAATCCGAGCGCGGCGAGGCCGGCGAACACCGCGAGCGACACGGGCGGCAGCGGCCCGACGTTGCCGAGGAGCCAGTGGATGATCCCGCCGAGCCGGTTCACGTCGATGACCGAGGTCATGGCGGTGATCGCCGAGGCGAAGAAGATCCCCACGATCACCCCGGCGAGCAGGAGCGTCTGCACCGGCAGCGCGCCGTCGACGGCGGCGATCAGGTAGACGACCGTTCCGGCCAGCAACGCCCCGGCGAACGCGAAGCCGGCGAGCCCGAGGAGCTGGCTCAGGGAGTCGCCAAGCCCGGCGAGCTGCGCCAGGACCACACCGAAGGCGGCGCCGCTCGAGACGCCCAGCACCGAGGGCTCGGCGAGCGGATTGCGCGTCAGCGCCTGGAACGCGGCGCCGGCCACCGCGAGCGCGCCCCCGGCGAGGCTGGCGGCGGCGATCCGCGGCAGTCGCAGGCTCAGGATCACCACCGTCTCCGTGGCGCCCGCCGGCGCGCGGCCGCTCAGCACCGCGACGACGGTCGCCGGCGAGAGCGCCGCGCCGCCGAGAAACGTCGCCGCGACCGCCAGCGCCGCGAGGGCGGCGCCGAGGACCGCGAGCACGGCAAGCAGGCGGCGCGCCGGGCTCACCGGAAGGCCTCGGGGTGGATCGCGCGGGCCAGCTGCTCCAGCCCCTCGACGAGCCGCGGCCCGTAGCGGTGCAGCAGCGTGCCGTTGACGGAATGGATGCGGCCGCTTCGCACGGCCGGAAGGCTCGTGAGCCGGTCCCACTTCTGACGCGGGATCGCCCCCGTGCCGCTGCCGTGGTCGGCGAGCAGGATCACCTCGGGCGCGCGGGCCACCGCCGCCTCGAGGCTGAAGCGCGGATAGTCGCTGGGCTCGGCCGCCGTGATGCTGTCGCCGCCCGCAGCGAGGATCAGGTCGCCGATCAGCGCGTCGCGGCCGGGCACGATGAGGGGCTCGGGCCACAGCACGTACAGCACGCGCGGCTTCCGGAACGGCGCCACCGCCCGCGTGACGGCCTGGATGCGCCGCCCCAGACCGGCGGTCACCGGGGCGACGGCGGCCTCTCGGCCGGTGAGCGCGCCGAGGCGCGCGGTGACGTCCATGACCTCGGCGAGGTGCCGCGCGTGCACGAGGTAGACGGCGATCCCGAGCTCCCGGAGGTGGACGAACGTCTCCTGCCGGTTGCCGGCGTCGGTCGCGATCACGAGATCCGGCCGCAAGGTGGCCAGGACCTCGAGGTTGGGGTTGATCATGCCGCCCACGCTCGGCTTCTGCCGGGCGGCCGGAGGCCAGTCGCAGAAGTCCGTCACCCCGACCAGCCGCTCCTCGCCCCCGAGCGCGTAGATCAGCTCCGTCACGCTCGGCACCAGCGAGACGATCCGCTTCGGCTCGGACGCGAGCATCACCTCGCGCCCCGTCATGTCGCGCAGCCTGACCGCGTGGGCCGGCGTCGCCGCCGACAGCAGCGCCAGCAGGACGCCGACGGCGAGGCCGGCGTTACGGCGTGACGGAGGCATGTCGCCGGGCGAGCCTTGCACAGGTCTCGACCCAGTGGTGCGGGAGCTCGGGGCACGAGGCGAAGTGGAGGTGGAGGTAGGTCATCAAGGCCGCGTCGACGAGGTAGCCCTCGGCGCGCTCGGCCCCGCCGCCGCGCACGCGCCACGCGCGGGGCACGGCGGCGGGCACGGCATCGGGCGTCGAGTAGTGGAACTCCTGGCCGCGGACGACCGCGCCGCCCCGGCCGAGCGGGGTGTCGGCGGCGAACGTCACCTCGCGATAGCCGAGCGTCATGCGGGGTGGGCGCATCCGCACCCCGATCGGCAGCACGCCGACCATCGGGTGCACGGCGCCGTCCTGATCCTCGAGGGTCTCGGCGAGGTACATCAGCCCGCCGCATTCGGCGTACACCGGCCGGCCGTTGCGGACGAAGGCGGCGACGGCCGCGCGCATGGGCTCGTTCTCGGCCAGCCGCGCGGCGTGGAGCTCGGGATACCCGCCGCCGAGGTAGAGCCCGTCGACGACGGGCAGCGCCTCGTCGGCCAGCGGGCTCCAGGCAACCAGCTCGGCGCCGGCCGCCCGCAGCCGCGCGAGGTTCTCCGCGTAGTAGAACTGGAACGCGCGATCGCGCGCCACCCCGATGCGCGCGCGTGGCGGCGCCGCCGTGAGGGGCTCGCCCCTCGGCGCCGCGAGCGGCGCGGCCAGGGCGAGCAGCCGATCGAGGTCCACCCCGCGCTCGAGGGCGTCCGCCAGGCGCGCCCGCCGCGCGCCGTCGAGCACGCCCTCCGCGGCGGTGAACAGGCCGAGATGACGCTCGGGCACGGTGAGCGCCTCGTCCCGCGCGAGGAAGCCGAGGGGGACGGCGCGGCAGCGCGCGCCGATGGCCTCGGCGAGCCAGCGCGCGTGGCCCTCGCCGCCGACCCGATTGACGATGACGCCGGCGATGGCGAGCGCGGGGTCGAAGCGCTCGAAGCCGAGCACCGTGGCCGCGGCGCTGCGCGACTGGCCGCCCGCGTCGATGACCAGCACCACGGGCGCCCCGAGCCACTTCGCCACCTGCGCGGTGGAGCCGTCGTCCCCGGTGGCGTCGGCGCCGTCGAAGCAGCCCATCACGCCCTCGACGAGGGCGACGTCGGCGCCCGCGGCCTCGCGGGCGACGGTGGCGAGCACCGCCTCGCGCCCGCACATCCAGCCGTCGAGCGTGAAGGAGGGCCGGCCGGTGACGACCTCGTGCAGACCCGGATCGATGAAGTCGGGGCCGACTTTGAAGGCCTGCACGGCGAGCCCGCGGCGGCGCAGGGCCTCGAGCAGACCGAGGGTGACCGTGGTCTTGCCGACCCCGCTCGCGGCGCCAGCCACCACGAGGACGCGCGTGGCCATCACGCGGGCCCGGACACTCCGGCGGACTTGAAGGTCGCCATCTCGCGGTAGACGAGCGCCGCCGCGCGCGCCAGGTGCACGAAGAGCGCCGCGCCCGTCCCCTCGCCCAGCCGCATCCCGAGCTCGAGGTAGGGCGCGAGCCCGAGATGGGCAAGCGCGAGCGCATGGCCGGGCTCCGCGGAGCGGTGGGCGGCGAACATCGCGGCGGGCGCGTGGGGCGCGAGCGCGGCGGCGACGAGCGCGGCGGCGCCCGAGATGAAGCCGTCGAGCACGACGGGAATCCGCCGTGCCGCCGCCGCGAGGACGACGCCCGTCAGGCCGGCGATCTCGAAGCCGCCGACGGCGGCGAGCACGGCGAGGCCGTCGCGCGGATCGGGGACGTTCACGGCGAGCGCGCGGCGCACGACCTCGACCTTGCGCCGCCACGTGGCGTCGTCCACCCCGGTGCCGCGCCCGGTCACCGCCTCGGGCGGCGCGCCGGTGATCGCCGCGGTGATCGCGCTGGCCGCGGTGGTGTTGCCGATGCCCATCTCGCCCGTGGCGAGCAGGTCGGCGCCGGCGTCCATCGCGTCCTCCGCCAGCGCTGCGCCCGCTTCGATCGCGCCGATCGCCTGCGCGCGGCTCATCGCTGGCCCGCGCGCCATGTTCGCGGTGCCCGGGCCGATCGGGCACGCGATCAGGCCCTCGCGCTCGCCGAGCGGGCTCGCGACCCCGAAATCGGCCACGACGACGCGCGCGCCGGCCTGGCGCGCCAGCACGTTGATCGCCGCGCCGCCGCGCAGGAAGTTCTCGACCATCTGCACGGTCACCACCTGGGGATAGGCGCTGACGCCCTCGGCCGTCACACCGTGATCGGCGGCGAAGGTGAAGACCACGGGACGGGCGACGCTCGGCGGCCCGCCGCGCAGGACGGCCAGCCGGGCGGCGAGCTCCTCGAGCCGGCCGAGGCTGCCCGGCGGCTTGGTCAGGTTGTCGAGGTGACGGCGCGCCTCCGCGGCGAGGGCGTCGTCGAGCGGGCCGATGGCCTCAAGGAGCCTGGGGAGCGTGGTCACGGGAGCCCTCCGGTGTGGATTTGATGACGAGCGGCACGCCCGCGACCATGAGGGTCACGGCGTCGCAGGCGGCGGCGAGGCGCTGGTTGACGAGGCCGAGGAGGTCGCGGAAGCGCCGCCCCGCGGCGGTCTCGGGATGCACACCATCGCCCACCTCGTTGCTGATCAGCGTCACGGACAACGGCGCGCGCTTGACCGCGCCGGCCAGCGCCTCGGTCTCGCGCAGGATGGCCTCGTCGTCGTCGCCGCGCAGCAGCCGGTTGGCGACCCACAGCGTCAGGCAATCGACGATCGCCGCCTCCGCGCGCCCGGCGAGGTCGCCGAGCCGCGCGAGGACGTCGAAGGGCTCCTCGATCGTCAGCCAGTGACGGGGGCGCTCGGCGCGGTGGCGCGCGATGCGCGCCGCCATGTCGCCGTCCCCGGCCTGCGCCGTGGCGATGAAGGCGACGCGCGCCTGGCGCGGCTGGCTCTCGACCGCGAAGCGGCTCTTGCCGCTGCGGGCTCCGCCGAGGATGAGATGTGAGCGCGCCACGTTCCTCCAGGTCCTCCCGCGAAGACCGGTCGTGATGGTGCGCGCCCGGGCAGGTCTCCTGGCTCTCGGATCGTCCTACTCCCCGCGCCTTCCCGGCCGTCACCGGCCAGTGGCTTCTGCGGGTTTCGTCCCCGATTACAGTGACGGGGTCGCGGCGGATTCACACCGCCTTCCCTGGGCCCGTTCAGGGGCACCCGGGCGCGAACAGCGATACGCACCGTAGCAGAATCTCGGGCGTCGCGCTACCGGCGCATGGGCGCGGGGTGGGGCCGGCTCGACGAGCCGACTGACTGTGGGTAATTCGCGACGCGCGCTTGCTTCGTCACCCGCTGCGGCGAATCTACACGTACTACACGGCTCGCTGAGCCGGCCCCACCCCGCGCCCATGCGCCGGCGTCGGCATTCCCGGGCATCGCGTGGTGCGTGGCCACCGGGACAGCGCGCGGCCCTGCCCCTTCCCTCCTACATTTTTCGGTGTGGCTCGGCGAGCGGGCCGAGCCGGCCGACCATGGCTGCCGCGCGACCGCGCGCCTGCTTCGTGCTTCGATGTTGTGCGACCACACGCGTTCCATGGCCCGCTCAGCTGGCTCGACCACGCTGTCCGCCGCCGGCGGTTGTGGCCCGGGCACCACGCGGGAGCGCGCGGGGCGGGGGTGGGGACCGGGGGGGCGGAAGCCGTTGGGTACGCCCGATCGGCGGCACGCGCATCAGCGAGCGAACGCGAGCACGCAGCGTATGGAGAGCCTACGCGGTCCGGCTTCCGCCCCCCCGTCCCCACCCCCGCCCCGCGCGCGCTACGTCGTGCGCTTGTCCGCGTAGCTGACGGCGAGGCCGGCGCCGGCGTCGGACTGGATGCCGTAGGGGGGAATCGGATAGCGCAGGCCGTTCTTCGACAAGCGCGCGAGGCCCTCGATGACCTTGGGGAGGTAGCGCGGGGGGATCGCCATCAGGAGCTCGTCGTCGGCGACGCCGCCGTAGCGGCGCTCGGCGAAGCACGGGATGGTCAGGGCGGGCTCGCCGGTCTTCAGCGCCTTGCCCCACGAGTCGGCGCAGGCGGACTCCCCGACCGACGTGAAGGACATCTTCTTGTACCCGCTCCACTGCAGGCCGTTGATGAAGAAGATCATCTGGCCGGGCGTGCCGTAGATCAGGCAGATGTCCGGCGGGTCGAGACGGCCCGAGGTGAGCGGCGCGACGGCCATCGCCCGGTACCGTCCGTACGGCACCACGTCCATCGCGTGCTGGTGCAGGCTCGCGTCCTCCTGGGTCTTGAACCACACCCCGGCCATGCGCTGGCCCGAGAGCCACTCCTCGTCCTGCGGCGCCAGCCCGATGACCGCGCCGCACTGCTGGCCCACCAGATCGGCCATGGTGATGCCCACGGTCCACCCGAGCTGCCGCGCCTGGGCGACGATCTGGTCGGTCGTGTGCTTGGCGCGCGGCCGCCTTATCTTGGGGATGGCTTCCATCTCCTCGACCGTCTCGAAGAGCTTCATGCCGATGGGGATGGACCGCAGCCTCAGATACTGGTTGAGCCCGTTGACGATCAGGTCCCAGTCGTAGCGCTCGGTGCTCACTGGCTCCTCCCATGGGGTGTCCGTCGGCCCGGCTGGTCCGGTGGCCGCCTATATAATGGTCGCGTTTGCGCGCTGCGCCAATCCCCGGCGCCGACGAAACTCAAGCAGGGCGAGAGCGGGAAGTTCTCGTGAGACCGCTCGCCTCGCCCCGGCGGCCGGGGCTCAGCTCGCACTGCCACCTTCGACCCATTTCACCGCTCGCCTCGCCCCGGCGGCCGGGGCTCAGCTCGCACTGCCACGAAGCCGATCGAGGACGCGGCGCTCGCGCTTCGTGGGGCGGCCGAGGCCGGGCTCGCGCAGCACGGGCGCCGGACGCATCGGCCGCGGGGGCGCGGGCGGGGTGAGGTCCTCGTAGAGGGAGCGCGCTTCGGCGGGCGGGCCGCGGCGCTCGGAGAGCGCGAGCACGCGCGCGATGCGCTTGCCGCGGGGCACCGTGACCTCCACGCGATCGCCGGCGCGCAGCGGCCTGGCGGGCTTGGCCGCCTCGCCGTTGACGTCCACCTTGCCGCCGCCGCACGCGGCGGCCGCGAGGCTGCGGGTCTTGAAGAAGCGGGCGGCCCAGAGCCAGCGATCGACGCGCACGGAAGCCGCCGCGGCGTCCATGGCGTGACGGTATCATAGGCCCCAGCACGATCCTGACGCCGGCGCGCCGGTGAATCGGGCGCGGCGCCACGCCGTCCCACTCGCGACAGGGGGCTCGATGACCAACGGTGCGTTCCGCCTCGCGTTGACCCTCGCCGTGCTCGGGCTCGCCGCCGTCGCGTGGGGACAGACCGCGTTCGTCGTCGAGGACTGGGCGAGCATCCCCGCCGGGACCAAGGGCGTGCCGCCGGGATGGAAGGGGCAGAACTGGGGCAGCCCGGCGAACGACTTCACGGTGCTCGTCGATGACCCGCACCACGTCCTGCACGCGAAGAGCGCGGGCGACGGCTCGACGATCAGCAAGGACATCAAGGGCAAGGTCAAGCTCAAGCAGACGCCCATCATCGAGTGGAGCTGGAAGGTCGTCACCTTGCCGACGGGCGCGAACGCGTGCAAGAGCGCGACCGATGACGAGGCGGGCCAGATCTACGTGACGTGGCGGCGCTTCCCGGAGCTGGTGCGCTCGCGGGTCATCGGCTACATCTGGGACACCACGGCGCCGGTCGGGACGATCTGCAAGAGCGAGAAGACCTCGACGGTGACGTACATCGTGGTCCGCTCGGGCCCGGCGGACCTCGGCAAGTGGCTCACCGAGCACCGCAACGTCGCCGACGACTTCAAGAAGATCTTCGAGGAGCGGGATGCCGACGATCCGGACGCCATCTCCATCGGCATCGACTCGAACGACACGAAGTCTCAGTCCGAGGCGTTCGTCGGCACGATCCGCTTCCGACCCTGACGCGCACCGAGAGGGCTGTGATGCGCTCGGAGTAGCGGGGTCGAGGCGCGCCCCGGGTTCCCGGGGGCGCTGCCGAGCGTTGGGGGTCTGGGGGCCATGTCGGGGCCCCCAGTCAGATCAATCCACGCACCTTGGGATCGAGCAGATCGCGCACGCCGTCGCCCAGGAGGTTGAGCCCGAAGATCGTCAGCATGATGGCCGCGCCGGGGTAGATCACGAGCCAGGGCGCCTGCTGGAGATACAGCCGGCCCTCGGCGAGGATGTTGCCCCAGCTGGGCACGTAGGGCGGCACGCCGACGCCGAGGAACGACAGCGCCGCCTCGCTCAGCACGGCGGCCGCGAAAACGAAGCTCCCCTGCACGATCAACGGCGAGAGGCAATTGGGCAGGACGTGCCGCAGGAGCAGCGCGCCGTCACCCACCCCGAGGGCCCGCGCCGCCTCGACGAAGGACGTCTCGCGCACGACCAGCACCGAGCCGCGCACGATCCGCGCCGTGCGCGGCGCGTAGACGACGGCGAGCGCGGCGATCACGTTGATCACGCTGGGCCCCAGCGAGGCCATGAGCGCGATGGCCAGCACGATGGCGGGAAAGGCCATGAGCCCGTCCATGAGCCGCATCACCGGATTGTCGAGCCCCCGGTAGTAGCCGGCCAGGAGCCCGCACAGCGTGCCGGCCAGCGAGCTGACGACGACGACGGCGCCGCCGACGATCAGCGAGAGGCGGGCGCCGTAAAGGACGCGACTCCAGACGTCGCGCCCGACGTCGTCGGTGCCGAACCAGTGCGCGCGGCCGGGCGAGGCCAGTCGCGCCGAGACGTCCATCCGGAGCGGATCGCCGCCCAGCACGGGGGCGAGCGCGCCGACGGCGAAGGTGAGCGCGAGCAGCGCGGCGCCGAGCACGGTCACCCGCCGGCGCGCGACCAGGCGCAGCCAGCGCGGCACCCCGGGGCGCGCGGGCGCCGTCCGGGGCAGCGTCACCACGGGCATTGGACTCCGCACGCCTGCGCGACTGGCGGGGCCCAGCCCGCTCGGGTCGCTCGGCGCGCTCACTGGTACCTCACCCGCGGGTCCACCAGCATGTACGCGAGGTCCACGGCGAGGTTGATGAGCATGTAGACGCCCGCGATGCAGAGGACCACGCCCTGGATCACCGGGTAGTCGCGCCGCAGGACCGCCGAGATGATGAGCCGGCCGAGCCCGGGGATGTTGAAGACCTGCTCGATCACCACGGCGCCGCCGATGAGGATGGCGAAGCTCACCCCCACCACCGTCATGGTGGGGATCAGCGCGTTCTTGAGCGCGTGCTTGTAGACGACGGCGCGTTCGCCCAGCCCCTTGGCCCGGCCGGCCACGATGAACTGCTCTCGGAGCACGTCGAGCATGCTGGAGCGCGTGATGCGGGCGATGAGCGCGGACTGCACGAAGCCCAGCGCGAAGGCCGGCAGCACGAGCGAGCGCAGCGTCCTCGCCCAGCCGTACTCGAGCGGCGAGTAGCCCGCCACCGGGAACCAGCCGAGCCCCACCGCGAAGCCCAGGATGAGCAGGAGCCCGAGCAGGAAGTTCGGGACCGAGATGCCGACCAGAGCCAGGCTCATCAGCGCCTGATCCGCGGGCGCGTTGTGGTAGCGCGCGGAGACCACGCCGGTGGGCACGCCGATGAGGATCGCGATGGCCATGGCGAAGAGCGTGAGCAGCAGGGTAGGCTCCACCCGGTCGAGGATCGCGTCGAGCACGGGCTTGCGCAGGAAGATGGACTCGCCGAGATCGCCGCGCAGCAGCCGTCCGTACCAGTGGAGCAGCTGCACGTGCAGGGGCGCGTCCAGCCCGAGCTGGTGCTGGAGCACACGGATGTCGTCGTGGGTCGCGTCGGGACCGGCGATCAGGCTCGCGGGATCGCCAGGCGCGAGGTGGATGAGCGTGAAGCCGACGGTGGCGACCACCAGGGCCACCGGCACGAGAGCCAGCAGGCGCCGGGCGAGATAGGTCTTCATCGCGGCGCCCCGGCGGCCCGGCCTACTTCGAGAGCGACACGTTCCAGAAGAACGTCTCGGGCGTCGTCTTGAAGCCCCGCACCTCCTTGCGGAGGATATCGAGCGTGAAGGAGTCGCCGAACTTGATGCGTCCGGCGTCCTCGTAGAACAGGACCTGGATCCGCTCGAACATCGCCCGGCGCTTCTTCGGATCGCTCTCCTTGATGAGCCCGTCGATCAGCCGGTCCTTCTCCTCGTGGCACCACCAGCCGGGCCAGTTGCACTGGGCCGACGTCATGAAGGCGGGATCCGACACGAACCCGAAGCCCGTCGAGAAGACGTCGAAGAGCTCGGGCTTGTTGCGCCGCTGGACCAGCGTCGCCCAGTCGACCACCTGCAGGTCGATCTTGAAGCCGGCCTCCTCGAGCTGTTGCTTGGCCACCAGCGCGTTCTTGTACATCCACTCGTATTCCTTGGTCGTCACCCAGCGCACGGGCTGGCCCGCGTAGCCCGCCTCCTTGAGGAGCGCGGCGGCCTTGGCCCGGTTCTTCTGGTTGTAGAGCTCGCCGCCGGCCTTCGTGTACCAGGCGGTCTGTTCCTGGTAGAGCAACCCGGGATCCAGGCGGTAGAAATCCCGGTTGCCGAAGCCGGCGGCCATGATCGGCTCCATGTCGAGCGCGGCCTGGAAGGCCAGGCGCAACCGCTTGTCGGTCATCAGCCCCTGCTTGTGGTTGAACACCGCGGTGCTCCAGCCGGAAGGCTTGATGATGCTGGGCACGACGCCGGGCAGCGCCTTGATGCGATCGTACTGGTCCTGCTTGATCTGCTGGGCGAAGTGGTATTCGCCGGTCTCGACACCGGCGATGCGGACGGCGACGTCGGGCACGGGGATGAAGAGGATCTCGTCCAGGAGGGCCGTGCGCTTGCCCGCGTAACCGTCCGGCGCCTCGCTCCGCCCTGCGTAGTCCTTGAAGCGGGCGAGCTTGATGTGGCGGTCAGGCTTGTGCTCCACGAACCGGTACGGGCCCGTGCCGATGACGTCCTTGGTCTGGTTGTCGCCGGCCGCCTCCGCGATCTCCCTGGGGTAGATGACGGCTCCGTTGTTTGGCCGGGCCAGCCCCACCAGGAGCACCCCGGACGACTCCTTGAGGTGGATCATCACCGTGTACGGGTCCTTGGCCTCGACGGCCTCGACGTTCTTCCAGAGCGGCTTGCCCGAGGTCGAGATCCGGCCCCAGCGGGTGAGCGAGGCGACCACGTCGGCCGAGGTCATCTCCTTGCCGTTGTGGAACTTGACGCCGTGCCGGAGCCGGATCGTGTAGCGCCGGCCGCCGTCGGCGACGGTCTGGCCCTCGGCGAGCAAGGGCATCGGGTTGAAGTTCCTGTCGAACGTGTAGAGCGTCTCGTAGACGTGCCAGGTGATCTGCTGGGTGATGGTGGCCGTCGTCCAGTGCAAGTCGAGCGATGGGGGCTCTCCGATCATCGCCGCCTTGAAGACCCCGCCCGGACGCTGGTCCTGGGCGGCGGCCGGGACGGCGCTGACGGCGGCAAGGGCGACCAGGACCAGGGCAAGACGCTTCATGGGACCTCCCCAGTTTTTGCCGATGACGGCACGACATGCGGGCCAGCGGGTGAGCCTAGGTACCACCCCCTGCGCAAGACTGTCAAGGACGGGCGGGCAGCGACCGATAACACCGGAAAGGGGGATGTCGCCGGCATGGAATCGCTCGTCCAGGTCGTCTCGATGAGGGACTACTTCCGCCTCTGCGTCCAGCACAGCTTCGAGGATCTCGGGCTCGGCGGGGAGACCGAGATCGCGACCCCGTACCTGACCGACCTCCTCGTCCGTTTCGCCGAGGCCGACCACGTGACCCCGCCCGGGGCCGATGGCGCCCCCCTCGTCAGCGTCGCGGACCGGCTGGCCGAGATCCAGCGCGTCTGGGCCCTCGACGGGCCGCTGTTCGACCCCGCGCGCGAGATCGAGATCAGCCGCCAGCTGGGCGACTACACCCTGTTCATGTCCGGCTTCTTCTGGGAACGGGTCCGGGACATGGCGGCCAGCCGGCACTACACGCGGGTGGGCCGCCGCGCCTACCGCGTGGTGGCCGAGCACCATCGCGCGGCGGGCAGCGAGGACGCGCTCGTATTCCGGGCACTCTCCGAGCGCTTCATGCGGTATGCGGGCGTGCTGATGTACATGCGCGAGGTGTACGTCGGCGCCAACTTCGCGCCCTGGCCGCACCGCCTCTTCGCCCGCATCATCACCGAGTAGTCCGCGGCATCCGCGGCCGGCCCGGGGATCCGGAGGGGGCTCCGCTTGCCGACTGATTGTGCCGATTCGGAATTTCACCGCTCGGTCGGGCGCGCGCCGCGCGCCCACCTCGCACCCCGTTCGGCTCGCCGCCGCGGCGGCGGCTCCCCTCACACTGATCCCGAATTTCACCGCTCGGCGGGCGTGCGTCGCACGCCACCTCGCAAACCCGTTCGGCTCGCCGCCGCGGCGGCGGCTCCCCTCACACTGATCCGGAATTTCACCGCTCGGTCGGGCGCGCGCCGCGCGCCCACCTCGCACCCCGTTCGGCTCGCCGCCGCGGCGGCGGCTCACCTCACACTGCAACGCCGCGGTTTATAGCAGCGGGGATTCGTTGAGCTGGCGGAGCAGCCAGCGATCCGCGCGCCGCTCGAGGACGGTCAGGGCGCCGTAATCCTGGCCCAGGGCCAGCAGGCGTCCGAGCGGCAGGCCGAGGGCGTGGCAGAGCACCGCCCGGTTGGTACCGCCGTGGGCGACGATCGCGAGGGCCCGTCCGGCGTGCGCCTCGACGAGCGCGAGGAACGCCGGCCACGCGCGCGCGAGCAGGTCGGGCACGCTCTCGCCGTCGGGAAACTGGAACCGCCCCACGTCGCCCATCCACGCCGCGAACGCCTCGGGCTCGCGCTGCCGGATCTCCATCGCCGTCAGTCCGTCCCAGCGCCCCATCGCCATCTCGCGCAGAGCGGGCACGGGGACGGGCGCGAGCCCGTGGGGCGCGCCGACGATCTCGCCCGTCCGGACCGCGCGCCCGAGGTCGCTGCTGAAGAGCCCGTGGATCTCGCGCGCCCGCAGACGCTCGGCCTGCGCCCGCGCCTGGCGCTCGCCGCGCGGGGAGAGCGGAACGTCGAGGTGGCCGATGAAGCGCCGCGTCTCGGCCAGCGCCACCTCCCCGTGCCGGAGCAGGTAGACGATCGTCGGCGTCATCCGCTCACGTCAGGGCGGTGCCGCCATCCCGTGAGCGCGCGCGGCGATCACCAGCAGCACGGCCAGCTCGGACAGCTCGACGACGGCCCCCATCACGTCGCCCGTCACCCCGCCGAGGCGGCGGGCAAAGAACGCCCCGACGACGATGGACAGCCCGACCGCGGCGAGGAAGGCGGCGACGCCGGCCGCGGCCAGCGCCGCCGCGGCGACGGCCAGCGCGAGGGCCGGGGCGATCCAGGCGCGCCGGCGCAGGCCGGCGGCGAAGCGGGCGCCGGCGCCGTCAGGCCGGGCCGGCCGGAACAGCCGGCCGAGGAGCGCGGGCATCGCGCGTCCGACGGCGGGCGCGACCAGCAGCACGCGCCAGCGCATGGCGGCCACCAGCTCCGTCAGCGCGGCAAGCTCGAGGAGCAGCACGAGGATCAGCCCCACGGCGCCGAAGGTGCCGATGCGGCTGTCGCGCATGATCCGCAGCCGGTGCTCCGAGTCACGGCCGGGCAGGCCATCGAGGCAGTCGGCCAGTCCGTCGAGATGCAGGCCGCCGCTGAGCAGCTTCCACGCGGTGACTGTGAGCAGGGCCGCCAGCAGCGGCGGGAAGAGGCGGATCGCGACCTGGTCCACGAGCGCGAGGGCCCCCCCGAGGAGCAGGCCGACCACCGGGAACCAGACGGCCGCTTCGCCCAGCGCGGGCGCCTCGCGCGACCATGCACCGGGCACGGGGACGATCGTCAGGTACCGCGTGGCGGCGACGAGCCCCTTCACGCGGCGGATGCTAGCACGCCCTCCCTCGCCGCCTCGGGCGCGAGCGGGCCCCACGGGGCGCCGCGCCTCCCGCCGGGAGGCAGAGTTTGTTTGACAGCGCCGGGAGCGGCGGCGACAATCGAATCACGAGCCGCCCAACTTCGCCGCGAGGTCCATGCCAATGAGCGTGACGAGCCTTGCCGAGAAGTTCGTGGAGCACGCCGCCTCGATGACCGCGCCGTCGCGCGTCGTGTGGTGCGACGGCTCGAAGGCCGAGTACGACTCCCTGATCGAGCAGATGCTCGCCGACGGCACGCTGCTCGCGCTCAACGAGCACACCCATCCCAGCTCGTACCTGCACCGCAGCCACCCCTCGGACGTCGCCCGCACCGAGCAGCTGACGTTCATCTGCAGCCGCGGGCGCGACGACGCCGGGCCGACCAACAACTGGATGGCGCCCGCGGAGGCGAAGGCCAAGGCCGGCGCGCTGTTCCGGCGCGCCATGCGCGGCCGCACGATGTGGGCGATCCCCTACCTGATGGGACCGGCCGGCTCGTCCATGAGCCGGGCGGGCGTGATGGTCACGGACAGCGCCTACGTCGTGGCGAGCATGCACATCATGACGCGCGTCGGCCAGGTCGCCTTCCAGCACATGCGCGCCGAGGACGACTTCATCGGCGGCGTCCACTCTCTCGGCGATCTCTCCCCGGAGCGTCGCCTCATCCTGCACTTCCCCGAGGAGAAGCTGATCTGGAGCGTGGGCTCCGGCTACGGCGGCAACGCGCTGCTCGGCAAGAAGTGCCACGCGCTCCGCATCGCGTCATGGCAGGCGCGGCAGGAAGGCTGGCTCGCAGAGCACATGCTGATCCTCGGCCTCGAGGATCCCGACGGCCGCGTGACCTACTTCGCGGCGGCGATGCCGAGCGCGTCCGGCAAGACCAACCTCGCCATGGTCGTCTCCCAACTGCCGGGCTGGCGGGCGTGGACGGTCGGCGACGACATCGCGTGGATGCACGTGGACGCCCAGGGGCAGCTCCGCGCGATCAATCCCGAGCGCGGCTTCTTCGGGGTGGCCCCGAACACGAGCCCCAACACGAACCCCAACGCCATGGCCACGGTGCGCGCAAACACCATCTTCACCAACGTGGCGCTGACCCCGTCGCGCGAGCCGTGGTGGGAAGGCATGACCAAGGAGCCGCCGCGGGGCCTCCTCGACTGGCAGGGCCGCCCGTGGGACCCCGCCAGCGGGCCCGCCGCTCATCCGAACTCGCGCTTCACCGTGCTCGCCGAGCAGTGCCCCTCCATCGCGCCGAACTGGGAAGATCCGCAGGGCGTGCCCATCTCCGGGCTCATCTTCGGCTCCCGCCGCACCCAGGTGATCCCGCTCGTGTTCGAGGCCTTCGACTGGCAGCACGGCGTGTTCCTCGGCTCCGCCATGAGCACGGAGACCACGGCCGCGATCACCGGCAAGGTGGGCGTGGTGCGCCGCGACCCGATGGCGATGATCCCGTTCTGCGGTTACAACATGGCCGACTACTTCCAGCAGTGGCTGGCCATGGGCCCGCGGCTCACCCGCCCGCCGAAGATCTTCAGGGTGAACTGGTTCCGCCGCGACGCCGACGGGACGTTCCTCTGGCCGGGCTACCGCGACAACGTCCGCATCCTCAAGTGGATGGTCGAGCGCATCCGCGGAACCGGACGCGCGGAGGAGCGGCCGATCGGCTACGTCCCGACGGTGGACGCGCTCGACCTCGGCGGACTCGACATCGGGCGCGAGCGCCTGCGCGAGGCGCTGCGCTCCGACGCCGCCGACTGGCTCCCCGCCCTCGACGACCTCGAGGGCTTCTACGGCGGGTTCGGCAATCGCCTGCCCGTCGAGATCTACGGCACCCTCGCCGACACGCGACGCCGCTTCGGCGGTTGACGGCGGAACTACACCGGGTACACCCCGTTGCGGCGCGCGGGGAACTCGTGGACCTTCGTCTGGGCGTATTCCAGGCGCTTGATCAGCTCGGCGCGCAGCGACGAGCCCGGAACGACGTCGTCGACCAGCATCTCGGAGGCGAGTTTGTAGATGTCAACGTCCTCCGCGTACTCGTCGCGCTTCTGCTTGACCCAGGCTGCGCGCTCCGCCTCCGGCAGCTCCATGATCTTGTTGTAGTAGACGGCGTTGACGGCCGGCTCGGGGCCCATGATGGCGATCTGGCCCTGGGGCAATGCCAGCGCGGCGTCGGGCTCGAAGGCCGGGCCGCACATGGCGTAGAGGCCCGCGCCGTAGCACTTGCGTACGATCACCGAGATCTTGGGCACCGTGGCCTGGGCGGTGGCGAACACCATCTTGGCCCCGTGGCGGATGATGCCCTCGCGCTCGACCTTGGTGCCGACCATGAACCCGGCGACGTCAGCCAGGTACACCAGCGGAATGTTGAACGCGTTGCAGAGCCAGATGAAGCGCGCGGCCTTATCGGACGAGTTCACGAAGAGCACGCCGCCGCGTACCTTGGGCTGGTTGGCCACGATGCCGGTCACGCGCCCGCCGAGGCGGCCGAAGCCGACGATGATCTCCTGGGCGAACAGCCGCTTGAGCTCGAGCCACGAGCCGGCATCGACCACGCGGTCGATCACCTCGTACATGTCGAACCACTTGCGCTGGTCGTAGGGCACGATCTCGTCGATCGAGCGCCCGGGCATGGGCGCGACGGGCGCGGCGGCGGCGGGCCGCTCGCGGAACGACTGCGGCATGCAGGCGAGGTAGCGCTTGGCGACCTCGATGGCCTCCTCGTCGGAGGCCGCCAGCACGTCGCCGCAGCCCGACACCGTGCAGTGCATGCGCGCGCCGCCGAGGGCTTCCAGCGTCGTCTTCTCGCCGATCGCCATCTCGACCATGCGGGGGCTGCCCACGTAGAGGGAGGCCTTGCCCTCGACCATGATGACCACGTCGGTGAGCGCGGGCAGGTACGCCGAGCCGGCCGGCGAGGGGCCGAACAGGATGCAGATCTGGGGCACGACCCCGGAGAGCTGGACCTCGTTGTAGAAGATCCGCCCGGCGTGGAAGCGCCCGGGAAAGATCTTGATCTGCTCGGAGATGCGCCCGCCCGCGGCGTCGACGAGGTACAGGAGCGGGATCTGCAAGCGCGCCGCCTTCTCCTGGATGCGCACGATCTTGAGGACGGTCTTCTCGCCCCACGACCCGGCCTTGACCGTGTAGTCGTTGGCCATGATGCAGACGGGACGGCCACCGACCTTGCCGACGCCCGTCACCACGCCATCGGCGGGGGTGTCGGCCTCCTGGGAGCGCGCGAAGAGCCACTCCTCCTCGAACTCGCTGCCCGGGTCGAGGAGCAGCCTCAGGCGGTCGCGGACGAAGAGCTTGCCCTCGGCCTTGAGCTTGTCGCGGTACTTCGTGTGGCCCTGCTCGATGCGGGCCCGTTCCTGCCGGTAGCGCTCCTCGCCCTGGCTCACGGGTTGGCGTTCGCCCACACGATGATGATGAGCACGCCGTTCTCCCACCTGGGTCCGCCGATGACCGCGGGGTTGCCCCGCGCCGCCTGGATGTTCGTGGTGACCTCCGCCACGCCGCCGCGCATGAGGCGCGCGCGCATGTACACGGTCGAATCCTCGACGCGCTCGGGCGTGAGCTCGAGCGTGCGGTCGCCCGGCACCGTCCACTTCTGCGTGGCGCCAACGGGAACCTCGGCGCGGTGGCGATCGACCGAGGTGTAGTGGCTGTAGCGGAACAGCTGCTTGAGGCGCGGCAGGAACCGCTCCAGCCGCTCGTCGGCGCCCTCCGGGTTCGGCTTGACGCTGGTCGACGGCGGCCCGTCGGTCGCCAGCAGGACCCGCGCGCCGAAGCGCACTGGCTTCTGGGCCTGGGCGATCGCCGGCGCGAGCGCGACGAGAACGGCCAGCAGGAGCGCGAGCATCGGCCCGAGGACGTTCTTGAGCCGCTTGCGCGCGTTGTGCAGCCGCGACATCACCGTCCCGATCGGGATCTGCAGCACCTCGGCGATCTCCTTGTACGCAAGCCCCTGCAGGTCGCTCAGCATGATAATCGTCCGGTGATGCTCGGGCAAAGCCTCGAGCGCCCGGTCGATCCGCTGCCGTTCCTCCACCCTGCGTGCCTGGTCATCGGGCGCCTCCCCCTGGTCCAGCATCTGCCGTTCCCAGTCCTCCTCCGGCACGCGCTCGGTGCCGAAGGCGCGGCCGCGAGCGCTCCGCTGGCGGGCGCGGTCGGCGGCCACGTTCATGACGATCCGGTAGAGCCAGGTGTAGAACGCCGATTGACCGCGAAACGACGGAAGGGCCTGCCAGGCCCGCACGAAGGCTTCCTGGGTGACGTCCCAGGCTTCCTCGCGGTCCCTCAGATAGTTGTAGGCCAGCCGCCACACGCGCTCCCGATACTTCTCGACGAGCGGCTCGAACGCCTCGAGATCCCCGCTCCGACAGCGCTCGATGAGGGCCTGATCGTCGGTGGTCACGGGGAACCGGGCGCCGCCTCGCCCCGTCGCCGGTTAGACGACGGCACGCGGGGGCTGATTCATCGCCGGGACGCGGACCGTCGTGGCGCGCGCACGCGCGCCGCGCGTCGCGCGGGGCCGCCGCGCCCGAGCGCCAGCAGGGCGTCCAGTCCCAGCACGTAGCTCTGGGGGCCGAAACCGGCGATGGAGCCCCGGGCGACCGGCGCGATGACCGACTGGCGGCGGAACTCCTCGCGCGCGTGGACGTTGGAGAGGTGGACCTCGACGACGGGCAGCCGGATGGCGGCGACGGCGTCGCGGAGCGCGATCGAGTAGTGGGTGAAGGCGCCGGGGTTCAGCACCACGCCCGCGAAGCCCTCGGCACGCGCGCCCTGCAGCCAGTCGATCAGCTGCCCCTCGCGGTTCGACTGGCGGCACTCCACGCGCGCCCCGCGCGTCGCCGCGTGCTGCTGCACGAGCCGGTCGACCTCGGCGAGCGACAGCCGTCCATAGATCCCCGGCTCCCGCGACCCGAGCAGGTTGAGGTTGGGCCCGTGCAACACGAGCACAGAGAGGCCGGCCATCGCGGCCAGAATAGCACCAGCCCCGAAGATTCCTGAACGACCACGCGCCGCGGGCGGGTCGTGTGGTGCAGGACTCTCCGGGACCAGCCGCCTGTCGAAGTGACTTCGAGCGCCGGCTTTGCCGGCGCCATCCGCCCCTGACGCGCGCCGAAGCTACCGCGGACGCGGTGGGGGGAATTCGGGGGGAGCGGCGCTCGCTCCCCCCGATATCCAAGAGAACGCCCAGTCGGCGAGCACGAAGAGGACGAGGCCGCCGAAGACCGTCCAGGCCAGCGCGAGCCCGCCCTCGCGGTTGACTTCCGGGATGAGGTCCGAGGCAGCGACGTAGATGGTCACGCCCGCCGACAGCGCGAGCGCGTAGCCGACGTGCGACTCGGCGACGATGCTGGTGATGGCGGCCCCCGCGATCGTGCAGACCCCGAGCGCGGCCGCGGCGACGAGCGCGGCCGCCCGCGATCGGCCGGCGGCGAGGAGGATGGAGGCGATGGTCAGCCCCTCGGGCAACTTGTGGAGCAGGACGGCGAGGAAGATGAGCCCGCCGAGCGCGGGGGAGACCATGAAGCCGGCGGCGATGGCGACCCCGTCGAAGAGGGTGTGCACCCCGAGCCCGAGCACGGCCAGGTAGGCCGAGGCCGGCGTGAGGAAGGCGTCGACGTGCCGCTCCTCGCCGAAGTGGAAGTGCGGCGCGATGGTGTGCTCGAACAGATGCACCCCGAAGTACCCGAGCAGCACGAAGACGAACGCGTGCGGCACGTGGGCGCTCTCCGGGAGCATGCGGACGAACGCCGCCGCCAGCATGAATCCCGCGCCGAGGGCGACGAAGTACCGGAGGGCCACCCCCCCGTCGCGATGCGCGCGCGTGACGATGACGGCGCCCGCGAGATCCGCCGCGGCGGCGACGGCCGCGAACACCATCTGTGTTACCATACGCGCTGGAGCATAGCATGGCGATTGCAGCCCCCACGCGGCTCCTCGGCGAGATCCTCGTTGCGGATGGCCTCATCACTCCCGACGTCGTGGCCGAGGCGCTCGCGCGCGCGCAGAGCACCGGCGAGCGGCTGGGCGAGGCCCTCGTGGCCCTCGGCCGCGCCCGCCCCGAGGACGTCCTGCGCGCCCTCGCGCGGCAGCAAGGCCTCGTCTACGTGCCGCGCGACGAGTTGCCCTCCGCCATCCCCGTGCTCAAGAACCTCTCACCGAAGTACCTGCGGCAGTACGCCGTCTGTCCGGTGAGCGCCGAGGGCGGCGTGCTCACCGTGGCCACCGCGGATCCCCTCAACCCGGTGATCGCCGACGACCTGCGGCAGAGCACCGGGCTCAGCGTGCGGTTCGTGGTGAGCCCCGCCGACGGGATCGTGGAGGCGATCGACCGCGCGTACAACGGCGCCGTCTCGCCGCTGCAGCGCATCGTCGAGGGCATGGAGGACGGCGAGCGCGGCGGCGACGCCGACGAGGACGTCAGCCACCTGCGCGACATGGCCTTCGAGGCGCCCGTCGTGCGCCTCGTCAATCTCCTCGTCGAGGGCGCCATCGCGGCGGAGGCCTCCGACATCCACATCGAGCCCTTCGAGGACACGCTGCGCATCCGCTACCGCATCGACGGCATCCTCTTCGACCAGGAGGCGCCCCCGCGGCGGCTGCAGGCGGCGGTCACCTCGCGCATCAAGATCATGGCCGAGATGAACATCGCCGAGCGGCGGCTGCCGCAGGACGGCCGCATCCGGGTGACGCTCCACGGCCGCCGCGTGGACATCCGCGTGTCCACGATCCCCACCGTGCACGGCGAGTCGATCGTCATGCGGCTGCTCGACCGCTCGACCGTGTTCCTGCCCCTGGAGCGCCTGGGCTTCTCGGCGGCCACGGAGACACGCTTCGCGGCGCTCATCAAGCGGCCGCACGGCATCATCCTGGTCACCGGGCCGACCGGCTCGGGCAAGACCACGACCCTCTACGGCGCCCTCGACAAGATCAACCGGCCCGACCTCAAGATCATCACGGTCGAGGACCCGGTCGAGTACCAGCTCAAGGGCGTGAACCAGATCCCCGTGAAGGCCAAGATCGGCCTGACCTTCGCCAACGGCCTGCGCCACATCGTCCGGCAGGACCCCGACGTGATTCTCGTCGGCGAGATCCGTGATCTCGAGACGGCCGAGATCTCCATCCAGGCCTCGCTGACCGGCCACCTCGTGTTCTCGACCCTGCACACCAACGACGCGCCCGGCGCCATCACGCGACTGCAAGACATGGGGGTGGAGCCGTACCTCGTGTCCTCGGTGCTCGAGGCGGTCCTGGCCCAGCGGCTGGTCCGGCGGGTGTGCGAGGTGTGCCGGACCGAATACCGGCCGGCGCCCGCGGACCTCGAGGCCCTCGGCGTCAACGCCGAGCCCGGCGCCACGCTCTTCCACGGCGGCGGCTGCGACACCTGCCGGGGCACCGGCTATCGCGGGCGCACCGGCATCTACGAGCTGTTCCGCATCACGGACGACATCCGCAGCCTGATCCTCCGCCGCGCCTCCACGCCGGAGATCCGCCGCGCCGCCGTCGAGAGCGGCATGTCGACGCTGCGTCTGGACGGCTGGGACAAGGCCCGCCAGGGCATCACGACGATCGACGAAGTGCTGCGGGTGACGCAGGAAGACGCCTGAGCCCGATGCCGGTCTTCGTCTATCGGGCGGCGGACCGCCGGGGCCAGACGATCGACGGCGTGATGGAGGCGCCCGACGCGCGCACGGTCGTCGAGCGCCTCCAGGGCGAGGCGTACTACCCGATCAAGGTTGCCCCCCACGGCGAGGCCCGGGCATGGCTGAGCTTCGGGGGCGGCGCGCGCATCCGCCAGCGCGACCTGCTCGCGCTGACCCAGCAGCTGGCCACCCTGTTCGAGGCGGGCCTGCCCCTCGACCGCGCGCTCTCGATCCTCGAGGAGCTCGCGCCCAGCCCGCGCGTGCGCCTGATCGTCGCCGACGTGTTGCGCAGCGTGCGCGGCGGCTCGTCGCTCTCCGACGCGCTGGCCCGGCACCACCCGCGGCCCTTCTCCCGCCTCTACATCAACATGGTGCGGGCGGGCGAGAAAGGCGGGGTGCTCGAGCTCACGCTCCGCCGGCTGGCGGAGTTCCTCGAGTCGCGCGCCGCCTTCACCGAGGCCATCGTCACCGCCCTGGCCTATCCCCTCGTCATCACCGTGGTGGGCGCGGGGGCCATCGTCTTCCTCCTGACGTTCGTCATCCCGCGCTTCGCGACGATCTTCGCCGACCTGCGGCAGACGATTCCCTTGCCCACCCAGATCCTCATGAGCGTCAGCGAGGCCGTGCGGGGATACTGGTGGGTCGGCGCGGGCGTCGTGCTGGCCGCGGTGCTGGCGTGGCGGGTGTGGACGCGGACGGCCGAGGGACGCCTGACGTGGGACCACGCCGTGCTGCGGCTGCCGCGCGCCGGCTCGATCGTGCTCAAGGTCGAGACGTCCCGGTTCACCCGCACGCTCGGGACCATGCTCAAGAGCGGGGTGCCCGTGCTGGGCGCGCTCGCCGTGGTCGGCGACATGATGACCAACCTCGCCTTCGCGCGGGCCGTCGAGCGGCTCGCCGACGCGGTGAAGCGCGGCGGCACGCTGTGGGCGAGCATGAAGGACAGCGCGGCGTTCCCGCCCCTGGCCGTGCACATGGTGCGGGTGGGCGAGGAGACGGGGCGGCTCGAGGAGATGCTCCTGAAGACGGCGGAGACGTTCGAGAACGAGGTGCGCACGGAGATGAAGCGGGTCATCGGTCTCCTCGAGCCCGCGATCATCCTCGTCATGGGGGTGCTGGTGGCGTTCATCGTGGTCGCCATGCTGCTCGCGATCTTCTCGATCAACGAGATTCCGCTGTGAGCGGGGCGACGGGCGCACGGCGGGCGGCGCGGTGGCGGTCCGCCCTCCGACCGCTCACCCGGCGACCGGGGGGCGACGAGCGGGGGTTCACGCTGATCGAGCTGCTCGTGGTGATCATCGTGCTGGGGCTCCTGGTGGCGCTGGTGGGACCGCGCCTCATCGGTCGGGTCGGGCAGTCGAAGACGGCGGTGGCGCGCGCGCAGATCAGCCTGCTCGAGGCGGCCCTCGATCAGTACCGGCTGGACGTGGGCTCGTACCCCGACGGCGCGCAGGGCCTGGAGGCGCTCAACCGCAACCCGAATGTCACGGGCTGGAACGGGCCCTACCTCAAGAAGGCCGTGCCCAGGGACCCGTGGAGCAACCCGTACCGGTATCGCTGCTGCCCCGGGCAGCACGGCGAGTACGATCTCTGGTCCGAGGGAGCCGACGGGGCGCCCGGCGGAGAGGGCGAGAACGCCGACGTCACGTCATGGGACAGCGCGCAGAAGTAACGGCGGCGCGCTCCGGCCCGGCCGGCTTCACCCTCATCGAGCTCGTGGTGACGCTGCTCGTGCTGGCGCTGGCCGCCGCGGTCGTCGCGCCCGCCGTCGGGCGGAGCATGGAGACGATTCGCGCGCGGGCGCAGGTCGCCGGCTTCGCCGCGCTGCTGCGCCACAGCCGCGAGCAGGCCGTCAGCACCCATCGCCGCTACACGGTCGTGGTGGACCCGGGGGCGCGCAGCGTCTCCGTGCTCGCCGACGACGAGGTCCGCGAGGTGCGCCCGCTGCCGGCGAGCCTCGTCGTCGAGGCCTCTCCGCCCCCCGCGCTCAGCGTGCGCTTCGAGCCCCAGGGCGTCTCGAGCGGCGGCGACTTCCGCCTCACCTCCGGCCGCATCGCCTACCGCGTCACCATCGACCCCCTCACCTCCCGCGTCCGCACCGACCGCCGATGACCACACCTCTCGCCGGGGGTGCGTCCTCGCGCGGCGGCATCACGCGGCGGGGTCCTGTCGGGGAGTGCGGGGGCCGTCCGTCCTCGCTTCCCAAGATCGGCCATCGCAGGTCGAAGCTGAAAGCGAGGACGGCGCCCCGCCTCACCCCCCGACAGGACCCGCCGCGTGACGCCGCCGAGCGAGGGTTCACGCTGCTCGAGGTGATGATCGCGCTGGCGATCCTGAGTGTCGCGATCGTGGCGTGCATCCAGGGGTTCAGCCAGGGGCTGCGGCTGCTCAAGCTGGCGGGGGATCACCAGCAGGCCATCCTGCTCGCCGACGAGAAGGCGCGGGAGATCGTGACCCCCACGGCGGGACAGGAGCATGGCGCGGAGGGACGCTTCCGCTGGGAGCGCGTCATCCGCGAGGTCCCGATGCCCGAGCTCGTGGTGCCGGGCCAGCCCCCGCCGCCGTGGAAGAACTTCGAGATCATGGTACGCGTGCAGTGGGACGAGCGGCGGCAGGTCCAGGTGGCCACGCTCCGCATGGCCTCGACGCTCGAGACGGGTCAGCCGCCGGGGGCGCGGCGATGAGACGCCGCGAGGGCGGCTTCACCCTGCTGGAGCTCGTCATCGCGCTGGCCATCGTCGGCGCCCTGGTCGCCATCGCGTTCGCCGGGCTGCGCGTGGGCCTGGCCGCGTGGTCCCAGGGCGAAGACCGCATCGACGTCCACCAGCACCTGCGCGGCGTGGCGACGCTGCTCGCGCGCGCGGTCGGCGGCGCCTATCCGTACCGCGCCGCGCCCGGTTTGGCGCCCGAGGTGGTCCTGCTCTTCACGGGCACCGGCGAGCGCCTGGAGCTCGTGACCCAGAGCGAGCCGTTGCCCGCGGCGGTGCCCATCGCGTTCACCGCGGTGGTCCTGGCGCTGGAGTCCGGCGACGACGGGTCCGGCCTCACCGTGCGCCAGCGGGTGCTGCCCAACCGCGATCCCTTCACCGACGCCGTCGTCGTGCTCCGCGACCCGACGATCAAGACGCTCGGCTTCAGCTATCTCGGCGCGAGCGGCGGGTGGCAGGAGGCCTGGGACGGCGAGACCGAGAACGCGCTGCCGCGCGCGGTGCGGATCACCATCGCCCGCACCCAGGCCGGGCGCACCGAGAGCCTGCCGCCGATCACCGTCTCGCTGCGCACGGCCGCGCCCCCCGCCAGATGAGCGCGCCGAGCGACCCGCGCGCCCCGGGCGTCGCCCGTCACCCCGGCGCGCGGCCGTCCATGCCCGGCCCCCGCGCGCGCCGCCCCCCTGCCGGGGAGCGTGGCTTCGCGCTCGTGGCGGTGCTGCTCGTGCTCGCGCTGCTCGGGGTGATCGGCGCGGAGTTCGCGTACTCCATGCGCCTGGAGAGTGCCAGCGTCCGCGCGCTCAAGGACGGCATCACCGCGGGCCTGCTCGCCGAGGCCGGCTTCGAGCAGGCCGTGCGGGAGATCGTCGCCGACAGCGCGTACGTGGGCCTGCGCGAGGACGGTCAGCTGACCTTCTACGGCCGCGACCAGCAGCCGCGCCCGCGGCTGCCGCGCGATCGGGTCCCGCTCGGGCCCGGCCAGTTCTCCTATCGCCTGACCGACGAGGAGGCGCGCCTCAACGTGAACACGTCGCCGCCTGACCGGATCGACCGGCTGCTGCTGGCCCTCGGGATCGACAAGCGGGTGCGCGACGTGATCGGGGATTCGATCCAGGACTGGCGCGACGCCAACGAGGAGCATCGGCTCAACGGCGCCGAGAGCGAGGACTACTACCTGAAGCTCCCCGTGCCGTATCGCTCGGCCAATCGCAACCTCGAGTCCGTGCGCGAGCTTCTCCAGATCCGCGGCGTGACGGCCGCGATCTTCCACGGCGCCGAAGGCAAGCCGGGGCTCGGCGACCTCGTGACCGTGAAGACCTCGGGCCAGATGAACATCAACACGGCGAGCGAGCCCGTGCTGCACGCGCTCGGGCTCTCCGACGCCGAGATCAGCGAGATCCTCCAGGCGCGCCGGGACACGCCGTATCCCAACACGGGCCGCTTCGGCGGCCGCGGGCTGAACGCAAGCACTCGGACGTTCCGGGTGGAGGCGCAGGGCCTGATCGACGGCCGCCCGCGCGCGCGCCTGAGCGCCGTGGTCCAGCGCACCATCGCCGGGGGAGGCCGGGGCGTCGCGGTGGTGGAATGGTCGGGGCCGCAATAACTACCGTTGGTGGTGCCGCGACCGGACGCCCACTACCGTTTGCTCGATGACCCCCGTTGGCCTTAGTCTAGCCGGCGTGACGTCGATCCGCCCGCGACTCGGGGTCGTGCTGCTCGGGAACTGCCTGGCCGCCGCCGCGGTCCAGCGACGACGAGTCGAGACGTTCTTCGTCGAGGCCGAGCAGCCGTCGGCCGCGCTCCGGGCGGAGCTGGATCAGCGGCGGCTCGCGCCGCGCTCGGTCGCGCTCGGGCTGCCCCGGGCCTCCGTCACCGTGAAGCCGCTGGATCTGCCGCCGGTCGACGGCGACCTGCGTGACATGGTGCGCTTCGAGCTCGAGCGCCACCTGCCCTTCCCGAGCGAGGACGCGGCGTTCGATTTCGTCTCGCTGCCCGGCACCGGCACCCCCCCGGCGGGCGCGCCCGGCGCGCGACAGGTCCTGCTGGTCGCCGCGGACCGCCGCATCGTCGACACCGCGCTCAGGATCGCCGAGGAGGCGCGGCTGCGGGCGCGCTCGCTCACCGTCGCGGCCCACGACCTGGTGGCCCTGGCCGAGCGGCCGCGCCGCGGGCAGATCGTCTGGCTGCACCGGAGCGGCGACGTCGTCGACGTCCTGCTCCTGGCCGGACCGGCGCTCGTGCTCAGCCGCTCGCTCCCCGCCGCCGACGACGGCGTGGTGGCGGACGAGGTCCGCCGGAGCTTTGCCGTTACTCGCTGGCGCGGCTGCGACGCGATCTGGGTCTCGGGGGACGCCCCGCCGCCCGGGACGCCGGCCGACACGCCACTGAGCGCGCTGGGCGCGCCGATCACCGAGCCCCCGTGGACGCCGCGAGCGCAGCGCCTGCTCGCGGCCGCGGGCGAGGGGCCGCGCGGCGCGCTCACGCTGGCGCTGGCCGTGGCGACGGCGGGACGCGTCCGGCCCCTGGATCTGATCCCGCCCGCCCTGCGCGCCCGGCGCCTCTCGCGCCGCCAGGCGGTGACGGCAGGCCTCGTCGCCGCCACGGTGCTGCTGGGCCTGGGCGCGCTCCTCGTCCCCGACTACCGGCAGAGCCGCCGGCTCGACGCCATCAATGCCCGCGTCAGCCGGCTCGACCCCGAGGTGAAGGCGGTGGAGGCCGTGCAGCGCGAGCTGGAGCGCAAGCGCAAGCTGCTGGCGACGATCGAGTCGGTCGAGACCTCGGCGATCCGCACTCTGCCGGTGCTGCGCGAGCTCACCGACCTGCTGCCCAGCGACGCGTGGCTGACGATGCTCAGCGTGGACACCAAGGGCGTGGAGCTCACCGGGCAGGCCTCCGCGGCGAGCGCGCTGATCCCGCTTCTCGAGAACTCGCCGCGCCTGGAGCGCGTGGAGTTCGCCTCTCCGGTCACCCGCGGGCGTGACAAGGAGCAGTTCCGGATCCGCGCGGCGTGGGAAGGCGGCCTGGTGGCGGCCATGAGCACGCTGGCTGCCGCCGGGCCCGGGACGCTACCGCCGGCCGGCGCACCCGCCAGCCCGGGAGCCGCGCGGGGGACCACACCACCCGCCCCGACGGCTCCGACGGCCGCCACGCCGCGCCCCAACCGGGCGCCCGGGCAATGAGCGGCGCGTTTCTCACCGCCCTGTGGAACAATGGCTCGGGCGGCGTCCGCGTCGATACCAGGCGGCCCGCCCGACCATGATCGGGAGCTTCTCGTCCCGGGAGCGCGTCGTCGTCGCCGGCGGCCTCGTCGCCGCGGTGCTGATCGGCGGCGTGGTCACCGTCGACCGCATCCGCGAGCGATATCGTACCGCCGCCGAGCTGACGCCCGTGCGCGAGCAGGTGCTGGCGCAGCGCCAGGAGCTCGTCGCGCGCCGGGGGGCGTTCGCGAGCGAGCTCGAGGCGACGAACGCGCGCATCAAGGCGGTGTCGGGGCGCCTCCTCACCGCGGCCACGCCCCCCGTGGCGGCGTCCGAGCTCCAGAAGCTCGCCAAGGACATGGCCGCCCAGGCGTCGACGGAGATCCGCAGCGAGCGGATCCTGCCGCCGGTGGAGCGGGGAGAGCTGCTCGAGATCCCCGTCGAGATCGCGGTCGCCGGCGAGATCCGGCAGCTCGTGGACCTGCTCGCCCGCATCGAGCGCACCCCGAAGCTGCTGACCGTGCAGGACCTCAAGGTCCGCGTGGTCAACGTCACCCAGCCCAAGGAGCTGCTGGTCACGCTCACGGTGTCGGGATTCATCCTTCCCGAGAAGCCGAAGACGTGAGATGACCCGGCGGATCCTCCTCCTCAATGCGCTCCTGGTCGCCGCCTCGGCCGCGTTTGCGACCGTCATCGTGCGTGAGGTGACCGCGCCGATGTCCCTGGCGATCCCCGCGCGGCCGCGGCCCGCCACGGCCCCCCCGGCCCCGGCGATGGCGACGCCCGGCCCGGGGAGCGCGCCGGCGACGATCGTCACGCACAACCTCTTCAGCCCCACGCGGACCGAGGTGCCGGCCACGGGCGTCGCCGGCGCCGCCGCCCTGAACGTGGGACGGCTGAACCTCTACGGTGTCGTGCTCCGGGACAGCGGCCCGATCGCGTTTCTCGAGGACCCGGCGACCAAGCGCGTGGCGGGCTATCGCATCGGCGACCAGGTCGGCGGCGGCACGGTGCAGACCATCGCCTCGGACAAGGTCGTGCTCCAGCGCCCCGAGGGAGCGGTGGACATCCGCCTCCACGATCCCGCGCGCCAGCGGGCCCCGATGCCCAACCAGCCCGCCGGCATTCAGCCGGGGCAGCCGTTCATCCAGCCGATGCCGGTGCCGTTCCCGACACAGCCATTTCCGCCGCAGCCATTCGCGGCGCCACCGACCTTGCCGATCCAGCCCTTCAACGTGCCGTTCCAGAACCCGTTGACGCCGATCGAGCCCCGGGCCAGCACGGCCCCGAATCCGCAAGAGGCGATCCCCGGGCGCCGGCCGTTGCCCCCGAACCTCATTCGCCGTGCTCCCTCCGGCACGCCGACCGATGCGACCCAGCGCTGATGTAGCCACCGTGGTCGCCGTCGTGGCTTCGCTCCTCGCCGGGTGCGCCGGCCAGCGCCCGGGGCCCCGGCCCCCCGTCGCCGCGGCCCAGCTCGCGCCCGCGCCGCCGGTGCCGGCCGCGCCGTCTTCGCCGCCGCCCGAGCCGCCGCCGCCCCTGTCGATCGGGCCTCGGCCGTTGACCGCGGTCGAGGCGCCGCCCGGCGCCCCCCAGCCCTCGCCGCCCCCGACCGTCCCGCCGGTGCCGCCGGGTCAGCGCGGGCGCTTCATCGTGCTGAACTTCGACAACGCCGACATCGAGACCGTGATCCAGGCGGCGAGCGAGATCGTCGGGTTCAACTACGTCCTCGCGCCCGACGTGCGCGGCAAGGTGACCGTGCAGACGTCCGGGCGGGTCCCCCAGGAGGATGTGTTCGGGGTCCTGCTCGCGATCCTCGAGGTGCACGGCTTCACCGCGATCAAGGCGGGGAACCTCTACAAGATCGTCCGGATCGAGGGCGCGCGCGAGCGCGCGGTGCCGACGATCGTGGGGCCCGACCCGGATCCCACGCGCACGACCGACGAGGTGATCACGCAGATCATCCCCGTGCGCTACACGCCGGTGTCGGACCTCGCCAGCCTGGTCCGCCCGCTGATCTCGGCGCGGGGCAGCCTGATCGCGCACCGGGAGACGAACATCCTCATCGTCACCGACGCGGCCTCGAACGTCCGCCGCCTGCTCGAGATCATCCGGCTCGTCGACGTGGAGGTCGCGCTCGACGAGCTACAGATCATCTCCATCCGCTATGCGGACGCCGCGGACCTTGCCAACATCCTGAACCAGCTCTTCACGAGCGGGCGCCTGCGCCGCGCGTCCGGCGCCGCCGGCCCGATCGCCCCGACGCCGGTCCCGGTGCCGGTCCCGACGCCCATCGTCCCCGGCGCCCCGCTCCCCGCCGCACCCGGCGCCGCCGCGGGCGGGACCACCGGGACCGAGCGGGTCCCGCTGATCATCGCGGAGCGCCGGTCGAACTCGCTGATCATCCACGCGCGCAAGATCGAGATGGAGACGCTCCGCCGTCTCATCGCCCAGCTCGACGTGAACATCTACGGCGGGCGCCGGGTCTTCGTCTACTACGCCGAGAACGCGAAGGCGAAGGACCTCGCCGCCACGCTCAACGCGATCTACGGGGGGCGCGAGCCCCAGTCCACCACGACCACGCCCGGCACGACGCCGTCCGGGCAGCGGACGCCCGCGTACCCCGTGCCCATGGTGCCCCCGCCGCCGGCGGTGGCTCCGGGGGCGGGGCCGGGCGGCGGCGGTCAGGCCTCGCTCGTCGGCGTGGGCGAGACGGGGGTGGTCGAGGGTCAGGTCCGGTTCATCGCCGACGAGACGACCAACTCGATCATCGTCACCACGTTCCCGCGGAACTGGACCGAGATCGAGACGACGATCAAGCAGCTGGACAAGATGCCGCGGCAGGTGCTGATCGAGGTGCTGGTGGCCGAGATCACGCTCACCGACGACATGCGTCTGGGCATCGACTGGGCGCTCAAGACCGGCGCCTTCCGCCTCGCCGGCCAGAACATCAACCCCTCGACGCCGCAGATCGTCTCGCCCGACACCGGACTGCCGCCGGCGACGAATCCCCTGACCCTGGCCGGCGGCGGCCTGACCGCCCTCGCCTTCAAGGCGCAGGACTTCTTCGCGATGCTCAACACCCTGGCCTCGCTGAATCGCGTCAACATCCTCTCGAATCCGCACGTGATGACGTCGGAGAACAAGAAGGCGGTGATCAACGTCTCCGACTCGATCCCGATCGTGACCAGCCAGCAGGTGCCCATCGGCGGCACGACCCCCCAGACCGCGACGAACACGACCTCGGTCATCGGCACGCAGTCCGTCGAGTACCGCGACGCGGGCGTGATCCTCACCGTCACCCCGCGCATCGGAGAGCGGGGCACGGTGGCGCTGGAGGTCAAGCAGGAGGTCAACGACATCGGCGCGCCCGAGCCGCCGACCGGCTCGCGCCGGATCATCAAGCGTGAGGCCGAGACCACGGTGGTGCTCCTCAACAACCAGACCCTGGTGCTCGGCGGGCTGATCCGCGAGACGACGACGATCGCCGACCGCGGTATCCCGTTCCTCAAGAACATCCCGATCATCGGCTACCTGTTCGGCACCAAGATCCGGACGCTGACCAAGACGGAGCTCGTGCTCCTCATCACGCCGCGCGTGATCGGCTCGGCGACGGATGCCGCACGCATCACGGACCAGATGCGCCGCGCGACCCCCGAGCTCGACGAGGCCATCCGCCGGGCCCCCCGGCCGCCGAGCCGCACCCCGCTGCCCGTGCCGCCCGGTCCCGGATCCCAGCTGGCGCCGCCCACGCAGGTGGCGCCGCCCGCCGTGCCCGTCGCGACCTCCCCGCTCGTCCCGCTGGCCCCGGCGCCGACGGTCACCCTGCCGCCACCGCCAGGCGCGCCCGGCACATCCCCGGCGATGCCCGTCCCGCCCACCGCCGACACCACCACCCCACCGCCGCCGCGCGCCGTCGCCCCGCCCTCGCCCGCCCCTCCTCCCGTCGCACCCGTCCCCCCCCCGCGCTGACCGGCTCCGATCCGCGCCGCGCGCGGACCTCACCCGTGGTGCGCGCGCCGATGCAGGGCAGCCTTCTCCAGGCCTCTCAGCGCCCGCCGGCCACCGGACTCAGGCGCGGGAGCACGCGTGCGCGCTCGTCGATGGTCAGGCTGAGGACGGCGCCGCACGAGAGGATCGTGCAGGCGAGCGCGAAGACCGCGCCGTAGCCGCCCGTCGCCTCGAAGAGGAAGCCGCCGAGCCACGAGCCGAGCGCGGCGCCCGTCTGGTGGACGAGGAAGATGGTGCCGAGCACGGAGGCCACGGAGAAGCGGCCGAAGACGTCCGCCGAGAGCGCGGAGGCCAGCGCCATGGTGCCGCCCATGGTCATGCCCCCGAGGGCGGCGATCATGAGGATCGCGGTCGGATGGTCGCGCACGAGGAAGAGCCCGGCGAACGCCGCCGCGCGCGCGCCGTAGATCCACGCGAGCATGAGCCGCCGGCCGAAGCGGTCGGCCATCACGCCGAGGATGAGCGAGAACCCGATGGCGGTGCCGCCGAGGAGACCGAGCGTCCACGACGCGACCATGGGCTGATAGCCGTGGTCGGTCAGCATGGGCACGCCGTGGGCCGAGAGCAGGCTCATCGAGAAGCCGCAGGTGAAGAGCCCGCCCGCCAGCTGCCAGAAGGGGACGGACTGCATCGCGCACGACACCGTGGTCCGCTCGGCGGTGACCGCCGCCACGGCCCCCGCCTCGCGGCTCCCGTCCGGCGTGAGGCCCATGACCTCGGGCGACTCGCGCACCACCCAGAGGGTGATCGGGAGCATCACCGCGAGCAGCACAGCGCCGATCACCCCGTACGTCCAGCGCCAGCCGAGGGTCAGGATGAGCCACATCACGACGGGCACGAGCAGGCTCATGCCGGCCATGGACGCGCCGCCCAGCAGCGAGAGCGCGGTGGCCCGGCGGCGCACGAACCAGCGGGTGATGACGGCGGACGCGACCACGTGGCCCGTGGCCGCCAGCCCGAGCGCGAGCAGGACGCCGTAGAGCAGCGCGAAGTGCCAGAGCCGTGTGACCAGACCGGTCGCGGCCATCGACGCCGAGAGGAGCACGCAGCCCGAGACGAGCACGGGGCGCGCGCCGAGCCGGTCCACGAGGCGGCCGATGAGCGGCATGAACGCCCCGTAGAGGAACAGGCCCATCGCCACGACGAGCGAGAAGCTCGCGCGGTCGATCCCCAGCTCACCGACCACGGGCTTGAGGAAGGGGCCGACGGTGAACCGCACCCCGGTCGAGATGAAAACCATGATGGCGAACCCGATCACGACCCACCAGCCGTAGAAGACGCGATTCGTCGGCATTGACGTGCCCGCGCCACTATAGCGACCGGACGCGCGTGTTACAATTCGAGCCCCATGCGACTCGAGCGCACGCTCATCGGCATGGTGCATCTGCCGCCGCTGCCCGGCAGTCCCCGCTGGAGCGGCTCGATGGACGCCGCCGTCGCCTCCGCCCTCGCCGATGCGCAGGCCCTCGCCGAGGCCGGGTTCGACGCGCTCCTGCTCGAGAACCACGGCGACGCCCCCTTCACCGCCGGCCGGGTCGAGGCCGCCACAGTGGCAGCCATGAGCGTGATCGCGGCCGCGATCCGCCGGGCGCTGCCCGCCGTGCCGATGGGGATCAACGTGCTGAAGAACGACGCGCGCTCCGCCCTCGCCGTCGCCTGCGCGGTCGGGGCCCGGTTCGTCCGCGTCAACGTCCACTTCGGCGCGGTCGTCGCCGACCAGGGCATCGTGCAGACCGACGCCCACGCCACCCTGCGGGACCGGCGTCTCCTCGACGCCGACGTGCGGCTCTTCGCTGATGTCCAGGGCAAGCACGCCGCGCCGCTGGCGCCCGTGGACATCGAGCAGGAGGCGCGGGATCTCGTCCACCGGGGCCTCGCCGACGCCCTCGTGGTCACCGGCCGCGCCACCGGCGAGGCGGCGGCGCTCGCCGACCTCAAGCGCGTGCGCAGCGCCGTGGGCGCCACGCCGGTGCTGGTCGGCAGCGGCGTGACCGCGGAGAGCGTCGCCGAGCTGCTGGCGATCGCGGAGGGGGTGATCGTGGGGACGGCGGTCAAGCGCGATGGCGACGTGCGAAAGCCCGTGGACGGTCACAGAGCTCGGGCGCTGGTTTCTGCTGCACGAGGGCGCCGATAAGGGCCCATCTGCTTCGTTGGCTCGGTCGGGGCTTCCTGCGGCGTATGCGGCATACGCCTCGGTCGCCCACTCCCTCGCCGCCTCGCATCTGGACCCTTCTCGGCGTCCTGCTCGCCCTTGGAGCCACGATGCAGTCCGCCTGCCGAACGGTCATGCCAGCGGCGCTGCCTGGGATGGATCGTGATCTGGGGGAGTTGCTGCTCGTCGGATTTTCCGGGACGGAGGTCGATGGCAATCTCGAGTTGGAGAGATTGTTGTGCGAGGCGCGCGTCGGCTCGGTGTTGCTCTTCGGACGCAACGTCGTCAACCAGATCCAGGTGCGCGGGCTGACGACGGCCATCCGCGAGCGCGCCATGGCGTGCGCGGGGCGGGCGCCGCTCGTCGCCGTCGATGCCGAGGGCGGGCGGGTGATGCGGCTCGGCGCCGCCGCGGGCTACGACCCGACGTTCTCGGCCGAGGAGCTGGGCTCCGCCAACGACCTCGCGCTCACCGAGCTCGAGGCCCGCCGGATCGGCGAGCGCCTGCGCGCCACGGGCATCCGCTGGAACCTCGCGCCCGTCGTGGACGTCGGCTACAACCCCGCCAACCCCGTCATCACCGCCTGGGGCCGGAGCTTCGGCGCCGACCCCGAGCTCGTCACCGCGCAGGCGCGGGTGTGGATCCGCGGCATGCACGCCGCCGGGGTGATCACCACGATCAAGCACTTCCCCGGCCACGGCTCGAGCTTTGCCGACTCGCACCTCGGCTTCGTCGACGTCACCGACACCGCGAGCCGCAGCCTCGAGCTGGCGCCGTATCGCGCGCTCCTCCGCGAGGGGCTGGTGGACAGCATCATGACCGCGCACGTGTTCAACCGGCGACTGGACTGGCGTTACCCGGCCACGCTCTCGCGGCCCACGGTGACGGGGCTGCTGCGCCGGACGCTGGACTACGACGGCCTCGTCGTCGCCGACGATCTCCGGATGGGGGCCATCGAGCAACAGTACGGCGTCGCCGCGGCCGCGGTCCTCGCCGTCCGTGCCGGCGTAGACGTGCTGATCCTCGCCCAGGATCGGATGCTCGACGGCCGCGCCGCCTCGGCCGTGGCCCTGGCCGAGCTGGGCCAGGCGCTCGGCGACGGGCGTCTCCGCTCCGCCCAGGTCGCGACGGCCCTCGACCGGGTCCGTCGCTTCAAGATGCGCGCGGCCGAGCTGGCGCGATGAGCCAGCCCTCGCCGTCTCACGCTCACGCCTGATGCAGGCGTTCCACGTCGGCGCGCGTCGGCAGTGACGGCTGGGCCCCCCGGCGCGTGCACGCCAGCGCCGCGGCGGCGCCCGCGAAGCGGAGGGCGTCGGCGAGCGGGCTGCGCTCGGCGAGGGCCACCGCGAGCGCGCCGTTGAAGGCGTCGCCCGCGGCCGTCGTGTCCACGACCTCCACCCGGTAAGCGTCGCACGCCAGCCGCCCGTCCGCGCCGCACGCCACCACGCCGTCACCCCCGCGGGTGACGATCACGGTGGCCACGCCCCGCGCGCGGAGCGCGTCGCCGGCCCGTCCCGCGCTCGCCTCGTCGGTCACCGCCACGCCGCTCAGACGTCCGGCCTCGCCCTCGTTCGGCGTGAGCAAGTCGACGAGCGGCAGCAGCGCGTCGATCGACGCGTCCGGCGCGGGCGCCGGGTTGAGTACCGTCGTGGCGCCGGCGCGGCGCGCTCGTGCGAGCGCCCAGGCGACCGTCGGCACGGGAATCTCGAGCTGGCAGACGACGACGTCCGCCCACGCGAAGTCGTCCTCGCGCGCGCGGACGTGGTCCACCGAGAGCAGGCGGTTGGCCCCGGGGGCGACGGCGATCTGGTTCCGGCCCTCGCGGTCCACGACGATCAGCGCCGTGCCGGTGGCCGCCTCCGCGGTCGTCACCACGCCGGCCGTCCCGACGCCGTCGCCCTCCAGCGCTGCGCGCACGCCAGCGCCGGAGGCGTCGTCGCCGACACACGCGATCAGGCGCACCTCGGCGCCGAGCCGCCGCGCCGCCACGGCCTGGTTGGCGCCCTTGCCGCCGTGATTGACCAGCAGCGTACCCTCGCTCACGGTCTCTCCCGGCGACGGCAGGCGCGGCGCCGCCACGGTGTAATCCACGTTGGCGGAGCCGATCACGAGGACGCGGGGCACAGACGCTCCAGGAAGAAGTCGATGAACCGGTCGGTGTCGACCACGCGCGCCACGCGACAGTTCGCCGGCCCGGGCGTCCGGCGGGTCTCCCCGCCGTCGCCCACGGCGATGCGCACGGGCTCCCAGGTGGCGAGGGTCGCGTCCACGGCGAGACCGACCGCGAGCGGATCGTGCAGATGCATGCCGCGGGGCCCCTCGCGCGCGAACGCCTGCTCCGTGAGGGCGGCGATCCGCCGGGCGAGCAGGCCGGAGGGCCCCTCGCGCGGATGAGGGCGCGGGCCCAGCACCACCATGAAGCGCTTCCGCGTGATGGCCGCCTGCCGGGTGGCGTCGAGCGGCACCAGATCGATCCGCAAGCCCGCGTCGAAGACCTCGCGCGCGGCATCGGGATCGACGTGGGCGTTGAACTCGGCGTCCGGGGTCACGTTGCCCGGCACGTCGACGGCGCCGCCCATCACCACCACCCGGCCGATCCGCCGCATGGACTCGGCGTCTTCGCGCACGGCGAGCGCGACGTTCGTGAGCGGTCCGAGCGCCACCAGGGTCAGCCGCTCGGCGTGGATCCTGGCGAACGCGACGAGCATCTCCGCTGCGGACGGCGAGGCCGGGGGCGGCGCCACCGCGGGCCAGTCGGCGACGTCGCCCAGGCCGTCCTCACCGTGGTAGTGCGTGGCCGTCACCAGGGGCCGGCGCAAGGGCGACGCGGCGCCGGGAACGATCCGGGGCGGCCGGAGCGGACGGCGCACCGCGACGAGGCGCCCGGCGTTGCGCACGGTGTCCGCGAGGGCCGCGTTCCCGGCCACGACGGTCAGGGCCAGGACGCGCAGCTCCGGGGAGCCCCACGCCAGCAGCAGGGCAAGGGCATCGTCCACCCCCGGGTCCGTGTCGATGACCGTGGGGGTCCTGCGAATCCGCCGCCGATCCCGCATCTCAACCGCGGATGCTACAATGACTTCGCCGATCCCGGACAAGGAGGGCCCGATGGACATCGCCATCACGTACTGCAGCGAGTGAAACTACCTCCCCCAGGCCTCCAGTCTGCAGGCCGCCATCAAGACCAAGTACGGCATCACCGCGCGATTGAAGGAAGGCTTCGGCGGGATCTTCGAGGTCGCCATCGACGGCGACACCGTCTACACGAACGAGACGACGTACCGGTTCCCCGAGGACGAGGAGATCTTCGCGAAGATCGAGGCTAGGAAGACGTAAGGCTCCGCTCCAGCTCCTCGCGCACGCGCGGGTGGGCCACGGCGATCAGGGCCGCGGCCCGTTCCCGCTCCCCGCGTCCCCGGAGCCGCGCCACCCCGTGCTCCGTCACCACGCAGTCCGCCACGAACCGCGGCGTGGTCACCGCCGATCCCGCGGCCAGGTGCCTCACGATCCGCGAGGCGGCGCCCTCGCGCCCGCCCGTCGAGGGCAGCGCGATCACCGACACGCCCCCGCGCGAGCGCGAGGCGCCGAGCGCGAAGTCGAACTGGCCGCCGATGCCCGCCACCTGCCGCATCCCCAGGCTCTCGGCCGTCACCTGCCCGGTGAGGTCCACTTCCAGCGCGGAGTTGACGGCCACGAACCGGTCCAGCCGGGCCACGACCTCGGGATCGTGGGTGAGCGTGGCCGGCTCCATGTTGACGGCGCCGTTGTCGTGGACGAAGTCGACCACGCGGCGCGTGCCCATGACCTCGGCGATGTCCATGCGCCCGGGGTGCAGCCGCTTGGCGTTGGTGACCACGCCCCGTTCCACGAGCGTCACGCCGGCGTCGACCAGCAACGAGTGCAGGCCGAGGTCGCGATGATCGCCGAGCGCCTCGAGGACGGCCTGCGGGATGGCCCCGACCCCCACCTGCACCGTGGCGCCATCGGGGATGACGCCGGCGACCGCGCGGCCGATGGCCCGCTCGGTGTCCCTGACCACGGGCGCCGGGTACTCGTAGAGCGGCTCGTCGACGTCCACGCGCACGTCGATCTGGCTCGCGTGCAGCCACGCGTTGCCGCGCGTGCGCGGCATGCGCGGGTTGACCTGGGCGATCACGAGGGGCGCGCGCCGGGCCGCCGGCAGGCTCACGCTGACGGACACGCCGAGGCTCAACCACCCGCGCGCGTCGGGCGGCGCGCAGTGCACGAGCACGCAGTCCGGCGCCCAGGCGCCGCCCGCGACGAACTCCGTGAGGAGGTCGAAGTACCGGATGGGCACGAACTGCACGCGGCCGCGGCGACGGCCGTCGTCCAGCCGCGGCGACATGTGCCAGGTGGCGACGCGGAGGGCGGCGGTCTCGGGACGCGCGAACGGATAGTCGCCCAGATGGACGCCGTGCAGCAGCGTGAGATCGCGCAGGCGATCGGCCTGGCGGCAGATCTCGCCCACCAGCGCGCGCGGCTCGCCGCAGCCCGGCGGCAGGAGCACCTTCATGCCCGGGCGCAAGCGCTCGACGGCGCCGGACAGGGTGGTCTTCGTGAAGGGGCGGGCCATGAGGGCCCCTATAATAAGCCCGCCATGCGCGCGCTCCTCCCTCTCCTCCTGGGCGGCCTCGTCGCGCTCGCCGGCTGCGCCGCCCCGGCCTCGTCGCCGACGAGCACCGGGCCGCGCGTGCGCTGCCTCGACGAGCCCCGGTACGGCCAGACCCTGGACGCCACGCGCCCCATCTTCTTCCTGTTCTGCGTCCAGAGTCCTTGAGGGCCGCGCGCCGATGGCGACCACACCGCGCGTGGCGTTGATCACCGGGGGCGGGCGGGGCATCGGGCGGGAGATCGCGCTCGCCTACGCGCGCGCGGGCCTGGCGGTCGCCGTCGCGGCGCGCACGCGGGAGCAGGTGGAGGAGACGGCGGCGGTGGGCAAGACCGGCGCGCGGGCTTTCGCCCTGGTGCTCGACGTCACGGATGCGGCGGCCATTGCGCGAGGCGTTGGCGAAGTCGTCTCCGCGCTGGGGCCCGTCGATGTGCTCGTCAACAATGCCGGGGTCGCGGAGTCGGCGACACTGGCGCGCACCGACCCGGAAATGTGGGAGCGGCACATGCGCGTCAACGCGACGGGGCCGTATCTGCTGACGCGCGAGGTGCTGCCTGGCATGCTGGCGCGGCGCTGGGGGCGCGTGATCAACGTCGCCTCGCTCGCCGGGCTCTACGGCGCGCCCTACGTCACCGCGTACACGGCCTCCAAGCACGCGCTCGTCGGCTTCACACGGGCGCTGGCCGCCGAGGTCACGGGCAAGGGTGTGACGGTGAACGCGATCTGCCCGGGCTACGCGGCCACCGACGTCGTGTGGAACGCGGCGCGCAACATCGTGGCCAAGACGGGCACGACCTTCGACGACGCGGTGCGGGCACTGGCGCGCATCAATCCGGGCGGCCGGCTGATCGAGCCGGCCGAGGTCGCCGCCGTCGCCGTCCGCCTGCTCGACGACGAGGCGGCCAACGGTGAGATGATCGTGCTGGACGGCTCGTAGGCCGGTGACGAAGGAGGACAAGGCATGGCGCGAGAGATCCTGGCCCACAACCCCCCGGCCCTGGCCCGGCCCGTGGGCTTCTCCCACGGCTACGAGGCGCGGGGCGGCCGCGTGCTGTTCCTGGCCGGACAGGTCGCGACGGATGCGCAGGGGCGCGTCGTCGGCGCCGGGGACGTCGTCGCCCAGTTCCGCCAGGTGTGCGAGAACCTCCGGGCGCTCCTGGCCTCGGCGGGCGGGCAGATGACCGACGTCGTCAAGCTCACGATCCACGTGCTCGACGTCGACGACTACAAGAAGCACCTGAGAGAGATCGGCGGCGTGTACCGCGAGCACTTCGGCAAGCACTTCCCCGCCATGACCCTGCTCGGGGTCCGCGATCTGTTCGACCGCGAGGCCGGCTGCCTGATCGAGATCGACGGGGTCGCCGTCCTGCCGTGACCCGATGGCGGTGACCGCCCGCCGCCGCGTCCGTCACCGGCTGCCGCCGGCCCGCTGGCCGACCCGCGACGAGGCCGCCCGCGCGCGCTGGTTCTCGCCGCTGCCCATCGGCCCGCGCCTGGTCGCCGAGCAGCGCACCTGGGTGCCCGCGATGGTGCCCTGGCGCGCCACCGGGGACGGCCTCGTCACCGAGCAGGTCATCGACTGGTACGCGCGCTTCGCCGAGGGCCGCCCCGGCGTGCTCGTGGTCGAGGCCACGGGCATCCGCGACGTGCCCAGCGGCCCGCTGCTGCGGATCGGCGACGACCGCTTCGTCCCCGGGCTGCGCCGGCTCGTCGAGACCGTGCGGGAGCGGAGCGCCGGCCACACGCGGCTCTTCATCCAGCTCATCGACTTCGTGGCCGTCCGCCGGCGGCCCACGCCGGACAGGTTCTTCGGCCGCTTCCTCGCCGTCGACGCTGACGTGCGCCGGCGCACCGCGGTCGCGCTCGGGGAGGCGCGCTGGATCGAGGCGCCGGAGGCGGAGCTGCGCGCGCGGCTGCAGGCCGCCGATCGACCCGTCATCGAGCGCATCCTGACCGCGCGGGAGCTGGAGGCGCTCGACTTCGGCTATCGCGAGCGGATCTGGGACATGCACCTGCCCCACATCCGCGACCTGCCGGGCGTGCTGCCGGGCCTCTTCACGGAGGCGGCGGCGCGCGCCCGGACCGCCGGCTTCGACGGGGTGGAGCTGCACTACGCCCACGCTTACACGATGGCCTCGTTCCTCTCACGCCTGAACGTCCGCGCCGACGGCTACGGCGGCTCGCGGCAGGGGCGCGTGCGGCTGCCGCTCGAGGTGCTCGCCGCCGTGCGGCGGCGCGTGGGCGACGGGTATCCCGTGGGCATCCGCTACCTCGGCGACGAGGTGATCGTGGGCGGCAGCGACCTCGACGATGCCGTGTGGTTCGGCGTCAGGTTCGCCGAGGCGGGCGCCGATTACCTCTCGGTCTCGAAGGGCGGGCGCTTCGAGGACGCCAAGCAGCCGAAGCCCGGCGAGGCCGTGTATCCCTACACGGGCGAGTCCGGTCAGGAGTGCATGCCGACCGTGATCTCCGACGAGCGCGGGCCGTTCGGACGGAACGTGCCCCTCGCCGCCGCCATCCGTCGCGCCGTCCGCGCGGCGGGACGCCAGACGCCGGTGGTCACGAGCGGCGGGATCGGCTCGTTCGACCTCGCCGAGGAGATCCTGGCCCGCGGCGAGGCCGACGCGGTGGCGGCCGCCCGCCAGACCCTGGCCGACCACGACTGGTTCAGGAAGATCCGCCTCGGGCTCGGCCACCTGGTGCGGCGCTGCGAGTTCACCAACTACTGCGAGGGCCTCGACCAGCGCCACAAGCAGGTGACGTGCAAGCTCTGGGACCGCGCCGTCGAGCCGGGCGATCCCTCGGTGCGCCTGGCCGAGGACGGCAAGCGCCGCCTCAACGCTCCGGAGTGGTCGCCGCCGCCGCCGGAGTGAGCGCCGGCTCTCGCCGCCGATGACGCCGAGCGCGCGCGCCCTCCCCGCCCTCCTCATCGCGTTCCGCGTCGTCGCCGGTCCCCTGCTGCTCGTCGACGCCCTCGACGGGGAGGCGGGCGCGGGGTTCGTCGTCCTGTTCCTCGCCGCGTTCCTGTCCGACGTCCTCGACGGCGTCATCGCGCGGCGCCTCGGCGTCGCGTCGGCGGGATTGCGTCGCGCCGACAGCCTCGCCGACCTCGTCCTCTACGCGTGCGTCTTCGCGAGCGCCTGGCTCGTGCATCGCGACGTCGTGCTCGCCTTCCGGTGGCCGCTCGCCGCCGTCGTGGCCACGCTGCTCGCCGCGTACGCGGTCTCGCTCATCAAGTTCGGCCGGCCCCCGAGCTATCACGCCTACTCGGCCAAGGCGTGGGGCCTCCTGCTCGGGGTGGCGACGGTCGCGCTGTTCGGCTTCGGCTACGCCGGCCTCGCGCTGTGGGGCGCGATCCTGGGCGGGGTCGTGAACAACCTCGAGGACGTCGCCATCACGCTCGTCCTCCCCCGTGGGGCGCACGACATCCCGACCCTGGCGGCCGCCCTGCGGCTGCGCGCCGCCGGGCGGTCGGGCTAAGTCTCGAGCGCGCGGGCCAGGTCGAGGAAGTCCTGCGCGACCACGTCCCAGGCGCCGTCGGGGACGAGGTCCGTCGCCTGACGCGGCCCGTACTCCGTCGGCCGCGGGACGAACGCGGTGGGCATGCCCTCGGCCTGTGCCGCGCGGAGGTCGTAGTTGTGGGCGGCCACCAGCATGACCTGGCCGGGATTCAGGCCGAGCAGCGACACGGCGGTGCGGTAGACCTCGGGGCGCGGCTTGTAGAGGCCCGCGTTCTCCGCGGTGATGATGCAGTCCCAGGGCAGGCCGGCGAATCGTGCGAGGCGCACCATGCCGGCGAAGCTCGCGTTCGAGAGCGGGCCGATCACGTGGCGCGTCCTGAGCCGCGCGAGCCCGGGCACGGCGTCGGGCCACGGCCGGAGCCGCCACCACACCCGCACGAGATGCTCGACGTCGGCGTCGCTCAGGCCGGTAACGCCATGCTCCGGCAGCAGCCTCGCGAGGCCTTCGTGATAGATCTGCTCGACCGTCATCCACGGGACCTCGCCGCGGTTCACCCGCTCCAGGCCCGGCGTGTAGCAGCCCTTCCACGCCGCGAGGAACGCCTCCCAGTCGACGGCGAGAGAGCGCGCGCGTCCCAGCGCGCGCAGCTCGTCGAGCACGCTGGCGCGCCAGTCCACGACCGTGCCGTAGACGTCGAAGAGGAGGGCCTGCACGTCCGTCAGCGGTCGCGTGGCGTGAAGCCTCTGACGGGCAGGTACTGGTCGGGCCAGGGCAGCTCGACGCCCTGCGCCCACGCGGCGTGGCGCGTCCAGTACGGGTCGTACAGGTGGGCGCGGGCGAGCACGCAGAGGTCGGCGCGGCCCGCGGCGAGGATGCCGTTGACGTCGGCCGGCGAGGCGATGGCGCCGACCGTCATCGTCGGCATGCCCACCTCGTGGCGGATGCGATCGCTGAAGGGCGTCTGGTAGAGCCGCCCGTAGCGTGGCCGGTCGTCCGGCACCGTGTTGCCGGAGGAGACGTCCACGACGTCGCAGCCGTGGCCGCGCAGCGCGCGCGCGAACTCCACCGCCTCGGCGGGCGTGGTGCCGCCGTCTGCCCAGTCCGTGGCGGAGATCCGGACCGAGAGGGGCTTGTCCGGGGGCCACGCCGCGCGCACGGCGTCGAAGACCTCGATCGGATAGTGCATGCGGTGGGCGAGCGAGCCGCCGTAGGCGTCGGTGCGCCGGTTGGTCAGCGACGAGAGGAAGGAGGCGAGCAGGTAGCCGTGCGCGCAGTGCAGCTCGAGCATGTCGAAGCCCGCCTGGTTTGCCATCCGGGCCGCGCGCACGAAATCCCCGAGCACGGTGTCCATGTCGCCGCGATCCATCTCCTTCGGCACCGGGCTGTCGGGAAAGTACGGCAGCGCGGAGGCCGAGATCACCGGCCAGCCGCCCTCGGCGAGCGGGCGGTCGTGGCCCTCCCAGAACAGCTTCGTCGCGCCCTTGCGTCCGGCATGCGCGAGCTGCATGCCGATGGCGGCGCCGCTCCAGCGGTGGACGAAGTCGACGATGCGCCGCCAGGCGACGACGTGCTCGGGCTTGTACATCCCCGCGCAGCCCGGGCTGATGCGCCCCTCGCGGCTCACGTCCGTCATCTCCGTGATCACCAGGCCGGCCCCGCCGAGCGCGCGGCTGCCGAGGTGGACGAGGTGCCAGTCCTCGGGGGTGCCGTCCTCGGCGGAGTACTGGCACATCGGGGAGACGACCACGCGGTTGGCGAGGAGCAGGCCGCGCAGCCGGAACGGCGTGAACATCGGGGGCAGCGCCGCGGCCGACGTCTCCGCGGCGCCGGTGGCCGAGGTCTCGGCGACCCCGGCCTGGGTCGCGGCGCGCTCGGCGAACCACCGGTCGATCGACGCCACGAAGCGCGGATCGCGAACGCGGAGATTCTCGTGGGTCACGCGCAGGCTGCGCGTGAGCAGGCTGAAGGCGAACTGCTGCGGCTCGAGCCGCCCGTGATAGCGCTCGGTGTCCTCGAACCACTCCAGGCTCGCCTGGGCGGCCCGCTGGATGGCTTCCACCTGCGGCCGGCGCGCCATCTCGTAGGCGGCGAGCGCGTCCTCCACGCGCGGGTGTCGGCCGAGCGCCTGGCCGAGCGCGATGGCGTCCTCCATCGCGAGCTTGGTCCCGGAGCCGATCGAGAAGTGCGCGGTGTGGGCCGCGTCGCCGACCAGCACCACGTTCTTCCAGTGCCAGCGGGCGTTCCGCACCGTGGGGAAGCTCCGCCAGAGCGAGCGGTTCTTCTGCAGGCGGTGCCCCTCCAGCTCCTTGGCGAAGAGCTCCTCGCAGAACGTGAGCGTGTCGTCCTCGCTCGCCGAGCCGAGCCCGGCCCGGTGCCACGTCTGCTCGGTGGTCTCGACGATGAAGGTCGAGGCGCCCTCCATGTAGCGGTACGCGTGGACGCGCCACAGTCCGTGGACGTCCTCCTTGAAGATGAAGGTGAACGCGGGAAAGGGGCACGTCGTGCCCAGCCACACGAACTTGTTCGGCCGCCAGTCCACCACGGGGCCGAAGCGCTCGGCATACCGGCTGCGGATGAGGCTGTTGACGCCGTCGGCGGCGAGGACGAGATCGGCCTCGAGGTAGGGCGCGAGGTCGCTCGCCTCGGTCGAGAACCGCAGCGTGACGCCGAGCTCGGCGCAGCGCCGCTGCAGGATGTCGAGGAGCACCTGGCGCGAGAGCCCGGAGAACCCGTGGCCGGTGGAGGAGATCACCTGATCCTGGTAGTGGATGTCGATGTCGTCCCAGTGCGCGAAGGACCGGGTGATCGCCTCGTGGGTCGGGCGGTCGGCGGCGGCGAATTCCTCCAGCGTCGCGTCCGAGAACACCACGCCGAAGCCGAAGGTGTCGTCGGGGCGGTTGCGCTCGAGGACGGTGACGTCGTGGCGGGGATCGGCCGTCTTCATCAGGGCGGCGAAGTAGAGCCCCGCGGGCCCGCCCCCGATGGAGACGATCTTCATGACGCGATTGTAGCCCGGCGGCGGTCCCCCACCGCGCTCCTCCGGGCTGGGCGCGCACACAGTGCCTGCTGAAGGCGTCGCCCCTGCCCTCGGAGCGCTTCACCAGCGCCGGTGACGTACGTGGGCGCGCTGCGGTAGCTGTCGGCGCCGGACGGCGCCACGGCGCGGCAGCCCGCCATCAGCGTCGCCGCCGCGAGAAGCCCGACCATCACCGTCGGCCGCGCCGACGCCATCCCGTCCTCCTCGCTCGTCACGACCGGGCTCGCCAGCGTCGCGTGCGGATCCTGGCCCGCACCCCGGCGAAGGCAAACCGCCAGGCCATTTCCCAGCGATGGTCGCGCAGGTCCGCCTCGCCGAGGGCCACCCGCGCGAGCAGGCGGCACAGGCGCCGATCGAGGCTCGCGGCGCGGATCACGCGGTCGGCCATGCCGGGATTGGTGAAGAGCCGGCGCTGGATCCTGACCGAATCGGCCAGCTCGTGCCCGATCTCGGCGCGCCAGCGCGTCTCGTAGCCCGCCAGGCCGGCCGCGGAGCAGTCACCGCGTGCGAGCGCTTCGACGGCGGCCAGCGCCGCGTGCTCGCCCGTCACCATCGCGTAGTAGATCCCCTCGCCCGTGTAGGCGTTGACGAAGCTCGCCGCATCGCCGCAGAGGAGCACCCGGTCGGCGTGCGTGCGCGCCAGCGGCCCGCCGAGCGGCAGACGATAGGCCTTGAAGTTTGCGCGGTTCGAGCGGCCCTTCACCACGCCGTCGGCGGCGGCCTCCTCGAGGAAGCGCGTATGCAGCTCGTACGGCGAGCCGTCGAGGGTGCTCTTGTAGAAGGAGACCAGGAAGCCGACGCCGGCGTCCACGTGGCGGGCTTTCGGGAAGACATAGCCGTAGCCCGGCCAGCCCTTGCACCCGTAGGCGACGTACATGGTGTCGTGGTCGGGCACGTCGAGCTCGTGGAACTCGGTCTCTTCCATCGTGTCGATGGCGAGCATCTCCTTCGCGGACTCGTCGAAGAGTCCCGCGGCGCGGGCGACGATGCTGTTGACGCCATCGGCGCCGATGACGACCCGGGCGCGCCACCGGCGCCCGTCGATCGCCTCCACCACGGCCTCGGCCGGCCCGACCCGCACCGCGCTCACCCGCGCCTCCTCGACCACCTCGACCCCGGCCGCCCGGGCCCGATCCAGCAGCGCGGCATCGAGCTCGATGCGACGGAGCATCAGGTAGAGCGGGCCATCGTCCTCCGCGAGCACGCGCGCGCCCGAAGGTGACTCCATGAGCACGCGGCTCACTGTGTGGAGCTCGACGCTGCGCTTGAGGTGATCGGCCAGGTCGGGAAAACGGCGAAACACACTGTGACGGATGCCGCCGCCGCACGGCTTGTCGCGCGGAAAGCGCTTCTTGTCCAGCAGGACCGCCCGGACGCCGCTCCGCGCCAGCGTGATGCCGGCAAGCGCTCCCGCCGGCCCCCCGCCCACGATGACGACGTCAACCATCGGTCAGATCGCCGTGAAGAAGTCGACGACCAATCGCCACACCGCCAGGGCGCGCTCTTCAGCCCGCGCCGTCGCCCTCGTCCATGTCAGATGATGAAACACGCGATAGTAGAGGAGCGCGAGGGAAGAGGTTATGGCGCTGGCGCCAACAATGGCGAAAGCCACCAGCGTCGCGACGAGAACCAGGAGCTCCACAACGGACGGGCGCTCGTCAGCCGATGCGGACGTCGAGCCAGCCGTGCGGCGTGACCCCGGCGCGCTCGCCGTCGCGGACGACGACGGTGGTGGTCGCCGACTCGAAGATCGCGGGGCCCTTCAGCTCGGCGCCCGGCGCCAGGTGATCGAGGTCGTAGACGGGCACGTCGACCCACGCGCCGAGCCAGGCGCGACGGCGACGCGCGGGCCGCACCGCGCCTCCGACCTCGCGGGTCGGCTCGGCGGGCAGCGTCGGCAGCACGCCCACCACCGCCACCCGCGCGTTGACGAGGACCACGTCCTGGTCCGGGGCGCTGTACGTGTAGAGCTCCTCGTGCCGGCGGTGGAAGCGCTCGACCACCCGCTCCATCGCGTCGGGGGCGCTCAGATCCACGCCGTCGAGCGGCACCTGGATCTCGAAGATCTGCTCGCCGTAGCGCATGTCGACGGAGCGCCGGATGGCGATCGGACCGCCGAAGACGCCGAGGCGCTTGCGGCCGTCGGCCTCGAGCTGGCCGAAGAGGCGGCGCAGCTCGGCCGCGCCCACGCGGTGCGCCTCGCCGACGTGCGTGCGGACCATCTCGTGGCGCAGGTCGGTCGCGAGCATGCCCCACGCCGAGAGCACCGCCGCCACCCGCGGGACGACGACGCGGGTGATCTCGAGCATGCGCGCCACCCCCGTGATGTGCAGCCCCGCCGCGCCGCCGAAGGCCAGGAGCGCGAAGCGCCGGGGATCGGCGCCGCGGCGCACGGACACCAGGCGGATGCCCTCGGCCATGTTCGTGTCGACCACGCGGTGGATGCCCTCGGCGGCGGTGACGGGGTCGACGCCGAGCGCCAGCCCCACCCGCTCCACCGCGCGAAGCGCCGCCGCGGCGTCGAGCCGCGTGCGCCCGCCGAGGAAGTTCTTCGGGTCGAGCAGCCCGAGGGCGATGTTGGCGTCAGTCACGGTGGCCTGCGTGCCGCCCTTGGCGTACGCGGCCGGGCCGGGATCGGCGCCCGCGCTCTCGGGCCCCACGTGCAGGATGCCGCCCGCGTCCACGTGCGCGATGGAGCCGCCGCCGGCGCCGAGCGTGTGGATGTCGATCGCGGGCAGCGCCACCTTGCTCACGCCGATGGCCTTGTCGCCCGTCAGCTGCGGCTCCACGCCGTGGAGCAGCGCGATGTCGGTGCTGGTGCCGCCCATGTCGAAGGTGATCAGGTTGCCCTCACCGATCAGGCGGGCGCAGTAGCGGCTGCCCGCGATGCCGCCCGCGGGGCCGGAGAGGACGGCCCCGGCGGCCAGGCGCACCGACTCGACGATCGGGGCCACCCCGCCGTGCGACTGCATGATCAGCACCTCGCCGTGGTAGCCGCCGGAGCGCAGGCGCTGGCCGAGCTTCTCGAGGTATCGGGAGAGCGCCGGCCCAACGTAGGCGTTCACCACCGTCGTGCCGAAGCGCTCGTACTCCTTGATCTGGGGCAGGATCTCGGACGAGAGCGTGACGTAGGCGCCGGGCATCAGCCGCTCCAGCGCCTGGCGCGTGGCCTGCTCGTGGCGGGCGTCCCGGTAGGAATGCAGGTAGCAGACGGCCACCGACTCCACGCCGCCCTTCGCCAGCATGCGCACCGCCCGCTCCAGCGAAGTCCGGTCCAGACGCGTCTCGACGGTGCCGTCGAAGCGCATCCGCTCGCGCACGCCGAGGCGCCGGGCGCGCGGCACCAGCGGCACCGGCGGCGGCATGCGCAGGTTGTAGCGGTCGTCCTTGAGCCCCTCGCGCATCTCGATGACGTCGCGGTGGCCTTCCGTGGTCAGCATCCCCGTCTTCGCGCCCTTGCGCTCGAGCAGCGCGTTGGTGGCGACGGTGGTGCCGTGGACGATCCGGTCGGTCTCCGCGAGGAGCGCGCCGAGATCCCGCCCCAGCGTCGAGGCGAGGAGCCCGAGGCCGTCCATGACGCCGATGGAAGGATCCTGGGGCGTCGAGGCGGACTTCGCGATCGTGACCGCGCCCACCTCGTCGACGGCGACGAGGTCGGTGAACGTGCCGCCGACGTCGACCCCGATGCGGAACATCAGCGCGCGGCCCGCCCCGTCGTCATGCGCGTCGACGCGCTTGCCTTCGCCGAGCGCGCCCGACGGGCCGGCGCGCCGTTGCGATACGCGGCCAGGCCCGCGCGGGTCACCACCCCGTTCGCCAGGTCGGTCTCGATGGCCCGTGGGTCGCGGTCCTTCGGCTCGCCGTACCCGCCGCCGCCCATCGATTCCACGAAGAGCACGTCGCCCGGCAGGATCGACACCCCGACCTCCTTCGTCTTCAGCACCCGCGTGCCCTTCTTCGAGAGCAGCCGGTAGCGGTGCGGCAGCCCCTCGCCGCCGCCGAGGAGCCCGAAGGGCCCATGACGCACGCCTTCGCCCGCGGTGTTGCCCGTCGCGGGCTCGGCGGTCTCGATCGTCATCCGGAGCACGGAGCCGACGCCCCCGCGGAAGCGCCCGGCGCCGCCGGAGTCCGGACGGAACTCGTGGTGTGCGAAGAAGAGCGGAAAGCGCGTCTCCGCCACCTCGACGCTGCCGAACTTGATCCCGCCCGCCGCCTGCCCCTCGCCCGCCGTCTCCCACCCGTCGCCCGCCGAGCAGGCGCCGCCGCCGCCGCGCGCGTGGAAGAGGTGCCAGATGAACGGGCGCTTCGTGCGCGGGTTCACGCCCTGGATGGCGATCCGGAAGCGCTTGGACCACGCGGCCATCGTGCGGTCGGGGCACGACTTCGCCAGCGCGCGGATCATCGCTTCGGCGATCTCCTGGGCGCAGTGGTTGGTGCAGAGCGTGACCGGCGCGGGCGGGAACGGCCAGACGATGGTGCCCTGCTTGGCCTTCACGGTGACCGGCCGGAAGGAGCCCTCGTTCTTGGGCGTACGCGGGTCGATGAGGTAGGCGAACGCCATGGTGACCGCCGACATCGTGTTGGGCCACGACGAGTTGATGAAGCCGGTGACTTGCGGGTGGCAGTCGCTGAGGTCCACCTCGAGGGCGTCGCCCTTCTTGGTGACCTTGGCGCGGATCCAGATGTCGGTCGTGCCGTGGCCGTCGTCGTCCATGATCACCTCGCCGCGGAAGACGCCGTCCTTCCACGTGGCCACGCAGACGCGCGCCTGCCGCTCCGAGGCATCGAGGATCTCGCCGACCGCCTCCGTCACCACCTTGACCCCGTACTCGTCGAGGAGCTTCAGCAGCCGCCGCTCGCCCACGCGGGCCGAGCCGATCATGGCGCGCACGTCGCCCTGGAAGTCGCGTGGATGACGCACGTTCAGCGTCACCATCGCCATCACGTCGTCACGCAGCTCGCCCCGGTCGTAGAGCTTGAGCGGCGGGATCCGGACGCCCTCCTGCCAGATCTCCGTCGCCCCGGGGTTGTAGGTGCCGTGGGTGGCGCCGCCGATGTCGTGCTGGTGGGCGCGGTTGATCGACCAGAAGACGGGCTGATCGTCGAGGAACACCGGTAGCAGGACGGTGAGATCGGGCAGGTGGTTGTTGCCGTGGTACGGATCGTTGAGCAGGAACAGATCGCCGGGGTGGATCCGCTCCTTGAAGTACTCGCGCACCGCCGCGACCGCCCAGGGCAGCGCGCCCACGTGGATGGGCACGTGCTCGGCCTGCGCGGCCAGCCGACCCTCGCCGTCGAACACCGCCGTCGAGAAGTCCCGGCTGGAGTTCAGGATCTGCGAGTAGGCCGTGCGCAGCATGGCCTCCCCCATCTCCTGCACGATGGACTCGAGCCGGTGCTGGATGACGGACACCGTGATGCGGTCGGTCATGGCTGGTCCTGCCCTTCGCCGAAGTTGGAGCGAACCACAGCGTATCGCTTGGGCCGTCCGGCTACAATACCTCGGATGCCGGAGTTCCTGCCCTTCGTCAGGCGCTGGTTCGACGCGACGTTCGGCGTGCCCACGCGGCCGCAGCGCGAGGGCTGGGAGGCGATCGCCTCGGGGCACGACACGCTGGTGGTCGCGCCGACCGGCTCGGGCAAGACGCTGGCCGCCTTCCTGTGGGCGCTGGATCACCTCCACCGGCTGGCCATGGAGCAGCGGCTCGACGATCGCGTGCACGTCGTCTACGTCTCGCCGCTCCGTGCGCTCAACAACGACATCGAGAAGAACCTCCGCGCGCCGCTGGCGGGCATCCGCGCCGCCGCCGAGGCCGACGGGCTCCTCCTGCCCGAGATCCGCGTGGCGGTCCGCACGGGCGACACCCTGCCGCCGGCCCGCCAGGCCATGGTGCGCCGGCCGCCCCACATCCTCATCACCACGCCCGAGTCGCTCTACATCCTGCTCACGAGCCAGCGCTTCCGCCCGGCGCTCGCCACCGCGCGCTTCGTGATCGTCGACGAGGTCCACGCGCTGATGGGCAACAAGCGGGGCGCCCACCTGGCGCTCTCGCTCGAGCGGCTGCAGGCCCTGACGGCCGAGCAGGGCGGGCCCCGCCCCCAGCGCATCGGGTGCTCGGCCACGGTGAGCCCGCTCGAGACCGCGCTGGACTTCCTCACCGGCACCACGGCGAGCGAGCGCACGGTGGTGGACGCTGGCTTCAGCCGGGACCTGGACGTGCAGGTCGTCTCCCCCGTCGACGACTTCCTCACCCACACGAGCGACACCATCTGGGAGTCGGCCCTCCAGCAGATCGCCGAGATGGTCGAGGGCCACCGCACCACCCTGGTCTTCGCCCAGAGCCGCCGCGCGGCCGAGCGCCTGGCCCGCGATCTCGACGACCGCATCGGCGGCGGCCGCGTGGCCGCCCACCACGGCTCGCTTTCGCGCCGGGCGCGCCTGGACGCGGAGAGCCGGCTGAAAGCCGGCGAGCTCAAGGCCCTGGTCTGCACCTCGTCGCTCGAGCTCGGGATCGACGTCGGCGCGATCGATCTCGTGGTCCAGGTGCAGTCGCCGCGGACGGTGGCCGCCGCGCTCCAGCGCGTGGGCCGCGCCGGCCACCTGCTCTCGCGCGTGTCGAAGGGCCGGATCGTGGTCACCAAGGGCGAGGAACTGGTCGAGGCCGCGGCGGTGGTGCGCTCGATCCGCGCGCTGGCGCTCGATTCCGTCGCCATGCCCGAGTGCCCGCTGGACGTCCTCGCCCAGCAGGTCGTCGCCGCCGTCGCCGCCGAGTCGCTGACCGTGGACGCCTTGTGGGAGCGCGTGCGGACCGCGGCCCCGTACCGCACGCTCGCCCGGGAGACGCTCTGCGCCGTGCTCCGCTGCCTGGCCGAGCCGCTGCCGCTCGAGGTCAAGGGAATCGGGCCGCGAATCCTCTGGGATCGCGTCAACGACCGGGTCCATGCGCGACGCGGCACCCGCTTCCTCGCGCTGACCTCCGGGGGCACCATCCCCGACGCCGGGCTCTACGACGTCTACGTCGCCGAGACCGACCTGAAGGTCGGTACGCTCGACGAGGAGTTCGTCACCGAGAGCCTGCCCGGCGACGTGTTCCTGCTCGGCTCGCACGCCTGGAAGATGACGAAGGTCCGGGCCGATCGCGTGCTCGTCGAGGACGCGCAGGGCATGTCGCCGACCATCCCGTTCTGGAAGGGCGAGCATCCCTCGCGCTCGTACGAGCTCGGCGCCGCCGTCGGCCGCCTGCGCCGCGAGACCGCCGAGCGTCTCGATGACCCCGGCTTCGAGGCCTGGGCCGGCGCGGAGTGCGGGCTCGACGCGCGCGCGGCCGCGGCGATGCGCGCCTGGCTCGGCAAGGCGGCCGAGGTCCTCGACGGCGTCCCCGACGACCAGGGGCTGGTCGTGGAGTCCTTCGCCGACGAGATGGGCGGCCGCCACGCGATGATCCACTCCGTCTTCGGCATGCGCATCAACGGCGCCTGGGGCATGGCGCTGCGCGAGAAGGTCCGCCGCGCTTTCGGGCTCGTCGTGGAGGCCAGCCACGTGGACGACGGCATCTTGCTGTCGTTCGCGCCGGGACAGGTCCCGCCCGCCCCGGCGCGGCTGGCCACGCTGGTGGCGCCGGAGGAGGTGGACGCCCTCCTCGGCCGCGCCCTCATCGGCTCGCCACTCTTCACCACGCGTTTCCGCCACGCGGCGGTGCGCGCGCTCTTCGTGCCGCGGATGATGCACGGCCAGCGCACGCCAGCGTACGTCCAGCGCCTGCGCGCGGACGCGCTCATGGAGTCCGTGGGCGGCCAGGCCGACTTCCCCGTCGTCTCGGAGGCGCTGCGCGAGTGCTTCCACGACGCTCTCGACGTCCCGCGCCTCAAGCGCCTGCTCGAGCGCATCCACGACGGCGAGATGTGGACGCGTCACGTGGACGCGCCGCTGCCCTCGCCGTTCGTGTATCCGCTGCTGGCCGCGTGGGACTGGGCGTACCTGGACGCGGGCCACGCCGAGGAGCGCCGCAGCGACACCGTCAGCGTGCGCAAGGCGTGGAGCGTGGCGCCCGGGCCGCTCCAGCCGGACGTCGTCGCCGCGGTCGAGGCCGAGCTGCAGCACACGGCCGGCGACCGCCGCGCGCGCGACGCCAACGAGTTCGCCGCGATCCTGGACGAGCTTGGCGATCTGACCGAGGCCGAGATCGCGGAGCGATGCCTGAGCGGCAGCGGCGACTTCGTGGCCGCGCTGCGGGCGGAGAATCGCGTGGTGCCCGTGGAGTTCGAGGGCAGCGGGCGGCGGGCGTGGATCGCCGCCATGGACGTGCCGCTCTACCGTGCCCTGCGCTCGGACGACGGGCTCGAGCGCGTCGCGCTGCGCCTGCTCCGGACGCGGGGGCCGGTGAGCGCCGGCTGGCTCGGCGAGCGCTACGGCGTGCTGCCCGCCGACGCCGAGCGCGTGCTGGACACGCTCGCGGGGCGCGGCATCATCAGGCGCGGCGACTATCTGGCGGGAGCACCCGCGCCCGGGGTGGCCCGCGCGCCCGCGCCCCAGTACGTTCACGTCGCCGTGCTCGACGAGGTCCAGCGGCGTCAGGTGCATGCTCGCCGCGTGCCGCGGCCCGTCGTCACGCCGGAGCAGTTCCAGGCCTTCCTGCTGCGCCGCCATCACCTGCACCCGGAGCACCGGCGCGTCGGCCCGCCCGGCGTGCTCGCCTCCCTCGAGATGCTCCAGGGCGTGGACGTGCCGGTGCGGGTGTGGGAGCAGGATCTCCTCGCCGCGCGCGTGGACGCGTACGAGCGCGAGTGGCTCGATCGTCTCGGGCTCGCGGGCGAGATCGTCTGGACGGTCTTCGCGCCGCGGGACGCCGAGGATCCCGCCCGCGGCGCCCGCGTGGGCGTCGCGCTGCGCGAGAACGTCGCGTGGCTGCGCGCCGTCCCCGCCGAGGCGCCGGAGATCGACGCGCGCACCAAGAACGTGCTGCTGCACCTGCAGCTCCGTGGGGCCTCGTTCGCGCAGGACATCGCGCGCCTGGCCGGGCTCACCACCGACGAGACCCTGGCCGCGCTCTGGGCGCTGTTCTGGCTCGGCCTCGTCGCCCCCGACACCTTCAGCGCCATCGTCGCGTCGACCACTCCGCGGGCCGCCGCGGCGATCGCGGCGCCGGGGCGCCGGCGGCGGGGCCAGGTGCGCGGCGTGCTCGCCCGCGCGCCGGTGGTGGGGCGCTGGAGCGCGGTGGCCGACGACGAGCGGCTCTCGCCCGAGGAGCGCGACGAGGCCCGCGCCCGCCTGCTGCTCGCCCGCTACGGCGTGCTCGCCCGGGACCTGGCCCCGCGCGAGTGGGGCGCGCTGCGTCACGCGCTGCTCCGCATGGAGTACGGGGGCGAGGTCGTGCGCGGCTACTTCGTCCAGGGCCTCGCCGGCGAGCAGTACGGCCTGGCGGCTGCCCTCGACGACCTCCTCGCCGCACCGAGGCGCGCCGAGCCCCACGTGCTCGTCAACCTGACCGACCCTGCGAACCTGTGGGGCAAGGTCTTCGCGCTGGCGCGCCTGGACGGCACACACGCCGTCGTCGCCCGCCTGGCCCACGCCTGGCTGATCTTCCGCGCCGGACGCCCCGTGCTGCTCGCCGGGGGCTACGGCCGCGATCTCACGCCGCTCGCCGGCTGGGAGCCGGCGGATCTTCCCGGCGCCATCCGGAGTTTACAGGCTATGCTCGATCGGCCGCCGGCGCTCCGGCCTGTCCGGCGCCTCGAGGTGGAAACCTGGGACGGCCGCCCCGCGCACGAAGGCGACGCCGGGCGGGCCCTGATCGCTGCGGGCTTCGCGCAACACGAGGCCACGCTGTACTGGGAAGGCAACCCGAGCACCCACAGGAGGATGTAAATGGGACTGCGACGCCTCGCACTCAGCCTGGCCGCCATCAGCCTGGCCATCGTCACCGCGGCTTCCGCCGCCCCCACGGGCCAGGAGGTCACGTACTCGGCCGAGGGCACCCCGCTCAAGGGCTACATCGCCCACCCGAAGGCCGAGGGCAAGCGCCCGGGCGTGCTCATCGTGCACGAGTGGTGGGGCAACAACGACTACCCGCGCAAGCGCGCGGACATGCTCGCCGAGCTCGGCTACGTGGCGATGGCGCTGGACATGTTCGGCAACGGCACCGTCGTCAGCACGCCCGCGGAGGCGGGCAAGCTTGCCGGCGAGGTCGCCAAGAACTGGGATGTCGCCGAGAAGCGCTTCCGTGCCGCCATGACCCTGCTCGCCGGCCAGCCCGACGTCGACAGCCGCCGCATGGCCGCCATCGGGTACTGCTTCGGCGGGGGCGTCGTGCTCAACATGGCGCGCCGCGGTCTGGATCTCGCGGGTGTGGTGAGCTTCCACGGCTCCCTCGGCACGCCCACCCCGGCCCAGCCCGGCGGGGTCAAGGCCAAGCTCCTCGTCCTCAACGGGGCCGCGGACCCCTTCATCAAGCCGGAGCAGATCGAGGCCTTCAACAAGGAGATGCAGGCCGCCAAGGTCGAGTACCGCTTCATCAACTACGAGGGCGCCGTCCACGCCTTCACGAATCCGGACTCCACCGAGAACGGCCGGAAGTTCAACCTGCCCCTGGCCTACCAGGCCGAGGCCGACCGGAGCTCCTGGGACGAGATGAAGCGCTTCTTCAGCGCGACCCTGAAGTGAGGTGAGCGTCTGAGACGGGCTGGCGCGGCGGACGCCCACGGCGGGCGCCCGCCGCGCCACGCGCTGGCGCGCCGGGCCCGGGGCGCGGCGACGACGACGTGGCGCTCGCGCCACGATAGGATGTCGTGGTGAAGCGCCGCATCGCCACCAAGCGGATCTACGACGCCGCCGCCGAGGACGACGGCACGCGGGTGCTGATCATGCGTCTCTGGCCGCGCGGCATCCGCAAGGAGCGCGTCGATCTCTGGCTCAAGGAGCTCGGCCCGATCACGCCGCTGCTCCGCGGCTTCCTCGACGGCAAGGTCTCGTGGAAGCAGTACGTCCCCCGCTACCTCGCCGGGCTCGAGCGCCCCGAGGCCCAGGAGGCGCTGCAGCAGGTACGGGCGCTGGCCCGGAAAGGGAAGGTCACCCTGCTCTGTGGCTGCGCCGACGAGACGCACTGCCACCGCAGCCTGCTCCAGGCGTACCTTGCCGGACGGCCCCCTGGAGTAGACTGACCGCGTGAACCGCCGTGCCGCGGCGCTCGTCTTGATCGTCCCGATGATCGTCAGCACGATCGCGCTGCTCGTCGGCCTGGCGCAGGCGGAGCACACGCTGTACTACCGGTACGTGCTGGTCGGCTACGTCAAGGACGCCAAGGGCCGGCCGGTCCGCGGGCGCTCGCTCGAACTCGTGCGCGACAAGACGGGGTTCTCCTATCTCGGCGACACGGACGACAAGGGCTTCTACGTGATCGTCGCGCGCCTGGGCGACGAGAGCGAGGGCGAGGCGCTCACGCTCAAGACGGGCGGCCGCAGCACCAGGCTCGTCGCCCACTTCCAGGCCGCGAACCACACCGATGACCGCGGCACGCGGGTGGACGTCGAGAACGGCCGGTTCGTCGAGCGCGCCGCGTGGTTCCGCTCGACGCTGGCCAACTTCCTCGGCACCACGGCGCGGCCGTGAGGTCGTGCGAGCCGCAGAACGTCGCGGGGAGTACCGTCCCTGCCGTTCGAGGCGAGCGAACGACGATGGAGGCGGCGATGTCCAAGACATCGAAGAAGATGAAGGCCTACGTGCTCGTCGAGACCTCGGCGGGCAAGGCCAAGGCGGTCAAGCGCTCGCTGGCCAGGATCAAGACCTCGTCGGCGGTCCTGGCGCTGGACGCCATCACCGGCCCCTACGATTTCATCGCCACGCTCGAGGGTCCCAGCCTCGACGCCATCGGGCGGCTGGTGACGGACGAGATCGGGATCATCGACGGCGTCACCCGCACCACGACATGCGTCGTGGTGTCGATGGCCTGAGAGCTGTGACCACATCGCTCCGTCGAGGGGCGCCGCAGCTCCGCTGCCGCGCCCCGAGCCTTGGGGGGCCTGGGGGGGGCCCCCCCATGTTCCAGTCAATCGCGCCCGCCGCAACGCGTGGTCATCGACACGCGGTGTGCCGGGGGCGCCCGGAGCCCCCCATGTGCTGAATTGCGCGTCCTCGTCGTCGGCGGCACCGAGTTCATCAGCCTGCACCTCGTCCGCGCGCTCCGGCGCGACGGCCACGAGGTGGCGGTGCTCAACCGTGGCCGGCAGCCGGGCCGTGTGCCGGCGGGGGTGCGGACCCTGGTGTGCGATCGCAAGGACCACGCCGCGCTCGCGCGCGTGCTGGCCGGCGAGCGCGTCGACGGCCTCGTCGACGTGACGTACGCGCCGACCACCGGCGCCGACGTGGACGCCCTGCTCGACGCCCTGGCCGGGCGGGTGGGCCACGCGATCTTCGTCTCCACCGGCCGGGTCTACGATCACGCGCGCCCCATCCCCTTCGACGAGACCACCCCGCGCACGCTCTACTGGGGCGAGTACGCCCGGCTCAAGATCGAGGGCGAGGACGTGCTGCTCCGCCGCCACCGCGAGCACGGGCTCGCCGTCACCATCGTGAGGCCCACCCACGTCTTCGGCCCGCTCAACACGCGCAACAACGAGACGTTCTTCTTCGACCGCCTCGTGCGCGGCCGGCCCGTGCTGCTGCCCGGCCCCGGGGGCTGGCTCCGGCAGTTCGGCCACGTCGAGGACCTCGCCGACGCGATGGCGGCGATGCTCGGCCATCCCGCCGCCGCGGGCCAGGCCTACAACGTCACCGGCGAGGAGAGCGTGACCCAGGCGGGCTTCGTCGAGGTCATCGCGGAGGTGATCAAGCGGCCGCTCACGCTCGTGCCCTGCCCGCCCGGCGAGACGCCGCCGCCGTTCGGCCAGAACCTCGTCTACGACTGCCACGCGGTCTACACCACGACGAAGGTGCGCGAGGAGCTCGGCATCCGGCCGCGCTACACCCTGGCCGCGGGGATCGCCCAGACCTTCGAGTGGTACCTGAAGGAAGGCCTCGGTCGCCGCGAGCTCGACTTCTCCCGGGAGGACGCGCTCCTCCGCCGCTCGGGCTGACGTGCCCACTCGCCCTCACGCCACCGTCCTCGTCCACCATCCCGACGGCGTGGAGGCCTACGCGGATCTGATCCGCGCGCCCCGCGGCCGGGTCACGCTGCGCGTCGCGGCCGATCACGACGCTGTCCGCAAGCACGCCCGGGACTGCGACGTCTTCTACGTCTGGAAGCCGCCCGTCGACGCCTACGCGCGCGCGCCGCGTCTGGCGTGGCTGCAGGCGATGGGCGCGGGCGTCGACTGGGCGCTCGTCCCCGAATTGCCGCCGGGCGTGACGGTGACCCGCGCGCCCGGCATCTTTGGCGCGTGGATGGCGGAGTACGTGGCCGCCTGGTGCCTGCACGTGACCCAGCGCATCGCCGAGTACAGCCGCGCGCAGCGGGAGCGGCGCTGGATCGAGCAGACCCTGCCCGACCGCCTGCGCGGCAAGACCGTCTGCGTGGTCGGCCTGGGCGACATCGGCCGTGCCGTCGCGCGCGCGCTGCGCGGGCTCGGCGCGCGCATCGTCGGCGTGAGCCGCTCCGGGCGCGCCGTGCGCGAGGCCGAGCGGGTCTACCCGCACCGCGCGCTGACCCGCGCCGTGGCCGCCGCCGACTTCGTGGTGCTCGTCCTGCCGCTCACGCCTCACACCATGCGCCTCGTCGACGCGCGCGTGCTGGCGGCGATGAAGCCCACGGCGTGGCTCGTGAACATCGCGCGCGGCGCGGTGGTCGACGAGGCCGCGCTGCTCGCGGCCCTCGGCGAGCGGCGAATCGCCGGCGCCGTGCTGGACGTCTTCGCGCGCGAGCCGCTGGCGCCGGAGCACCCGTTCTGGACGATGGACAACGTCGTGGTCACCCCGCACATCTCGGGACCGAGCACCGCCGAGGAGATCACGCCCGTCTTCAACGCCAACCTCGCGCGCTGGCTCGCCGGCCGTCCGCTCCGCCACGTGGTGGACCGCCGGCGCGGGTACTGACCGCGATGCTGGGCGTGCGGCTGATGACGGGCGTCGCGGTGCTGCTGGTCGGGGTCGCGCTGCTGCTCGGCTTCAAGGTCTCCCCCGCCGCCGGCGGCGAGGTCCTGGCGGTGGCCCTGCTGATGCTGTCGGTGCTCGCGAGCGCCGAGGCCATCGTCCGCCATCTCGACGAGCGCGAGGACGATCGCGTGCCCTGCCCGCGCTGCGCCGAGCCCATCCGCGCCGCCGCGCTGATCTGCCCGTTCTGCCACTCCGATCTCGCCTCCGGCGCCGATCGCCTCCAGCGGGGCGCCCAGCGCGGTGAGAGCCACGCCGCCGAGCGGCGGGATTGAACGCCCCGCCGGGACACGCTACCCTTCTCGCACGTCCAACGCGGACCGAGCAAATGAAATCGGCATGACGGCAACGCCCGAGACCCGTTACGCGAAGAGCGGCGACTTCCACATCGCCTATCAGGTCGTCGGTGAGGGCCCGGGGGACCTGCTGTTCGTCCACGGGTGGATCTCGCACATCGAGCTCATGTGGGAGGAGCCGGGCCTCGCCCGCTTCCTCCGCCGGCTCGCGTCCTTCAGCCGCCTGATCCTCGTCGACAAGCGCGGCACCGGGCTCTCCGACCCGGTCCCGCTCCACCAGCTTCCCAGCCTCGAGGAGCGGATGGACGACCTCCGCGCCGTCATGGACGCCGCGGGCAGCGGGCGCGCCGCACTGCTCGGCACCTCCGAAGCGGGCGCGCTGGACCTTCTCTTCGCGGCGACCCATCCGGAGCGGGCGGCGGGGATCGTGCTGCTGAACTCCTACGCGAGGCTTGCCTGGGCGCCCGACTACCCGGCCGGGATCCGCCCCGAGCAGGCCACGGGCCTCCTGCAGGCGATCGACGAGGGCTGGGGCAAGGGCGTGGCGTTCGAGGCGCTGGTGGCCAGCCAGTCTGACAACACCGCCATGCGGAGTTGGTGGGCGCGCTACCAGCGCCTGGCCGCCAGCCCCGGCGCCGCCGTCACACTCCTGAAAAGCGCCTTCGAGACCGATGCTCGCGGCGTCCTCTCCGCCATCAAGGTGCCGGTGCTGGTGCTCCATCGCGCAGGCGATCCATTCACGGGCCCCGAGCACGGACGGTACCTGGCGGAGTCCATCCCGGGCGCGCGCTACGTGGAGCTCTCGGGCGTCGATCACCTCTTCTTCGCCGAGGACTCCGAGCGCATTGTCGAAGAGATCCAGGAGTTCCTCACCGGGGTGCGAGAAGCGCGCGAGCCCGATCGCGTGCTCGCCACGATCCTCTTCACCGACATCGTCGGATCCACCGAGCATGCGGCCCGGGTGGGCGACCGCCGCTGGCGCGATCTCCTGGACGGGTATTACGCGGTCGCGCGCCAGCAGCTCGCACGCTTCCGGGGCCGCGAGGTCGACACGGCGGGCGACGGCCTCTTCGCGACCTTCGATGGACCGGCCCGCGCCATCCGCTGCGCGTCCGCCATCGCCGCCGGCGTCAAGGCCCTGGGGATCGACATCCGCGCAGGCGTGCACACCGGCGAGTGCGAGGTCATCGGCGGCAAGGTGGGCGGCATCGCCGTCCACATCGGCGCACGTGTGGCCAGCAACGCCGCGGCCGGCGAGATCCTCGTCTCGAGCACGGTGAAGGATCTCGTGGCCGGCTCCGGCATCCGGTTCGTCGACCGCGGCGAGCATGCCCTCAAGGGCGTTCCGGGGCAGTGGCGCCTCCTCGCGGTCACGACGGACGCGCGCGGCTGATCTGACGTGCCCGCCTGGCGACTCTGGACCCTGGACGCGAGCTTCTTCACCCGCGGCAGTCCCGTTTGACACGCCGTACCGGGCCTCGCTATGGTGCCTCGGCGTCTCCATCCTGCGGAGGTGAACGCGTGACGCCACTGCGCGCAGCGCAGATCTCGTGGGTGCGCCTGTTCGTGCTGCTGCTCGTCGTGAGCGGCGGCGCGTTCGTCGCCACGCGCGGCGCCTCCGCCGCCCAGCCGGGCGGGTCACTCCTTCGCATGGACATGCGGTCCACCGTCGGCGTGCTCCTCGACGAGATCCCGGCCGGCCCCTTGCGCGAGGCGACCGCCCGGCGGGTGCTCGCCCGGGACGCGAGCTTCTGGCTCGAGCGCGCCGCCAACCAGGTCCGGCTCACGTCGTACCGCCTGGTCTTCCGCGGCGGGTTCTACTTTCCCGACACCACGAAGGGACCGCTGCCGCTGCCACCGAAGACGATCTGGAACATCCATCTCGACGGCAAGCCGCGCCGGCATAGCCTCGGCGGGCACGACGTCGTCCTCGTCGATTATTCCTTCCGCACGCACCTCCTCAGCGATCCCGCCTCGCCGGGGAACGTCGAGCCCAGGCTGGCCCAGATCGGGGGCACGTGGGACGAGCCGTTCGAGCTCCCTGTCGATCCCGAGTTGCTGCTGCAGCGCACGGGGTTCGCCTGCATGGACGAGGCGGAGTTCCCACCCAATAGCGTCTTCGAGGAGAACACCTGGTACTTCTACGATCAGACCTGCGACGTGGAAACGCCCGCCACGTCGATGTGTCACGTCACGACATTTCCGAGCGAATCCTGCCTGCAGGCGCTGCGCGCGCACGTCGGCCTGGTGAGCACGGCCATGCGCTTCACGCGGGTACCGTACAGCGCGAGCCTGGCGGGCCGGGTCCGCGTCGGGCGGACCACGAATCCCGACGGCGCCGACCTCGTGGTCGTGACCGAGGACATGGCGCGGGAGAGCCGGATCCTGTACCGTTACTTCACGCCGGACTCCTGCGAGATCGACGAAGGCGTCGTCGGGGCCCCGGGCTGGCGGCGGCTGCTGACGTTCTCGGCGAACGTGCGCAACGACGGCGCCGCCGCCATCGACATCGGCGACGTCACCGACCCCGCCAACCCATGGGTCCAGGCACGGGTCTTCGAATTCAGCGCCTGTCACCACCACTACCACTTCTCGCACTACGCGAACTTCAGCTACGCGGGCGCGCCGGGCCTCAAGCGCGCGTTCTGCCTGGAGGACACGAACCGATTCCACAACGATGAGACGACGCCGCTGACCGCCGATCATCAAAGCTGCGCGTTCCAGGGTGTCAGCGCCGGGTGGGGCGACGAGTATCAGTTCGGCCTGCCCGGACAGTGGGTGGACATCACCGGCGTGGACACGACCGCGCCCCACGACCTCGTCTTCGACGTGAACCCGGATCGGTTTCTCTGCGAGGGCACGCCGGTGCTCGACGCCGGCGGCAATCCGATCTTCGATCCCACCGAGTTCACCGACGCCGCCGGCAACGTGGTGTCGCGGATCCGATGTGCTTTTCCGACGAACTGGGACGCCAACAACGTCGGCCGGGTGTCGGTCAGCTCACCGGGCGGAAGCTTCGTGACGGAGGCCTGCCGCCGGGGCCAGATCGGCCCGCTCCGGGATTGTGGCTTCACGGCCCAGCCGCCGCTGCAGGCCTGTCCCCTGGGACAGACGGTCACGCTGAGAAATCCCACGGGGGCGCCGCCCCGCGTCGTGCGTGTCTGCGAGGTCAGCGAGAAGCTCGGGGTCGGTGTGGCGTGCACGTTTCGGGAGGCGGTGGCCAATTCGATCGTCGGCGGCGGCACGACCTTGAGCTTTCCCTGCCCAGCCGTCCGTGATGCCGCGGTGACGGGAACGGGCGGGTACTCCGTGTACCACGCGCCCGTCGCGCCCTTGCCCCCGGAGGCGGACGAGCCGAACTAGCGCTGATCAGGGTTAACAGTCGTGCGGCCGCCACTCGCCTTCAGCGGCGTTGCCGACGATCCAGGACTCGTACGGCCTCCACACGCCGTCTGTATCCTGATGCAAGTAGATCTGACGCCCGCATGATCGGCAGAACTTCAAATACCCACGACCGCGCGCTCCTTGCGACGCGAGCTGTGCGGTCTTCGGATCGTCCTGCGGCCGATTACTCCCCGCTGGGCGCGCGCTACTAGAGTCAGTCGCGGGGCAAGCCGGAACGTCATCGACCTGCGGCGACACTGCATCGTCGTCCTCCCCGATGTCCGCCGTTGTGATCGCGGGACGCGTGAGGGCCCACGCGATAGTAAGGAAGTCTGTGCCGACGCTGTCATTCAGGTGCTGGAGTCCCGCCAAGTCTTCTTCGGACAGGCAGAATCGGCGTCGTACCTTGCGCAAGCAGCGCTCGTGGGCAGCCTGTTGCTCCGGAAGGGCGTACTTCTCCTTCGCCATGAGCAGGTGCGGACACGCTGCGCTCTGCAGCAACAATCCCGTCGCAGAGTAGGCGCCTCGGCCGTCGGCGGGCTCGCCCCGAAGCTGGCGGATGCCCTCAATGGCTGCACCCATCAGGATGTCGCGTCCTCGAACGTTCACTAGTGCCTCCTCGAGCCGCGATATAGATGTCCGCGGCGCCGGAGGCGACGTGGCAATCCACCGGGATTTCGGTACACAGTAACGATTGACCCGTGCGAGGCGAGTCGGACGGTGACGCCTTCTGCACGCTGCTTGTCCTGGGGGAGCATCGCCAAAGGTTCCAGGTCGCGGTAGCCGAGATAGAGGACAAGCGCCCCGTCTACATGGATGGCCTGACCATGCCGGAGTGCCAGATCGATCATCCACCGGGAGATTCCGCGCTGCGCAGCGCGACGCATCGCATGCCCGGTCATCGCCAGGTGCCGCCGCCGCGAATCCCTAATCATCTCTTCCGTCCTTACGGTCAACGTAGGCCTCCCCCCTTACACGCGCGTTCATGCGTTTCCATCGTTTTGCGTTCGCACCTCGAACGCGATCGATGTCGCGAGAACACGATGCCCGCTCGGCAAACAGGTGTCAAACGTAATAAACTTCCCCTTAGACAGAAAGCGATGAAGTTTGTTGCGCATGGATCGACGACGATGAAAGTGGGCGGAGTTGTACACAATCGTTGAGGTGAGGGGTCAGATGTTCCGTGTCGCCAACGGTGTCGGCACGCGCATCGACATCAATGTTCCTGTCGGGGAAGGCGAGGTGTGGGCAGTAGTCGCCAGGGCCCTCATAGATGCGCGAATTCGAGGGAGACTTCCCGGAGATACGTGGCTGTGGTTCCTTGCTGTCCAGGCCCTCATAAAGTCTTCGCGGTTGGATGCGAGCTGCCGTCGGCAACTCGAGCGGGACTCCCTTGATCCTGGGCCGTTAGGTAGCTTTGTTAGCCGTTTCCTTCCTAGGAGCGACTGCGCTCTCCTGCAATACGTCGTGCCAGAACGAGTTACGACAGCCCTCGTGGACGCGGCACTGGCCACGGCGGTTACGGTCCTCACCGGCCAGCGCCGACAGGCTCGAAGAGCCATTTCGTTTGTCTTCGCTGACCAAGGGGGCTCTTTCGAAACGGTAACTGTGAATTGGGAGTTTGCCGATGTCATGACCCTTGCCCTGGGGCGTTGTCTTCGTTCTTGCTGGGGAAAAGTTCGGAGGTGCAAACATCAAGGCGCGCGACGCTGCACCATCTATTTCCCCGCAAGCACGAGTAAGGCCCGCTGCATCAGGCACCAGAAAGCTTTCCGGCTGAAACAACTGGAGCGCTACCGAATCAAGAGGCGCACTGCGGGTCGAGGCCGCGACAGACACTCATAACGGCGGCGGGCTCGCGGCAAGCGTCGGATCTCTGGCGTCACTACTCGACTGCGCGGCGGCCTCGCGAACGCGCGGCGTAAAGGTCTGGCGTCACATGAAGACCGCTGGCGAGCGAGTCAGGTGGATAACGAATTTAGCCTAGACGATCGGCGCGGCGCACCTCGCGACCCCGATGCCATGCCGGCGACCGCCGGCACGGCCTTCCAGGCCATCGAGCACCTCCCCCGAATCATTCTCGCGCAGCGTGGTCAGACGATGTCCATGCGCGCGACGAAACCGTCGCGGATGGTGTAGACGTGCCGCACCTGGCGGTCGGAGAGCAGGACGCCGGCGCGGTCGCGCCAGACCTGATGGCCGTGGACGGTCACGCGCCCGTCGTCCCCGGGCACGAGCAGACAACGGCGATTCAACGGCGCCCCGGGCCTGTCGGCCGGGAGGGCTCTTGAGACCGTACGCGCTCGAAGAGCCCCTGCCCTGACACGGAGTCGCGGCGACGAGGAGGCCGAGCGGGAGGATCCGGGCGATTCGGCATCACGCGCCGCCGCACGCCGGCGCTCAGTGCCCGAGCAGGCGCACGAGCTCGTCGGGCTGGCTCAGCATCGGGTAGTGGCCCGTCTCCATCTCGACGTACGCGGCCTTCAGGCGCTCGGCCGTCCGGCGCTGGTGCGCCTCGGGCGGGTTGCGGCTGGCCCGGCAGCGGATCACCGTCGCCGGCCACGCCCGCTCCCAGAACGTCGTCGGCACCATCGGCGCGTTCATCACCGCGATGGGATGCATGGTGTAACGCGCGAGCGCCCAGGCGCGCAGCGCGGGATCGAGGTCCGCGAACATCCGCTGCTCGGCGTCCGCTCGCGAGGGGCCGGTGGTCAGCGCCGTCGTCTCCGGCGCGGGACGGTTCACGATGTCCTCGATGCGCTCGCCGGGCAGGAGGGCCAGCGCGTCGACGAAGACCAGCCGCGCGATGCGCTCGGGGGCCAGCTCGGCGGCCTTGCCGATGACCATGCCGCCCGCGCTGGTGCCCACGAGGACGACCTCGCTCAGGTCCTCGTAGAACAGGAGCCGGGCGACTTCCTCGGCGTGGGTGGTCACGGTGATGCCGGGGCGGACCTGTCCCTGCCGCTCGGCGCAGCCGTCGAGCGTGGGCGCGTGCACGAGGTGGCCGCCGGCGCGCAAGCGCGCCGCCACCGGTTTCCAGATCCAGCCGCCCTGATACGCTCCGTGGATCAGCACGAACGTCGCCATGCCCTCGCTCCTTGTCTGGTCGGGATGCGCCGCCCATTGTATGCTCTCGGCGCAACCGCCATCGCCTGGAAGGGAGTCACGCCATGCTCATCGCCGATTCGCAAGTGCACATCTGGGGCGCGGACACGCCGGACCGGCCCTGGCCGCCGGGACGGGCGCAGGAAGCGCAGAAGCCCTATCCCATCGCCAAGGAGACGCTGCTCTTCGAGATGGACCTGGCCGGGGTCCGCCGCATGGTGCTCGTGCCGCCCTCGTGGGAAGGCAACCGCAACGACCTCGCGCTGCAAGCCGCGCGTCTCTACCCGGATCGCTTCGCCGTCATGGGCCGCCTCGCTCTGGAGGACCCGACGAGCCGCGCCCTCGTCGCCGACTGGAAGAAGCAACCGGGCATGCTCGGCATGCGCTTCACCTTCCACAACGAGTTCAACCGTCACTTCCTCACCGACGGCACCGCCGACTGGCTGTGGCCGGCGGCGGAGCGCGCGGGCATCCCGCTCATGGTCCTCGTCCCGGGCTCGCTCGACAAGCTCGATCAGATCGCCGGCCGCCATCCTGGGCTCAAGTTCGTGATCGACCACTGCGGCCTCAACGTCCGCGGCAAGGGGCCGCAGGTGTTCGAGGACCTGCCCGCCGTGTGCGCGCTGGCCAAGCACCCCAACGTCGCCATCAAGGCCTCGGGGATGCCGTCGCTGTCCAAGGAGCCCTACCCGTTCCGCGACCTGCACCCGCACATCCGCACGCTCGTCGAGGGCTTCGGCCCGCGCCGGACCTTCTGGGGGACCGACCTCACCCGCATGCCGTGCACGTACCGCGAGTGCATCGACCTCTTCACGAAGGAGCAGCCGTGGCTCAAGGGTGAGGACCTCGAGTGGGTGATGGGGCGCGGCGTCTGCGAGTGGCTCGGCTGGCCGCTGCCAAAGGCCTGAGGCCAGGATGGCGTTCATCGGCTGGCGGTCGGTCCTGGTCGCGGCGTGTGTCGTGATCCTCGTGTCGCCCGCGCACGCCGCGTCTCGACTCAGCTGCGAGGCGTTCACCAAGCTGGCGCCGAAGGATCGCGCCGTGTTCCTCGACGGCGTGCGCGATGGTTTCGGGGCCGCCCTCGGCCTGCTCGACTCGTTCTCGCGAAGGTCGCAGGCGGCCGCACCGGACGTCAACGAGGCGCGGGGCATGCACAGCCTGACGCAGAGCTTCCTCGCCTTCGTCACCGCCAAGCCGCTCGGTCCGGAGGAGCACAGCGCGGCTCGCGTCGCCAGACGGTGCGTCGAGAAGCCGGATCAGCTGGCCGCCCGAGCGTTCGTGGACGTCGTGCTCGGCCTCGATCAGCGCTAGCTACTTTCCGGCGCAAAAATGATCGGGTAAGTTCTTAGTTTTCCAGCAAGGGCCTCCGGCAAGGCGTGCAGGAACGCACCGGCCGGGGCCGTCATCCCGCACCGCTGCTCACAGGGAAATGTTGACAGCAGCTCG
>JACQFL010000018.1 GCA_016200085.1 Candidatus Rokuibacteriota bacterium | reverse complement strand
CGTCACCATACCGAACGCCACTCACCAACGCGCCTACGATCTGCTGAAGACGATCACGGTGTAGACAGAACCCTGCAAACCTCGTTGACGTATCTCCATGGATCAACGAACAATTTCGCCCGGGCAATGCGGGAACTTCAGGCTAGCCCGCTCGCGGAGCGCCCGCCCGCCCGGCAGGGGTAGGCGGTGAAGGGGGCCGGGGCCTCGCTGCGATCCGACTGACGGTGGGAACCGACGCGGTGTCCGCGCGCCGCGTCGTGCGCAGCGGCGAGACGACGCCTACCCAACGGATCGCTGCGAGGCCCCGGCCCCCTTCACCGCCGACCCCTGCCTCCCGCGCCGCCCGCGCCGCCAGCGACCTGCTTCTCGAACAGCGCTTGGCGAGCCTTCGGTCCACCAAGGACGGACCGGCGCGCGCAAGAGAACGACACCAGCAATAGCCCGCCGTGCGCGATGTTTCTGTTCCTTGGTGGCGTGGGCTCACGCGGCGTGCGGGAGCTACCGCCGACGCCCGTGCGGTGGGGTGGGGGCCGGGCGGGAAGCGACGCGCGAGGCTACCGCGCGTCGAGGACCTCGCGGATTTTGCGCGCGAGGGCGTCCACCGTGAAGGGCTTCTGGAGGAAATCGCTGCCGACGGAGCGGAGCTCGTGCTGGCCGATGAGCTCGTCGGTGTAGCCCGAGATGTAGAGCGTCCGGATCCCCGGCCGCATGGCGGCGAGGCGCGCGACGAGGTCGCGGCTGCTGAGCCCCGGCATGATGACGTCGGTGATGACGATGTCGATGGCGCCGCCGTGGCGGGTGGCGATCGTGAGCGCCTCGTTGCCCTCGCGCGCCGCCAGCACCGTGTAGCCGTGCAGGCGCAGGATGTCGCGGATGAGCTCGCGGACGGGCTTCTCGTCTTCCACGATCAGCACCGTCTCGCTGCCGCGGGGCAGCGGCGCCTCGGGAATCGCCTCAGCCGTCACGATCATGTCCTCCAGGCGGGGCAGGTAGATGCGGAACGTCGAGCCGCCGCTGTCGCTCGACACCGCGATGTGCCCGCCGCGCTGCTTCACGATCTGATGGACATCGGCGAGCCCCAGGACACGATCGCCGCCCTCGTGCGCGTCGACCCACGGCTCGACGAGCGGCGCCACGTCCCGGCCCTCGTCGCCGCTCCGGCTCACCGCGAGCATGACCGACCCGCCGACGCCGGCCTCGCCGGAACGCCGCACCACGCCACCGCCGGGCACGTTCGCGGTCTCGACGGTGACCGCACCGCCCTGCGGCAGCGCCGTCCGCATGTGGAGGACCAGGTTCAGGACGAGCTGCTCGATCTCGCCGGCGGCCACGCCCACGCGACCGAGCAGGGGATCGAGGGTGGTGACGAGCTCGACGCCGGGCCCCATCAGCTGCCGCAGCATCGGGGCCACCGTGCTCACCACCACGTTGAGGTCGGTCGTGGTCGACGCAATCTCGGGATCGCGGGCGGCGCGCAGCAGGTCACCGGTGAGCACGGCGCCCCACTCGCTGGCGCGCCGGATGCTCTCGACCTGCGCGCGGCGAGGATCGTCGGCGTCGAGGGTCGCGAGCAGGAGATCGCTGTACCCCATGATCACGCGCATGACGTTGTGGCCGTCGTGGGCGACGCTCCGGGCCAGGCGGCCGATCGCCTCCGTGCGCTCGGTGTCGGCGAAGCGCTCCTCGAGCGTGCGGCGGTCGCCGAGGTCGCGCGCGGTGAGCACGACCACGACGCCGTCGCCGTCGGGCACCAGGCCGCGCGCCCGGGCCTCGAGGAGCCGCCAGGTGCCGTCGGCCGCGCGCACCCGGAACTCGAAGGGGCCGATGATGCCCGGCCCGCGCCGGGCGCGCCCGAGCGCCTCCGCCACCACGGCGCGATCGTCGGCGGCGAGCAGGGCGAGGACGTCGCGGCCGGGCAGGGCCTCGCCGCGAATCCCGAGGAGCGTGCGCGCCGCAGGGCTGACGAACCGCACGCCGGCGCCGTCGTCCAGGAACACCACGGCGTCCCAGGACTGATCCAGGCAGAGGCGCAGGCGCTCCTCGGCCCGGCGCTGCGCGGCCTCCGCGCGCTCGCGGTCGGCGCGGGCCCGGGCGAGCTCCCAGCGGAGGTCCTCCGCGCCGGCCGCGAGCTCGGGCCGGATCTCGTCGGGCGTCATGTTCTCCTCCGCGCGCCGCGCGCCGTCATCGCGTCCCGACGTCTCCGGGCTCGAAGGGCATCTCGGGGACGAGGGGGAGCAGGACGCGGAAGGTCGTGCCCGTCGCCGGCGAGCTGCGGAAGCTGATGATCCCCCCGTGGTCCTCGACGATCTTGTGCGTGAGCGCGAGGCCGAGCCCGGTGCCGCCCTCCTTGGTCGTGAAGAACGGGTTGAAGATGCGGTCGGCCTCGGAGGCCGAGATCCCCGCCCCGGTGTCCTCGATCTCGATCCGCGCGCGCCGGTTGAGCAGCCGCCGGCGCGTGGCCAGCGCCTCCGCGCCGTCGTCCCACTCGACCCGCAGGGTCAGGCGCCCGCCGTCACCCATCGCCTCCAGCGCGTTGGCGACGAGGTTGACCAGCGCGCGGTAGAGCGCGTCCTCGTCGGCCCGGAGCGGCGGCACGTCGGAGGCGTACTCGCGGCGCACCACGATGCGCTTGGCCTCGATCACGTTGGCGTAGAGCTCCGCCGCGCGGTCGAGCAGGCGCGGCAAGCGGACCAGGCTGAAGCTCGGGCGGAACGGACGCGACAGCTCGAGCAGCCGCTCGACGATCTCGTTGATCCGCTCCAGCTCGCGCGGGACGACGTTCTGGAACTTCTCCCGGAACTGCTCGTCGTCGAACCGGCGCGGCAGGTGGCGGCTGAAGGTCAGGAGCGAGGTGAGCGGGTTCTTGATCTCGTGGGCGAGTCCCGCCGCCAGCGTGCCCAGCGCGGCGAGGCGGTCGGAGCGACGCAGCTGGTGCTCGAGCTCCCGGACGAGCGAGAGATCCCGGAAGGCGCCGACCACGCCCAGGTCCTTGCCGTCGGCGCCCTTGAGCGGCGCGGTGCTGAGGTCGACGGGCACGGAGCTGCCGTTGCGGCGCCGCAGGGTCAGTGGCAGGCTCGAGATGGGCGAGCGGCTGGCCAGGGTCTCCATGAAGATCTCCCCGAGGCCCGCAGTGAGCGAGAAGACCTCGGTGCAGTAGCGCCCGGCCACCTCGCCCGCGAAGAACCCGGTGAGCAGCTCGGCCTCGGGGTTGAGGGTGACCACGCGGCCCTCGAGGTCGACGGTGACGATGCCGGTCGTGAGCGAGGCGAGCACGCTGTCCGTGTAGCTCTTGAGGTCGGCCAGCTCCTGGAACCGCCGGCGCAGCTGCCCGTGCGCCTCCTCGATCTGGGTGCGCTGCTCGAAGAGCTGGACGGCCATGTGGTTGAAGGCCTTGGCCAGGTGCCCGATCTCGTCCTCCGCCGGAACCTCGATACGCTGGTTCAGATCGCCGCGCGAGATGGCGGCGGCGCCCTCCGTCAGCTGCTGCATCGGGCCGGCGATCCGCCGCGCGATGACCGCGGCCGCGACGGACCCGAGCAGCACCGCGGCGACGGTGACGAACACCAGCTCGCGGTGGGTCTCGCGGATGTCGGCCTCCATCCGCCGCTTGGAGAGCCCGATGCGCACGGTGCCCCACCGGTCGCGGTTCACCCGCACGGGAACGGCGAAGTCGTAGGCGTTCTCGCCGGTGTCGCGGAAGGTGATGTGCTGCGTGAGGGGGACCTCCGCCTGCGCCGCGCGGCTGGCCACCGGCCCTTCCGGCACCACGCCCACCCGCTCCGGCCGGCGGCTGTCCGCGGCGACGCGTCCCTCGGCGTCGAGCACGAGGGCGTAGAGCACGTCGATCTCGGCCGCCGCGCGGGCCACGTTCTGCTCGAGGGCGGTGAAGTTGTAGAGCAGCAGATGGCCGTAGGAGCTCGCGGCGAGGCTCCGCGTGAGCGACTCGCCCCGCCGCTCGACCTCCTCGATGATGGTCGCGCGAAGCCGGTATTCCACGACCGCCATCACCCCGGCCATCACGATCGCGATGACGAGCACCGTGCCCCAGAGGAGCTTCATCCGGAGTGAGCGCAGCGGGAAGAGGAGCCCCAGGCGCATCAGGCCGTCACCGGCGATCCAGCCAGATCTTGCGCATGGGGATGTAGGGGTCGCCGAGGCCGTTGACCTGCACGCTGCGCACGTAGGGCTGGAACACGTGCTCGTAGACGTAGTGCCAGACGGGCAGGATCACCGCGTCGTCGAGGACCATGCGCTCCGCCCGGCGGTACAGCTCGACGCGGCGCGTGGGATCGGGCTCCGACCGCGCGCGCCTGATGAGGTCGTCGAAGGCGGGGTTCGCGTAGCCGAAGAAATTGCGCGGCCCCCGGGAGTGGAACAGCTTGAAGAGGAAGTTGTCGGGATCGGGCGCGTCGGCGTGCCACGCGTAGAGGAACATGGGGGCCCGCCCCTCGCCGAGCAGGCGCAGGAAGCTCGGCCAGTCCTGCTGGTAGCGCACGTCCAGGCTGACCCCGACCGCGGCCAGGGCGCGCTTCATCATCTCGTGCTCGCGCACGACCGTCTCGCTCCTGGCCGTCGACCAGGCGGGGATCACCGGCAGCGGCCGCGCGGCGGAGTAGCCCGCCTGCCGCAGCAGGTCGCGCGCGCGCGCGGGATCGTAGGCGAAGCCCTGGAGCGAGGGGTCGAAGCCCGGGGTGCCCGGCGGGATGATGCCGCGCGCCGGGTGGAAGCGGTCGAGGAAGACCTCGTGCAGGATCGTGTCGCGGTCCACCGCGTGCACGATCGCCTGGCGGACGCGGCGGTCGTCGAGCGGCTTCACGCGCGTGTTGAAGCCGTAGAAGCGGGCGGAATACGTCGTCCGGCGGATGTACTGGAAGCGCGGATCGCCGCTGCCCAGGCGCTGCCCCGTGGGCACCGGGGCATCCTCGAGCGCGCCCTGCTCGAACTGCTTGAACATCGCCGCCGTCGAGTCGCCGGAGAAGATCCGGTAGACGAGGCGGCTCAGCGCGGGCGGCCCGTCGAAGTAGTCGGGGTTGCCGGCGAGCACGATCTCCTTGCCATGGTCCCATTGCACGAAGCGGAAGGGGCCGCTCCCGACGGGCTGGGCGCCGAAAGCGTCGCCCCGCGCCTCGACGATATCGCGCGGCACGATCTTGGCGTGGCCGAGGGCGAGGAGCGAGACGAACGGGGCGAACGACTCCACGAGGGCGATCTCGACGGTGTACCGGTCGAGCGCGGCGATGCCGGCCACTGACTTCGCCCGCCCCTCGCGGAACTCGCGCGCGCCCTTGATGTTGACGAAGAAGTCGGCGCCGCCCGACGCCGTGCGCGGGTCGAGCAGGCGGGTGAGCGAGAACACGACGTCGTCCGAGGTCAGCTCGCGGCCGTGGTGGAACTTCACGTTCTTCCGTAGCATGAACGTCCACGTGAGGCCGTCGCGCGAGGCCTTCCAGAACTGGGCGAGGCTCGGCATGACCGTCAGCGTCTGGTCGAACTGCACGAGGCCGTCGAAGATCTGCTCGGAGACGGAGAGACCGTAGATGTCGCTGACGCGGGCGGGATCGATCGCGGCGGGATCGTTGCCGAGCGGGCGCCGGTACGTCTGGTCGCTGGCGCGAGCGATCCCCTCCGCCCGCGGCTGCGCGCCGCCGGGCGCGGCGGGGGCGAGGAGGAGGACGCCAAGGAGCGGCACGACGAGAGAGAGGCTGCGCCTCCCTCTCGTCGCCGCGGACCGTCGTCCCCTCATCCGGGGGCGCGGAGATCAGTCGCCGCCGCCACCACCCTCGGCGTTGCCGATCGCCACGAAGATGTTCGTCGAGCCCGAGGTTCCCGTCTCGATGATGGGCGCTGCCAGCAGCAGCGACGCGATGCCGATAACGACCGCGATGAGCTTGGCCATGGCACTCTCCCCCGTATCGTTGAGGTCCGATGATCGGAGATCCCCACCATGAGGACCTCCCCGGTCAGACGGGGAGAGGGTAGTGCAAGACGTCGGCCATGTCCGGCCGGCGGGGGGACAGGAGCGGACCGACGATTTGTCGGGCAGTTAGCGGAGGCGGTCCGGGCGGGCGTCCGCCACGCCCTGCCCTGAACCGGTGCACCTGAACGGAAACGGTGCATCACCCCTCGCGGCCGCGCGGGGCCTTGAGGCGCCAGCGCCCGAGCTTGGCCTTCAGCACGTTGCGATGCACGCCGAGGATCCGGGCCGCCTCGCTCTTGTTCCAGCGCGCACGCTCGAGCACGTGGAGCACGATCTGCCGCTCGAACTCGTCGATCGCCCTGGGCAGCGGGCGCGATTCGGCCTCGCGGATGCGCAGGCGATGGTCGGGCAGGAGCAGGTCCAGGGGCAGGTCGTTGAGGCCGATCACGCGCGCGTCCACGAGCCCGACCAGACGCTCGATGATGTTCTGCAGCTCCCGCACGTTGCCCGGCCACCGGTACTCTCGCAGGGCCCCCATCGCGTCGGGCGACAGGCCCTCGACGCGCCGGCCGAACTCGGCGTTGTAGCGGCGGATGAAGTGCTCGACGAGCAACGGGACGTCCTCGGCGCGCTCGCGCAGGGGAGGCACCGAGAGCGGCACGACGGCCAGACGGTAGAAGAGGTCCTCGCGAAAGGTCCCCCGGTCCACCGCCTGCTTGAGGTCGGTGTTGGTGGCCGCGATGAAGCGCACGTCGATGCGGATGGCGCCGGTGCCGCCCACGCGCTCGATCTCGCGCTCCTGGAGCACGCGCAACAGCTTCGCCTGGACCTCGGGCTTCAGGCTGCTGATCTCGTCCAGGAACAGCGTGCCCCCCTGGGCCAGCTCGAACTTGCCGAGCTTGCGCTGGTAGGCCCCCGTGAAGGCGCCCTTCTCGTGGCCGAAGAGCTCGGACTCGACCAGGCCGTCGGACAGGGTCGCGGGGTTGACGGGCACGAACGGCTTGGCCTGGCGGGGTCCCTGGCGGTGGATGGCGCGGGCGATCAGCTCCTTGCCGGTGCCGCTCTCGCCCATGATGAGCACGGTGGTCGCCGTGCGCGCCACCTGACCGATCGTCCGGTAGAGCTTCTGCATCTCGGCATGCTGGCCCACGATGGCGTCGAAGTCGTGCCGCCGCTCCAGCTCGGACCTCAGATACGCCACCTCGCGCTGGAGCGAGCGCCGTTCGAGGGCACGGCGCACCAGCGCGAGCAGCTCGTCTTCCTCGAAGGGCTTGGTGAGGTAGTCGAAGGCTCCGAGCTTCATCGCGGCGACCGCGATGCGGACGGTCTTGACCGCGGTGACGAGGATCACCTCGACCTGCTCGTCGAGGGCCTTGATCCGCTCGAGGACCTCGATGCCGTTCATGTCGGGCATGCGGATGTCGAGGAGCACGAGGTCGACCTGGCTGGTACGCAGGATCTCGAGGCCCTCGTGGCCGCTCGCCGCGACCACGACGTCGTACTCGTCGTCGAGGATCAGCCGGAACGACTCGCGCAGCCCGGGATCGTCGTCGATCGCCAGCACCACGGGCCTGACGGCGGGGCCGCCCGCCTCGGCCGGCGTGCTCGCCGATGTCCTCACGGCCGGTGCCATGGCGCCAGGACTGTATCACAAGGAGCGCATTGACGGCTCCGCGGCCGGCCCGAAGAATCGCGGCGTGCTGGCCCGCATCCTGTCCGCCGCGCTCATCGGCATCGAGGCGGTCCTGGTCCGCGTCGAGGTGGACGTCACGAGCGGCCTGCCCGCCTTCACCACCGTCGGGCTTCCCGACTCCGCGGTGCGCGAGAGCCGCGAGCGCGTGCGCACGGCGATCCGCAACGCGGGCTTCGCGTTCCCGCCGGACCGCATCACCGTCAACCTCGCGCCCGCCGACATCCGCAAGGAGGGCGCGGCGTTCGACCTGCCCATCGCGCTCGGCATCCTCGCCGCCACCGGCGCCCTCGCCGCCGCCGCGGGCGAGCCCTACGTGGTGGTGGGCGAGCTGGCCCTCGACGGCCAGATCCAGCCGGTGCGCGGCGCGCTCGCCGTCGGCCTCACGTGCCGGCGGTGCGGGGTGCCCCGGCTGCTGGTGCCCGTCGGCAACCGCGCCGAGGTGGCGGCGGTCACCGGCGTGCGCGTGCTGGCGGCGCCGACCTTGCGGGACGCGGTGAGCCTCCTGAACGGCACCGCGCCGGATCCCGCGCCCGACGACGAGCCCACCGCGGAGGCCGCCCCGCCCGCCGACGAGCTCGACTTCAGCGACGTGCGGGGCCAGCAGCACGCCAAGCGCGCCCTGGAGATCGCCGCGGCGGGCGCGCACAACGTGCTGCTCATCGGCCCCCCCGGCGGCGGCAAGACCATGCTCGCGCGGTGCCTGCCCGCCATCCTGCCTCCGCTCGGCGAAGAGGAATCGCTCGAGGTCTCGACGATCTGGAGCGTGGCGGGGCTCCTGACTCCGCGCGCGGGGCTCGTGACCACCCGCCCCTTCCGGGCGCCGCACCACACCATCTCCGTGCCGGGGCTCGTCGGCGGGGGCAGCGTGCCGCGGCCCGGCGAGGCGACACTGGCCCATCGCGGCGTGCTCTTCCTCGACGAGTTGCCACCCTACGGAGCACAACGGCTCCGGCCTCGCGCTCCGTAGCATCGGGTGTCGTTGATGGCCGAGCCGCCATGCTGCCCATCACGCCGTCCAACTCGCCGGCGAAGAGGGCCTGTACCTCCTCAGGCACCGTGTAGACCTTCTTCCGGCGAACCGTCCTCACCTTCGCCGCCGCCCGCTCACCGGAATGCCAGTCGAAGACCAGGACGTAGCCGTCGAGATCGGGGTAGATTGTGACGCCTTTGGCCAGGGCCCGGAGGACCTCCTTCCGGGTCCGCTGTGAGAACCGCTCCCATGCTGATTCGGGGTCGCGAAAGACTTCCAGGCGCCGCAGGACGGCCTCCGAGAGAAGGGGCGGAGCATCCGGCTCCTCAGGCTTCCCAGGGGCCGCCTGGGCCGCTTCGAGAGCCGTGAGGGTCTCTTCAAAGCGGGCGACGAGACGGGCCCTGGCCTCCGGCTTCTCCGCGTCGGCGATCGCGTCTTCGAGGATCTTTGCGCGGCGCGTCAGGGCCTCGACCTGTTCCCGCTTGAAGCGCTGCGTCTCCTCTGCGCTCCGCTTTCGGTCGGCAAGCGCCGCCTCGAGGCCTTCGAGGTCCAGTTCGCCCAGGGCGAAGAGGACGAGATCCATAGCGGCCCGGTCGAGGTAGGGTCCCGCGGGGCTCTGGCAGGCAGCCTGGCCTCCTTCCGGCGTCCGGCGAGTACACATGTAGACGTAGGGCGTGTTCTGGTAGACCCGGCCCCGCGAGCGGCGCTCCGGGTTGTTGTACTGGACCACCATGGGGGCGCCGCAGACGCCGCAGCGGAGGAGGCCGAGCCCCGAGAGGAGCGCTTGGCCCTGCCCGTAAGTCTTCGCGTGGTTGTTCCGCGCGATCATGCGGAGGAGATCGAGGTGCTCCTCCCACGTGATGTAAGCGGGATGGGCGTCGCGCATCACGAGGCAGTGCTCGTAGGCGCGGCGCGTGACCCACCTCTTCTTCCCGCTCGCCTTGTCGAGCACCCGCGCGCGCCGGCCGTTCACGATCGCGCCGGAGTAGGTGGGGTTTTTGAGAATTCTCGTCACCCGGTCCCTGTTGGCCTCGGCCCAGTGGACGATCCGCCGGCCCGTGCCCACGATGCGGGTCACCTTGTCGGCACCGGTCACGACGCGATCTTCTTCGCCCCGGATCTGGGGAACCTTGAGGTCGTGGGCGCGCAGGAACCGGACCACGGCGAGGATGCCGCCCAACTCAAGCCCCTTCCGGAGGATCAGCGCGATCCGATCACTGACCTCTTTGTCGGAAGTAATCCGGAGCTTCCCGTGCTCCGGCGAATTCTTGGGAACGCCCGCGATCTTCTCGTAGCCTGGCGGTACGGCGCCGTTGATGTTCACGCCCCGAGCCTGCTTCGCCCGGCGGTGGTGCTCCATGCGGCGGACGATGTTCGCCCGGTCCCAGCCGGCGAGGAGCCCCTGGAGGCCGAGCATGAGCTGGTCCGAGGGATCGGCCGGGTCGTAGACCTTGTCGGGGGTCACGATCAGGGCTCCCGACTGGTAGCACTGCCGGGCGATGAGCCCGATGTCCGCGTTGAACTCGTCTCTCGTGAGGCGGCCGATGTCCCGGACGACCACGCAGGAGACCGACCCCTGCTCAAGGAGCTCCAAGACCCGGAGCATCCCCTTCCGGCCGGCGATCGTCTGGCCGCTCACGCCGAGGTCCTCGTCGACCACGAGGATCCGCTCCTCCGGGAACCCAAAGGACGCCGGGATCTCCCTGAGGCGGTACTGCTCCTCGGTGGCAACCACGTTGTCCCGGAGCTGGCCCGGGGTGCTCTGCCGGAGGTAGACGACCGCGAGTTTCGAGGTATCGACGCGACTGCGAGTGTCGGTTCTCACCGGCTGTTCCTCCCGTGTGTCGATGGTGTCGAACGCAATGCGCGATCCGTGGGCTTTGCGCATGGCCTCTGGGCCAGGCGTGTCCGCGCGACCGCGACGTACTCGGCCTCGCGCTCACACGCAACCCACTGCCTTGAGAGGTCGCGGGCCGCGCAGAGTGTGCTCCCTGAGCCGGCAAAGGGATCAAGGACGACATCGCCCTCACCGCTCAGATACGCGATCCAGACCCGGAGCACCGCCTCCGGCTTCTGGGTAGGATGCAGCCGCGGATGGTGCGGCACGGCCGCGAGAACGTAGTTCTTCTGCTGTCCGAGCTGATAGTTGAAGGTTGCGCCAGAGCGCGGCTCCTTCGTGAACCAGATGGCATGCTCGAGCGCAATCATGAAATCGACCTTGCGCGCCCGCGGCGCGGGATTGGACTTCACCCAGTAGAGGTGCTGCCGGCACGCGAGGCCCTCGCGCTTCGCAAGCGCAATCAGGTACGAGACACGGTTCTGGTCGAAGAAAGTCACCAGATGCCCTCCGGGCCTTATCACGCGAGCTACCGCCGTGAGCCAGTCCCTCGTGAAGCGCCAGTAGTCCGCTTCGCTCACGAAGTGGTCCCATGTGCCGAAATCAAGAGTGATGGATCGCGCCGCACGGTATTTCATCGGCCTCATCGCGCGGTGGATGACGGTGTTTCTCGAGATGAAATAGGGCGGGTCGGTGATGACCAGATCGACGGACTCGACCGGTAACTCCCTGAGGAGCTCGCGTGCGTCTCCGCGCCAGACTTTCCCGACCCAATCTCCAATCTGTGCGTTCCCTTTGCCCCGGCTCGACAGAGTCGGCCTCGTGGTCATCGAGACGACTCCGGCTTCTGTTCGTCACTGAGGTACTCGAGCACGGCCGGCAGGATGTACCGGCGGGTGACGTCCGCGACGTGCGTCGGACGCACGCTCTTGGGCGCAATAAGGATGCGGCACTTGAGAGTGGAATAGCCGCGCTCGGCGCGTGGCCTAACATTCGATGATTCCTTTCGTTTCTGCTGCCGTCCCTTCCTTGCTGTAAGGAAGGGACGCGAGGTCCCGTAAGGAATAGCGATTCTCCCCGTCGGCCGCCTGCCAAATGAGGCCGAGCGCTCCCTCCCGACCGACGAGAGGGAGCGCCGAGATCACACAGAAGCCCGAGACGGGCATTCGCGGGTGACTTGCCGCAACGCATCGCGCTACTCCCATAAGGGTTGTCTTGGCGCTCACCGTCAGCGCAATCTTGGGCGGCTCGACCCGGAAAGTCTCGTCTCTGCAATCCGGCAGTAGGCTGGGTTCAGCTCAATCCCGATGTACCGCCTCCCCAGTTCGCGCGCGACGAGCGCCGTCGTGCCGCTCCCCATGAATGGGTCGAGCACAATCCCGCCCTCGAATCCGGCGTTGCAGCCGCAGGTGGGATACTTGAGCCCCTTCTTTCGCCGGGCCATGGCTCAGGCCTGCTCTGGTCCCGCGGGCCGGCCGCATCGCCGGCAGACAGAGTCGGGGCATCCCGCCCTCACCGGAGTCTCGATCAAGCGTGGCGGGAAGACCGCGAAGTGGGCTCCGCGGAACTTGCCTGGAGGAATCATCCATACGCATCGCTTGTGTCTCGTAGACCCTGTCTCGTAGCTCCGATCGAAATAGGTCGGATTCACAGTGCGCTTGAGCATGCTGCCTTTATCCCCATGCCTCGCGACATGGCGGCTGCCCGCGGTGCGCGACGGCTCGTGCTGTGTCTCGAACCAATACCTGCGAGATTTCACGAAGAAGAAGATGTGTTCAAAATCCACGGTGAACCGGTCCTTCACTGAAGAGGGCATGCAGTTCGGCTTGTGCCAGATGATCTGGTTGCGCAAGATCCAACCGCGCTGACACATCTCGAGCGCGAAACGCGCCGGGATCTGGAGGAGGCATTTCTCGGAGCCCTTGACGGCGGGCTTCCCCTCCTCCGCCCAGCGCCTGAAGTTCTGCGTGCCGCGATTGGTCGCCTGCTTCCCCATGCGGACGCCGTTGCCGCTCCCGCTCCCGTACGTGTCTCCCAGATTCACCCAGCACGTTCCTTTCGTCTTGAGGATCCGCTGCACCTCATCGAAGACCGCGCAGAGGCGCCTGATGTACTCCTCCACGGTCCGCTCAAGACCAAGCTGTCCTTCCATGCCGTAGTCGCGCAGCGCCCAGTAGGGCGGTGACGTCACGACACAGTCGACACTCTCGTCGGGCATCGTCTTCAAGACTTCTATCGAGTCGCCGCGGATGATCCGGTTCACGAATGACTCAATCCCCTTGCTCAAGAACGCCGCTCCTCGTGCCGAAGGAGCGAGCGAGGTCGTGGAGTGAATAGCGGTTCTCCCCGTCGGCCGACTTCCAAATCGACTTGCAGGCGCCCTCGCGGCCGACGTCGGGGAGCGCCGCAAACAAGATCCGAAAGCCCAGACGGGTGTGGCTCGCGGCGTCCCTATACCGCTCGATCCACCGGTCATCGCGGCCGACGACGAGCGTGAGGAAGTCGGTCACGCCGTGGAGCGGAACGCGCCGCACGGACAGGGTCTTGTACCGGAGGATCTTTGCGAGGAACCTCCGTGGCGAACGCGTCGCGTTGTCGACCTCGAGCGCGAAGGCCTGCTCGGCGTCATCCCACTGGACGATGAACAAAGCGTCCGGAACCACCTTGGCCCGGACGTGCGCCCGGAGTTCCCAGTCCGAGCGCCACGAGCGGAGCTCCCCGCCCTCACCGTCAAGGCCGAGGGCGAGGGAGATCCGCACATCGTTGATCGCGAGAAGATGGTCGAGGTTTCCGTCGAGGCCTCGCGGCAACGACCAGGCGGCGTCCTCGCTGCCCGCCGTAAGGAGTCGGAGGCCGGATCGGTCGAGGCTGTAGACATTCTCCCGGGCAAGATCCCGGACCCACACCCGGACAAGGCCGCGGTCGAGAAGCTTCCGGAGGCGCTTGTTGGTCGCCCACCGTGAACCTCCGAAGAAGAGCTGTGCGAGTTGCGCCGTGATCAGGAATCGCATCTTCCCGAGCGCCTCGAGAAGCCAGCGATCGCGGTCCTGGACTCGTACCGGCCGCGGCCTCTGGCGGCGGATCGCGCGCGACTGCCGTAGCAGTCCCATCGCCTTACCCGAAGAGCAGCGGATTCATCGTGGAGGCTCCGCACTGGGGACAGTCGATGAAGGGCGGGATCTCCCCGCAGACTTCGCACCGCGAGAAGTACCAGCCGTAGAAGTTGTAGCCGCAGGGGCACTGCCAGAGGCCGAGGAGCGCGATCTCGGTGCCGCAGGTACGGCACGGGACCGCGTCGCCCATCATCGGGTGCACAGCCCAAAGCTTGACCGCGTTCACCGCGAAGATGATCGGGAGCGAGAAGAGCCAGACGAGCGCCTTCCCGATCGCGAGCGAGAGGTGTAAGGCCCGCATCGCGGTCAACCGAGCGTGGGCTTTTTGTTCTTATCCGCAGGGCGGGCGTCGGCGCCATCCGTGGCGCTCCTCGTGATCCGGACCGGTGGCCGGATGAGGTCGTGAAGTCTGCGCTTCCGCGCCTCGATCTGGGCGCGGAGCGCGGTCCGTGAAGGTGTCGCGGTTGTGACGATAGACTCCTCCTCTCGGGCCCTCACGGGGAAATCGACATCCGGCACGCGAAGCTTTAGGGCCCGGTAGGGCTTTCGCCGGTCGTACCAGTACGCGTGGCGATCCGGGAGCCGCTGGAGCGCTTCAAGCTGCCGCCGCCGCGATTCCGTCCGCGACATCCTCAACGCGGCTGAGGCATCGGAGAAGGTCTCCGGATCGACCTCCGGCAGAAAGTCGCCGAAGTGCTCGGCGTTCCGGCCGCTCGTCCGGAAGAGCGTCATGAGATCGCAGTTGCCGAGCACGATCTCCCGGAGCGCCACTGGAAGCTGCGCGAAGTTATGGTGGATGAGCATGAGCGAGAGTCCGAAGCTCCGCACAGACGTGAGCGCCGTCTCGAACCTCTTCGCGAGCCCCGGGGCCTCAAGGAGGTGGAAGAACTCATCCGCAGCGATGAGGTAGCCCCGGCGTTCGCCGCTCCCACGCGCGTAGGTCGCCTGAAAGAGGAGCTGGAGGAAGAGGCTACCCAGAACTTCCACCTGCTCCTCCGGCACGCCCGGCCCCTTGCCGAGGAAGACGAAGAGGTAGTCCCCGCGGTCGAGGACACCGCGGAGATCCAGGAGATCGTCCGCGCCGAGCATGAGGCGCATGTTCTCGGGAAGGAGCAGACTGCCGAGTCTCGAAAGCAGTGCGTCCTTTGAGACCTGAGGAATCGCCTCGTAGGTCCCGAGGAAGAAGTGCTTGACCGCCTCGTTCCGCGACTTCTGCGCCAGTACGCCTCGCAGTACCTCGTCCTCAAGCACCTGGGGTGCTTCGACCAGCGTGAGGTCCGACTCCATGAGGAGGAGCAGAAGGTGGCGGAGGATGTTCTCCATGTGGAGGCCGAGCGACCGATCGAAGAGCCGCGAGAGCGCAAGCGTGACCTCGTAGGCCTGGACCTCGGGCGAAGAGCCGGGAAGCGGGCGGCAGACGTTCAAGGGGACAAGCGCATCCGAGAAGGGGTTCACGATCACAACGCGCTCCCGGGGCGCCGATCTCCCCACCATCCGGAGCGCCATCGCGTAGAGATCGCCCTTGCAGTCGAGGACGCCGAACGGGCGGCCGGCTTCGAGCTCCTGCGCGAGAAGTGATGCCACCCACGTCGTCTTTCCCGTCCCCGTCCCGCCCTGGACGAGCCAGTGCGCGTACTCGGCATCCCAGGGGAGCCGGAGCGGAATCTCCTCCTTCGTCGCGGAGCGCGCGGTCCCGAGAACGAGTCCCTCCTCTATAGAGAGGGCATCTCGGACGAAGGCGTCGTAGCCTGCAAGCGCCTCGCGGACCTCGCGCTCCGCGCGCCCACGGACGCCGCGAAGCGCTCTCTCCTCATCGGACCCTCTGCTCCTCATCAGCCTGGCCCAAGTCTCGAGCATCGCTACCGCCCCGCTCCGCGCGGTCGCCGCACCCGGTAGGTCCCGAGCGGAGGCGCGCCCGGCGGGAGATCGGCGCTGCCGTTCCGGAGCGGCAGCCGGCGCCGGAGGACGAGCGCCGCGCTCACGCCCGCCGCAAGGCCGGCGATCACCGAGAGGCCGATGAGCCACGGCAGGAGCGCCGCAAGCACCCCGACCGTCGCCTGGAGTACGAGGCAGACGAGTAGCGGCGCGAAGATCAGGATGAGCATGAACTTGACGAACCACTCGAAGAGCCCATTCACGGCCTATCGCTCCGGGAGCCGCCGGTTGGGGCTGAAGGCCTTGAGGTCCGCGCCCGCGCCCTTGAAGAACTCCGACCAGAAGACCTTGAGCCGCCGCCAATGCGACTCCTCGATTCCCCGGGTGTCGACGCCGAGCGCCCAGACCTCGACGCTGCGGAGCTCGGGGATCATCCCCTCGCGCTTCACGCGCTCGAGGATCTGCTTGGAATCGCCCATCGGCTTCTCGAAGTTCAGGCCCCGCCCCACCTGGCGCATGTCCGAGAGGATGAGGAGGCGCCGCGTTGCGCCCGGCGCCTCCTCGAATTCGATCGCGGCGCGGCTCACGGCTCCGATCACGTCCGAGCCGCGGGCGAGAGGCTTGAGGTTTGCCGCGCGCTTCTTCCAGGCGCGGAGCGCGGCGCTACGCCAGTCATCGAGGTATTCCCCGAACCGCCCCGCCTCGGCCGGCGACAGCGCGCGGAAGAGGGGTGCTCTCCCGAAGCTCGCGTCGTCCACCGCGAGCACCCGGAGCTCGGCGCCGCCGGAGGGGAGCTGCCGGATCGCGCCCTCGACTGCCCGGAGATTCTCGGTGAACTCCTCGGCGTTCACCGAGTCCGAGAGGTCGAGGACCACCACCGTGATCCCCGGCTTCGCCGTCTCCCCGAACGCGAGCGCCGCGCCGATCAAGAGCCCGATAAGCACTGCGAATCCCGCGGCCACCCACCGCATCGTGGGCGAGAGCGATCGGATTCGCCGCTCCTCCGCCTCGACGGCCTGGACCTGTGCCGCCTCCGCCTGGAGTCCATGCACTGTGAGCTGCGCATAGAGGATCTCGGGGCGCTTCCGCACCGCCTCCTGCTCGGCCGCGTTTTGGGCGAGCGCGCCCATGAGCCCCGCGCGCCGCTCATAGAAGGGCCCGACCGTCCGGACCACGGTCCGATGCCGGGCGTATTCGTGATAGGCGAGTCCGGCCGCCACTTCGCCGGCGAGGGCGAGGAGCACGACCGCGACGGCCGCGAAGCCGTTTACGAGGCGCTTTGTGCTCTCGATCCGGGCGCGCCGGACCTCACCGCCCACGTTCACGGTCTCGTGGTCGATCTCATACTGCTGCACCTGGCGCTGCTCCTCCTGGAGCCCGACGCCGAGCATCCGGGCCCAGCCGAGCGAGGCGACCGCCGCGGCCGAGCAGAGAACGACCGCGAGGCCCATGCCCGCGAAGATCTTCCGGAGATCCCACTCGCGGAGGGCGTCTCCCGCGAAGGTAAGGAGCGCCGCCCAGCCGATGAGCGGGAGCACGAAAACCGTGACCGCAAGAAGCGCCTTCTCCCAGCCGAGGGAGAGGAACCAGTTGGCCGTCCACCAGGCGCTCGCGACCGCAATGCCGGCGGCGAGGAGCGTGAGTGCTCCCCACCGCCGGGCCAGCACCTCGTGCGCGCGGACGCTCGCCTCGGGCTCGCCCATCCTCGCGAGTTCCCGCTCGGTCGCCCCCTTCCGGTCGTCGAGGACGCCGCGCTCTTCCTCAAGGCGGCGGAGGTCGACTTCGGCTTCGAGCCGCGCCTCCTGGACCTTGAGGTCGCGGATCGCTTCCCAGTTAGTGGTCGACGATCGGAGCTGCTTCCTCGCCATCCCGAACACTGTTCTCCTCCTCCTTCTTGCTCGTCACGATCGCAATCGAGATATGACCGCACCAGATGATGGGCGGCTCGCTCGGGTCGTCGCTCTCGAGCACGACGGGAAACGCCCCCGGCCGGACCGGCGAAGCGCTCATCGCACCTCGCGCCCGGTCACATAGTCGCCATTCTTGGTAACCACGGTCGTCTCGCTCCCCTTCCAGTTCGCCCCAGTCAGAGGGCACGCGATCAGCCCTAACAGTTGCGCGCCCGATGGCGAGTGGCTCTCGCGCCGAGCCACCTCACCCTTCACGCGGTCCCCCGAGGACGTTTCGATCGTTACGGTCTTCGCCATTGCTGTCTCCTCCTCCGTCTGGCCTGGTGTCGATCACCGTCGGGCCGGCCTCGTGAGCCCGCCGGTGCGCCGCACGGTCCCGTTACGCCTTCCGCGCCTATGCGGCGCTCCGCTCTCGCTTGCGGCGGCGATACGCGCGCATGTAAGTCCGCTGATACTCGCGGCGCTTCTCCGTCGCCTCGGCGCCGAAGGCCTTCTCCCACCATTCGAGCCAGTACTTCTCACCCGCCGCCTTGGCCTCACGGCGGAGCGCGCGGTTATAGAGGGCGCTCGCCTTGCGGCCACACGGGCGGCAGTAGCGGCGCCGCGCCCGGCGGATTCCGCAGTGCTCGCAACGTTTGGGAGGTGCTTCTTCCACCCGTTCCCCCTTGCGCGAGATGCGCAAAAAGCCCCGGCAGAGCCGGAGCGAACCCCAAGCGGGAACGAAAAGAAGGAGTGAAGGAGATGTCCGGAGGTCCGGACCTTACGACTTTGGGCTGACGCCCTAGCGTGAAAGGGAAGGGTGCTGCTTAACTGTCTCTACGCATATCGTGTCGACACCGGCTTTGTCAAGACCCGGGGCTCTTCTTCACTCTTTACCCCCTCAGGATCTCGCCGACGCCGAACCCGCACACGCCTTCCCAATGCGCTAGCCTAGGCACCGAACATCAAAGGAAAGCGCCCAGCGTGATGCTGGGCGCGAGGGACCACGTTCAATCTCGACTGCTTACAACGAGATGCTCTTCGGTGATCGGGCGGTGGTGGTTGAGCCGCTCGAAGGCCTCGAGGCGGCGACTCTGCTGTTCGATGATCCCGCGGAGCCGCGTGTTCTCCTCGCGGAGCGCCTCGTCGGGATCTTCGCAGCGATGGGCTTCCGCGGCGCGGAGACGGCTTTCGAGCTCCGCCACGCGGGTCGCCTGGCCCTGGAGCTTTCGCCACTCCGGACGAAGCGTGTCGACGAGCCGCCTCACCTCCCGCATCACGCCGAGCGGAAGCCGCAAGGTTACGCCGTCCACGAAGGAGTCGAAGTCCACGACCGCGGTCGCGGTCGGCCGTTCCTCGATCCGCACGGGCAGATGCTCCGTGCGCTTCAGGAACATGCGCACATCGCAATAGATCGCCTCGTACCGCACCCCCGCGAACTCGGGGCGTCTTCGCGCGGCCTCGGCGATGTCACTGGGTCTCGTGAGACCCGACCCGAGGAGTTGCGTGTAGATGCGATCCCGCTCTGCACGGACCGTCGGCGCGACGTGTGCTCCCATAGGTCTCTGGTCTCCTTTCCGGTTGCACCCGCAGACCATCTGCGACTGGCAGCTGAGCTGCGGAACAACCAGAAGGGTCAGGGACCAAAGGCGGAGCATAACGGACGCTGACTCAGCGCGCCTGAGAATCCCGCGAGGGAGGCTGGCGAACTGTCATTACTAAAGAGAATCCTGGGCTTTCTGTCAAGGGCGGCCACCAACTATACTTCGCACCTTCGCACCTCCTCTCCCAGCTTGTACCCGTTGCCGTGGCTCAAGAGCCCGAGATAAGACGTGATCGAGGCATTCGTCGCACCCCGTCTCAAGCGTTTCAGCATCCGCCGCTTCGTCGCCGTTCGCAGGACGCGGTGATCCATGAAATGAACCCACCCCAGAAAGTCCACGCCGGAGGCGAGCGCGCGAATTGAGACCTTCCCGGGATGGAGGGCCAGGCGAAGTTGTCGCTCGAGGAACTCCCCGATCCGGGGGAGCTGCGCTTCGAGCCATCCGCGATCGTCGGAGAGGAGGACGAAATCGTCGCCGTAGCGGACATAGCACTTGGCGCGGAGCGCGTGCTTCGCGAAGCGATCCAGCTCGTTGAGGTAGATGTTCGCGAGGAGCTGGGACGTGATGTTCCCCAGGGGCAAGCCGACGCTCTCTGTCCCCGAGGCAAAACTGCCCACCACCTCTCCGAGAAGATTAAGGAGTTGCCCGTCGCGGATGTAGCCCCGCAGGATATTCAGGAGCAGTCCGTGATCGATGCTCGCGAAGCATTTCCGGATGTCGCCCTTCAGCACCCAGCAGGTGCGTGTGCCATTCCTGCTGACCGCGTATGAAAACCGACGAAAGCGGTGGAGCGCGGCGTGGCTGCCCTTGCCTTGCCTGCATGAGTAGGAATCAGCGATGAAGTTTCTGTCGAAGAACGGGTAAAGGGCGCGGTAGAGCGCCCGGTGCAGCAGCCGGTCCCGCACGGTCGCCTTGTGAATGTCTCGCGCCTTCGGATCCGAGACCCTGAAGGCTTGATAGGGGCCGTGGCGGTACGTATGATGAGCGAGGTCGTCGTGCAGGTCGAAGACGTTGTCCGTGAGGCGCAGGCCGAACTCCTGCACATCCCGCCTCGCCCGCTTGCCACGCCGAAACTCCCTCCACGCCGCGAGGAGATTCTCAACGCTTATTACTTCATGAAAAACATGATCCAATCTCGTCCGCATATCTATGTGACATTGGCCGGGGCCACCCCGCGCGCCCGCGCGACGCCGATCCTTGAGCACGTGACGAAAACCTACGAACTGTGGCAGAGCTTCCTGCCGCACATGGCGAAGACCTCTCGCTATACGCTGGGCGCGAAGATCGACGCAGCCCTCCTCGAAACGATTGAGCTGATGTTCGTCGCGGCCTATGTGTCACGGGAGCGGAAGGCACCCTATCTTGAACGCGCCTCGGCGAAGCTCGACCTCCTCAAAGTATTCGTGCAGATCGCGTGGGAGGTGAGAGCCCTCGATGACAAGAAGTACGCCGCGTTCGCCGAGCGCTTGCAGGAGATCGGCAGAATGACCGGCGGCTGGCTCAAGCAGACTCGTGGCGACGGGTTTACGGCCTGAAATAAAAAACGAAGTGAAGAGGTTTGCGGACGGCGGCGAAGCGATAGTGCGCGTTCCACCTGTTGTCGAGCCAGTTCAGGTTGAGGTTGCGCTCGTCGGCGTTGCTCCAGAGGTAGGGCACGTCGCGGTTACCGTTCCAGTTCTGCCAGACGGAAGCTGACGTGCGAGATACCATCCACATCACTGCCCGTTGAATACTCTCCGGGCTGCATCGTATTCGGGATCTGTAATCCGCGAGTATCTCGCACCAAGTATCTTCACTTTGTAGATGGGCTTCGCGAGCAACTCTGGCGTAAAGCGTGCCCTACACCATCCCCTGCTCGAGAGTCCGGAATTCGACCGTCCGCAACCGTGGCCGCGGACTTTCATCGGTCTACTATCCAAATTCACTCTAGGATTTTCGGAGCAAAATGAAAACCCCTGCACGAAGACGTGCAGGGGTCGGGGGCCGAAGGGCCCAAGGGTCGAAAGGGCAGAAGAGCAAAGGGACCGAGATCCCTAGCTCGGCTACTTGCGGACGGCGGCGAAGCGAAAGTGCGCGATCCACCAGTCGTCGAGCCAGATCAGGCTGAGGTCGCGCCCGCCGGCGAGGCCCCAGAGGAAGGGCACGCCGCGGAAACCGTACCAGAACCGCCAGACGGAAGCGAGGGCGACGATGGGGAACTCGCGCTGCTTCTCGGGATACTTCGCCCCGAAGGAGAGAAGCTCCGGAAGCGTCGCGGGTCGGAGGCCGCGGCGGTCGAACTCCGCGAGCACGTCGTCGCTCGACATCACGCGGTCGAAGTGCACGAGCTCGATCGAGACCTCGGCCGGGCCTGGCTTCACGGGGAAGTGCTCCGCAGTGATGTCCAAGTTCACCCAGCCGTAGCGGCCGGCCTTGATCATGGCGTCGAGCGACCAGTGGTAGTCGACGGTCACGGGGAAGGCCGTCCTGGTCGCGCTTCGCGCCTCGCTGGCGAGGAGATCGGCGATCTTCTCGAGGAGGCAGTCGCCATCCTTGGTCGCGAGGCGATCGAGGTCTTCGTCGGTGAGACCGCGCGCCTTGGCCTTCTCCTCCACGAGACAGGTGATGATGGCGACGGTCTTGTTCATGTTCTTCACGGACACGTCGGTCGGCATGGTGGTCCCCCTTTCGTGTGCGGTCGGGTCGTTGGTGGTCGTCGTGGTTTTGGGAGCGACTGGTGGTCGGCGAGAGCGCAGACGCTACGAAAGCGGTGCTGACGGGAGCGAGCCGAACAGAATTCGCGCCGTGGTCCTGGCGAAAGACGGAACGATCAAGACAGGGGCTGAGGAGATGAAGTTATTGTGAGGTTCCGACAGAATATTACAGCAAAATCAATAACTTGTCAATAGATCCGGCGCAGGCTAGAGATAGTTTGCCGCCAAGGAAAGGGCCTGCCACGTGTAAGGGAGTGTCCCGTTAAGGATCACTCCCAGAAATGCAACGCGTGAATTGGCTATCCGTTGCCGTTGCGATGGGCCCGCATAGGTGGCGGGACGTTCAGACTAAACTCGCGGATCAGCCGGAGCAGGTACGTGCGCTGGAGGCCCAGCGGCTTTACTTGCGGACGGCGGCGAAGCGGCAGCGCGCGCCCCACCCGCGGTCGAGCCAGTCGAGGAGCAGGAGGCGGCCGTCGGCGCGCCCCCAGAGGGAGGGTGCGCAGAGGCTACTCTGCCAGTGCCGCCAGACAGAAGCGAGGGCGACGACCGAGAACTCCCGCTGCTTCTCGGGGTACTTCGCGCCGAAGGCGAGGAGCTCGGGAAGCGTCGCGGGGCGGACGCCGCGCTTCTCGAGCTCGGCGAGCACGGCGTCCGTGTACATGAGGCGGTCGAAGTGCACGAGCTCGAACGAGACGTCCTTGGGACCGGGCGTGATCGGGAAGTGCTGCTCCGTGATGTCCGAGTTCACCCAGTTGTAGTGGCCGGCCTTGATCATCGCGGCGAGGGACTGCGTGTAGTCGATCGCGACGGAGAAGGTCGTCCTGATCGCGCTCCCCATCTCAAGCGCGAGGAGATCCGCGACCTTTTCGAGGAGGCCCTCGCCGTCCTCGGTCGCGAGTCGGGCGACGTTCTCCTCGGTAAGGCCTCGCGCCTTGGCTTTCTCGACGAGATTCGTGAGGATCGCGGCACCCATGCTCATCCCCTTCGCAAGGAGAGGCAGATCGGACAGATCGTTTGACATAGTGCGCCTCCTTTTCTGGCAATCGAAGAGGGGGTGATGGAGAAAAAGGTAGAGAGGCTACGTGCGGACGGCGGCGAAGCGGTAGGGCAGGCCCCACCAGTCGAGCCAGCGGAGATCCAGGAAGCGCTCACGCGCGTCGCCCCAGAGGCAGGGCGAGGAGCGGAGGTCACGCCAGGGCCGCCAGACAGAAGCGAGGGCGACGACCGAGAACTCCCGCTGCTTCTCGGGGTACTTCGCGCCGAAGGCGAGGAGCTCGGGAAGCGTCGCGGGGCGGACGCCGCGCTTCTCGAGCTCGGCGAGCACGGCGTCCGTAGACATCACGCGGTCAAAGCGTACGAGTTCGATCGTGACCTCAGCAGGGCCGGGTGCCACGGGGAAGTGCCTCGAGGTGATATCGGAGTTTATGTAGTCGTACCTGCCTGCCTTGATCATCATTTTGAGAGACTGGCGGTAGTCGACAGTCAGGGAGAACGTCGCGTGGTTCGCGTCCCCCACCGCGGCCACGAGAAGAAAGCTCGTGAGGACGGCGGCGCCGGTCGTCATGCTGGTCCTCCTTTCCCTGTGTGCGGGTAGAGTCCGGTAAGGGGGATGAGGTTTTCGTTCGTCGGCGGGCGAGGAGAAGCGCGTTGGCGATAAGAGAAACTCCCGCGGGGTGCGCGGAGCCCTGGAACGCGAGAAGAAAGCCTGACCGAGAGTGGCGCGCAGAGTGGATGCCGAGGCCGCGAAGATGGAACTTGAGAGGTCGGGCTGAAGGGTCGGTCTTTTAAATTACTATGCGAATCTAAGGGAGTGTCCCGTTAAGGATCACTCCCAGAAATGCAACGCGTGAATTGGCTATCCGTTGCCGTTGCGATGGGCCCGCATAGGTGGCGGGACGTTCAGACTAAACTCGCGGATCAGCCGGAGCAGGTACGTGCGCTGGAGCCCGAGGGCCCTTGCGGCGTGCGTCCGGTTACCGCCGTGTGCGAGAAGCGCTCTCGTGAGCAGCTCTCGCTTGAAGCTCTCGACTTCCTGCTGGTAGACGTTGACGGGCGTCCTTCTCACCTCCCTCCTCCTCGTTGCCGGTCCACTCGCGGCAGTCTTGGTCGTATTCGCAGTCCTTGCACATCCAGCAGCCGCGGTTCGGGATGAAGACGCCGGCGCGGATGCCCCGTAGAAATTCCTTCGCGAGGTAGAACAAGCGCTCGTAGTCGCGCTTCTCGCGTCCCGTGGTGAGAGTCTCGATCTTCGGGTTCTTGGTCCGGACGAGATTGATGACCTTGAGGTCCTTCGTCGGCCGGCCGAAGAGCACTTCGTAGGCGTAGCTGTAGGCCGTGAGCTGGAGGTTGTCGGGAAGGTCGGCGAGCGACCAGCTCTTCAGCGAGGTCTTGAGCTCGCCGATCACGTCATCCTCCTCGATGAGGTCGATGACGCCGCGGAGCGGGACGCCGAGCACCTCGCCGGTGGCGTGATTCACGAGCGGGATCTGGAAGAAGAGCTCCGCGTCTTTCACGCGGCCGGCCGGCAGACGGTAATACTCCGAGAGAAGCTCTTTGCCTTTGAGGATCAGCTTCTCGGGGTCGTCGCCGTCTTTGAAGCGGATGTCCTCATCGAGGCATTGCGCGTGCCAGTCGGCTTCGAACGTGCGGAGCAGCAGGTCGAGGGGAGGATTTCTCCCTGCCTTGCGCTCCTTGTGGAGCCACTCGAGCGCCTTGTGGATGGCGCTCCCGAAGACCATGCCCGCCGCGCGGAAAAGCCTTGGCAGGCGGTCCACGTGCTGAAAGCGGTACTTGAGGGAGCAGGTGAGGTAGAGATTGAGGTGCGAGACGCTCACGGCCTCAGGCAGCTCCACCGGAGGCCTCCTTCTGGTCGGCGATCAGCTCCTCGATGAGCTGGCTTGCGCCCGCTTTCGAGACGTCGCGGAGGTTCTGCACGCGGAAGTAGTTCTTGAGGTGGGCCTCGGCCTGCTTCGCTTCGGTCCCCTGCTGCGCGAGAAGTCGGAAGAGGTAGCGCTTCTGCGGTTCCGTCATCCGGGGCTCGTCGCCCTGGGCGGGAGCCGGGCCGTTCGGGCGGTCTCGCCTCGCGGGAAGCTCGGGGACCGCCGGCGCCTCGGGCTCGAGGATCTCCACCTCGCAGTCGGCGATGAGCCGCACGAGGGGGCGTCCGTCGGGGTGCCTCAGGATGATCTGGTAGCGCTTCTGTCAATTCGCCATCGGGTTCTCCTTTGGTGTTGGGGCTCGGGGCGCACGCGCGCCTCTGGCCTGGTGATGGGAAGACGCCGGAGCGGAAACGCCCCGGCCGGTTCACGGCGGGACTTCGGCTACTTGCGCTCTGGGAGACGAAACGGTCGAAAGGCTTCGACCTTCTTCACGATCTCGGGCAGTGTCTCGCCGATGATTTCGCAGATCGCCGTCCAATCGGCCTCGCCCTTACGCTCGTAGAGCGCGACGAGATCTTTCGCGGCAAGAAGCAGCCCGTGTCGCGGGCAGTGCCACCCGCCGGAGGCGCTCTGCACCATCTCGTCCATGAATCGCGTGACGGGACAACCCGGATACTCGCAAGCGCGAGCCCGGCAGCCGTGGGGCGGGATCTCGGCGGGCATGCCCGCCCGCACGATGATGGCGACCCATTCGCCGCAGTCTGGACAGCGGCCGTTGCTTTCCTTGGCGGTCACGAGTGCATCCTCCTTAAGAGAGCAATCCGCGTTCTTTGAGGGACACCCAGCGCTCCGTGCCATTGCCGATGATCACGTGGTCGTGGATCTCGAGATCGAGGAGCCGCGCGCCGTCCGCGAGTTGGCGCGTAAGGCGTATGTCCTCGCGGGACGGCGTGGGATCGCCCGAGGGATGGTTGTGCACGAGAATGATGGACGCGGCGCCTTCCCGGACCGCCGGCCCGAGCACTTCCCGCGCGTGGACCAGTGCCGACGATTGCGTCCCGATCGAGACGAGCGTGTGCATCAGGTAGTAGTTCTGGGTGTTCAGGAAGATCGCCCAAAAGTGCTCTTTGTCGTCATCGGTCGCCTTCAAGAAATCCTTGGCGAGTTCAGCGACCTCCGCAGGGCCTCCCAGTATCCGAGGATTCGACTGGTTCGACTCGCGGACGACGACCCACGTGGCGAGCTTCAAGAGATAGCGCTTAGCGCCCATTCGTGCCGAGCCCGAAGAGTCGGCCGAGGCGCGTCGTGGCGCGAAAGGCCGGAGCCGGCGCCATCTCCCGGATGGACCGGGTGAAGGCGTTGTGGAGACCCCAGCGGGTGCGCGCGAGGACATCCGTCATGTCCGGCGCGGCGTGGAAGTAGTTGTTCGAGACGGCGGGGAAGAAGCGCAGTGGCAGAATCCTCTCGCGGAAGGCATCGAAGATGAGCGCCTTCGCGTCCTGGTCGAGGATCTGCTCGGACCGGAGCTCATCGATCTTCGCGTGAAAGACCTTGAGGTGCTCCTCGTAGCGATCGATCGCTCGGGCGATCTCAGAACTGAGATCGAAGCCTGCCGTGTGCTTCCGCCGCAGCGCGATCAGATCCCCCGAGAAGGCGAGGTTGTCGCAAACAAACACTCTCACACCGACCGCGATCTCGACGGCCATCGACTTGTCGTTCGAGGTCCGGAGGCCGAGCGAGGCGGAGAACTCTCCGGTCATTTCCCGGGAGAGGTCCATGACCCCGAAGAGGCGGGCGCCATCGCGCTGGACGGCGTACTGCTCCGTGCGGACGGCGAGGTCGCGCTTCTCGAGCTCGCGCTCGATGGCGTCCACGAGGTCCGCGTGCGGAATGGGGCGCCAAGTGGCGGTCGGCGCCGGCGTCGCAATCGACGGGAGCTGGTCCCGCGTGACGAGACGGCTGTTCTTGTAGACGAGGGTCCCTGGCATCGTGTGTCTCCTTTCCACTGCTCGTGAGATCTGTTTGGATGCGGGTCGGCCCCGCGCGTAGGCGGGGGCCGAGGGCCCCCTTCCCCCCGATAGGGGAAAGGGGGCAAGGAAGGTGCGGAGAGGTGGTGCTCAAGGTGATCGCGGCTTAGAAACGGGGAACTACTCGACGGGAGTGCGGTGAGGCAGGCTTAGACCCCGCCCACGCTGATGCGTCCTGCGCGTGCCTTGAAATTTGGCGTGTTTATCGCGGCAGGGTGAGCGGGACGTGGTAGCGGCCGGCCTTCACGGTGTATCCGAGACGTTGGAGCTGGTCCTTGCGCTCGTGGAAGAGCCGTTGGATCTCTTCCGCGCGCGTGCTCTCGGCGCTGGGCTTGAGGCCGAGGTAGTGGAGGAACTCCACGATCCTCGACTCCTCGAAGAACCCGGCCACCATGGTGAGGTAGGGAACGTTCTGCCGGTCGTAGCGGAGGCTGAAGGTGAGCCGGACCGTGCGGACCGACAGGCCGGCCTCGTCGAGCTCGTCGATGAACTCCCTCCAGTCGTGGAAGCGGACGATGACCATCGCGACACCTCCTCTCGAAGTTAGATTGTTAACGGACTGCGCTCAGCCTAGGAGAAGGACGAAGATGCAGAAAGAAGGACAACATTTCGTCTCACGCACATTTGTCCACCTACGCGCCTTCTCGACCGTCGGGCACCCTGAGCTCATGAAAAATCACATCAACTTCTTCGGCCGGATCAACTTCCGCACCGATCGTCGCGTCTTCGGCATTAAGCAAGCGGACCGACGCGCGCACATGTACATGATCGGAAAGACGGGCACCGGGAAGTCGACGCTCCTTGAGACACTCGTCCGGCAGGACATTATGGCGGGCCGAGGTTTTGCCCTCCTCGATCCGCACGGCGATCTGGCCGAGAAGGTCCGCGCCGCGATCCCCGAGGAGCGCAGGAACGACCTTATCGACTTCTACGTGCCGGATACGGGGCTCGGCTTCAATCCCCTCGCGCGCGTGCCCTCAGAGAAGCGCCCGCTCGTTGCTGCGGGTCTCCTCGAGGTCTTCCGAAAGATCTGGGCGGACTCCTGGGGCCCGCGGCTCGAACACATCTTCCGGAACTGCCTCCTCACGCTCCTCGACCAGCCAGACGCTACGTTGGCCGACGTCCTTCGGCTGTTCAATAACTCCGCCTTCCGCAGCCATGCCATCACGCATATCAAAAACGGCCGGGTCCGAGACTTCTGGCTCAGGGAGTACGCGAAGTATCCGGCACGCTTCCAGGTGGAGGCGATCGCGCCGATCCAGAACAAAGTGGGAGCGTTCATCACCGACCCGAAGCTCCAGCGGATCCTCACCCAGCCGAGAAGCTCCTTCGATCTCCGCGAGGTGATGGACGAGGGCAAGATCCTCATCGTCAACCTCTCGAAGGGCCGTATCGGCGAGGATGCCTCAGCGCTTCTCGGCGCACTCCTCGTCGCGATGATCGCGTTTGCCGGCCAGAGCCGCGCGGATCTCCCACTAGAGGACCGACGGGACTTCTACCTCTACCTCGACGAGTTCCACACGTTCACGACGGAGGGGCTGGCGGGCATGCTCGCGGAGCTCAGGAAGTACCACGTGAACCTGATCCTCGCGCACCAGTACCTCACGCAGCTCGAGCTTCCGGTACGCGATGCGATCCTCGGCAATGTAGGGACGACGATCGCGTTCCGCCTCGGGCTCCCTGACGCCGAGATTTTGGCAAAGGAGTTTGCGCCAGAGTTTTCCGCCCACGACCTTATGACCCTTCCCAACCACCACCTCTACCTCAAGCTCATGGTGGACAACGTGGTGTCCAAGCCGTTCTCCGCCGAATCGCTCCGGCCTTCCGACATACCTGCCTAGGCCGCGCGCCTCTCTTCCTCTTCGAGATAGAAGTACGTGAGGCCGAGGGCCACTGCGTCAAACATGCCGTCCCGGTAGTCTTCTGCCATCCACGTCCTCCGCAACGGCGGCACCCAGACGGCCAGAGCCGGAAATCGTCTCGCGATGACTGTCGCGATCTCATGCTTGGTCGAGGCTTCCGCGTGGAAGAACGCCTCCTCGAGCATCGCGCGCGACACCTTGCAGACTTCGATATCCTTCTTTGACGCGAGCCCCTCGATGCGTTCTATAAGACGCTCCACTCGGCGGCAGCGGCGCGAGCCTGCGGCCTTACAGTTTTCGACGACCACCACGTCGGGCTCGTAGCGCCCGATGAGCTCGGCGACACGTCGCAGACTGACGCTGTTCTTATTGCCCTGCCGCGCATTCCGCACGCCCCAGTCAACGAGCCGCGTACCGCCTTCGATCACGGCCCAGCCAAGGCCCCGGTAGATGGGATCGATCGCGAGGATGCACTTTTCTGAGGAGGAGTTCATATGTTTTGTGGAGATGCGAGTACCTGCCCGGACGCGATCCGTCGGAGCAGTTCTAACTTTCGCGTCGTGATCGGATCGGGCGTTCTCGCGCTGAGCTTCTCGACCAGGACCTCGGCGCGCTTCCGCGTGGTCTCTTCGACCTTGTGACACATGCCTGCGAAGAGGTCCCGGAGGGGTGCGCCAAAGATCATTTCGTAGGCGAGGAGACTCTCGAGCGGCGGCCGGTGCATAAAGCGTTCGTGCTTTGAAATCTGGGCGGGCCCCTCGCAGCCCACCAAGAACGCAACCTCGCTCTGGGAGAGGCCGGCATATCTGCGATAGGTCCGAAGGTAGTTCGATAATTTCCGGGCCATAAGAAGAGGCTGCGTCGAGAGCCAAACGAAACGGCTCCGTGTGGCATTCACCGTAGCGGAGAAAAGACACCCGCTGAAGGCGGACAAATGTGCGTAACACGCTACGTGGAGGTGCGAGTCGGCGGTATCAAAACGCCGAACCTAGAAGGTTCGGCATGCCTGGACTGACGATTCATAACTAGACCACAAAGCCGTTGTTTTGTCAAAAGTAGCAGGTACTTAGGCCTATCACTCGGGACCCCGGTGCGCTATAAGCTCCTTATCAGGTCGCTCTGCTCCTGGCCCGTCGTGACAGCCCTGTGATTCGTCTCGAGCGCGACGTCGACGACGTGTTGAACGTATTCCTCCGGCACTCCCTGCTCACGGAGGCCGTAGACGATCCACGAGACGTACCACGCGCCGGTGATCAGTCCCGTAGAACGCTTGTCCCGCTTCACGAGAAACGTTACTGACGTCATCGGTTCTCTTCCTGGCCGGCGAACACGGATCTCCTTCTCTTCGTAGTTCGACCCTTCTATATTTTCGAGGGTCTTCTGGTCGTCCTTGCGCTTGCCCCGTATGAACTCGTCGGGAATGTCGTAGAGGACGCCCCAGGCCTTGCGTCCTGGCGTCGGCACCAGATCCCCAGCGGCGCACTTGTTCGTGGTGCTGAACACATCGAATGCGATATCGTAGTCTTCGACCGTCTCCGCCGGGCCGATCACGTCCCCGTGTCCGTTGAGGCGCTTGGGCCCAAGAAGGCGGGCCCGCGTGGCATTCGACCCATACTGAAACACGAGCGCCATGTGTCGCTCCTCTTCTGTGCGTCCGCGTCGCTATCGTGCCTTCAGTCGATATACGCCCGGCCGCCCGCGTACAAACAACTCCGTGTTCCCGCCAGGATTGCCCACGCGGTGCTTCGGCAAGAACGTCGCAGCCCGATGAATCTTGAGGACCACGTTCACCTCCACCGCCGTGAACTCCGTCCTGAGCCTACCGCGCCGAATGGCCTCTCGGATTCTCCGAATCGTCTCACGCTCCATGCGTTGCCCTCCCCAAGGGCGCCGTGGACTTCATGGACTTCAGGGACGTTGAGCCGAACGTACGTCATCGCCGGACCTCGAAAAGGCGCGCTAATCTATGTCTCTACTTCCCCATGATCACCGCGAGCCTGTCTCTCAGAGAAGTCCCTGAACTCCCTGAAGTCCATCCACCGCGGCCGGCGACGGGGCGGTGGTGCTGCCTCCGTTTCCCTCCTCGGCGCCCTCGCGGGCGAGTCCGTACTTCTCATAGAGGCGCACGAGCTTTGGCATCTCCTCCCGTGGAATGATGAAGACCCCGTCGCTCTTCCGTGTCCTGAGTTGGAGTCGGGTCCGAATCACGGAGCCGATCCACTTCGGGGTAACCGGCCGCTGATAGTCGGTGCCATGGCGGTCGCTAAACCAGCTCGCGATCTCTTTGATCGAGAGGTGCTGATCAGGTAACGCCACCATCTCTCGGATGATCTCGAGGATCTGCGCTTCCATGTCCATACCCCGCTCGGTGACCATCTCGCGGTCGTAGCGCCTCGCGAGCGCTCTGAGCTCTGCCCGTGCCTCTCCGTCGTCGACGATGCTCAAGAGCGGCACGAAGATCTGGTTTAGGCGGGGCTCGATGCTCCGGTCGACGAGATTTTCGTTCGGCTTGCGTTTGTGGAGATTTCGGAACCGGAAGAGGAGCAGTTTGTTTCGCAGATGAAGTGCCTCGTCCTTATGCGCCGCGGGCAAGTTGATCGGCACGTCCTCGCGCAGCTTGTATTGTCCCATCTCCTCCGTGATGCACCGGCTCTCAAGCGCCCGGTCCTCGAATGGCCGGCGCGTGGCCACGAGCTTCGGCCCGAAGACTGCATAGGCCCTCGGGTTGAACTCCCGGGTCGGCGTGGCCTCGCTGCGGAGCACCGGAAAGCCTCTCGCGTTGCCGTTGTTCAGGATCTTCACGATCTCCGCGCGCTCGTCGCTCAGGCGGAAGTCCGCTTCGTCGATGATGAGCGTGCCCCGGAAAGTATCGAGGATCCGGAAGAGCGGCGACACCGTCGAGGCGCCGCTCGCAAACATCGGCTTATAGCAGAGCGAGCCCACGATGAGGAGGAAGCGGGTCTTGCCGCTCCCCGGGTCACCGCGCAGGCGGAGATACGGCAGCTCATTGAAGCCGTCGTAGATCCAGGAGAGGAGCACGTAGTAGCTCGCAATCTTCTCGAAGAGCGGGCTTACGTCCACGTAGCGGTGGATGAAGGCCTGAATCTCTGCGAGGAGGCTCGCCTCCGAGCCGTACTCCTCCGGCTCGGAGGGCAGGAGGACGACGTTGTTCCGCAAGAGATTGTTGTAGGGCGAGTACGGCACCGCGATACGGCCCGGACTCAGCTCAACCGGCTCCACTTGGTAGTGCCAGGCATCATTCTTCCAGATAACAAGCGCGGTCCTCGACTCTTGCGGGCGGTACACCGTCTCGACGATGGTGCCGTTCTCCCAGATGGCCGATACGATCGGGACTGTCCGCGCTCCCTTCGGCCGAGCGCCATACTCATCGTGGTTCTCTGTCATGGTGAGGGATAAGCTTCTCGAGGGCGTCCAGGGCCTCCGGGAAGCTCAGGTGATTGAGTTCCCGCACGAACGTGATCACGTCGCCGTGCTTGTAGCAGCCGAAGCAGTAGAACGTCCTTGTCTCCGGGTAGACGGCAAGCGATGGCTGACGGTCCTCGTGGAAGGGGCAGCGTCCGACGAGGACGCTCCCCGAGCGCCAGAGCTCCAGGCGCTGCCCGATCACGTCCGCAATAGGCACGTCGCGCTTGATGCGCTCGATCCGTTCGCGGGACGGGTCACTGGCCCGCCATGTTCTCGTCCGGCTGGACGCGACTTCGGGGTCGGGCGGCACGGGCGGCGCCGCAGCCTGAAGCTTCTCGAAGTCTTCCCGGCTCCGGCCCAGCCGCACGAAGAAGTCCGTCACATCGCCGCCTTCGCCGGCCTCCTCGGGCAGCGTGACCACCTTGGCGTGAGCGATGAGGCCGCCTACGCGGAGCGCGCCCCGGCGCCCTGCCTCGTCACGATCGAAGCAGATGTAGACCGCCTTGATTCCTTCAAAGTCCTGGATCCAGTCACGGCGGAAGGTTCCGGCACCGCCGGTCGAAGTCACGGCGGGTAAGCCCTGAGCCTCGAGAACCAGGCGGTCGAACTCGCCCTCGCAGATCACGATTCCTTCGGGCCGGCGCAGGAGGGAGTCCCAGCCGTAGAGCTCGTACCGAACACCCCGGGGCGCCAGCATCTTAGGGCTTGGGCTGTGGTCCTCCGGATCTTTGGCGAGCTTGAAGAACGCGACCTCACCAGCTCGGTTCTGAATCGGAATCGTGATGCGCGACCCGTTCCAGCCAAGGCGCCGCCGGGCGATCACGTTGTCGGGGATGCCGCGACCGTTGAGGTATGTCCGGACTCTCTCCGGAAGGCCCGCGTGATAGTGCTCGGCGAGAACGAGCAGATCGTTTTGTGTTTCCATGACGCGAAGCCTAGAGACTCCGCATCACGCATCAAAGAAGGGCAATTGTGCCTCACGGGCAAGTTTGCCCGCCTTGATGTCCTCACTCTTCCGTCTTACGATCAATGTGCGAGAACGACGTCATCCGCGCAGTCGGCCAGTGGATTACCCCCGGAGGGTTCAGGCAACATTCACCACTCGATTCAAGCGTTCCGACTCGACCTTCTCAAGCAGCCGCTTGATTCCGTGAATTGTCTTAATCAGCTCCCTGTCGTCCTTTAGGGTTCTAACATCCTCTACGACTGCCAACAGATCAGAATGAGACGGCGTTTTCTCCCAGCGCCGAAACCATTTCGCCGCATCAAGACTTAGCATTCCATTTCTCAGCACAGGGTTCGAACCGACAATTTCAAAGATCAGGCGCTTGGCTTCTAAGTCGCCTTCTTTGAACCATTTCGCCGCTCTACTAGCGAACGAAATGATCAAACGGGCGGGTTCGAACGTCGACCCCGTCGCTTCTAGCGAAGCAAGGCTTTGGCGTAGCCGGATCTGCTCACGCTGAAACTCCTCCCGCTGCGCTACAAATTCCTCATCTGAGATGAGATCGCGCACTCGAAGGCGCGTCAGATTCTCCAGACCTCGGTTAACGGCCTGCTCTGCCCTCTCAAGCGCGAGCCGCTTTGCGGCCGTGTCGTCCCGTTGCGTTGACACATCCCGTTCCAACCGATCAAGCCCCCATCGATGAAGTCTGTCGGGAACTGCGATATTTTCGAGGTACGTCAGCATCTGGCGCTCCAAAGAGAGAACGGCCACATACGGCTGCCGGCAGCGATAGTCGACACGCCTCTTCGTGCAATGGTAGTAGACGTAGCGCGATCCGAACCGATTCACCTTTTCCTCCGCGGTGACCATGAGCCCACACTCTCCGCAACGCATCATCCCGGTGAACGCGAACTCTCGGCGCTTTGCCCGGGGCCGACCTCTCCGGCCCATCAGACCCTGCACCCGATCGAATTCGTTTAGGGTCACCATTGGCTCGTGCTTGCCCGGATACGTCTTTCCGCCCCACTCCACGATGCCGGCGTAGAACGGGTTCGTGAAGATGGTGTAGACGGCGCTCAGGGCAATGGGCTTATCCCCACTTCGCTTCGAGCGAACCGTCCGCAGGCCCCACTCGAATCTCGCCATTTCGAAGATCTTCCGCGGCGCGTACGCCCCCGTGAGCATGAGGCCCCACATCCGCCGGATGATCGGAAATCTCTCAGGGTCGGGAACGATCGTCCTCGTCGCTTTGTCATTCAGATAACCGATCGGAGCTTTATTCGGGCGCCAGCCGTTCTCCAGTTTCGTCCGGTTACCGCGCTTCACGTTCTCGCTCAAGCTGTCAACGTAGTACTTCGAGTAGCCGAAGGTGATTGACAGCATGAATTTGCCCTGGGGATTGTTCTCGAAGGTGAACGTCGCGAATCTCAGGTCCTTGAGGAGCTTCTTGTCCAACAAGTAGATAATCCGCCCGCCGTCGATCGAGTTACGCGCCAAGCGGTCCGGATGCCAGGCGATGATGCCGTCCGCCTGGCCTTTCTCGATTCGCTGGAGCATCTCATTGAAGAGCGTCCGGCCCGGTGCCTTCGCGCTGAACGATTCTTCGTAGACACCGATAACCTCGTCGCCTGCTCTCGACAGACATGTCTTCTCGAGTTCTCGGCGTTGCGACTCAATCGAAAGGATCTGTCGATCTTCAGCTTCGGAGGACCTACGACAATAAATGAAATATCGCATCTGTCCTACATGAGATTTCTCCTTCGACCTTTGGTGACGATTTGGGGGCCGTGTCCCTGAGGGTCGATTACCCCCTATCGTCTATATTGATTTTAGAGCTTGCGCCGGCGTCTTCAAGGGTACCCTTCAGCTCACTCGGCAGGGGCCGGGCGAGGATTCTATATAGGTGAAGCACCCGGCTAGCCATTGCCCGGGCTTCCCCGTGTGAAAGCAACTCTCCGAACTCCTCTTCATAGATTTGCCTGAACTCGTCGATATCGTCGTCGCGCAAGGACATGCGCTGAGCGTTGTCCGGTCGATGGCGTCATCACAAGGCGGGCAAGCTTGCGTCACACGCAACCTCGGTCCCGTACGAGCGCACAAACGCCGCGTAGGACTCGAGCTCGAGTTCTCTCCACTACGAGACTCCACGACCGCTGCTCACTCGCGGAGAACCCTGATCGTTGGTGGCTGGTCAATTAACCCTGGCGCTCTCAAATCGCCTTGAACCGCTTCACCAAGAGTTGCTTTCTTGCCTCGGCGAAGTCCTCGAAGGCGTTCAGATCGTAGGAATCCAGTTCAGGGATCAGGTGTCTCCTTTTGAACCCATCGTCCCTGCCGGCGATCCATTTGCTGAACGGAGTGGAATTCTTCGACAGGTTCTCCGTATCCGTCAGCAGTTCCAAATTGAGAACCGTGTTGAATCGCGACAGATAGCGTTGAATCTTTTGGTTGTCGTACCCCAGCTTTCGCAGTCCGCGAACGCCGAACTCGGATGCGGGGAAGATGTGGTCTTCGTGGAAACTCGTGTCCTTCCAGTCGTAAGCTTCCCCGTCAAGTAGACACTTCAAAACTAGACTCCGCGGGGGCATTGGGCCTCGGCAGAAACACGAGCGGCGGCACCTGGCCGAGGCTGTCATGGGGCCGCTCCGTGTTGTAGGTCGCAAGCCAGGCGTCGGTGATCTCCTGCACCTGTTCGAGGGAGTCAAAGAGATAGGCGTCGAGGACCTCTTCGCGAAACGTGCGATTGAACCGCTCGATGAAGGCGTTCTGATCCGGCTTCCCGGGCTGGATGTAGCCGATGGCGATGCGCTGCGCCGCGCACCACTCGACGAAGGTCTCGGCGGTGAGCTCGGGCCCATTGTCGACGCGCACCCGGGCGGGGCGGCCATGCAGCTGAATGAGCTCATCGAGGACGCGAATGACCCGCGCGCTCGGGATCGACGTCCCAACGTCGATCGCGAGGCTCTCCCGATTGCCCTCGTCGAGGACATTGAAGGTCCGAAAGCTGCGGCCGTCGTACAGGGCGTCCGCCATGAAATCGAGCGCCCAGGTCTCGTTGAGGCGCGCCGGGGCCACCAGCGGGTGGCGGCGGCGCGTGGGGACGCGTCGTCGCGTGCGCCGCGGCAGATTGAGCCGCAGGGCACAGTACACACGGTGCACGCGCTTGTGATTCCACCGATGCCCGGCGCGGCGCAGGCGATAGAAGCACTTCCAGAACCCCCAGCGGCTGTGTCGCCCAACCACCTCATTCAACGCGGTGACGACGTCGGTGTCGTGCACCAGCCGGGAGCGCGGAGGCCGGTAGTACGCCGCCCGCGAGAGCCGCACCGCCTGGCAGGCGCGCCGCACCGGCACGCCGTGGTCCTGCACCAGCACCGCCAGGGCTTCTCGTTTCGCGGACGGCGTCATCGCTTTCGGCTCAAGACGTCCTTGATCGCCGTGTTCTCCAGGGCGAGCTCGGCGTACATCCGCTTCAGCTTCGTGTTCTCGGCCTCGAGTTCCTTCAGCCGTTTCAACTCGTCGACCGTCGCCCCGGCGTACTTCGACCGCCAATGGAAGTACGTCGCCTTGCTGATGTTGTGCTGCCGCAGGATCTCCGCGATCGGGACGCCCGCCTCCCCTTGCTTCAGGATGGCGACGATCTGGCTCTCCGTGAACCGTGACTTTCGCATGGACTGCTCCTCTCCACCCGGCGAAAGTCTACTTCTGAACTGTCTACCGGACGGGGAAGCTTACGCAGTCACGGTCTGGGTAGAGTAGCGACAAAACCAGGTACGTGTATTTACCGCGATACTTGTACGCAAGCAGATCCTCGATTTCGGCGTCGGAGAGCTTGGCCTCGATTTCCAGGGCGTCGTTCAACTCGCTAAGCGGGAATGCCTTGTAGGTGGTGATCTTCAGCAGAACATCACGCAGGTTCTTGAGGGTGGTGTCGGAAGAACCGCCGAATGCGTTCTTCAACAGGGCAAGCGTCAGCCATTTCTTGACCTCGGTCTGTGCTGCAACGTCGTCTCGTCTGGATGACTTATCGAAGGTGTCGTTCCCCTTTTTCATCAACCAGAACGAGATCGGGAGGAGCGCCAATGGCGCAACGATGTTCTCCCAGCGGTAGCCGAACTTCGCCACCAGTCGAACGGTCGTGGCCAAATAGGTCTTGATGTTCTCCCAGTTGTCCTCGATTTTGCGGAGATTCGACCTCGTGAAGTTCTTCACCTTGTACTGAATGGGCAAGTCCTGCGTCAGGTAGAGACTGGCTTTCAGCACGAAATCTTTGCCGAACTTGTACTCGTCTCCGCCGCCCAAATCGTTGAGATCATCCATCAACTTCACGATCTCCTCGCGGGCGTTCAATTTCTCCCACTTCGCCGTTGCGGTGGAGAGCAACAAGTCTGAGTAGCCAAGCGGAGTGCCGGCAGAATTCGCCCGCACGAAGACCGTCAGGACCTTATCGTAGTCCTGAGACCTCTCCTCGTAGTAGTTGATCGTCGGCAGGGTATGGATCTTGTTGTGAAGACGACCGATCAGCCTGTTGGCGTTCTCTTTGTCCGGCTCGGCCAGCGGGGCGATCAACGCTTTGATGTCAGCCTTCGCGTCTTCCGGATCGTCGAAGTCGAGGATCTTGCCGACCTCGTACCAGACCTCATCATCTCTCTTGGCTTCGGACGATTCCCTGAACTTGAACTGGTAAATCAGTTCCTCGGGATCGGCCTCGTTCGGCACAGGCCGCTTCAGCAGGTTCAAGTACAGTTTTTCGGTTCTCCATCGGTAGTGGAACCATCGATATGACCCCTTCAGCCCGATGAAGAGGGACGACATCCTTTGTTGACCATCGAGGACGAGGAAAATGTCCCGGGCGATCCCCTTAAGGCTCGCCTCTGGGTTATGCGGGTCGGCTTTGTCGAACTGTCTGATGAACTCAAAAGTCGTCCACTCTTCTTTGTTCTTTTCGTCAACTTTCCAGAACAGGAATGAACCGATCGGATAGTCGCCGAGAATGGAATCGAACAGTTTCTCAATCTGGTCGGGTTCCCACACGAACTCACGTTGGATCGCAGGCAGGAAGTAGTCCCTGTTAATCCCGCTGATCACGTCCTTGATCCTGACTGCTCTGTATTCCATAGGTGTCGCTGCTACCGTTCCGTTAGCGTTTTCGCTCTTGGTTGAATCGACCAGCTCCAGGTTTTCGTCGGCTTCCAGACAAAGTCCCGCTGGAACTCGGGTACGCTGAGTTGGTGGCCGACGGCGCGGTCCACGAGCTGCCACGCCTTGAGGTTGGGTTCGACCGCCATAGATTCTCCTCACAGTATCGAAAGTCGGCCCTCGCGTAAAGAACACTTTGCCGCACCCCGCAGCCGCGACTGTAGGGCCATGCGCCTTCCTGGACGCCGATTACGCCCGCCCGTTATCATTTGACCGATGCCCACCACGTCTCTCACCGTTCGCTATCGGCCCCTCCGCATCGGCTTTGTGGTACAGCCGGGCGACGTGGGCGCTCTCGTCAAAATCGCCACGCTCAACTCCTTGCTCTGGGGCGGTATCTACAATCCGATCCTGCCGGCTGGCCAGGATTCCAGCCTGCTCAAGCAGTTGATCGAGCTCTTCAGCGTCGACCTCCTCACGCCCGTCGGCGAGACAGCGGCCATTAAGGCTGTCTTGGATTCCTACCCCTACCTCCGCACGCCGGGGCATTTTGCCGACGAGATTTTCTTCGAGGACTGGCACACCAAGAAGCTCGACTTAGGAATCCTCGACATCATCCACATCGTCGACCACTACTGGGACGTCGAGTTCCGCCACAAACCTCCGGACTTCAAGAGCAACTGTTTGCTCCTCGATTGGGCCGATGACGATCCGTGCGCGACGCTCTTCGCCCTCTCCTTCGGCGCACTGCCATCGGCCGACCAAGAGAAACTCAAGTATGACTTCCGGAAGGCCTTCGAACGAGGTCTGCGGGCAGAGGTGACGTCCCTGCCCCGGGGTGGTCCGGTGCCAGCGGCGCTCACTGAGAAGATCACGCCTCTCCGTCTCACTGGCGATCGGCTCCAGCAGTGGGGCGGCTCTCTCCGTGACGACGACGGCATCTACATCGGGCGCGCCGGGGACTTCGATGACCTCGTGGCGTTCTGGAATCTCCGCGCGGCGGGCACCAGCCTCCGTTACCTTCCCTACGACCACCTCGATCGCTTCCACGACTACATTCAGACGTGGCTTCATCACCTCGACGCCATTCCGACCCGTCCCCCGCTCGACCGGGCCTGGATAGGCGTCCACTGGCGCGATGATCCGGCGGTTGACGTGCCGGCGCTCATCGGGCGCTTCGCGATCCAAAAGCAGCGGATGCTCTCCCGCTACGATCCCGTCATCTGGAACGGCCTGAACGTCATTCCGAGCCAGTTCTACCTGAGCTCGCAGAGCGTCCTCGCAAGCGTCGACCGCCACTACGAGCGCTCCACGGTCTCTTTTGCGCTACCGGCCAAGCCCGTCTCCAATGATCCCTACGGTCGCCACACGGGCTTCCAGCATCTCGCAGCCGTCGTGAGCCCCTTGGTCGAGTTTGAATACCCTGATCGCACCTTGAAGCCCCCGCCGTTGCGGGGTCTCGACGAGTTCCTGAGCCGGGAGATCGCTTTCGACCCCTGGAAGCTGCGGACCGACCCCGAGGGCCTTGCCCTTACCATCCAGCTCCACGACTCTTCAGAATCCCTCTATCCCGTGCCCCATCACGACCTCCTCCGGAAGCTCCTCGAACTCCACGGCATCGAGGCCGAGCTCAGCACAGCCGGGATCCTCGCTGACCGCATCATCACGCAGATGCGGGAGATGCGGCCACTCGACGCCTGCCGGGTCTTCAAGATCCCCGGCGTCCGCCGGCTCATCAAGGATCTCCGGGCGTCTGACACGATCACATGGAAGGCGGCACTCCAGGCGATCGGCAAGGAAGGATTCGGGCGCTTCAAGAAACTCTACATCGAGTCACGAAAGACGCCCGAGCTCACCCCTGTCGATGTGCTCACCTTCCTCATGAAGAAGGAGATCCTCCGGCCCCGCCTCTGCGTCTGGCCCCGGATCCTGCGCCGGCAGCGGGAGGTTCGCTGCGGCCACTGTGGCCTTACAACCCGCGTTCTACTCCGGGCGTTCGAAGGGATCTGGCGCTGTGGGTACTGCATGCACGAAGAGGATCTGGGGGTGCGGATCGCCACCGACTTCCGGGGCGACCGTCCCGAGTGGGTCTTCGCGAAGAGCGGCCTCTTCGCCAAGGACAACCATCAGGAGGGCGCCATCCCCGTTATTCTCACGCTACTCCAATTTCTCCGCGTCCTCGACTCGGCCCATTTCATGTACTCCACCGCCTTGAATCTCGAATTCAAGAACCACAAGTGCGAGACCGATCTGGTCGTCCTCTCGCACGGTCCGAGAGGGCAGATCGAGCTTGCGATCGGCGAGTGCAAGGACGAGCACGGCCTCATTACGGAGAAGGATGTCACCAATCTTCGTCTCGCGTGGAAGCAGTTCGAGAATTCGAAGGTCACCTGCCATCTCATTTTCGCGAAGACGACTGAGTCCTTCACTGTCGATGAGCTCCGCCTCTTCCGCTCCCTCGAATCCGACCGCATTCCGGTGATCCTTCTCACGAATCGTGAGCTTGAACCCTACAACCCCTACTGGGATGCCGAGGCTGATATTCCGACTAAATATGCGCTGTCGCTCCTCGACATGACCCGCAACAGCGTCGCGCGCTACTTGTCGCCCACGACAACTTCCTAGTCGAGTTCGATAAGGTCAGGTCCCGGGATGCTTGCCTGCCTCTACTGTACGTCGAGGAAGACGAACTCTATCGGCAGATCGATGTCCTTCTCGACGGAGCCGGCCTGGTCCAGGATCGCCGGCACAAAAAGCCGCACGAGGGCTTGGAACTCCACGATGTCGCCGGCCACGAGTTGCTTCACGCGTCCGTCAGCCTGCGCGTCTTTGACGCTCACGGCGGGAACATGGAGCGATCCCGGGACGACGGCGTTGCCCTTAAGGATGTCGAGCCAGATCCTCGTGCCATCCTCCAAGGGCTTCGGGCCGTCCACCACACGCGCGCGCAGGTTCCAGTGATTGAAACCCATTTTTGCTCCGACGATGCTCAGGTACGGCTCGGCCTTGATCGTCGTCCGGCGAACGGCGATCGTGGTCCGTTCGTCCACACCCTGCTTCTTCCGCCAGAGGAGCTTCTTGAGCTCGGTAGCGCCGTAGCCTCGTCCCAGCTTGTTGCCGTCGTGAATCCGCCGCACGTGGTCTGTGAAGTCGAGCAACCCGACCCTGAGGAGGGGGTGGAGTTCGACCTGGTGATCGGGGTTCGAGTTCGTGTAGCTGGGCACCTTCTGGGTCTCGGACTGGACCTTCGCGCCCGCTGGCGGGTGCTCGAGCCAGATCCGGAAGACACCGGTTACTGCGACAGCCTTGCCGTAGGTCTCGTCGTAAACCTCCCTGCTCCAGTAGGCCCGGCTCTCGCCGGCGGGCTTCATCGAGCAGGCGTTCTTCACTTCGCCGAGGAGCGGGAGCCTGATGTCCTGGCTCCTAAGGGGGACGTGAAGGTCGCAGTCGTCGCCGGACATCGGCTTTGATGGATCGAGCGGATGCGCCTCATCCCCGATGTGGCTCACGGTCGCGGTGATCGCGATTGTCACCCGGTCCCGCTGGGCTTCAAGCAGCGACTCGCGGAGCTGGAGTTCTGCGCCGTGGGCGACGCCGGCCCAGACGAGGGCCAGCGGTACGAGGGCCGCGACCAGGGAAGCCCGGAACCGTCGAGCGTCGAACCTAAAGCGCACGGGCCGCCTCCCGACGACGATCAGGTCTCCGAAAGACCGTAGTGCGAGACAAGGAACAGCGTCAAGGAAAAGCGCGCCATAATCCAACAACCGATGGAAGAGGGTCTCAGGCGCCTCGTCGAGTCGTTTGACTTTTCACTGCTCGATCCGGGTCTGGCCGAGGATGTTCTGGCGGCGCTTACGCACGGCCTCGCAGAGGGTGCCGTCTTCCCCGTTGAGGGCTCCCCCTTGGTTCTCTTCCGGGAAGGACTCGCGGCTGCCATTCGCGATATTGAAGGCCACCCGCGTGGCCGCCTTCTCCAACGCTTTCTCACCATCGGCCCTTACTGGGCTGGCGGTGAGATACCGGCCGATCAGCGGAATTCGTGCCTCAGCGATGAGGAGACCGCGGCCGCGACGGCCTTCGTCTACCACCACATGGTGAACGCGTTTCAGGGCCGCCTCGCGGAGATACTCGCGCTCCCGCCGTGCTTCACGATCCTCAAGGATCTTCAGGCGCAGGGCATTCTCCCCTCGTCAGCGCGACTCTACGCCGGCGATGCGGTCATGGTCAGCCAGCCCGACCGGTCCGGATCGGTGAAGGGCGCTGACCACCATCTCCTGATCGAAGCCCCGGACTCTTCCAACACCACCGGCGTGTCGGTCGCGGGTGTGGTGGAGGTCAAATCCTACCGCTGCCCGCCCGTCCAGCTCGCGGCGCAGCTCGCCCGACACGTTGCCGGGGCCGGGTACGGGCTCCACATCCGGGAGAGGGCGTATCGTCCGGAGTCGGTGCGCATCGGAGCCGGGTCAGCCCGGACCGTGATCAGGATCGGCGTCGTTCCTGGGCAGTGGCACTTGCCGCGGAGCTTCAGCATCGTCGAGACTGAGCACGCGCACGCCGTGCGGCCTGATCCCGCCGTCCCCGCCACGAAGACCGACGACATCGTCCACGTGGGAGACACCGAATGGCGTGTGAGGCTCAGGTGGTCGAAGGAGGCCCTGGCAGGCGCCGCCTACGAAGTGACCTTCTGGTACATGGCGAAAGTGGGCGAGGTCGTCTACGGGGGCGGCGCCCCGAAGCACTTGGCCAGGATGACTCTCGGCGAGGCGGGCCGGAACGCCGCCAAGATGATGCTCTACTATGCGATCCTCCGCGCCCGGTCTTGGCACGATGAGCAGCGCGCCATCGCGCTCTACAACGCCTACGGCTTCGGGTACGCCCTGGGCACCAGCTTCAAAAATCCTCGCGGCTCCCGCGAGATGCTCTGGTTCGAAGACCTCGAGGAGATCCTCGCGCACGGCAAGACGAAGCACGGGTGCCGATTGGTGCCTTGACTTGAAGCGAACGCCTGCGTTTTGGCGCGGCCTCTACGCAGGACCTTTCTCGTATTCTTCAAGTTGTCCACACCCTTAGTTCGACAAGGCGGGCCATTTTCTCGATACTAAGAACGTAAACGTCTCTTCGTGTTCCCTTCGGCGTTCACGAATCCATGTCACATGCCCAACCTTTCCCCCCGCAGCGCCCCGCGTTCCAGCGCAAGAGAGAGTAGCCGCTCGGGCTTCACCCTCCTCGAGCTCATCATCTACGTCGGCATCTTCGCGATCGCCGCGGGGCTCATGACCGGCATCCTCACGACGCTCACGCGAGTGCAGGTGCGCGAGAACGCCTCGATCGATGTTTCGACGCAGGCCCAGTTCGTCATGCAGACGGTCCAGCGACTCGTCCGCGACGCGAGCATCATCGAGCTCCCGGCCAATGCCTCGACCTCCACGCTGAAGCTCCGCATGCGATCGGCAACGATCGACCCCACGTGCATCACGGTCACAAATGGCACCGCCTACTTGATGCAAGGCAACGACGGCGTGAACAAGCAGTCCTGCTGGAACGCGTCATCTTCTCCGCTCACCGATTCCAAGGTGGTGGTGAACACGCTGAACTTCGTCAAGAACTCGAACCCGCCAGCCAAGGACACCGTCCAGATCAACCTCACGATGTCCTATAACTCGACAAATCCCACGGAGTCCGCGATCTCGCGCACCCTCGAGTCGGCGATCGTGAAGGTCTCTGCTGCTACTTTCGATTCTGACATCATCCCGGCGAGTGACAACACCTATAACGTGGGCATTGGCGCGCAGCGGTGGGTAAACGGCCTCTTCTCCAATAGTCTGCTGGTCGGCTATACGAGCATGACCGGCCCCGGCGGGGCGGCCTTCAACGGCAACGTCGGCATCGGGACGTCGGCACCATCAACTGTACTTCATGTTAATGGAGCCCTTACATTAGGTACCTACGCCGCAACCTATCCGCTCACTATTTATCAAACAGGAGGAGGTGCTGGAGATGCCATGATGTACATTAGAAATCCCACTACCAACAAAAATATAAATATATTGTTGTATGCAGTAGATAGTGGTGCTGTGCTCCAGGGATCAGCATTTGGATTCGACCCAAATAACAAGCAATTATTTTTTGGAAACACTGCTAGTAATCCGAGACTGGTGGTCAAAGAAGCGGGCGGCGTCATCGTCGGTGATGGATCGGGCAAGATAACCGCCGGCACCATCGATCCCCTCTACAGCATCGACGGGACCAGGTACGCCACCTACGTGCCGAGCATCTCCGGAAAGATCAGGGAGGAAGTCACTGGCAACCTGGTCCTTCAGGCCAAAGGGTTCTTCGGAGCATGCGACGGACTCTTCTCCCGCCTCCTCTCGTCGTCGTGCTCAAGCGCTGATGCGGGGCAGGATCGAATCTCGATCATTGACTTCGATCACCTCGAGAAGGGCTCAGAGCTCTGGCTCTTCTCGCGCATCACGGACTTCGGCCCGCACTGGGAAAATCTCGATGTGATCCTGTCACCCGGCTTCAACGGGCGTGCCTGGTACGAGAAGGACGTCGCGCACCATCGCCTCGTCATTCACGGTAACCAGGAGGGCGAGGTCACCTATCGGCTCACTGCCGCGCGGTTCGATCATGACAAGTGGCCCATCGTTTCAGACGCGACGGAAGGCGGTCTGACGGTTCCATCGAGACAGTAGGGATCCGCGTCAGCGCCGACGTTTCCACACGGCGCCCGCGAGCGGCAGGAGGTTGTAGGCGGGCAGTCGTCCCGCGCCGTCGGAAGGACGGGCTTATCCACAGTGCCCCTCCTCCCGGGACGAGGAACTCCACCCTCAGCGAGGAGCTGGCCCGCCTTCCCGCAGGTGCCGCGCAAGGAAGTCTCGGACCTCGATCGCGGCGTCTCGTGTGGCGTCGGAGTCATACCTCATCGTGTGACCGGAATAGCGGAAGCCCCCGAAGGGGAGACTGCGCTCGTCGAAGGCATGCGTCGCGCCGGGGTAAACCTTCCAGACGACGGTCCGCCCCGCCTGCTGCAATTCCTTCGCGATGATCACGCAGCCATGAGGAGGAGCCAGATCGTCAGCGCCGCCGAGGAGGATGAGTAGCGGCACCGCCACGTCACGTCCGAGCTCGCTCGCGCACTCGGCCGGATAGAGGGCCACCGCCGCTCGGAAGCCTGCGCTCGTGTGATACGCCGGCGTGCTCATGACCGATGCGCGGCTCGCCTGGAGCGCCGCGCGTCCGCCTCTCGAGGTGCCCATCACCCCGATGCGCGCCGCGTCCACGAAGGGCAGCGTGCGGAGATACGCGAGGGCACCGAACGCATCCCCGACGACGTCGGCCGTCCCCACTCCCTGCTGACAGGTTGTCGCGCCGCGCGGAGACAGGCTATCGACCGCGAGGATCACATAGCCTTCTCCCCGGAGAAGGGCGGCCCAGTCCGGAATGTTCCGCTTGGGCCCCTCGCAGCTGTGGAGGAGCACGACCGCCGGAAAGGGGCCGTCCCCTTCCGGGCGGTACAGGCTGGCCGACAGGGTCAATGGCCGAGGAGATGCGGTCGGAAAGCGAACGACCGTGGCGCATCCGCCGGTGATGAGGAGAAGCCCCACGGCCAGGGCTCCTGCGAGGACCGAGTTGATCCTTGCGAACACGCGCACGGTCGGCGCCCGTCCTCGTCGTTACCTACGTCGCAGCGCCGATCCTGAACGCAATCCTGCGGCCTACTGGACCTTGAACGACACGAGCTCTTCGTCGTAGGTACCCGCGGCCGACGACCCCCGGGACTTGACGATCGACTTCACCTGGGGGCTGAACCAGAGCTCGTCGTAGGCGTTGCCGTCGACGACGCGGCGCACGATCTTGAACGCCTTCACGGTCCCCGCGGGAACCGTCACTTCCTCGTAGCGCTCGACGGTCCATGCGTCGCGGTACGTGTAGCGTTGAAGGGTCCGCTCGGTGTCTTCCCACGTGCCGGACCAATACCAGGTCGTGCCGACCTTGAGAGGCCACGGCCGATCGGTGGGCGGGGTCATACGGCGTACGACGCGGCTGTTCAGCACCCGGGCGATGAATCCGAAGTCCTTCGAGAAGTATGTATTGTACCGACCGCTCACGACGTGCAGCGCCGGCTGATTCTCGAACGTGGTCTCACCCACGAACTTCTGCTCGAAGGTGTACGACCCGTTCACGGCCCGGTAGGTCCACGAATCGCCAGGCGTCCAGACGGGACGCTCGGCAAGTACCCCTTGCGAGGTGCCGTCGCCAGTCGCGGGTTCTGAAACGGTGGAGGTCGCGCAGCCCGCGATCAGCACAAGGCTGCCGAGAACAGCTCCCATCCCCACACTTCTCCTCATGCGTCCTCCTCCTTGACGGCGCCTGCCGAGGCGCCAAGATGAGAAGAGCCGGCGCCGCTTTTCAAAGAGGCGCCGCCCAAGGTCGGAGAACCGATTTGACGAGGAATGGAGCGAAAAAAGCCGGTTGTGGCCTACTGCCGTGTCTCGACGCTCGAGCAGAAGCAGCGGGGCTACGGCATTGATATCCAGATTCGTGACCTGACGCTCTTCGCCGAGCGGCAGGGGTTATTCGTGCGCCGCTTCTATCGGGACGAGGCAGAGAGCGGGGTGGCTGAGGATCGCAAGGAGCTGAAGAAGCTTCTCCGGGACTGCCGGGCCCGGCGGATCGGGACGGTGATTTTTCCGTCCCTCGACCGGCTTTCACGCGATGTCCGGTTAGCCGAGAACCTCTTCCACGAGTTCGAGAAGTTTGGAGTTCAGGTTCTTATTGCCGACATGCCGACCTACAACGGCAAGGACCGGAAGGACGTCATGATCCGCCAGATCCGCGAGGCGATCGCCGAGGAGAACCGCAAGGACATCATCGAGCGGCTGTGGAAGGGGAGGCAGGAGCGGGTCCGCAAGGGTCTGCCGCCGGGCGGGAACGTTCCCTACGGCTACCGCCGCAACGGTGCTGGTCTGACTCGCCATGAGAAGGAGGCTGTTGTGGTGAGGCGCATCTTCGAGCTCGCAGCACGCGGTGGCACAAAATCAGCGATCGCGAAAGGCCTTGAGGCCGACGACTTGATACGCAGAAACGGCAAACCCTGGACGAGGCGGCAGGTGAGCGCGGTCCTGCACAGGAAGGACCTCTACCAACACGGCGTCATCCGTTACGGAGAGGCACTCGCTAGCATCCCGGCTCTCATCATCGCTGCGCCTCAGTTCTCGGGGAACGCCGCTTCCCCGTCGGCGGTTTGACGGCTTTCCTACCACTTGCTATAAGTATGACAACCTCCCATGAAGACCATTGATGCTCGCAAGATAAATTTCCTGAAGCTCGGCGACCAACTACGCAAGTATGAGCGACAGTGGATCGCCATTACCGAGCGCAACGAGGTCGTCGGTCACGGCAGCACGTCCACCGAGGCCCTCGAAGGCGTGAAAAACCCTGAGGAGGTCATTCTCTTCAAGGTCCCGCCGCTCGATTATTCCCTCGCTCTATCAGCGCATGAAGTTTCCCTACTACAAATTCAGCACGAGGGATCCGAATAGACCCTTCGTCGCGCGTCCCTACATTCCCGTTTATCTCGCCACCGACTCCCGCCGAACCGAGAGTCCGTACCTCGCGCTCCTTGACTCCGGCTCTGATACGGTGATGTTTCCAACCGAAGTCGCAACGAAGATCGGCATCGACGACATCAGGAAGGGGCACTTCGCGCCGAGTATCGGCATCGCCGGCCAGACCGCCGACGTGTACTACCATGATGTCTTCGTACAGGTCCTGGGCGATGCCACTCCGGTGCCGGTTCAGGTGGGCTTCTCCGATACGGTCGTCGTTCCCATACTCGGGCGATCGTTCTTTCGGCATTATCGAGTCGTAGTCTTTGCTGAAGCGAAGGAGGAAGTGGAGCTGCGATCGTGAACAGGTAGCCGTCGCCCAGCTACGACCACGCCCTGTTGTGCTTTTCTCTTGCGCCGTTTCGTCGTGATCCTCATAATCCACGAACAGCAATCTCCTATGTCCTTGGCTGAGATCGAGGCGGGACAGCGTCGTGTTCGGCAGCTGCTCGGCGAACTCGACAAAGACGCGCGTGGCACGTTCCTCGCCCCCACAGCGACAGAAATCTACCCGTTCGAAGTCCGATTGGGCGCCAAGTCGGCGCTACTACAATTTCACGCTGAAGAATTGGAGGAGCTTGCGCACAATGGTCAGGTCAAGGCAGGCATCATGGTGCGGCTCAAGGGAGCGCTTGACTCTCTGAAGCGAGATCCGTAGCGGCGGCAGCATGCCCGCGAGGCGGCCGGCGGTTCGAGGCCGCTGGTCACCTCGCAGGTTGCTCGATGATTCTCAGACCTTCGTCAGCTGGCCCGACTGAATCAGGTCGACGAGCACGTTCCACTCGTCCTTCTTGAGGACCGCGAGGTTCCCCGCCTCGCCGATCCGTACTTCATCGCCCGCGAGCTCGACCTCGGGGCACGCAGTGCACGCCGGGCAGAGCGACATCTTCAGACTCTCCATTGTCCCTTCCTCCTTCGTCACGCCTCTTACGTGACCATCGGCTTCCCGCAGCAGCAGGTAGGCGCTCGATCGCCTCCCGTGCCGGGTCTCGGTTCCTTCGTCACCATCACCTCGCACCCGCAGTTCTGGTCCGGGCATCGGTAGACTTGGCTCTTCTTCCAGGCCAACCCCTGTCACCTCCTTTCTTCGAGCGGCTGGCGAGTTCGATGTGGGGGCATACGGCCGCCCGGCCGCGGGGCGCAGCCCGCCAGCCGTCGAGCAAGCCGCGAAGGCCCTTGCGGACCTCCATCAGGTCCGCGAGCCTCGCGTCAAGCTCCTTGGCCTTGCACCGCACGAGGTCGCGAACGTGAGGGCAGGGAAGATGGCCAGCGCGCTTGATAGCGGTGATCTCTTTGATCTCGTCGAGCGTGAAGCCGAGACGCTGGGCCTGACGGACAAAGGCGACGAGATCCAGGGTGCCGCCCTCGTAGACCCGGTAGCCCGATGCCGTCCGTCGAGGTGCGGGCAGGATCCCCGCCGTCTCGTAGAGACGCAGGGCCTTCCGGCTCGCACCGCTCTGCCTCGCCACCTCACCGATCAAGAGGCCGTTCCTGCCCATGAGCGCACGGTAAACCCTGCCACTGGGGGCAAGGTCAAGAGCGAAGGAAGGGCCGGGGTTTTTCAGCGACTGTGCGGAGGGCCACCGAAGTAGGTCATCTCTTTGGTATCGAGGTCAGGATTCTCCCCCGCATGAGACCTCTGCCCGGGTAGGAACGGCGTGAGTACGCCGCGAGCTCGTCGACGAACCGTTCGACGAACGGCGGCTGGAAGCGGTGGGGATCCCAGGTGATCGCCGCCCAGGCGCCGAGCGCTTTCCCGCGCTGGACCAGAGGGGCGGTCCGCAAACCGCGCCGATCGAACTCGGTGTGGGAAGGAACGATCGCGATCCCGTAACCCACCCGCGCCAATGCGATGAGCGCGTGCGGTGCCGTGCTCTCGAGAAGCACTTTCGGTCGGAGATGGGCGCGCTGGCACGCGGTATCGAACCACTGCCGCGTCAAGAACTGTCGGCTGAGGAGCAGCAGCCGCTCTTTCGCTACCTCGGCGACGTCGAGGGTCGCCCGCCGGCCAAGGCGGTGATCCACCGACATCACCGCGAGCGCACACAGCGGGAAGAGCAGCCGGCTGCCCAAGCCTTCGTGCCCGGGGAACGAAACGGCGAGACTCAGTTCCCCGCGCTCAAGCCGAGCGAAGAGACGACTGGGGCTGTCCTCAGCCAAGCGGACCTCGATGCCCGGATGGCGACGCTGGTGGCGAATCAGGAAGGGCGGCAGGAGACTCTCCAGCGTGAGGGGCGCCACGCCGACGCGAAGAATTCCCGCGTCCCCGCCTCGCAGGGCGCCGGCACGCTCCCTGAACGAATCAGCGTCCGTCAGGAGCTGGCGCCCGCGAGCCAAGAGGTCTTCACCTTCGCCAGTCAACACGAGGCGCCCGCCGCGACGATCGAATAAGGACAGCCCCAGTTCGGTCTCGAGATCGCGGATTTGTCGCGAGAGCGCGGGCTGGCTGATGTTCAGCCGCGCCGCAGCGCGGGACACGCCGCCGGCGTCCGCGACCGCGACGAAGTACCGCAGATGCCTCAATTCCATGGGAACCGTGCCCGCCAGCGTATATAGCTACCCGTTATGGAGACCTTATGTTTTCCATGCATTGGACGCAAGAGCGTGTTTCTTGCATTGTGATGCCGAGACGACGATGTCGACTGACAGCCGGCGCGGATGGCACCAAAGCCGAGAAGCGGCAGGCTTCCTTGTCTCCGTAGCCTTCGTAGGTCTCGCGGCCGTGCGAGACGTTTATCTCGGCGGACTGTTTCAGCGGGTCAGCCCGCTCCTCGTAGCGATGGTGGCCTTCAGCCTCTGCACGCTCGTATTCCTGCCTACTGCGTTTGTATATTCCCGCGACAGCCTCGCGGTGCTCCGGCGCCGATCACGTGACCTCTTCTGGGTCAACGTAAGTTCAGCGATTGCCTGGCTCGCGTTCTTGTATGCCCTGAGGCTCGTCGAGCCGTCGCTCGTGCAGATCCTCTACTCCGGGATCGGCCCTCTGTCGGTCGTGTGGATCGACCGCCATCTCGGAGGCGCCAGTCCAGCGGTCTCGCTCACGCGCGCGGAGCGCCCTATCTACGGTGGCCTGCTCGTATCATTGGTCTTCGGGGCGGCCGTCGCGCTTGGCGGGCTTTCTGGAGCGGGAGCGCGGCCCGTCGGCGCGACCGCGCTCGGCGTAATGCTCGCCGCGAGCGGAGGCATCGCGATCTCCGTGAGCACCATGCTGTGCCGGAAGCTGAACGACGCCGGGGTCACGCCGGGCGCCGTGCTGTCCCTGCGCTACCCGGCCACCGCCCTCGCTGCGGCGGTGCTCGCATCACTGTCACCTTCCGGCCTGCCCGCCGCACTCTCGTGGGTCGATGCCGTGATGGCGATCGCCTCGCTCCTCATCATCGTCCCGAGCTACGTGAACCAGGTGGGGATCTCTCTTGCCTCGCCTCTCACAGTCCGCGTGGTGCTGGCCACCGGACCGGTACTCATCTTTTTTGTCCAACTCATCGAGGGGCGGTTGTCGGCGTCGCCGTACTCCCTGACGGCCGCGATCCTCTACGCCGTCGTCGCCATCGCAGCGGGGCTCGCCCGACAGCGCGCCATCCGCGCGGCTTTCCCTGAGCACGTCCTCTGAGAAGAACCGCGAGTCAAAATCCACGATCGCCAAGGCCCTCAACGCCAGGGGCTTCCGGCGAAGAAACGGGCAGTCATGGACCCGGCGCCAGGTGAGTACCGTGCTCGGGCGTCGAGCGCTCTATGTCGAGGGCGTCGTCGCCTACGGCGACGTGTCCGGGATGAATCCCGACCCCTCGATCCTTTCCCGGTCCTCCGGCAGCTCTCCTTGCGGGCCGGTGCCTTAGGGAGTAAATTAGTAACCAGTACCGATACTTACGGAACGCTCGCCTGGCAGGCGAAGGTTGCTCTCTCGCCTGTCCGGGAAGAGGGTAGCTTCGCCCCCGCGAGCCCGGGGGTGAACGGGTGAAACAGCACGCGCTTTACGTCCTAGCTGTTGCGAGATCGCTTGACAGGATCGTTCACTTGGCGCGAAGCTTGGTGGGAGCAATGATGACTCGACTTACCGTGTCCGCTGAGCCAGTTTGCTTCCGGTGTGGCAATCCGGTTCGTCCAGGAACGCCCCACGTCAAGGCAAGTGGGAATCGTCAGGCGCACTTTGGATGCTCCATGGGAGCGCTCGGCGATATCCTCGACAGTGGTGGCGCTCAGGTTGGCGCCGCAGAGAGCAGTGACATCACCCAGCCGCCTGTCGCCCCGGGGATGTTCGTTCGCGGGCTCCAACGACTGGGCACCTTGATCCGCCGCGCGCGATAGCTTCCGTCACAGCCTGATACAGCAGATGCCCCATTCGGAATCCCGGCCGAATGGGGCTTTTTCTTCCTCTTGATTTTCGGCGAAGGCTCTCCCCCTAGGACGCTTTGGAGACGTGCATGAGCTGGCTCGATCCCGCATGTCATTACGTCCTTCGTCGCATCGATGATGATGATGCCGATCGAGCCTTCATAACCGGCTTCCATGACTTCGATACGTATGACGATCCCGACGACTACAGCACGCTGCGCGACTACTGGCGAAAGGACCGGTCCGGTAACCCTCTGACCTTCGCCTATCTCCTGGTAGATGAGCGGCACGATGAGATCCTTGGCGTTCTACGTTATCGATTCGAAGACGACGCTCCGACGGCCCACAAGCTACCACCCGGTGACGGTCCCTACGTGTATTTGAGCCGAGTTGGCGTCATTCAGAGCCATCAGGGAACACGGGTAGGCCGGATGCTTCTCGAGTTCTTCAACCACCTTGTACTCAGTACTGCCTCCCCTCGTGGAATCTCGCGTTTCGTTATTTGGTGGAAGTGCGTCGATCGCACGCTAACGCTCGTCCGGCCGCTGCTCAGTACGGCCGAGGTCAGCGTGTTTGACCAGAAGTGGAGCGAGCGATGGGGTAACGAGTACTACCTGAAAATCGAAGTTGGCTTCTAAACATCCGGATTCGCCGGCTTGGAAGCTGCACACGTCGGACGATGGAGGGGCCATATGAGCCAACTGGTAGATCCGAACGTCGTCTCAACGTTGCAGATGGAATATAATGCGATTCGTCAAGAAATCCGCGATCTCCTCAATTCCATGGATACGAACTTCAAAACCGGCGTGTCGATGATCGGCGGCGCAATCGCGCTCGCCAGCCTGTCAAGAGATGAGAGACTGCTTTTTCTTATACCGTCTTTGATGTTCATGTCCGCGTCTGTGCATCTGCTCAAGACTGCCTCAGCGAACGTGCACGGGGCGTACTGCCAGGTCATCGAAACCCGACTAAAGTCGTTGCTCGGTAAAGACGCAGTGTTGCTTGATTGGGAGGGTGGAAGGCTATTCAAGTATATATCTAGCCCTACGGGTATCGTCCAAGTGGGCTTTTACCTTTTTTTCGTGGCGGCCGCAGTCCTTTTTTGTGCAATGGCGGTGAGAGCGTACATGTGGCAGAAGTGGACGTTCTGGGTTCATGCCGCCGAGTTCCTCTCTCTTCTTGGTTATGCGGGGTTGTGTGTAAGGTGGAACACGATTGGGCGTCGGGACCGAATTCTCAGCCAGTACGAAACTTCGTGAATTCCGCGGAAGCGAACCCGACCGAGAATGAATGATGCGGAAAAAGCACTCTCTCACCGGTGGGTTTCGGCAGGGCGTGACCGCACATTTTCCCCGGCCTTCAATCGAGCTCAAATAAAGCGTGCCCGGGGCTCGGACAATGCTCGCTGCGACGTATCCTTTTCAGAACCTTGACAGGGCCGGGCCAACCGGGAAATTATAGGCACCAATAGAAACGGCGCCTCTTTGAAAAGAGGCGCCGCAAGCCAGTCTAGCCGACCATCCGGGCGGTTCCAAAACAAAAAACAGCCCCCTTAGAGACTTGGGTCCGCGTCCCCTCAGAGATCCTTCAGAACCCCTTCAGAAACCCATTCTCTAGCTCTCCCCTGCACGCTCCGATTCCCTCAGCTGCCTCGTTAACTGCGATCCGAACTCCGCCGCGACCTCATTCATCACGACGTGCTCTTCGAGGCGCTTCCTCATGTTTTCCAACATGTGCCGGAACGGTGTTTGTTCCGGATTGATGGCGTCAATCGCTACCTCGAGGTCTCGCGCCGCCGTGGCCGCCCGGCGTACATTGACCCAATCCTCGCGCGTTTTCTCGAGCGACTCTTGGCGCGTCTCTCCTCCTCTTCTCGGTGCTTCAATTGCCGGTGGCGCTCCCGCCCGTCCAGACGATCCGGATCGGCGCTCCGAGAGGATCTTGTTGATCACCGCAACATGGGTCTCAGGCAACTCATAACTGAGAAGATGCTTGGCGCGGTGTTCAGGATCGCGTTGCGCGACCGGCTTTGGCTCCCTCCGATGGACAAGCGCCTGCGACATCGTGTCACGCAGATCCCGCACTGCCACCTCCGGTGATATCCCTTGCAACTCGATCATCATGCGATGATAGCTATGGCCACTCGCCTCAAGGAAGGCTCTCGCGTCTTCGCCCAGATCGCCGGAGAGCTCGAAGTCGCCTATTCGCCGTTTCTCCTCCGTCAGTTGGCGCTCAAGCGCGACGCTCTGTTCCGTCTCCGCGGGTCTTGCTTCTCGCTCTGGTTTTTCGCCGCGAGGGAGGCGCGATTGTCCGTCAAACTGCTCCATCCTTTCAGTATTGAGAAAAGCAGCAAACTTGTAAATGTGGACAACTGCTGGACGGCGGTGTTTTGACGCTGGCTCAACTAGGCAAGTCTCCCCGGCGTGGTTCTATGCCTTCCTCGCGGATTACCTGCGCTCTCTTGACCGCGAGTTCGCCAACCTTGTCCCTCACTGCCTCACGCTCTCGGCTGGCCCGGCGCGCTGCCCCTCGAAATCGGTCACCGGCTCGCCGACGGGACCATTTCGTCGCGAAAAGTCCGGTGAGAATAGCGCCAACCGCAACCAACGCGAAGAAGACGAACGTCACAAGCGTGCCCGCGTTCCACATCTCCTGCGTCGTCTGAGGCCGCATCAGCAAGAACACGACATACCGCATCGCGGGAAGGAGAAGAAGGCCCAGCCCGACGTACAGGAACGACGATAACCACCAGACCAAGAACCCACGGCCGCTGTACTCCCAGATCGTGTGTCCCGCCCGATACTCAGCATCGTTGACCTCGGCGGAAAGCCTTGCGTCTTCCTCGTGCAACTCCGCGAGGCGGCGATCATACGCCTCTACAAGGGCGCCCCAGGTCTCGCGACGCACGCGCCTCCCGAGTCTCTCCGCATCTGCCGCATCGAGGTAGGATCCCCGATTGAGAACCGTGCGGACGCGGTAGCATGCGCTCTCGATCGGATCGACGAGATCTCCCGAACGTATGCCGAGGAGAACGGCGATCTCATGCCGCACCGTCTCCACGGTTGCGAGCAACTTCTCGACTCTGGCAGTGGTCTCCCCGCGCAGCTCGTCGATCAGCGTGAGGACACGGTCCCGGATCGGTCCAAACTCGCTCTCCCGAGAGACCGTAAACGACGTGTAGGGCCGCTGGCGGAAGAGATCCCGCAGCGAATGAAGCGCATCGTCATGGCGGCCACGCCGCGCCGCCAGTTGCGCGTGCACGTGCGCTATTTTCGGGTCGAGCGGATCCAACCGGCGGGCCTCGCTCGCATTCTCATAGGCGCGCGCGAGATCACCGCGCCCTTCGTGAAGGCTCGCCGCCGCGGTCAATGCCTTCGCCGCCGTCGGCGGTGCAGCCGATCGCGCAAACTTCACAGTCTTATCAAGATACTCGAGCGCTTTCGCCACCTCATTACGCCGGAGAAACAGCTCAGCCAGATAGACGTAGGCTCGATACTCTTCAAAGGTGAGCCTTTCGACTTCCAGGAAGCACCTGATGGCCTCCTCGGCGAAGCCGCTCTTCATCGCGTGCTCGCCGCGCTCGAGAAATTCCCGCGCCCGCCTAGCCTGAGGTCCCTCGTTGAGGGACTCCCGAATCTGGCCGATCTCGCTCCTAGTCACCTCAAGACGATGGTCGAGTGAGACAAATCCCCTTTGAATCCCCTCTGCTGACTCGGCGATCGTCGAGCCAAGGTCAGCAACCTCGGCTCGGACATCCTCGAAGTTCCGCTGCTGCTGCTCGGTCAGCCATTCGGCGCTTGCTACCACGCGCGCCCTCGTAGACGCAGCCTCGCCGCGGGTGACCTTCGCTTGCTCCTCGGCCAGAGCACGAGCAGCCTCCTCGACTACGTCTCGGATGTTCGGCCTGTCTCGCTCATTCACCGCCGCTATCCTTCGTGAGCGCCGATACTCGGGAACTTGACTTGCCTCACGGGCGGACGGTACTCACGAGCTGCTCGAGTGCGGCCTTCAGTAACTCTTCCCCGGCAGTCCATGCAGGACCCTCGAGGGCACCCGGCTCCCGAAAGTCCCGCCGCGTTCGCCGAAGCACAATCCCGCGGGTAAGGAGGAAGTTCACAAACTGCCCCATCCTTAGCCCCTCGACCGTCAGCCGCTTACTGGAGAGCAAGTAGGGGACGAGCAGCTTGATGGCCGCTGCTTGCCGATCATTGATGAGGACCGGCGACCCGTAGACTTCCTTCAGCGTCGGGATGCCCTCGAACAGAGCTCGGGCCGCCACCCAGCGGCCGGCCTCACACGCGACGAGAATGACGACCTTTGGAGAGAACGGTAAGAGCCAGTGGCTCAGCACCTCCCAGGACACGGCGCTGTCTGCCGTAAGCCCCACCCCGGATACGTTGCTGTGTGCAACGATGGCCACCATTTGAAAACGGCCGATCTCAATCTTCAGTCGACCGAGGTCTGCCAGGAGCTGCGGCCGAGTCTTCGCTAGGATCCGCATTGGCCGGCCACGAGGGACGAAACTCTTTACGACCGACTCCAGGTCCTCCCCGAACGAAGTCGGCTCTGCTGGGAGTTTCTCCGGATCGCACTCGAGAATGAGCAGAGAGGGCGCTGCCCTGCGCCTCTTTTTGGAAGAGGCCCCGCGCGCTCTCGGCCGTCCTGAACTCCTCCGCTTACTGCGAGGCATCGGGCGTCCCTCCCGAGCTCGAGGCACCGCCGATGTGGTCGGCCGAATCCTTCATTGCCGCGGCGAGGGCGATGAAACGTTCTGGCATCGCTGCGCCCACTTCGCGTCTCCACGTTCAGGCGGAAGCACACAGTCGAGCGCTTCCCCGCGGTCCCGGAGGGCCTTGTTGAGCCCCTCGGCGGTCAGGATCAATCGCATACCGAACGCTGCATAGAGCGTTTTGTAGAGGGGTGGGTCGAGTTCCGGGTTCCGGGTCGAAAGGCGCAGCGCGGGCAAGAGGTAGCGAGGAGCTGTCCCCGTCTCGGTGTTCAAGATCAGCTGGTACGCCTGCCAGGAGGCGGCGAACTCGATGAATTCTCGCGCCAAGTCCTTCTTCCGGCCCGTGAGCGCCGCCGAGATTCCGAGTCCATCGACCCATCCCACCGGCTTCCCTTGCGGCAAGAGCACGGGGAGCGCGCGTACCGCTATCTCGTCAGCTCTGCGGCATCCGTCAGTCACGCCGCAGTTGTCGGCGATCTCTTGGAGCGCATAGTGGAGCGTCTCCGAGTAGCCGATGTAGGCGCGTGCCCTGCCGCGCGCAAATTGCCGTGCGTAGTAGCCGGTGCGGTCGTGAAGGGCTCGGCTTCGGCAGTAACCGGCCGGGCATGGCCCGAGAAGCGCCTGGAGTTTCTGTATGGCAGCAGGGTCGAGCGAGGAGGATTGCAGTCGATTCAGGACGCTCGCCGCATCTCCGTCGAGACCGGCGATCACGGTGAGGTACCACTCGCCGAGTGTGGAGGTGCCCTTGAGATCCACAAACCAGGCGGTGTTTGCGCCGAACGCGGCCACGAGCTCTTCCCAGGTCTTTGCCTTCTTGACCGCCTCGTCGCCCTTCGCGTAGAAAAGGAAATTGCCGCAGATCCAGTGCGGAACGGCCCAGGTCGAGCCGTTGAACTGCACCGCCTGACGGGCCTCCGGAACGAAGTCGGCGTTCGGGAGGGTGAGCGGCGCGATCTTCCCGGCACGGATCATGTCGGGGAGGAGCACGGTGTCGATTTCGTAGATGTCCGCGTCGGCCTTCAGAAGGCCGTCCTTGTAGTAGTCCTCGAGAAGCGGCTTCGATTCGACGAGTTCGACGTTCACCCCAGGGTGGGCGGCTTCGAACGCGGCCTCGAGCTTGAAGAAGAGCTCGCGGCCCTTCGGCACGTATGGATACAGAGCGACGCGAAGAGTCTCCGGTGACTGCGCCGCCACGGTTCCAAACAGAGCAAGCAGGCTGAGGGTGACCAGGATGAGAAAAAGGGCGCCGGCTTTGATGTGCATGGCTAGTCTCCTTCGGAACGGATGGGTTGCCGTCCCTACACGGAGAACGCGTTCTACTCGGGCCGGTTTCTAGCACTCCAGAAGCCTTAGCGCAATGCTAATCCTACTGTCCTAGCGCTCTCCACTGCCCCGCGCTAAAGATCTCGATCGCCGTCACCGGATGGATCTCCCACAGCGTCCCGCGCGTCTTGCGAAGCTGCTCCGGATGATCCTGATCGAGCATCAGCCAGCCGCTCACCCGGACACGGCGCTTTTGATCCACGAGCTTCTGGATCGCGGTCTTTGTCCATTCGGGATGCTCGGCGCGCAGGCGCGGCGTGATTTCCACAACGACGGCGCGGCGCCGATCGTTCAACTTCGAGTTCGGCATCTTCTTCGGCGGATTCCCCACGAGCCAGATGTGGAAGTCGATACGCTCGGGCTGCGTCGCGCCGCAATTCGTCTTCTCTGCGCCCTCCGGTCTCACGCCGGCAAGATACCCTTCCACGGTGATCGCGGCGCCCTCGAATTGTCCCACGAACGCGGTGTCGACTTCGCGCCAGTCCTCGCGCTTGATCTGTCCCTCGATGGGCTTCGGCGCCCTCATCGAGACGATCATGTCGATGGAGACGGTGAGATATGACGACGGCACGTCGACGCGGTTCTTGAGGTGATTGAGGAGGCGGTCGCCGGTCTCGTCGCCGAAGGCACCGCAGCCACGGAATGAATGGACAACGGGGGTGGCTTTCTCGGCATCCTTAATCGCCTGCTCCTCGGCTGGCGAATGAGCCAGCGCGATCGAGCTCGTAGCGAGGAAGAGGAGGAGGCTCCCAACGGCGGTGAGTTTGCCGAGCGCGCAGCAGCGCCCAAGTATCCAGGTCATGAGAGAACGCCTTTACCCCTAAATGTAGAACTTAAAGTTGGGTTTACGAGCCGCCACCGTCGGATTCGAGACAAGAATCTCTCCTACTGCGTCTGAGAAGCCAACCGTGACCGGTTGGGAATCACCGAGTTTGCATGCGTTGTAGTTCAGCTTTGTGAGGCCAAAGATGTCCTCCGCGACCTGGTCGATGTTGGCCTCGCCGTGCTCGACATCGATCCGCAGAGGATCCGGGGTCTCCCAGCCATCGTACGTGCCAGAACTGGGTTTGAAGCCGGAACCGAAAAGGTAACCTGCACGATCAGAGAGGCGCCAAAACGTTCCCCTGATGACGGGCCAAGCGCCGGGACGAAACATCTTAGCGGTCGAGCGTTCGATGCGGACGCGGACGCCGACCATTTTTATCTCGCTCCCGCACGCTTCGCGGTATCCCTCAAACTCCTCGGCAGATATTGTCGAACGTGAGTGAAGGAACACCTCCGTCAGTCTGCGGCCGTCGAGCTCCCTGTATGTCTTTAAAACACCGGTCAAGAGGTCGCGTGCCGCTGCCTTGCTCAAATGACATTCTCTGTCCTCTGGCGAGTACCACGGGCCGAACTCCCCGAGAAAGACGATGCCATCACCAGAGTCGAGAAACATCTGCGCCGCGCAACACGCGGTCTTACCGCCAGGCGAACTGCCCGCCATGCGAAAGGCGATACCGATGTAACACACGCCTTCGCGGGCAGTGGCGAGTTTCCAGGGCTTTCCACCGGCCTTGTAGTAGATGGTGACGCCGAGGTTCCAGGCACGGTCCGATAGAGCGGTAAGCGTCCGGGCCTCGGCGCTGAGCCTCGGATGCAGTCGCATCGTTGACTCGCGCACGATCTGTATCGGTACGTCATGCTCCATGACGCGTGCCTTGAGTTGGCGTCGGAAATCCGGCGAGAACTGGTACTGCGCGGGATCATAGTCGGTGAAGAAGTCCGGCTGCCCCGTGCGAGCGGCTGTGCGCTCTGCCGAGGAAAGCTTGCCGCCAACAGGCTGCACAACACGCGACCGCGGGCGGCAGTTCTCCCACACAACGTCGGGGACAACACAGATGATGACGCCCAGTGGCTCATCGCGTTTCTTTGCGGTTTCGACGGCAGAGAGATATGCCTTCACCACGTCACCAGCACGACGATGAGCTTCTGGGTGCGCGGCGGCGGTAAGCAGGGACTCGCGATCGAGCTCGCGTGTCCACGACGGCGTGAGCGGCCACCTCGCAGAGAAGGCGGCCTCGAATCCAGGAAAGGGAGGCCAGAGACGAGGGTTGACGTCCGCCTCTTCAGGAAGAATTGGCGAAATCAACGCTTCAGAAAATCGGTGGAACGCCTCGACCCCTTCTGGTGCTCCGATGACTGCGTACGAGATGTTTTTCGGGTGATACGACAACGGAGCACTGTACGGCCCGAAGAGCCCCAGCCCATCATGGGGGTCGACAAGGCGCTGTCCGTAATTAAACTCAAGAGCCGGCTCGGGGAGGATGCGAAAGCTACCCGTCATCGTCGTCGCCCTCCCGAATGACTTCCTCCTCGCCGTCGTCAGGATCTCCTCCCTCGTCGAATGGCACTGACGATGAGAACGTGGCTCTCCACGCTTCAAGTGCTGCCTCATCGATACTCGCGGACACGTCGCCGGAGTTAAGCTGCGCAGCGAGCGCGATCTGTTCCTCCGGCGATTCCCCGAATGTGACCAGTTCCTTTCCATCGGACAAGAAACTGACGATGGCGAGATGTCGGTTCAGCCACTGATGGTTCCACCAGCCCCGACAGAGCTGCTTACGGCGTGAGTTCCGAGTCCTCGCGGGAAGCTCATGGCCATCGAGATCCGTCAGATACAACCCTGGCGTGATCTGCAAGACGAAGTCCGGTGCTATGTCACGCCGAATCCGGAGCCGCGGGGATAAGTGATATCGATACCGTTGGACTTCGCCGCGTCGCCGATACGTCCGCTCGCCCGTCGTAAGGAGCCACGTAGTGCTTCCGTCGTAGGTTGAGAAGAAGAGCTTGCCGTTCTCAAGGAGTCCAGGTGGGAAGTAGACAATTGTATGGTCGGGAGAAGGCCTCAGGCCGCGCCGGAGGTATTCAACCAGAACGGTCTTGTAGAGGAGACTCGAGACCACATTCGACGTATCGACGCCGCCAGCCTTGTCAACCGTCCGCCAAGGAATCCGGTGATCCAGGGCCACGCGATCCTCGCCAAGCAGGTAACCGGGCGGTGATGTGAGAGCAAAGAGGGTTGTCGGCGATACGGCCTGGTATGCCCAGCCTTCGGTTACGACTTGCTGCTCGCGTGGTGTCATCGGCGTCGACAACGTGAAATGAAGAATGTCCGGCGGGATTTGAGTAAAGGTCAAATGATTGGTGAACAACTTCTCAGGGTTCTCGGAAAGCACGGCGGCCGGGAGAAAACTCCCTATCGCTATCTGCTGACCGTTCGCCAGCGACCGCGGTGCGTCGATCGACTGGAGCTTTTGAAGGAGCTGCCTAAACCCTTCCGCCCAGCTCGGGTGGAACGGGATGAACGTGAGATCATTCGTCATCCAGTCGAGTTGGGTCGCACGGAGGCCATCGACATTTAGGGGGATGAGGAAGTCGACATTGCGTTCCTTGCCGAGATTCAGAGCCAGCGTCCGTTCTTTTCTCGGATTCGGTTTGTTGAGGGACGCTTTTGAAAGGAGAGCGAGGAGACGGAAGGTACGGGTTTTGATTGCGAGATCGATGTCCCGGGGATACGACTCTCCTCCGAGAAGCTGAAACCGATCACACCAGACGCGGTATCCCTCAGCGGTCAGCCGGCGAGTGAGCCACTCGGCGAGCGGCCAGTCCTCTGTCGCATAGCTTATAAAGAGATGCTCCGCAGTCATCACCTGCTTCCTGCCCTTCAACCGCATCCGGAGGACATCAAGTCCATACGGGTGCGATATATTGACCGAGCGATTCTCAGGTCTGCGAGAACCGAACCTCCAGACGATCTATACGCGTGCCGCCATGACGCTGAGCATGGCCGAGGAACGCGCCCCCGATCTTCCCAGAGTTATCCGCATCGTCGATCACGTATCGGATTGCGTCACCCCACCATTCGAGCCTTACCTTGCCACCGTACGCGGTGTGTCTGAGCCGGAGGCTCTCCCGCCGCTTCTTGCCGTTTCGATACCACGTTGATCCTTTCTCGAACGCTTTCCAGAGTGGCTTTAAATCCTGGTCCTCACGCGGCAGGATGAGTCCCTCGATCCGCTGGCCGCGTGACCTAGCTTTGTTCTTGGCCATCTACGTTTCTCCCGCCGGCCGCTCGATGCCGGCAAACAAAGTGAAAGACTCGTTGCGATCCTGACAGTTACCTTGGTTCGTCCCGAAGCCGCGGCTCCGGGTTCAGAGCAAGGTCGAGCGCGTAGGTCGGGATGACTAGACTCTCTGCCTGTACCCCGAATCGCTTCTCGATCATGAGGTCGACAATCGCATTGCTGTCGACGAGCACGATCGGGACGGCGCCGCGTTTGATGGAGGCCTCAATCGCGCCCTGGGAGAAGGTCGTCGTCGCAAAAAAGATCCCCTGCTCGAAGTCTCCCTGCGCTGCTCCCCGGAACCTGTCGATCTCCGTGCGCTGGATGTTCCCCTTAGTCCAGCGCTTGCACTGGAAAGCGACGTTGAGATACGCCAGTCCCACACGCAACTTCCCGTACCCGTCGATTCCGCCGTCACCGGAGACCTTTGTGACATGAAGGTCCTCGAATCCGTATACCTGGAGCAATTCTCGCGCGAACGTTTCGAAAGCTGTTGGCGATAGGCGGCGGAGCTCCGCATTAATCCGCTGCTTAAGCAGAGCGACATACCGTCTGTGTAAATCTTGAAGTCCCTGGAGCGTGGCGCCAAGCGACGGGACTCTCCCGGGCACCGCCGGCGCCGCCGAACTCGCAGTTCGTGGCTTCGTTCGTATCCGTTTCGGTCGGTCGAGTGGCGAAAATCTGTTCTCACCGACGAGCTGGAAGTGTTTGGTCGGTGCACCACTCGGGAAGTCAATCCCCTCGCTGTGTCGACGAATCTGCGAGAGCACAATGTGAGCAGGATTCTGCGCATGGAACTCGTAGAGGTTCGCCGCGACAATAGCGTCGTACGCCTCCCTCGCTGTCATCGGGGAACCGCGCTTCCTCATGACTTCCTTTATGGCATCGATAATCGTCATGCGCGGTTGGCCTCAACGCTGATAGGGCCCTGCGGGCTGGCTAAATGATCACGAGCCAAGTCACGGACCGAGCGCCGGGCAACACGATGACCGCGAATATCAATGCCGCGACCATCTAGAATTGCCTGCCATCCTTCCCGCGTACCGATAGTCTCGGGGGTTTGGTAGAGTCCTGCACGCTCCTCCTGCTCCGTAAGCTTGGTGAACCGCGGGCGCAATGGATGGTCCGCCGCAACGAACTCCTCCTTCCTATGAAGGATCGGAGGGTTCTCAGATGATGAATAGTCGCGATAGTCGACGTGAAAGGTCCGAAGTGGAACAACGAGCGCGCCGAGCAGCGCGGGATGGGCGTCCTTCTCGAAGGTGGGATAGCTGAGGTAGGAGATCTGCGGCTTGCGCCGGTGAAGCTTCACGATGTTCGCCGCTTCCACCACGCCGATGTACGAACGCGCGCAGCCTTCGTAGACCCGAAGGATCGCGGAAAGGCTTCCCAGCGCCGACACATGGATGTAGAGCGCCGTCGGCGTCAGTTTCCCCACCGGTGCGCTCTCGCACGCCTTGTCGACCGCAGCAAGATCGCCCGACGAGAAAAGCAACCGATCCGCCTCTCCACAGGCCTGCGAATACGTCCCAAAGAATGCGCGAACGTCGAGTCGGAGGTCACGCGACAACTCCGCGAAGCGCGGTCGACCCCCGAACCGCGCGAGCGCAAGATAGATGAGAAGGTCCTGGGAGCGCTGTTCTCTGATGCGCGCCCAGTCTCCGGCGCCGGTTACCTGCTCAATGAGCCGCCAGGCGCGCCGTACGCCTCCGATCTTCTCGCGAATCACCCCGAGAAACTCGAACTCGCCTTCCTCTGGCAGACGTCCTCGCTCCGTGACGAACTGCATCAGTCCTTGGAGGAGCGTCCGATGTTCATCAAAGACGCGCTCGCTCCGACGCTGTCGTGGGGCACCGACCCTGCGTCGATAGCGAGATGCGAGGAACAGCTGGGCCATGCTTGCGTCCCGAAAGACATAGAAGACTCCGGGCGCGGCTGCGACCGCAGAAGCGCCCAGAGTTACGTCGATCCAATCGCGCAGTTCGTGCTGCTCATAGAACTTCTGGAAAGTCTGCCGGCCGGTCAGGCAGCCGTCGCCGCAGGGAGCGCCCCTCTTTGCCCCTTTCTCGAGCGTGAGCCGCGCGGCAACGACAAGTACCTTGCGGGCAAGCGCCCACGCCTTGTGAAGCGCGGTCGCTCGTTCCTCGGGGTCCTCTACGACGTTTACGACGTAGCCAAGATTGACGACATCTGCCGAACGCACGCCTCCAGAAGGCCGATGCACCGGATCCCAGCCAGTACACCGCACTCCCTCGCTCGCGAGAATCCGCAGATCATCCCCGTGGCCGCAGCCGTAATCAAAGAGATCATGGTGCTCGCCGACGAGGCCGTCGCCTATGGCAAGCTTCATCGGACGCGAAAGGCGGTAGCGGGTGACCGCAGTGCGGTGGCGCGCAACAATCATGTTCATCGGACCCGGCCGCCAGCCGCTCCTAAAACCCCAGACCCGGCTTTCGATATCCCACTGGTTGCTCCGCCTACTCCGCGCCCGCGGCCTTCACGAGCTCAGCGATGTCGGCAAGGCTCTTCACCCGTCCCTGAAGCAGAGCGATGCCGCGGTTCATGTGGGCACGGAAATAGTCCGCCATCCGAGAGGGATCGACGCCGTCCCTCCGGCATCGCTCGCGCAGCAACGCCACGAACAGCGCATCGTACTCCCCGAGCAGCGTGTATCGGTTGAACTCGCGGTCCTCCTCGGGGAACTTCTCGGGATCCGGAATTGACGGCTCGGCGAGCGAGAGACAAAACGCCATACGGCAGAGAAGGTTCGGAGTGAGCCCAGTCTTTCCCGCTGCGAACCTCAGACGGTTTGAAGCGTCCTTCGTAAGGCGGATTTTAGTGAGTTTCATGGGACCCGCTCTTCCAGAAATAGCCTGGCGTGATCGTCGTCGAATTTCCGCTCACATCGAATTCAAGGTGATAGGCGTGAGCGATCTTAGGTCGTAGTTCGGCGAAGTACGCTTGGTCTACTTCAGTGTCGGTCGAGAGGATCAGTACTTGATGGCTTGCCCTGGGAAAGTACTGCCGGAGCATCAGCGATCGATGGTCGCTGTCGAGCCGCGCAAGAGGGGTGTCGATAATGACCGGCAGCGCGCGTCCCGACGTCTTTGCAAGCGCCCAGAGCATCGCGATCGCATAGATTTGCTTTTCGCCCGCTGATAATTGAGCCTTGGGGAGCGGCCTGGTTTGTCGGTCGTAGAGCGTGACCCCAAAGGTCATCGGATCGATCACAATCTTCCTTAACGCATCCTTCTTACGGCATAGCGCATTGAAGGACTCGGAGACGGCGGCCTGAAGCTCGACCACCTTACGATCGATCAGCCTTGATTGATATTCCCCAAGAACCTTATGGATACGGGGAATCATCCGAATCTTTGCGGCCTCACCACGCTCCTCAATGAGCCTCTCGCTTGCCTTCGCCGAGCGGCGCTCCGCCTCGTCGAGGGCAAGCTCCGCAGACTTGATCTCCTCCTCTTGTTCCGTGGCCCTCCTCGCTGCGTCAGCGAACACCGTGTGGGCGTCGTGGAGCTCTTTAAGCAGCGGCTTCAACACGTCATCGGCGGGGATCTTCCGAAGCCCGTCCTCAACTCGCTGCAATTCACGATAGAGTCGCTCAAGATCATCGCCGATCGCCCGCCCGGTCCGTCCGACTTCACCCGTCTGGTCGATCCAGTTCAACACCTGTCGCTGAATTCCCGGCGAGAGCTCATGCACCGGGCTGCCTTCTTGTTCCCTCTCCACCGCGAATGGTTCTCTAACCTTGTCGACCAGCCGCTCTTGGAGCTCGTGGATCGCCGCATATGGCGCGCAGGAGAGCGGCTGCCAAAGATCGTCTGCGGCGAGGCGCACAACAAGTTCCTGCCGAACGGTCGCGAGAATCTCTCGGCTCGCTGCGCGGCGGACCAACGCCTCCTCGGTAAGGAGCTGTGTTCTGACCGCTGCGCAGAGACGGGGCGCGAGAGCAAAAGGCAAGAGGCCGGCACAAATCTGTCGAAGGGTGCTCTCGTTCTCGTTGATTCTTCCCTTAAGCTCTGCCTGTTGCCTCACGAGCGTCTCCCGGCCGCGCGCGAATGCACCGCCTTCGCCAGAAATCTTGGCTTCAATTCTTGCGATGCGACCTCGCAAGTCCTCGAGATGCGCTTCCTGCTCACTCCGCAGTCCCATCAGCGTCCGGAGACGATCTTCGAGAGCCTTCTTGTCCCGCTCGAGGTCGTAGAGTTCTCGCTCGGGCTCTCCCTCTTCTGCCGAGAGAGTGAGCCGCGACTGGAAAATATTGAGGTCGGTTTGTAGCCGCTCGACGAGGTTTAGACCGAGGAGTGATTTGATCGCATCTGCGAGCGTTCGCTGGTCAGAGCTATCCTCCGCAAGCTGCTGAATCTTCTCCCCATCGAAGAAGAAGAGCTGGGCCACCCCCGGAGGGACAAGCTCCCGCACGAATTCCTGCCAATGCTCCCCCGCCAGTTCGTCCAGCGCCTTGCCATCTCGCTCCAGATCAAGGTGCTCGACAATCCGGTTGGCTCCTTTGCGCTCCCATGAACGTGTAACGGTGTAGGTGTGGACGGCGCCGACGTCCGCATGCTGGAACTCGACCGAAACGGAGGCGAACATCGGCTGGATAAGAAAGTCCGGATTCGAGTGAATCCGCCCCTCAAGATACGCGAGATATGCCTCCTTGGACGTCCGTGCGCCAAGCGCTCCCGAGCCGTAGAGACACAGCCGGACCGCTTCGAGTAACGTCGTCTTGCCCGCGCCGTTTTTTCCGCCGAAAAGAACGACGGGACGGGAGGGCCGCGGCGCGAGCGCGATAGTTTGACGGCCGCGGAACACGCCGAAGTCCGTGACGGTGAGCCGCGTGAGAATCACCGGTCAGCGTCCCTCTCGCGCACCGTCACCTCGGCTTCCGATCTCCAATCTTCATCAAATACAGCTGCAATGCGCTGATAGATCGCGGCACGGCGACTCATGCCGTGGAACTCACGTTCGAGATCGATAAGCTTCGCGACCATGGCCGCCGGCACGTTGTAGCGCTCGCAGATGCCCTCCAAAATCGCCCGATCCTCGCCGGACAATCCAGGCTGTTCGTCAACGACCCAGTCGAGATCCTCTCCCATCACCTCGCGATAGATCTTTGGGACCGAATCCTCCCAATCCTGAACTTCCTGACGCCACAGAGCGCGGATACGTTCGAGCTCCTCGCGGCTAATGAGTTGTTCCTTCGGATTCGGACCGTCGGCGCGAACTCGTTTTTGCAGCTCAAGCAGCCGGCGGAGGAGGTCCTTCCGGACCGCAAGTTTGTACGGGCCGTAGACGATGCTCCCATCGTCCTTCAGTGCAACCTGGCCGTTCCTCCGCTTGAACTCCCGAACCTGGCCTTTGACCGCGGGGTCCTGAGTCGACGAGAGCAGGTCCCGGTACTCGAGCATCGGCTCGAGCCATTCCGCGCCGTTCTCGATGAGCGCCTCCATGGACTTGTCCTTCGTGACCACCGTGCAGACCCAGCAGCCGAAGCGGCTATTGCCGCAGGAGGGCGTAGCCTGATCCACGACGAGCGGACACTCTCCCGCCTGCGCATTTCGATAAAGCGTCACGAGGTCACGGTTGTTGTTGCCCCAGGGCGAGGGGACCTGTAGGAGATAGGTCCAGACGTCATCGACCGTCCAGTCCTCGACTGGTGTGTATACGTACGCATTCGGCAGCCGTGAGTGGCGAGAGAGGAGACTGTTCTTCAGTCGGTGGAGAGCCATAACCTGCGCGCGCGTCGCGCTCTCTCCCTTTCGGACCCCAAGGACGACGACGACCTCTCCGTGCTCGGTGACCTTTTCGAGAATGAACCGGTTTGCGGGCTCGATCTTGAGGCGGTCAGTGCACCACCTGAACTGCTTCGACGGAGCAGGGTAGCCGCGTCCGATGAGGTTTACCCAGAATGTGTTTTCGAGAGTCGGCTTCACCTTATGAGCAGTGAGCGGAAGCCCCGCGCTCCCCGCCGCCCCGTTCATCCGTTCGAGTGAGGCGTCGATATAGTCGACTATCTTCGGGCTCTCGACGAGCGTATCGGAGGCGATTACGTAAACCGGCTTCGTGAGCTCCGCGCTCGGAAGTTTGGAGAGGGCGGACCAGATAAGTTGGAGAGCCGTGGTAGAGTCTTTGCCGCCGCTATAGCCGATCACCCACGGGCGGCGATCGCTTAGGTAAACCTGACGTATCTCCTCGTACTTGGAGTCGAGCCGGTCTCGTCCAAGCTCGTGCACTCCGTTGTTCTCCATCCGCTAGCCTCCCCGCTTCCCCAGGTGGGTCTCGACTCGCTGTTCCTCAGGCGAGAGCGGCAAGTCGAGCGCGCGTTTCAACACAGCGGCCGTGAGGATCACGTTGTTGTGAGCCTTGCTCACGCGCCCGCCGATCATGGCGCGTCCTTCCCATAGCTTTGTGTTCGAACGTGACCAATCGACTTTCGCGAGCGCCCTCAGGCGGTCCTTCCAGCGCTTGGGCTCCGCAGCAAGAAGCGCCGCACCGACAATCCCTAACGCGTGGAGCGCAATGCCGTGAGCGTGGATGAAGTCGCGACGGAGCTCGGCGGCGCTCACCTTTCTCTCTTTTGCCATCGTCCACTCGGGCACGTTCCTACCGACCTCAGTCCAGAAATCGATCGCGAGCGCTTCCTCCTGTGGCGACACCCTGGCTTGTTTCGGTTTATTGAGAAGCGCCCTCGTGCCCTGATAAATGCCGCTCAACGTGAAGAGCTTGATCGACCGGTTCGAGATGGTGGTCTTCTCCGTCTCGGTGAGCCCCTTAAATACCGGCACGGTGCTGATGAGCTTCCTCGCGAGCTGTGACTGTGGGTCGCGAAGATCGTAGAGGATGCCGAGAGACTTCGTCGGGCGAATGGCGTGCGTATTAAGGTCAGCGAACATCTGCTGGCTGCGCGCGAGGCCGCTGTCGAGAAAAAAGACGACGGAGATAGTCTCGTCGCCTAGCTCCGGCCTTTCCTTGAGCGCCTCTTCGATCGCCGCCCGTCGGTGCTGGCCGTCGTTGATGATGAACTTCGCGGTCATGGGGATGACGATCTGGCCAAGATTGCTTCGAGGGCCGCTCTCCGCGAGCGGCTCGAACCGCACTTGCCCGTCGATCGAGGCGGTTATCGAGGAGAAGACGTACTCCTTTGGGTTCTCGACGATGTATTGCGCGATCTCGGGGATCCGGGCGCGGTTCAGGGCCCGCTGCGCGCGAAGGTCAGGAGGAATCTCATCTTCATCGAAAAGAAAGATCTTCGGGATGAGCTTCAGCGGGCACATGGCCACGTAGTACTCGCCGCCCGCCTGGACGCCCCGCAGCGCGGCGAACACGTATGAGAAGGACTCCGGAAGATCCCGCACCGCCTTCTCGGACACAGTCCCTCCACCTCTCACGACTTGCCCGCTTTGCGGGAAAGCGTATGCGGACGGGCTTTGGAAGTCAAGTTCGACGGGAAGGAAGCTTAATATTTTGGAATGGAAGCTTAAGATATCAACTTTATTGACATTTTCACCCCGCCCGCTGTAATGGCGGGACGCCCTACTCCACCATGACCAGCGCCCTGCGCGAGCTCTCGCTCCGGACTTGGTACCGAAGCGATGCGGGCAGCATCGTCGACGACTTCTATGTGCCCTGCCTTTCGGTGAGCGCGGAGTATCGCCGCGCCGTCGGCTACTTCACGAGCGGCGGCCTCTCGGTCGCGGCGCGTGGACTCGCAGCGTTTATTCGAGGCGACGGCCGGATGTATCTCGTCGCAAGCCCGGTCCTCGCGCCCGAGGATGCCGAAGCCATCCGCCGCGGGTACGCCGCGCGCGACGACATCATCACGAAAGCCCTGCTCCGCCAGTTCGAGTTCATCTCCTCTTCGGTGGAGGAAGACCGGCTCGGATGTCTTGCCTGGTTGATCTCGGAGAAAAGGCTCGAGATCAAGCTCGCCATGTCCGCGCCGCCGCATGACGTCATGGGTATCTATCACGAGAAGGTCGGGATCTTTTCGGATCGCGAGGCGAACGCCGTCGCATTTATCGGCTCCCCGAACGAGACCGTCGGCGGGCTCGTTTCGAACTTCGAATCGATCGAGGTTTTCTGGTCGTGGGACGATCCGCAGGATCGGATCCCACCGAAGATTGAAGCGTTCGATCGACTCTGGAAAAACGACACGCGGCGCCTGATCGTCGTGGACTTCCCCGAGGCGGCCAGGCAGGCACTCCTCCGGTTCAAGCCCTCTGCTCGGCCGACCCGTGACCCTGAAGCGACCGGCGCGCCGCCGGCGCTCACGGTCCCCTTTCCCCGGCAGCGGCTCTACATCCCGGACGATCTCGCGCTTCGGGATTTCCAGCGCGACGCCGTGAAGGCGTTCCTTGAGCATGGCGCGCGTGGGTTCTTCGAAATGGCGACCGGTACGGGGAAGACCGTGAGCGCCCTCGCCGCGCTCGTGGACTACGCGAAGGAACGGCCGTCCTTCGTGGTCGTGATCCTTTGTCCCTTCTCGCACCTCGTCACCCAATGGGCGGCCGAGGCGCGGCGTTTCGGATTCGATCCGATCCTCTGTCATGGCGAGGCCCCCCGTTGGGATTCGACACTCGCGAACCAGATCGGGGAGGCGAATGCCGGCGCACGTTCGTTCGTCTGTGCGATCGCTACTCACGCCACCGGAGCCCTTGAACGCTTTCGGACGATCGTGGGCCATGCGCGAGTTGGCCGGGTACTCGTCGCCGACGAGGTTCATCACCTCGGCGCACCGAAGCTGCGTGAAGCTCTCGAGAATTTCTACGACGCCAGGCTGGGCCTCAGCGCCACTCCGACGCGGTGGTTCGACGAAGAAGGGACAAGCTTTCTTACGAAATACTTCGGGCCGACTCTCATCACGGTCACGCTTAAGGACGCGATCGCGGGAGGTTTCCTCGTCCCGTATAGCTATCACCCGCACGTCGTGGAGCTTGAGGACGACGAGTATGCGGAATATCAGCGCCTCACCCAGAGAATCGCTCAGCTCTTCTCAAAAGGCGGAAGCGTTGACGACGACGAGCTCCTCGCGACCCTCCTACGGAACCGCGCCAACCTTCTGAACTGCGCAAGGCAGAAGCTACCCGAGCTTCGCGCGACGGTGGAGCGCCACTCGCCGGTCACGCTCTCCCTCTTCTACAGCTCGCCTGACCAGATCAACGATGTCGTGGACCTTCTGGGGAACGACCTTGGACTCGTCGTCTCCAAGTTCACCGTCGAGGAGTCGATTCCCGAGCGCGAAGCACTCCTTACCGCCTTCGAGCGGGGCATCTACCAGGGTCTCGTCGCCATCCGCTGCCTCGACGAAGGCGTCGACGTGCCGCCCACGCGCGTGGCCTATATCCTTGCGAGCAGCGGGAATCCTCGCGAGTTCATCCAGCGTCGTGGCCGTATCCTTCGGCGGGCGCCGGGCAAGGAGGCGGCCGAGATCCACGATTTCCTCGCGGTGCCTCCGACCGGAGCGATGAGCGACGACATCTTGCCGTCGGAGCAAACAATCCTTCGCCGCGAGCTCAGACGCTTCCGCGAGTTCGCCGATACCGCGACGAACCGCTTCACGGCGACCGAGGCCATCTGGCATCTCGCCGAGCGCCTCCACGTACTCGACTTCTGAGGATTGCCATGGTGAGACAGGTCTTACTCGAGCTCTTCAAGCAGTTCCCAGAGGATGTCCAGCGCACCGTCTCGCGCGTCCTTGAATTCGAGCAGAGCAACATCACTCTCGAGCGTCCACGGTTCAAGGAGGCGCTTCGCGAGATCCTCGACGAGGAGGCACGGGATGAAGCTTGACCGATTGAGTATCGAGAACTTCCGCCAGTACTACGCAAGCCAGACCGTCCTCTTTTCCCGCGACCCGGCAAAGAACATCACCGTGTTCAACGGGCAGAATGGTGCAGGAAAGACCGCACTCTTCACGTCGCTTTCTTGGTGCCTTTATGGGGAGGCGGTGCTTGCGCCTGATCAGCTCATGAGCAAGCGCGCAATCAGCGAAGCAAAGCCCGGGGACTCGGTGACGGCGCGGGTGACCCTCGCCTTCGTCCACAACGGCGAGCGGTTCCTCGCACGACGTGAGGTCTCCGGCGTCCGCCTGAAGGACGAGGCGAAGCTCCGATACAACGACCAGTCCACGTTCATGCTCATGCGAATCCGGCCCGACGGGCAGTCGAGGCCGGTCGATAACCCCACCGGCACCCTGAACGCGATCCTGCCCGAGAATGTCCGCACATACTTCTTCTTCGATGGCGAGAAGATCGATGAGTTCGCGCGGCCAGACCACGAAGACGAAGTGAAGCATGCCGTTCGCAACGTCCTCGATATCGAGATTCTCGACCGCTCAAAGACCCATCTCGACGCCGTGGCTCGTGATTTCCGGACAGAACTGAAAAGCTCTTCGACTGGAGAACTCCAGAACCTTCTCGAAGCTGATGAGGCTCGCCGGCAGGAACTCGACAAGATCGATAAAGACCTCGAACTGAAACAGGCCGAGCATCGCGCTGCGAAAAAGCAGCTCGAAAGCCTCGACCAGCGCTTGTCGGAGATCGCCGCCGTAAAAGATTTCACGACCCAGCGAGCTGCCCTCACGAGTGAGCTGCAGCACGCAGAGCAGCGTCGCGACGAGCTCCGTCAGTCAGTTCGCGACGCCGTGAATCGCGCCGCTGCGGTCTTTGCGACCGATGCGCTCCAGAAGGCGCTCGCCATCCTCGACGAGAAGCGCGAGAAGGGGGAGATCCCGCCCGGCATCCGACAGCAGTTTCTCCAGGACCTTCTCGAGGCGATGGTATGCATTTGCGGGCGGCCGATCAGCGCGCGCTCGCCGGAGCATGAGCACCTCACGACGCTTCTGAAGAAAACCTTCCCCTCGGACCTTGAAGACCTGGTACTCCAGTCCGGCGGCGACGTGAGGAACGCCCTCCGGCGGGCTGCCGAAATCCCCGGGCAGCTCCGAGCGCTTCTCGAGAAAAAGGTCGCTCTCGACGGGCACATTGCGAAGCTCGATGCCCAGCTCGATGAGATCTCTCGGAAATTGAGCGCCTTCAATCTTGAAGAGGTCGCAGAGCTCGAAAAAAAGCGCTCTGAATATGCGTTCAGCTTGCAGCAGATCGAGATGGACATCCACCGACTGAAGGGCAGGACCGAACAGATCAACCTCGACCTCGAACGTCTAGGCAAGCAAATCGAAGCCGCAAAGAAAAGCGAGAAGAAGGCGCAGGCGATCACACGGCGCTTCGTCCTCGCCCAGCACTCAGCCGACGCGATCACGAAGATCGCCGAGATCTTCGCCTCGCAGATGCGCCAGCAGATCCGGGAGCGAGCCCAAAAGATCTTCCAGACGCTCATCTGGAAGACAGCCCACTTCCAGCAGATCCGGCTCACCGACGACTACAGCCTCGATGTCATCGACCGGTACAACCTTCCCGCGCGACCCGATCTCTCGGCCGGCGAGCGGCAGGTCTTGAGCCTCGCCTTTATCACCGCGATGGCGAAGGTCTCCGGCAAGGAAGCGCCCCTTGTGATGGATACGCCCTTCGGGCGGCTCTCCGGCGAGCACCGCGCGAACATCACGGAACACATCCCTGAACTTGCCGACCAGCTCGTCCTCTTTGTGACGGATGAGGAGCTTCGCGAGGGCGCCCGCAAGAACCTCCAGCACCGGATCGGGGCGGAATACCGTCTCGAGTTCGACCAGACGACGAGCTGCACGACGATCGCCGAGGTGAAGCGATGAAAGAGACCGCCGAGGTCCGGCGAGATCGGGTTTCGGTCGATGCTGCGTCGCACGAATTCTATCGGACACTCACGTCGGGCGAGGAGTCCCCGTTCAAGACTATGAAAGACCTCTTCCTTGTGGCCGCCTGCCTCGGCTTTCAGCTCAACAAGCGCGTGCCGCTTGAGCGCCGGCAGCAGGTCTTTGCCTGGTCAATCTTCTCGCCCCAGGACGATATCCCTGTCCTACGTGCGCTTGCGATTGCCGCAACCGGTGACGTGAAAGTGCTCCTCGACCAAGGAGAGCTCCTCACGATCGCCGAGGAATACGCGAACGGAGGGATTTCGCTTATCGAGCAGCGGGTTGCGCAAGAACCGGGCGACCGGCTTCTGAAGTTCGCCGAACTCGTCGTCGCGGGCGTCCGATAGCCCGCGGATGACGCGGGAGGAGTTCCTCCGTCGGCTCGGCGAGGTAATCGAAGATCTCGCCGAGGAGATCCAAGACTCGCCCGATCGCGCCTTCGTCGCATACGTCCTTCAGTCGGTAGGCGGGATCGAGCGTGACACTGCGATTGAGGACGCGGAGGTAGAGAACGGAGATCTCGACGTTGACGGATTCGACAAGGACGACGACGCGAGGGTCGTCACGATCGTTCAGGGCAAATACCGGCAGGACGGCACGTATTCGGTCGCGCGGGAGGAAGTGGAGACCTTCTTCGGTCTCCCAGACCGCCTGCTCAATGCTCCGCTTGCCGCCCGCGCCGAGGTTCGCGCCGCGCAGCTCGACTATCGCGCCTGCGTGGCGCAAGGATACGATGTCCGCCTGATCTTCGCGGTCACAGGAACGTTCAGCCCCCAGGCGGAAGACGAGATTCGCCGGCGACGAGGCGCGTTGCCTCCAAATCACACCGCGGACTTCGTTAATCTCGATACGCTCCACGCGTACTTCGAGCACAGCGCACAGCAGCCCGTGACCTTCAACATCGTTGGGAATCAGATCTTCACGCGGGACCTGCCCCAAAGCGCAATCTTCAGCACGCCAGCCTCTGATCTCGCAGCCATTTATGACCGGCTCGGCAACGCGATCTTCCAACTGAATCCCCGGCTCACCCTCAAGCGGTCCAAGGTCAACGCAAAGATCGTGGCCACCCTCCGGGAGCCAGACGACAAGGCCTTCTTCTGGGCATACAACAACGGCATCAGCGTTGTCTGCGATGATTTCCGCCGCCGAGACAACAACCAGATCCTGGTTTTCAACATGCGTATCGTCAACGGTTGCCAGACGACCACTGCCATTGCGACAGCTGATCGCGATGGACTCCTTACCGATAACGTTCATGTACTCGTGCGCCTCTTCGTCGCTCCGCCGAGAGCGGGAGAACTCGCTGAAAGGATCAGCGAGCGGACGAACCGTCAGAACGCGATCCGGGCGCGGGACTTGGTCTCAAACGACGACGAGCAACGCAGACTCGAGCAGGAGTTCCAGAACCTTGGGTACTTCTACGAGCGGAAGGCCGGCGGAGCCGACGCGCTGCCCCGAGCCGACAAACGCCGCTATCGCGGGAAACTGATCTCGTCCGAAATGGCGGGTCGCGCCTATCTCGCGTTCACCGGCCGCCCGAAAGATGCGATCTCACTCAGTGAAGAGGAGCTTTTCGACGATGCCGCGGCGACATATCAGCAGGTCTACGGGCGGCAAGCGGTGGAATTGGTCATAAGCTGGCACTTCTGGGAGGCCCTGAACAGTTTTCGACGCTATCTCAGGGCCGAAGTTGCGCGGACGAACGATCCCGCGCTTATCCGACTTCGTCGACTCGTCGACCTCAAGGTCGGCCGCCACTTCGTGCTGGCCCTAATCGGCAGGCTGGTCGCGCAACGATACCGTGATAAGGCGCCGGAGGCGATCTGGCAGCGTATCTCAACTGGCATGACGAGAGACCAGCTTCGGGAATTTGTGGAGGCTGCGGCGAAGGGTGTACGTGGCGCTCTCGCGGACATGCTGTCGCGCCAGGATGCGGAGTATGACGAGATCGATCTCCGGAAATACCTCATCGAGCAAGCTGAACCGATGGCGATTATCGCGAAGCGCGAGCGTATGATCGAGGCAGGCGGCGGCCGCGACCATGTTCTTGACCTCCTTCCGGTTCCCGTCAAGTAACGACGTATCGGTGCATCCACCGGCGACGGGGAATCGTGTCGGTTTCTTACATACTGCGGACCGGTAACAACCCCCATGGTTAGCCATAATGCCTAACAAGACCAACGGATTTCTACCACCAGTTCCAGCGTTACCGATTAGCCAAGGAGATTTCACCTTCTACGTCTTCTCACTCACGGCGAAGACTCTCTTGAGCGTTTCGTATACGAGCGAGAGAACCCGAGAAAATCGACAGGGAATTCAACGAGGCCTCAACGCAAGCCGCCTACGCGAAATCGGCGACTATCTGCAGGGCCGAACCGCCGGTCCTCCTCTGCTTCCCAACGCAATTATTGTGTCCCTAAGCGCCGACGCGTATTTCAGAGACAACTATATCCATATACCTAATCGACCGAGTGCAGAGGCGTTTGTCTTGGACGGACAGCACCGCCTCTGGTCGTTCGATGATGAGTACTCCGGCTCCGTCGACCTTCCACTTGTCGTTTCGGCCTTTATAGACCTGCCTGATGAGTTCAAAGCTCTTGTGTTCCGGACGATCAACGGCACTCAAAGGAAGATCAATCCTTCCCTTGTGTATGACCTGATACCAATGCTCCGCCAAACGGAATGGGTGGAGTTCGAGGACCGGCGGGCTTACTACCTCGTCAGTTCGTTGAACGAGGACCGCGACTCTCCGTGGCACGACAAGATTGGGATGGTCGGTGGCGCCGGTCGCATCATCAGCCTTTCGTCGTTCATGACGGCGCTCAAGAAGCTCTTGAAACGAGGGCACATTTTCCACACCGAGGATGCGGACTTCTTTGAGGAAGCGCTTCAGCTCAGAGTGCTGATGACATACTTCAAGGTTCTTGCGGCAGCCTACCCGCGCGAGTGGAACAATAAGGAGTTTCTCCTCTGTAAGTACGTGGGCGTCTCCGCGGCTCTCAATCTGTTTGAAGACATGATCGGAGATATGGGTGGCGTCCCGCTTGATGTGGAAAATCGAGAGGCGATCCTCCGGCATTCCATCGATCGGCGGTCGCGACCGACACCGTCGTGAATCGCGGCGAGGGGGATATCAGGGTATTGCCTCGCTCGCGATCGTCGCTCTCCGAGGCTCTGAGCGATCGCGATTCTCTCGTCCCTGGACGCAAAGCGCAAGAGCCCGGCTCGGGGGGGTCACGCCGCGGGCCGCAGCCGCTTGCTGATGACGGTCGCGATCGTCGCGTGCCCATCGATCTTCCGCAGCTTGATCTGCCCGCTGGCGACCAGGCTGAAGAGCAGGATCAGCGCGGCATCCTCGGTCGGCAGCGAGCCCTGCGTCTTCACGCGCCGGCGGAATTCCTCATTGAGCCGTTCGATCACGTTCGTGGTGCGCAGCGTCTTCCACTGCGCCTTCGGAAAGGTGAAAAAGGTCAGCAACTCCGCGCCGCCCTCGTGGAGGCTGCGCCCGACGCCGGGACAGCGCTTCGCCCACTTGCGTTCGAAGGTCGTGTACGCCGCGCGGCCCGCGTCGGCGGACGCCGCATAGACGATGCGATGAAAGTCCTCGCGGAGCTCGTCGAGCGCGTGCTTGGGCGCCTTACGCTCGAGGTTGCGGAGCTTGTGGACGGCGCAACGCTGCACGGCCGTCGCCGGCCACGTCCGGCTCAGGGCCAGGCGCAGGCCCGGATTGCCGTCGATGATCGCCAGGAGCGGCGCGCGGAGCCCGCGGGCCTGCAAGTCCGCGACGAAGTCCCGCCACGCGTCGCCCGATTCGCTGCCGCACAGCTCCAGCGCGAGCAACTCCTTGCGGCCGTCGGCGAGCACGGCCACGGCCGTCAGCACGGGCACGCTCGCGACCTTGCCCGCGCTGCGCACCCGCACGCACACGGCGTCGAGATAGAGGTAGACGAGGTCAACCTCGGTGAGCGAGCGCGCGGTCCAGGCCGTCAGCCCATCTTTCAGCGTGGCGACGATCCGGGAGACCGCGCTCTTGGAAAGCGGCGCCGCCTTGAGCAGCGGCTGCAGCGCGCCGCGGATCCGCCGCTGGTTCCCCCCGGCCAAGTACGTCGCGATCACCGTCTCGTTCACCTCGCGCATCCGGCGCTGATAGCGCGGCACGATCGTCGAGCACCATTCGCGGCTCGGCGCCCCCAGCGTGGCGCGGGGCAGCGTGAGGGCCAGCGGCCCGGTCGGGCCCGTCAGGGTGCGCGTCTTGAGGCCGTTGCGGTAGCCGCGCCGCCCGTCGTGGCGCTCGTAGCGCCCGGCCCCGAGCGCGATCGCCAGCTCTTCGTGCACGGCCGTCTCGATCGCGACCCGGACCTGGGCATGAATCAACTCGCCCAGCGCGGCCGGCCGATCTTCAGGCAGCCGCTCCGACTTCCTGATACGCTTCGCCATAGCGCATTCCTCCGGCGGCCGTCTTGCCGGACGGCCGGTTGGTGGTGGGACTTCCCACCGGAAGAATGCGCCATTTCTCTATTTCCACACCACTCGGGACGCCACCGAGATATGCGCCGACGAGGTATCAGGGTTTCTGACAAGCGCGGGCTGAGAGTCACTGAGGCAGATTTCCGGCCCTACATCGATAAGCTGACGCCCTTTCGTTTCTCAGCGAAGGTCGCTCGGGGCCAAGGCGTCTCTTACGTTGGTGAAGCGGGCATCGCACAACTCACGGAGCGCCTTAAGGGCCTCGTTTTCTCCGGCTAGTTACACCTCCAACTATGAACGTCGTTGGCGACGCCACCAAGACTGACATCGATTCGTGCTTCGTCCAAGCCTGGGCATTGAATCAGCAAAGCGCCGTCTTCGCGGCGATCCCCTATGCAGCGGCAGATCAATCTGTGGCGACGGCGTGTGTCGCGGCGCTTGACGCCGGTGGTGTCGTCGACGCCCGCATCAGCAGCGGCATTGTCGTTGAGGGCGCCGATCTTACTGTTCGGTTCCTTGAGCAAGCAATGGAATACTTCCAAAAGGCACTCTACAGCTACTACGGCCAATATCTTTTGGCGCGGCGAGGTTATGCAACATGGGCCCGGGTCACTAACTACTATGCGAGCTTCTTCAGCATCCACAGCTTATTGTGCCTCCAGGGGCGCACCGTCACGCGCCTCCGACGGGGAAATGGTTCTGAACTACAGTGCTACGTCATACCCCATGACTTGGCTGCACATCGGTACATTGTCTGTTCCCGAGGAGCCAGAGGGCGGGACCACGCAGTCGCATGGAATCGATACTACGAGATCTATGATCGGTATACCTCACCACGGGCCGAGTATGAACTGGTTCACAAGATCGCCCACGTTACCGACCCCAAAGACGAGTCCAACTATCGAAACGAGATAAACTACGTGCCTTTTGGTGGTTTCAAGGAATTCAACGACGCAGACGCGCGGACAGCGCTGTTGGAGGCGTATCGTGGCGCAGTAGAATCCAAGCCTCCGGGAATAGGTGTCGACGAGTGCGTGGCGACGCTTCATGCCCTCGGCACGGACCCCGCTTTTCACTATTTTGCACGGGTAGCACTACGACTACTGCTTGCATCAGAAATAATGAAGGCCTTCGTTGGGGTAAACGCAGCGTTTGCGCTCGAGTGGAACGCAAGGGCTCCGATTTGGCGAGAGTTCGGAGCGAGCGCATTTAATGATCCCCCGGCAAACTTCATCGAGACCTTGCCTACATTGTTGACGTAGCGGCGGTTCTTCTCGTCCTCTTCGCGTGCGAGCTGGGACTCCACTTCCTAGCTGTGCTTGGGCTTGGGCGGGTGCTTCTCGATCGTGACCACCGATGTTGGCTCCATTGCGCAACGGCGGGAACGGGGGACGTGCGGGTTTGTAGCCGTACTGGAGCTGCTGCCAGTAGCCTACGGGCGGGAGCGGGATTCCCGCCTTCCGGCAGATTTTCGAGAGGCCAGTACCGCTGATGCCGTAGTTTTGGGCGACCTTGATGAGCGGCTCTGACCAGATCTCCTCGTAGAGATCCTCGCGGCCGAACCTGGATAGTCTCGGGGCGCATGGTGGCCTCCGCATGAGAAAGGAGGCGACGGGGAGCCGACTCGGCCCTCCCGAGTGACGGCCCCGACCTCAGTTCTGGGAGCTCAAGAGCCGCGACCGGAGGAGATCATACTCCGCGGCTTCGGGGGTCACCCAGCGCTCGAACCGGATCCCGCACGAGCACTCGACCCAGAGCAAGTAGCCGTCCGCTCCCGGACGGCTAGCGTCGCCAATCAGCGATCCGCACTCGCGATGAGCCCTCACGAACTTTTCAAGCTCCTGGAAAGCGCCTAGCCGCCCATGCATGGGACTCCACCTCTCTACACGGGAGAGTTCCACGGCGGCGGCTCGGGAATGTCCAGAATTACATACGGTCAGCCGGTGCGGCATGACGTCGCTTTACGCCAAGAACTCTTCGAGATGGCCCCGCGTGAAGTCCCGTAACTGCCGGCCGCGCACCGGGCTCGAGGATGGAAAGGAGGTGTACAGCAGCGGCACATTGATCCCGTCCACTGAAAGCTCGAAACGGCGCCCCTCGGTCGGCCGCGCTTTAGGATCAAGATCGGGCTGAAGAGCGCGAAGCGCGCAGTAGGCAAGCTCGCCGAGCGCGCACACGCGCTTCGGCGCCAGCCGCCGTAGCTCCTCGCAAAGGTGAGCCGCGGCGCATGCCCTGGCTAAAGGCTCGCCGATGTTGCGTCGGTCGCGTGGCACCGCACCTCGACCGAAGCCAGGATATTTCGCCTTCGCCCAGCACTTCACGGCGTGAACGAAGTAGTAGCCGGCTTCGAGAAACTCCTCGAGGAACCATCCGTCGGGAGCGTGAGCGGTAACGCGCCGCAGCCTGAGTAGTACTGTGTGAAGCTCCCCGCGTAGGTTGTCGTGCTCGTCCAGAAACCAGAATCCTCGGTAGGGCTTCGGTGGGTTCCAACCGATGAACACCACGCGCACCGGCTGCCGTGGTGTCGGGTACGCGTGGAGCTCGGGCGGCCGAACGACACCCGGCCACATAAACAGGTCGTCACGACTACATTCGTAGCGCGGCTGTGGCTGATTCACGGCGCCCCGCGCTCGAACTCCTCGACCATCCTCTGCCGTTGGCGCTCTCGCCGGCATTCCTCGACGGCGCGCTCGTAAGCCCGATACCCGTCGACTAAGGATGCACGACCACCTCGCGCAAACGCGTGCAGCCCCATCGCTTCACACGCGTCGGCATCGGTCCAAGCACGGACCTCTTCCCACGCGAGGATCCGCTTCATGAGGAGGACGAAGAACTTCGCGCCCAGGAGTGCGAGCGTGGCGACGTCCCATTCAAGAGCTGGACGCTGCCCTCCGTGCAGAATACGATTCCTCGCGAAGTTCAGCTCGTCGAGCGCGCGCTCAAGCGCCGAGAACTGCATGCCGTCTCTTCGCGCACGTGTCGGCGCGGTGGCTCCTCCCCGTCGGTCAGGCCGAAAGTCTCCGTCCCACACATACTCCGCTGACGGCGGAGGACCAACAACGGCACGGATTAGGCTCACCGTGTGAGTCGGCTGCAATCGAAGAGCAGTTGCGGCGGCGGCTCGTTCGCGCCGTCCCGCCTCGCATGTCTCAAAGCCTTCCGATTCGTTCAGCTGCTCCACCGACGCCCAGATGAGTGGCAGATCCTCTTCGCGTCTCCAGAGATGGTTATCAGCGGTCCCGAGCATGAACGTGCGCACTGGGGACACGTAGAGCGCGGCGCGACCGCGCCCGTGGAGTGCTGTCACGCCATCCACGAAGCTCCGGTCGATTACCGCGTCGTAGAGCTCGTAGCGCGTGCACTCCATCGGCATCGAGATGACCGAGTAGTTCCAACGAAACCCGCCGTGGCTCAACCGGCCCAAAAGCCTACGCGCCCCGAGAGCGAAATACTCAGGGTCGTGAACCGGATGGACATAGAGCGCCCAATCACTCGCATTGGTATAGATCTGCATTTCGCCTGGACCGACGCGGTTTGCCGCGAACACACAGAGATAGAGGAAGGCGTTCACGAGCCCGATGACCTCTCGCTCCTGCTCCGGCGGTTCCCCGAGCGGATCGGCGGGAGCCGCGGCGTAGAACAACGGATTCTCATTCCACGGCCGCGGTGTTCGGTCTTCGTTTAGGAAGTGGTCAACGTATGGCAGGCGTGCGCGCCAGAGGGCTTCGCGGTCCTGCGCGCCCAACGCCTGCTGAGCATCGTCAAAGCCCATCACGCGGATGCCGCACATGTCGAAGGGCGTCGCACGGAACTTTATCCACGGAGAGAAGACGACGACCCGCCGGCGAGCGGCTGGCGGCACCGTGCTCATGGCTGCTCGGGCACGTGACGCCTACGGGCCGCCGCGCCGCCCTCGAAGTCCAGCGGATACTTCTCGTGATCTTCGCCCCTTGAAGCCCCCTTACTGCTCATCATCATTGTCGTCATCCTCGAGATCGAGGAGCTGGCGTTCGTCCTTCCACCAAAGAAGCGTCAAGACATAATCGTCGGTGATGCGTACGGAATCTTCTCGTATGGCATACCGATGGGCCTCGTGATGGCCGAACCATCCGTCCGCACAGACGTCAACGGGCCCTGACGGAAGCGCCTTACCGTGGAGGACGTCGTACGCCACCGTCCGCGGGCTCACTCTATCGTGGGGCCATAGCACGTCTGGCACGTCGGGGCCGCGCTTGAACCACCGCCGACGGTCTCGATCGCTGCAAACGAGCACAGCCGGAAAGGAGCCAAACTCTACGAGCCGAATCGCCGTCGCGGTAAGGCTCGTCTTGAAGACCTCCGCGAGGTCGCGGGCCGCGGCGAAGGTGATCTCCCGGTTCTTCGCGTGAGCCGAGAACATCCTCTGCGGAAGCAGGAGTTCAGCGGCGTACTGATTGGCTCGGCGCTCGGGGTTATCGTCCGACCATTCACGTGTGAACACGCGGTCGGTGCATGCAAACGCGATCTTTCCCCGGTCGCACATCCAATGGCCAAGCTCGTGAGCGCCTGAGAAGCGCCGTCGGCCAAGGGGAGCCGCGACATTCACGGTGATGATCGCACGGTCTCCGTAGCCTAAGATCCTTGCCTCAGTGCCCTCAAGAGCTTCGTAGAGGATCGTCGCGCCGCAGTACTCGGCGATCGCCTCGATCTTGATGTCCTCGGGCTCGCGAATGCCGAGTTCCTCGAGGACGGTGTGTGGCGCCCTGTAAGAGGAAGACACGCTACTCTTCCTCCGGCTCCTCGAACTCGCGGAGCACCCCGAGCGCTCCCAGATGCTCGAGGCAGCTTTGGATGTCCGCATCCGTGAGATTTTTGAATTCACGGTTCTGAAGGGTGAGGAGTGCTTGCCGCAGCTTGGGCTTCCGGGTCACGACGAGTGTGAAGAGCTTTCGGCGGCCCTCGGGGGTGTCCGGCAGGACGTAGGGACGCATGCGAATTGATCTGACTTGCTCTTCGTGTGCCTTCTCAGCCGCGCGAAGGTGTCTCTGTTCATAATCCTTCGCGGCACGCTTCAAGACGTCCCGTACCCGGGCGGCCGTCTGGCGAGGGTCCTCACCCGCCTCGCGCGCTTCCGCAAGGAGGTCCTCGTCCGACGCCTCGGCCACGGACTCGGCGAGTGCATCCATGATGGCGCGAAGCTCGGCTTCGTAGTCTCGCGGCTTCTCAGGCATCGCTTCCTCCCTGCGCCGCGGTCGGTCGCACGTGCCTCCGGAACCGCTTCATCGCTGTCTCGTACTCGGTGACGGAAAGCCCCAAGGCCTCGCGGATTTCGTCGGGCGACATTTCGGCGCGCAGGCCGCCCAGGATGTCGTGCACGACCTTGTCATCGGCGACCGCCTTCTCGATGCGCTCGACCTCTTCTTTGGCCTCAAGGATACGCTGGGCGCCTGGTGCGCCCGAGCCGACCAAATCGATCGGGCTGAGGAGTTCTCCTTCCTCGGTCGTGTGGACGAGCTGCGCTTCCAAGAGCGGTTCGTCGGGGTCGAACTGCTCGCGCCAGTGGCTCGAGATGCTCCGCATGGCACCTATCAGGTGCCGGACGAAGCTTACGTCCTTGTTCCATCTGCGCTTCGTCGGGTCGAGGGTGTCCGCAACCGCCTCTCCGAGGAGATCGTCATGGTCCCGCCCCCCGGCCTTGCGGCCAAGTCCCCGTATCCGGTAGCGGGCGGACTTCCCGAGCCGGACGAGATCGGCCTCGCCCAAGCCGTCCAAGGCGGCCCGGACCTCGTCCGGGGTCGCCGCGCGGTCCGCTGGCACCCTCCGTGGTTGCTTCTCCAGCCCCGACTCCCTCCCCCTCCCGGGCTTGGTCGTCCGTCCCACCTATATATGCCCGGCTCCGGAGCCTCCCGGACAATTTCGTCGGCATGTCCGGTCCGATCGGAAATCGGGCACTGGGAAAGTAGGAGCATCGCGGCCCGACAGTATGGAGCCCGGCTTCGGAGGACAAAATGGAAGCGCACGAGACGACAGCAGCTCCGGAAGTGAAGCACCGCGTCATCAACATCGTGGTCGAGGTGGACGGCCGGAACAAGCACGTCCAGTTCAACACCACCCCGGTCACCGGCCGAGCGATCCGGGAGGGGGCGGGCGCGCCGCTCACCGACGATCTCACGCGGCTCGTCCACGGGAAGCCCTCGGGCGGCAACATCGGCCCCGACGATCCGGTCGAGATCAAGGACGGCGATCACTTCGTCGCGCTGCCCACGGGCACGGTGAGCGAGTCCGATGAGGGCTGAGACCATCGACCAGGCCATCCGGGACCTCGTCTCCGTCTACGGGGACGGGGTCAGGACTGCGCGCGAAGGATCCCGCACCCTCGTCCGGGTGAGCGACCTCGACCTCCCGCCGGGCTGCCGGCCTCCCACGACCCTCATGCTCATCGTCTTCGATCCCGACCAGCCGAAACCGATCCCCTACGTCCAGCCCGGGCAACTCCTCGCGAACGGCCGCGCCCCGCGAAGCACCTCGACTCAGATCGTCGGCGGAGAGTCGTGGATGCAGTTCTCCTTCAACATCCCGTGGGCGGAGGGCCAGAGCATCATCCGGTTCGTCACGGCCGCGCGTCAGCGGTTCGCCCAAAATGACTGAACTCGGGCTCCGCATCCCGCTCGGTCTCGGGGAATTGCTCATGGAGACCGTCTTCCGGCCTGGCCGCCATGAGTACGTGGCGCTCGGACTCGTCTCCTCGTCCACGCTCGCCGGCCGCGAGGTGCTCCTCCTCCGCAGGATCTTCACACTCCCCGAGGAGGCATATTTCCACGCTCCCGGACACGGCGGGGCCTGGCGCGGGTCCGCCATGATCCCCGCGCTCGAGACCGCGGTGGACGAGGGGCTCGGTCTCGTCGTCTTCCATGCGCACGCGCACGACGGTCCCCCAGGTATCTCCGGCGACGACCGCGGCAGCGCTGCCCGGCTCCTGCCAATGTTCGCGGCGCGCGTGCCCGCGCGCCCGCACGGCTCCGTCGTCCTCTCGCGCACCGACGCCACCGGCCTCATCGTCTTCCCGGGCGCGTCGGCGGCGGCCAAGGAGGTGGCGCTCGATGTGCGCTGGCTCGGCGCCTCCATCCTCGACTGGCCAGCGGGCGGAGCGCGGCAACCGATCCACGGCGCCATGGACTTCGCGCGGCAGAGGCTCATTGTTCGCGAGGACGGCCAGCGGACGCTCGCCGACTCGCGTGTCGCAGTCGTAGGCCTCGGCGGCGGCGGGAGCCACGTCGCCCAGCAGCTCGCGCATCTCGGCGTGGGCGAGATCATTCTCGTCGACGCCGACCGCGTCGCGCCGACGGACCGTCACCGGCTCGTGGGCCTCACGCGGCTCGACGTATGGCTCCGGAGGAAGAAGACCGTAGTGATCCGACGGGCCGTGCGGCGGATCGGCATGGGGACGCGATGCGAGATGGTCAACGAGCGCGTTCCTGGACCCAAGGCGCTCGCGGCGCTCACGCGGGGCGACGTCATCGTCGGATGCGTCGACAACCTGCACGCGCGGGCAGACCTCCAGGAACTCGCCTGGCGCTTCCTCATCCCGTATGTGGACGTGGGCGTGAATATTCGGGCGATCGAGAAGCCCGAGCGCCATGGCCCGCGGGTGGCGATCGGCGGGAACGTGCTCACGCTCATCCCCGGCGACTTCTGCATGTGGTGCTGCGGGTTCCTCTCCAAGGAGAAGCTCGCGACCGAGCTCCGCGGACCCAACCGCAGCTATTTCGAGAATCGGGAGGGCGAGGCGCAGGTGGTGAGCCTGAACGGCGTCGTCGCGAGCCAGGCGGTGACGGAGGTGCTCCAGCTCCTCTCCGGCTTCGCCGGGTCCGGGCTCGGCGACAGCGCGGTCCAGCTCGACGGCGAACCGGGGATCCAGCGCGGGTTCCGAAAGCTCGATGGCGTGCGGGGCACCCTCGTTGACTGGGGTGCCGCGCGTCGCCCGGGCTGCTCCTTCTGCGGCTCGACGCTCGCGGCGGGGACGGTCGCCTGGACGTCACCTTCCTGACCGAGCGTCCGCGACCGCAAACTCAAGAGCAACCGAGGCCAGCCGTTGCACCGTATCGAGGTAACTCGCTCCTCGACGAGATGCCGGAGTTCGCCCAGCACGTGCTCGAGTCGCTCCGGCAGCCGCTCGAGGACGGCCGGGTGAGCATCGCGCGCGCGGGCGGTGTCGGACACTTTCCCGCGCGCTTCCAGCTCGTCGGCGCCGCCAACCCGTGCCGTCGGGGCTGTCCCTCGCTCGACCGGTGCGTGTGCACGCCGGCGGAGCGGGCTCGCTACCTCGGCCGCCTCTCACGACCCCTGCTGGACCGCATCGACCTGCACGTCGAGATGCCGGCGGTCGCCCACGCGGACCTGCAGCTGCCCGCGGGCGAGCCGTCGCGCGCGGTGCGCGCGCGGGTGGTCGCCGCGCGCGAGCGGCAGCGCGAGCGCTTCCGCACGGGGCGGACGAACGCGGAGATGTCGCCGCGCCTGGTGCGCCGCGCGTGCGGGCTCGACGCGCTGGCCGCGCGCCTGCTCGCCGCCGCCATGACGCGCCTCGGCCTGTCGGCGCGCGCGCACGACCGCGTCCTGAAGGTCGCGCGCACCATCGCCGACCTCGAGGGGGCGGCGGCGATCCGCGCCGAGCACGTCGCCGAGGCCGTGCAGCATCGCGGCCTCGATCGCCCGTGGCGTCCCTGACGGCAGGCCCGGGCGCCGTGAGACAATGTGCGCGCCCGGATGACCCGTTACTTCGATCTTCACTCCACCGTGCTCGTGGTGGTGGGACACGGGATCCTGCCCGAGGAGGAAGACCGCCCGATCGCGTACGCGCTCAAGCGCGCGATCAACGCCAAGGCCGCCGGCGCCGAGGAGCGGTCGGGCGTCGTCGTCACCGACGCCTGGATGATGGACCAGGAGCTCGCGGACTTCTTTCCCGCCATCGCGCTCGGGGGGCCGGGCGTCAACGCGTTCACCGCCGAGATCTACGAGGACCTGCCCATCGCCTTCACGCGTGACCAGCAGGTGTTCATCCAGATGGCGGCCGAGGGCAAGCGCGCCGCCCTCTGGGGCATGGACCAGGCGGCCACGCGCGAAGCCGTCGACGTCTTCGTGAACGGCGGGCACCTCGAGCGCTTCCTCGACCTCGTCTGGCGCCGATAACCCCGAATAGCCCCAGTCCCCAGTCCCCGCGCCCGGTGACGGTTAGCAGGACATCGAGGCGCGCCACGGCTCCGCCGGGGCGTGTCGAGCGTCGGGGGGCTTGGGGGGCTCGCCCAGGCCCCCCATCTGCAACAATCCCGAGCGTCGGGGGCTTGGGGGGCCCGCCGGAGGCCCCCCATCTTCAGCGGGGCGGGATATTGGTGTAGACGGCGGTGCCGTCGGGGCCGGATACCCGGAAGACCTCGGTGACGCGGTGAGGCCGGGCGTCGGCGGCCGCAGGCTCCCCCGCGGCGGCCGCTGTCCAGGCCACGTCCTGATACAGCCCCAGCACACGCGCGACGTAGTCGCGCGTCTCCGGGTAGGGCGGGATCCCGCCCGAGGTGATCACGGCCTGCTCCCCGGCGTTGTAGGCGGCGAGCGCGAGGGGCAGATCGTACGCAAAGCGTTCCATCAACCCCCGCAGGTGGCGCACCCCGCCGTCGATGTTCTCCTGGGGATCGAAAATGTTCCGCACGCCCAGCTGGGAGGCCGTCGCGGGCATGAGCTGCATCAGGCCCTGCGCGCCCTTGGGCGATACCGCGTGCGGCTTGAAGTTCGACTCGATGCGGATGATGGCGGAGATCAGGGTCTCGGGGACACCGTAGCGCCGCGCGGCGTCCGCAATCGCGCGGGCGAACCCGGCGAAGCCGCGCGCGGGAGCGGCGGCCCAGGTGAGCATGGCCGCCGGACCTCCGCCGAGCCGCTGATACCGCGGGTCCGTCGGCGAGTTGGTGAGATGGACGGTCCCGTCCGCCGCCTGGAACCGGAAGGTCTGGGCGTCGGCTGGCGTCGCGGCGAGGATCAGGGCCGCGACCGCGAGGAGGAACGATCCGCCGCGGGCCACGGCCTCATATCCTAGGCGAGGCCGGACCCCCGTTCAAGCCACCCCGACCGGGGCCTCCTCGAGGGCCAGCCGAAGCACGTCGTCGAGGGCGTCGACCAGGTGCATGGTCATGACCTGCCGCACGGCCGCGGGCACGTCCTCCACGAGGTGCTTCTGGTTGCGCCGGGGCAGGATCACGGTCCGGATCCCCGCCCGGTGCGCCGCGAGCACCTTCTCCTTGATGCCGCCCACCGGCAGCACGCGGCCGGTCAGGCTCACCTCGCCGGTCATGGCGAGACCGGCGCGCACCCGCCGGCCCGTGAGCAGCGACACCAGCGCCGTGGTGAGCGTCACGCCCGCCGACGGCCCGTCCTTGGGGATCGCGCCGGCAGGGACGTGGATGTGCACGTCCGAGCGCGCCCAGAACCCGGGATCCACGCCGAGCTCGGCGGCGTGGGCGCGCACCCACGAGAGCGCCGCCTGGGCGGACTCCTTCATCACGTCGCCGAGCTGGCCGGTGAGCGTGAGGGTGCCCTTGCCGTCCATGCGGCCGGCCTCGACGTACAGCACATCGCCGCCGGCGGGCGTCCAGGCGAGGCCGACGGCCACGCCGGGCACGCGGGTCCGCTCCTCGAGCTCCTCCAGCTCGAAGCGGGGCGCGCCCAGGAGCGAGGTGACCTCGTCGGGCGTCACCACCACGGGCTCGGTCCTGCCCTCGACCCGTCGCCGCGCGATCTTGCGGCAGACCGTGGCGATCTCGCGCTCGAGGTTGCGCACGCCGGCCTCGCGCGTGTAGCCGCGCGCGATGAGACGGAGCGCCTCGCGCGTGAACGTCACCTCCGCGCCGAGGGCGAGACCGTGCTCGCGGGCCTGCTTGGGCACCAGGTGCCGCTCGGCGATGGCGATCTTCTCCTCCTCGGTGTAGCCCGCGAGCGCGATGAGCTCCATGCGGTCGCGCAGCGGCGGCGGCACGGGATCGAGGACGTTGGCCGTCGTGATGAAGAGCACCCGCGACAGGTCGAACGGCACGTCGAGGTAGTGGTCGCGGAACGTCGAGTTCTGCTCCGGGTCGAGCACCTCGAGCAGCGCCGAGGCGGGATCGCCGCGGAAGTCCATGCCGAGCTTGTCGATCTCGTCGAGCATCAGCACGGGGTTCTTCGTGCCCGCCCGCCGCAGGCCCTGGATGATCTGTCCGGGCAGCGCGCCGATGTAGGTGCGCCGGTGGCCACGGATCTCCGCCTCGTCGCGCATGCCGCCGAGCGAGATGCGATGGAACTTCCGGCCGAGCGTCCGCGCGATCGACTTGCCGAGCGACGTCTTGCCCACGCCGGGGGGGCCGACGAAGCAGAGGATCGGGTCCCGGCCGCCCGGCCGCGTCTTCTTCACGGCGAGGTACTCCAGGATCCGGTCCTTGACCTTGTCCAGCCCCTCGTGGTCCTCGTCGAGGATGGCGCGGGCGCGGACGAGGTCGATGTCGTCGACGGTCTCCTCCTTCCACGGCACCGACACCAGCCAGTCGATGTACGTGCGCGCCACCGTGTACTCGGCGGCCGCGGGCGGCATCTTGGCGAGGCGATCCAGCTCGCGCAGCGCTTCCTTGTTCGCCTCCTCCGGCATCCCGGCGGCCTCGATCTTCTCGCGCAGCGCGTCGATCTCCTGCGTGCGGTCGTCGCTCTCGCCCAGCTCCTTCTGGATGGCCTTGAGCTGCTCGCGCAGGTAGTACTCGCGCTGGGTCTTGGACATCTCCGAGTGGACCTCGGACTGGATCTTCGAGCCCAGCTCGAGGACCTCGGCTTCCTTGCCGAGCGCGGTGACCAGCCGCTGCAGGCGCGCCTTGACCGCCGCCGTCTCCAGCAGCTCCTGCTTGGCCGCCAGCGCCAGCGTGGGCAGCGTTGCGGTGACCACGTCCGCGAGGGCGCCGGGGGTCTCGGCGCCGGAGACCGTCGCCACCAGCTCGTCGGGCAGCGTGGGCGAGAGTGCGACGACCCTCTGGAAGAGCGAGGTCACGCTGCGCGCCAGGGCCTCCGTCTCCATGTCCGGCGACTCGCCGTCGTCGCCGAGCGGCTCGACCCGGGCGCGGAGAAACGGCGCCGTCTGCACGACCTCCACGAGGCGGACGCGCCCGATGCCCTGGACGACGAGCCGCAGGCTGCCGTCCGGCTGCTTGAAGACCTTGTGGATGAGGGTCAGCGTCCCGACGGGGTGGAGGCCGCGCTGATCGGGCGCATCCTCGGTCGGGTCGCGCTGGAGCACCGCGGCGATCACGCGGCCGCTCTGCACCGCGTCCTCGACGAGACGCACGGAGGACGCGCGTCCGGCGGCGAGCGGCACCACCGCGTGGGGGAAGACGACCGCGCCGCGCAGGGGCAGCACGGAGACGATATCGGGAACGGCCGCGGTGACTTTGTCGTCGGGCATGATGATCGAACCCTCTTGCCTTCCTGCCGGAGCCGACCGCCGGCTAGAACACGTCCACGGGGCGGAGCTGGCCGGAGGCCGCCCGCACGAGCGCCTCGCGGGGCTCGCTGCCGGTGGCCGCGGGCACCTCTCCGCCCGTCCGTCGGACGTAGTCGAGCAGGTCTTCGATCTGCTTCTGCATATCGAGCATTCGCCGTCGCATCTTTACGATGATCTCGACGCCGGCGAGGTTCACGCCGAGATCGCGGCTGAGGTGGAGCAGGCGCGCGAGCGCCTGGACGTCCTCGTCGGAGTACATGCGCGTGCGCCCCACCGTGCGGCTCGGCCGCACCAGCCCCTTCTTCTCGTAGAAGCGGAGCGTCTGCGGATGGACCTTCAGCATCTCCGCCACCACGCCGATCATGTAGAGCGGCCGGCCCCTGTCGGTCACGCGGCCCCTCCCGCCCAGCGCGTCAGGCCGTCCCGCGGGGTGAGGGGGGCGAGCCGCTCCAGCTCGCGCACCAGCTCCTCGGTGCGGGCGTCCAGGCCCGACGGCACGGTCACCCGCACGGTGACGATCAGGTCACCGCGGCCGCCGCCGGAGGCCGGCCGCGGCAGGCCGTGACCGCGCAGACGGAACGTCTGGCCGCTCGCGGTGCCGGGCGGCACGACCAGCGTCGTCTCGCCAAAGGGGGTCGGCACCGCGGCCCGGGCGCCGCGCAGGGCCTCCCAGACGCTGATCGGCACCTCGCAGTGCACGAGATCGCCCTTCCGCTTGAAGAACGGATGCTCGGGCACGCGCGTGCTGACCACGAGGTCGCCGCGCGGGCCGCCGAACGGTCCCGCGCTGCCCTCGCCCCGGAGGCGCACCTGGTCCCCCGAGTCGACGCCGGCGGGGATGGGCACCTCGACGGCCTCGACGCCCCGGCGGACGCCACGGCCGCGGCACGCCGGGCAGGCGCCGGCCGGCGCGCGCCCCGTGGCGCGACAGTCCGGGCACGACGAGAAGCGGGGCACGCCGAGCCGGAGCGTCACGCCGCGCGCCGCGTCGCCGAACTGCAGGTCCACGGCGAGGTGGACGTCCTCGCCTCGCCGGCCAGCCTCGAGCGCGGCTGCGCCGACACGGTGGCCGAAGCGGTCGTACATCGCCCGCGCCTCGGGGTCGCTGAGCACGCGATAGGCCTCGGCGATCTCGTCGAAGAGGCCGCGCGCGCTCTGCTCCCAGAAGTTCACGTCGGGCGAGTACTGCCGCGCGAGCCGCCGGTACGCCTGGCGGATCTCGCGCGGCGCCGCCGTCGCCGCGATGCCGAGCACCGCGTAGTAGTCCCGCCGCATCGGCCTACTTCTTCTCGCCCAGGTCCTCGAACTCCGCGTCCACGACCTCGCCCTCCTTGGGGCCGCCGGCCGCGCCGCGCGGCTCCGCACCGCCCGGCGGCTGCGCGCCGGGCGGCGCCGGGGCGCCCTGCTGGGCCTCGCGGTACATGATCTCCGCGAGCTTGTGCGCGGCCCGGGTCAGGGTCTCCTGCGCCCGCTTCATGCGCTCCACGTCGTCGGTCTTGAGGGCCTCGCGCGCCTCGTTGAGCGCGTCCTCCACCGCCTTGCGGTCGGCCTCGGCGAGCTTGGCACCGTGCTCGGTGAGCGTGCGCTCCGTGGAATACACCAGCGAGTCCGTCTGGTTGCGGACCTCGATCTCCTGCTTCCGCCGGGTGTCCTCCTCGGCGTTCGACTCCGCCTCCTTCATCATCCGGTCGATCTCGTCCTTGGTCAGGCCGGACGATGCGGTGATCGTGATGTTCTGCTGCTTGCTCGTCGCCGTGTCCCGGGCCGACACGTTCAGGATGCCGTTGGCGTCGATGTCGAAGGTGACCTCGACCTGCGGCACGCCCCGCGGCGCCGGGGGGATGCCGACGAGGTGGAACTTGCCGAGCGTACGGTTGTCGCGCGCCATCGGCCGCTCCCCCTGCAGCACGTGGACCTCGACCGACGTCTGGCTGTCGGCGGCGGTCGTGAACACCTCGCTCTTCTTCGTCGGGATCGTGGTGTTCCGCGAAATCAGGGTGGTCATCACCCCGCCGAGGGTCTCGATGCCGAGCGACAGCGGGGTCACGTCGAGGAGCAGGAGGTCCTTCACCTCACCGGTGAGGACGGCCGCCTGCACCGCGGCCCCCACCGCGACCACCTCGTCGGGGTTGACGCCCTTGTGCGGCTCCTTGCCGAAGAGCGCCTTGACCGACTCCTGCACCTTCGGCATCCGGGTCTGGCCGCCGACGAGCACGACCTCGTCGATCTCCTTCGCGGTCACGCCGGCGTCCTGCATCGCCTGCCGGCAGGGGCCGAGCGTCCGCTCGACGAGATCCGCCACCAGCGACTCCAGCTTCGCGCGCGTCAGCGTCAGCACGAGGTGCTTCGGCCCGCTCGCGTCCGCGGTGATGAACGGCAGGTTGATCTCGGTCTGGAGCGTCGTCGAGAGCTCCATCTTGGCCTTCTCGGCGGCTTCCTTCAGCCGCTGCAGGGCCATGCGATCCTTCCGGAGGTCGATGCCGTGCTCCCGGGTGAACTCCTCGGCGATCCAGTCGATGACCTTCTGGTCGAAGTCGTCTCCGCCGAGGTGGGTGTCGCCGTTCGTCGCCTTCACCTCGAAGACGCCCTCGCCGATCTCGAGGATCGAGATGTCGAAGGTGCCGCCGCCGAGGTCGTAGACGGCGATCGTTTCTTCCTTCTTCTTGTCGAGTCCGTAGGCCAGCGCCGCCGCGGTCGGCTCGTTGATGATGCGGAGCACCTCGAGCCCGGCCACCTTGCCGGCGTCCTTGGTGGCCTGCCGCTGGCTGTCGTTGAAGTACGCCGGCACGGTGATGACCGCCTGCGTGACCTTCTCACCGAGATAGGCCTCGGCGGCCTCCTTGAGCTTGCGCAGGATCATGGCGGAGATCTCGGGCGGCGAGTACTGCTTGCCGCGGATCTCGACCCGCACGTCGCCGTTGGGCGCCTTCGCCACCTTGTAGGGGACGAGCTTGATCTCCTGCATGACCTCGTCGTGCCGGCGGCCCATGAAGCGCTTGATCGAGAACACCGTGTTGTCGGGGTTCGTGATCGCCTGCCGCTTGGCCACCTGTCCGACGAGGATCTCTCCGTCCTTGGTGAAGCCCACCACGGACGGCGTGAGGCGGCTGCCCTCCTGGTTGGCGATCACCGTGGGGTTGCCGCCCTCGACGACCGCGACCACGGAGTTCGTGGTCCCGAGGTCGATACCGATCACCTTCGCCATGTCCTGATCTCCCTTTCACCTGTCTGTGCGTCTTCGACGTCCTGGCCTACAGGATGTCGATCTTGATCTGCTGGTCGAGTCTCCTTCGAGCTCCTTTTCCCGGGATCATGATCCCAAGATATTGACTATGTGTATCTTATATCAGATGAGTGGATCACTGTCAAGGATAACACCGCACAGCAGGGGCCCTCGTTGTAAATCAACGGACTTCGTGGTGATCAGTGGACCAGCCAGCGGAGTGCTACCGTAACCGGGTGAGGCTGGGATGCCTCGGCTGCCTGACCGCCATCCTCATGGTGGGGATCCTGGCGGGCGCTGTTGGGGGCCTGGCGTGGGGGGGATGGCGGGCGCTCCAGGATCCCCGACTCGAGGCCGCCGCCTTCACGCCCGCGGATGGCGCTCGTGCCCAGCAGAAGCTGCTCGACCTGGTCCATCGCCCGCGAAGCAGGGGGAGCGGCGGGCCGGTCGTCCTCAGCGAGCAGGAAGTCCATGCGCTGCTGGCGCCGCGGATCGCGGACCTCGCCGACCTGCCCCTGCGGGAGGCCAGCGCCGCCCTCGTGGGCGACACCCTCGAGGTGCGAGGACGGCTACCCCTGGCGGTGCTCCTGGGCGAGCCCCCGTTCGCCGGGCTCGCCACCCTCCTGCCGCAGGCGTGGCTGTCCCGTCTCCTCTGGCTCCGCGTGCGCACTGGCGTGAGGATCGAGCGGGTGGACACGCCCCGAGGTCGTCGCTTCGTGAGGTTCGACCCGACGTACGTGGCGATCGGACGCCAGCGGGTGCCGGCCCTGCTCTACCGGCTCCTGCTCCCTCCGTCGGGCGTGCAGCTGCTCCGCTGGCCGGCGCCGGCGTCCGTGGAAGACGTCAGGATCGAGCCGGGCCGGGTGGTGATCCGAACGACTTCATGATCTGGGTGTAGCGGACGTGCAGGTCGTAGAGGACTTCCTCGAGGACGGACGTCTCCTCGGTGGTCCGGTGGCCCTCGGTTTTCTCCCGCAGCAGCATCAGGACGTCGATGAGCTCGGCCGCCTGCTCGAGATCCTGCCCGCGCTCACCGGTCATGGGATCGGGGGCCTCGCCCAGGGCACCGAGCGCCGAGCCGGCCAGCATGACGAAGAGGCCCACGAGGCTGCGGCCGGCCGCTTCGGGCGGCGGGGAGATCGCCTGCGGCGGGGGTCCGGTCGTCGCCCGGCTCTGCCGCGCGGCGTCAGGGCCAGGGGCCGGCGGGGCCGGGCTGGACTCCTCTTCGCGGGATCGGCCCCGTCGATCGGTGACCCGGAAGCCCGAATCGCTCTCGGCGTCGGCCATGGGGGTGACGCTATCATAGGTCGAACGAGGTCGAACGGCGCCCCACTCGTGCTATATATGGGGACGCTGTCTTATGGCGGACTCGGACGTCGCGAGCGGGACGCCGGAGCCCCCCGGTGCCCTTTTTGAGCGGCTTCTCGACATCATGGCACGCCTTCGAAGCCCGAATGGTTGCCCGTGGGATCGCGACCAGACGCGGGCGTCACTCAAGGCCTACCTGATCGAGGAGGCGTACGAGGTGCTCGAAGCGATCGAGGTGGGTCGCGTGGAGGCGCTGGAGGAGGAGCTCGGAGACCTGCTCTTCCAGGTGGTGTTCCACGCGCAGATCGCGAGCGAGCAGGGCGAGTTCACGATGGCGGACGTGCTGCGGCGGCTCGGCGATAAGATGGTGCGCCGGCATCCGCACGTCTTCGGGACCGCCACCGTGGAGACGCCCGGCGAGGCGCTCGCGCAGTGGGAGGCGATCAAGCAGCGCGAGGGCGGACCGGCGGACGGCCGGCGCTCGGTGCTCGACGGCGTGCCGCGGACGCTACCCGCGCTGCTGCGCGCTCAGCGGGTCCAGACGAAGGCCGCCCGGGTCCACTTCGACTGGCCGGATGCGCGGGCGGCCTGGGGAAAGGTCGAGGAGGAAGTGCGGGAGGCCGGTGAGGCGCTGGCGGTGGGAGACCCCTTGCGGGTGCGCGAGGAGCTCGGGGACCTCATCTTTTCGCTTGTGAACGTCGCGCGCCTGTCGGGGCTGGACGCCGAGGACGCCCTGCAGGCTACGATTCAGAAGTTCCGGCGCCGATTTACAGAGATGGAAGCGACCCTGGCGGCCGGGGGGACGTCCGTGTCCGAGGCCTCCGCCGCGGAGCTCGACCGGGCGTGGGAAGCCGCGAAGGCCCGGGAGGAGCGGCCGTGAGGATCCGGGTCGGCAAGACCAGCGTCGCGATCGAGCGCGGCGACATCACGGACTGGGAGGTCGACGCGGTGGTCAACGCCGCCAACTCGACACTGGCCATGGGGGCCGGGGTCGCGGGCGCGATCAAGCGCAAGGGCGGCGTCATCATCGAGGAAGAAGCGATGGGCCAGGGACCGGTGGAGGTCGGAGACGCGGTGCTGACCACGGGCGGCAACCTGATGGCGACGCACGTGATCCATGCCGCGGTGATGGGCCCCGACCTCAAGACCGACGGGGCGACCATCGCCCGGACCACGCGCTCGGTCCTCGCGCTCGCCGACAAGCACCGGATCACGTCGCTCGCCCTTCCCGCCCTCGGCACCGGCGTCGGCCACGTGGCGCCGCCGGTCGCAGCGGATGCCATGCTCGGCGAGGTCGTCCAGCACCTCAAGCAGGAGTCCACGAGCCTGCGGCGCGTGGTCTTCGTGCTGTATCAGGACGACGCCGAGAAGGCCTTCACGCACTCGCTGAAGCGGCTCGCAGGGGGCCCGTCATGACCGACATCGGCACGGAGCGGCGCGGCAGCCAGCGGCTGGCCGATCTCCTCCTCGCGGAGAAGCTGATCAGGGACGATCAACTCAAGCGCGCGCTCGGCGAGCAGCAGAAGACGGGCGAGACGCTCAGCTCGGTCCTCCTCAAGCTCGAGCTCGTCGACGAGACGGCCCTGACGGACTTCTTCTCGCGGCACTACGGCGTGGCCAGCGTGGAGCTCCACCAGCTCGACATCGACGCCGAGGTGATCGGCCTCGTGCCCGTGCACATCTGCAAGAAGTACGAGGTGCTGCCGCTCAAGCGCATGGGCAACGCGCTGACCCTGGTCATGGCGGATCCGACCAACGTCTTCGCCCTCGACGACATCGCCTTCATGACGAATCTGCGGGTGTCGCCCGTGGTCGCCCCGCGCAACGCGATCCGCGCCGCCATCGAGCGCAACTACGAGGCGCGCGACACGACGCTCAGCATGGAGACCCTCAGCGCCACGGCCTCCGAGGTCGAGGTCGTCGAGGACGCCGAGCAGCAGCGGATCGCGGACTTCTTCGAGCTGAAGGACTCCGCGGCCGAGGCGCCGGTGGTCCGGCTCGTCAACACCATCCTCGTCGACGGCATCGACAAGGGCGCCTCCGACATCCACTGGGAGCCTTACGAGAAGGTCTTCCGCATTCGCTTCCGCATCGACGGCGTGCTCCACGAGATGTGGACGCCGCCCAAGCGGGCGGAGGCGGCCGTCATCTCGCGCCTCAAGATCATGTCGAACCTCGACATCGCCGAGCGCCGCCTGCCCCAGGACGGCCGCATCAAGCTGCGCCACATGGGGCGGGAGATCGACCTGCGGCTGTCGACGATGCCCACCATCTTCGGGGAGAAGGCGGTCATCCGGATCCTCGACCGCGAGGCCCTGAAGCTCGACCTGACCGTGCTGGGCTTCGATGCGGACGTCCTCCAGCGCTTCGTGGACGCGATCAAGAAGCCGCACGGCATGGTGCTCATCACCGGTCCCACGGGCTCCGGCAAGACGACCACGCTCTACGCGGCCATCGCCACCATCAACTCCACGGACATCAACATCACCACCGCGGAGGACCCGGTCGAGTACAACCTCAAGGGCATCAACCAGGTGCAGATCAACGAGGGCGTGGGCCGGACGTTCGCCGCCGCCCTCCGGTCCTTCCTGCGCCAGGACCCCGACGTGATCCTCGTCGGCGAGACGCGCGACCTCGAGACCGCCCAGATCAGCGTGCGCGCGGCCCTCACCGGCCACCTGGTGTTCTCCACGCTGCACACCAACGACTGCCCGTCGACGATCACCCGCCTCGTCGACATGGGCATCCCGCCGTACCTGGTCTCCTCGTCCCTCGTCCTCGTCGTCGCCCAGCGGCTGGCCCGGAAGATCTGCACCCAGTGCAAGGAACCGTACGAGGTCGAGGAAGAGGTCCTGGTCCGGCACGGCTACGTGCCCACCGGCGCCACGGGGCCCTACACGCTGCACCGGGGCAAGGGCTGCGAGCGCTGCAACTTCACCGGGATGAAGGGCCGGACCGCGCTCTACGAGGTCATGACGATCTCGCCCGAGCTGCGGGACATGATCGTGCACGGCGCGCCCGTGCCGGAGATGCGCGCGACCGCGCAGGAGCAGGGCATGAAGACCCTGCGCGACGCGGGCTTCGCCAAGGTGCTCGAGGGGACCACCACCATCGAGGAAATCCTCCGGGTCACGATCACGGCGTAGGAGACTGGCAGCATGGCCGTCGACATCACCGATCTCCTGCGCCTCATGGTGGGCCGCGGCGCCTCCGACCTGCACCTCACCAGCGGGAGCTGCCCGCTGCTCCGGGTCAACGGCACCCTCACCCGCCTCATCGAGTACGACCCGCTCACGCCGCAGGAGACGCAACGGCTGGCCTACAGCATGCTCTCCGAGGTGCAGAAGCAGCAGTTCGAGGAGGAGCACGAGCTCGACTTCTCGTTCGGCATCCAGGGCCTGGCGCGCTTCCGCTGCAACATCTACTTCCAGCGCGGCGCCGTGGGCGCGGCCATCCGCGTGCTGCCCTACAAGATCCGCTCGTTCCAGGAGCTCGAGCTGCCGCCCATCGTCGAGCAGCTGGCCGACCGGCCCAAGGGCCTCATCCTGGTCACCGGCGCGACCGGGTCCGGCAAGTCGACCACCCTGGCCGCCATGCTCGACAAGATCAACACCGAGCGCAGCTCGCACATCGTCACCATCGAGGACCCCATCGAGTTCATCCACCCGCACAAGAAGGGCATCGTCAACCAGCGGGAGATCTTCGCCGACACGCACTCGTTCAAGAACGCCCTGCGCTCCATCCTCCGGCAGGATCCGGACGTCGTGCTCATCGGCGAGATGCGGGACCTCGAGACCATCTCGGCGGCGCTGACGCTGGCCGAAGCGGGGCGGCTCACCCTGGCCACCCTGCACACCAACTCCTGCGCGCAGACCATCCACCGCATCATCGACGTGTTCCCCCCCGCCCAGCAGGCGCAGGTACGCTCCCAGCTCTCGCTCGTCGTCGAAGGCGTGCTCTCCCAGTCCCTGATCCCCCGCACGGGCGGCGGCCGCGTGATGGCCCTGGAGGTGATGGTGAGCACCCCGGCCATCCGCAACATGATCCGGGAGGGCAAGATCCACCAGATCTATTCCGCTATCCAGGCGGGCCAGAAGTTCGGGATGCAGACGATGAACCACTCGCTCGCCGAGCTCGTGCGCAAGCGCCGGATCACTCCGGAGCACGCCTTCGGCCAGTCCATGCTGCAGGACGAGCTGGCCCGGATGCTCGGCTACCCCGAGACCGCCTTCCCGCGGATGGGCGCCGTGCTGGTGCCGGAGCGGTGAGGCCATGAGCGTCTTCGCGTACAAGGGCCGCGCCGTCTCCGGCGCCGTGGCCGGGCAGATCGAGGCGGCCGATCGCACGGCGGCCGTCCAGCAGCTGCGCGCGCGGGGCGTCGTCGCCACCTCGATCTCCCAGCGCCGGGAGCGCGGCGCGGGCTTCTCGGTGGCCCTGTGGGGCAGCAAGGTCAAGGACAAGGACCTCGCCATCTACACGCGGCAGTTCGCCACGATGGTCAACGCGGGCCTGCCCGTGGCGCAGTGTCTGGCCATCCTCGCCGAGCAGGGCGACTCCCCCAAGCTCCGCGAGGTGACGGGCAAGGTGGCGCAGGACGTGGAGGGCGGGCGGACGCTGGCCGAGTCCTTCCGGAAGCACCCGAAGGTCTTCAACGAGCTGTTCGTCAACATGCTGCAGGTCGGCGAGACGGGCGGTGCGCTCGACGTGGTGCTGCAGCGCCTGTCGACCTACATCGAGAAGGCCGCCTCCCTGCGCCGCAAGGTGAAGGGCGCGATGGTGTACCCGATCACCATTTTCAGCGTGGCCGGGATCGTGGTCATCTTCATGATGACGTTCATCATCCCGACCTTCGCCAACATGTTCAAGAACCTGAACACCGACCTGCCCCTGCCGACCCAGATCGTGGTGTGGCTCTCGGATTTCACCCGGACCTACATCCTGCTCATCGTCGCCGCCGCCGGCGGCGGCGCCTTCGGGCTCCGGCGCTACTACGCCACCGACAAGGGCAGCCTGGCCATCGACACCATCCTGCTGCGGCTGCCCATCCTGGCCCCGCTGCTCAAGAAGGTCTCCATCGCGCGCTTCACCCGCACGCTCGGCACGCTCATCGCCTGCGGCGTCCCCATCCTGGAAGGCCTGCGCATCACCGCCAAGACGTCCGGCAACCGGGTCGTCGAGGGCGCCGTGATGCAGGCGCGCGCGGCGGTCACGGCCGGCCGGACGGTGGCCGATCCGCTCCGCGCGTCGTCGGTGTTCCCGCCGATGGTCACGCAGATGATCAACGTCGGCGAGCAGACCGGCGCGCTCGACCAGATGCTGACGAAGATCGCCGACTTCTACGAAGAGGAGGTCGACGACGCGGTGACCGTGATGACCTCGCTCATCGAGCCGCTGATGATCGTCATCCTCGGCGTGGTCGTCGGTGGGCTCGTGGTCGCCCTCTACCTTCCGATCTTCCGGCTCGTCACCCTGTTCAAGTGATCGTCGGGGGCTTCAACCTCAGCGCGCTCCTGCGGGGCTGCTCCTGGGTGCGCCTCGCCCTGGCCGCCGTCCTGCTCGGCGCCGGTGCGCTGTCGCCCGCCACCGTGACGCCGGGGCTGCAGCCGAGCCTGCTCACCTTCCTGTTCCTCGCCGTCGCCACCTGCGCGGGCGCGGGGCTCCTGCCCTGGGTGGCGGGCAAGTCGCGCCGCACCGTCTGGCTGGTCTGCGTGCTGGACGTCGTGCTCATCACGGCGGTGGTCGCCGCGACCGGCATCGGGCGGTCCCTCTTCAGCTCCATGTACGTCATGTCGATCATCGCCGCCTGCATGCTGCTCCCGGGGCGGGGCGGGCTGATCGTGGCGTCCACCGCGGGCGGGCTCTACGTGAGCGTGGTCATGGGCCGCACGGTGATGCCGGTGCTCGCATTCGTGGAGACGCCGGCGACGACCACCGCCCTCGAAGTGCTCACGATCCTGCTGCACGCGGGGACGTTCCTGTTCGTGGCCATCGCGGTCAGCGCGCTGGCCGAGCGGATCCGGGCCGCCTCGCGGGAGCTGGAGAGCCAGCGCAAGGACCTCGGAAACCTCCAGGCGTTCCGCGATGTCATCTTCGACTCGGTGGAGGCGGGCCTGGTGGCCCTGGACCGCCGCCAGACCATCACCGCCTTCAACCATGCCGCCGAGGAGATCGTGGGCGTCCCCACCCCGCAGGCCATCGGCCGGCTGTGGTCGACGGTCTTCGGTCCCGCGGTGTCGGTGTCCGCGGTCGAGGCCGCCCTGGCCGACGCGCCCCGGACCCCGCCGCGCCACGAGCTGGACCTGAGACGGCCGGACGGCAGCGTCGTGCCCGTGCGCCTGAGCTTCTCGCCGCTGCGGGCCGCCGACGGCACGCGCCTGGGCATCCTCGTCGTGGTCGAGAACCTGTCCAGCCTGCGCGAGATGGAAGCCCGCGTCCGTCACGCGGACCGCCTGGCCATGCTCGGCCGCATGGCCGCCAACATCGCGCACGAGATCCGGAACCCCATCGCCTCCCTCACGGGGGCGATCGAGGCCCTGACGAGCAGGGCGGTGCCGGAGAGCGAGCGGGAGCGGCTCGTGCAGATCGTGCTCCGCGAGTCGGACCGTCTCAACGAGATCATCAAGAATTTCCTGGAGTACGCGCGACCGGCGCCGCTGTCGATCACCAGCGTCGACGTGGGCGAGGCGCTCGACGACATCCTGCTGCTCCTGGAGCACCGCGCGCTGCCCCCGGGGCTCAAGATCGTGCGCGACTTCCCGCGCGCCCTGCGCTGGCCGATCGACGCCCAGCAGTTCCGGCAGGCCGTCTGGAACCTGTGCCTGAACGCGGTGGACGCCATGCCCGAGGGGGGCGAGCTGCGCGTGTCGGCGACCGTGCGCGGCGGGCGCATGGAGGTGCAGGTCGCCGACACCGGCGAAGGGATCGCCCCCGACGAGCTCGGGCAGCTCTTCGAGCCGTTCTTCTCCACGAAGCCGGACGGCAGCGGGCTGGGGCTCGCCCTCGTGCATCGCATCGTGCATGACCACGACGGCGAGATCGACCTGCGCTCGGAGCCTGGCACGGGCACCACCTTCACCCTCTCCTTGCCGGGCCGGGAGGCCTGAGCGCCATGCCGACGGGTCGCGTCCTGGTCGTCGACGACGAGCGGAGCATGCGGGAGCTCCTGGGCATCGCCCTGACCCAGGACGGGTACGACCTGACCCTCGCCGACGGCGGCGAGCGCGCCATCGAGATCCTCAAGCGCGAGGCCTTCGACCTCGTCATCACGGATCTGAGGATGCGCAAGGTGGACGGCCTCGCCGTGCTCAAGGCGGTGAAGGAGACCTCGCCGAGCACCGCCGTGCTCGTGATCACGGCCTTCGCCTCCGCGGAGACGGCCGTGCAGGCCATGAAGGTCGGCGCCTACGACTACATCACCAAGCCGTTCAAGCTCGAGGAGATGCGCCTGATCATCGGCAACGCCCTCGAGCGCAAGCGGCTGCAGGACGAGAACGTCGCCCTCAAGCGCGCGCTGCGCCGCGAGCGCGGCATCGAGAACCTCATCGGCAAGAGCGCGCCGATCCTCGAGGTGATGGAGATGATCCGCAAGACGGCGGAGTCCACCTCGACGGTGATGATCACGGGCGAGAGCGGCACCGGCAAGGAACTGGTGGCCCGGGCCATCCACTACGAGAGCGCCCGGCGCGACGGCCCCTTCGTCTCCGTCAACTGCGGCGCCATCCCCGAGGCCCTGATGGAGTCTGAGCTCTTCGGGCACGTGCGCGGCTCGTTCACCGGCGCGGTGGCCAACGCCCAGGGCCTGTTCTCGGCCGCGGACGGTGGCACCCTGTTCCTCGACGAGATCACCGAGATCCCCGCGTCGCTCCAGGTCAAGCTGCTGCGGGTGCTGCAGCAGCGCGAGGTCCGGCGGGTCGGGGACACCAAGGACATCAAGGTCGACGTGCGCGTCATCGCGGCATCCAACCGCGACCTCGAGAAGGCGGTGGGCGAAGGGCTGCTGCGCGAGGACCTCTTCTACCGCCTCCACGTCATTCCCGTGCATCTGGCGCCGCTGCGCGACCGCCGGGACGACATCCCGGTCCTCGTCGCGCATTTCTTGAAGAAGCTCTCCAAGGAATCCGGCAAGGACATGCGCGGCATCACCCCGGAGGCGCTCGGCCTGCTCGAGCACTACCACTGGCCGGGCAACATCCGGGAGCTGGAGAACGCGATCGAGCGCGCCATCGTCCTCGGCGGGTCGGACATGGTCGGCCCCGACGCGCTGCCGCCGAGCGTCCGCCGCACGAGGGACGTGCCGGACTTCGCCATCGAGATCCCCGACGGCGGGCTCGATCTCGACGCGACGCTCGACCGCCTCGAGCACCAGCTCATCAAGATGGCGCTCGGCCGCACCGGCGGCGTGCAGACGCGCGCGGCGGAGCTGCTGCGGCTGAGTTTCCGGCAGCTGCGCTACAAGCTGCAGAAGCACAACGTGCGGCCCTCGCCGGATCTCGAGCGGGCCTCGGAGGCTCCCTCGCCAGGCAGCTGACGTTTTTTGTCACCTCCCTCGCCATAATCCGTCAACGCAAGGATCTCGCGTCGGTAGAGCACCGCACAACACATTGATTCATAAGCTCGGGTAAGGTCTACGCCCGTGGCACGAACCGTGCTGTATCCTCGTGCGCTCCCAGACCAAGCTGGTGGACAAATTCCCACGGAGGTAGGAGGAACACAAATGAGCGAGTTCTGGAGGAAGTCGCGGTTCAGGCTCGGCAACCGGCGTGGTTTCACGCTGGTCGAGCTCATGATCGTCGTGGCCATCATCGGCATTCTCGCGGCCATCGCGATCCCGCTGTACAACGCCGTCCAGGCCCGGGCGCGCATCGCCAAGGCCCAGGCGGACGTCCGGTCGATGGCGTCGGCCATCACCATCTACTCGGCCCACACCGGCATCACCGCCACGGCGCTGGGACAGCTGACCACGACCGCCTCCAACGGTCAGGGGCAAACGGCGGGTCCGTTCATCGCAGCCATCCCGTCCGTTCCGACGGGCTGGACCCCGGCGGGCGGTTACGGCTTCGGCACCGCGACGGGCGGCTTCTTCACGATCTCGGCCTCGGGCGACGGCGCCACCGCCTCGGTGCCGTAAGCATCAGATCGCCACGCTGAACCTCAACGCCCGGGACGCCTGATCGGCGCTCCCGGGCGTTGGAACGAATGGCCACTCCTGCTCACGAGGTTTCGATGTCGTCGACGGATCAGCTGATCGTCCCCGCCGCCGAGCGCGCGGCGGCGCCGGCCGTCGGACGGCTGCTGCGACGGCTCGCCGCCGATGCCCGGGTCACGCGCGCGATCCCGGTTGCCCTGACCGTGGTGACCTTCCTTGCCTTCTCCGAGACCCTGTGGCACGGCTTCGTGGAGTGGGACGATCGCATCAATTTCCTCGACAACCAGGACTTCCGGGGCCTGGGCTGGCGGAACATCCGCTGGATGTTCTCCACCGTCTTGATGGGCCACTACATCCCCCTGACCTGGCTGACCTTCGGGCTCGACTACACGCTCTGGGGGATGAAGCCGATGGGCTATCACCTCTGGAGCGTCGTGCTCCACGCCGTCAACGCGGCCCTGATGTACTTCGTGGCGCTGCGGCTGCTCGGCCGCGCCCTGCGCCTCGAGGCCGGGGCGCTGCGGCTGGCCGCCGCCGCCACCGCCTTCTTCTTCGCCGTCCACCCGCTCCGCGCCGAATCGGTCGCGTGGGCGACGGAGCGGCGCGACGTGCTGTCGGGGATGTTCTTCCTGCTCGCCGTACTCGCCTACCTCAAGGCGGTCGACGCGGACGGCGGGCGGCGCCGGCGCCTGCTCGTGGCGGTGGCCGGCTGCTTCGTGCTCGGGCTGGCCTCCAAGTCCATGGTGATGACCCTGCCGCTCGCGCTGATCATCATGGACTTCTACCCGCTCCGTCGCCTGCCCACCGACTGGCGCCAGCTCGCGTCGCCCGCCGCGCGCGCGGTGTGGCGGGAGAAGGTGCCCTTCCTCGCCCTCGGCCTCCTGGGCGCGGCCGTCGGCTACTGGGCCCAGGCGTCCAATCACTACGTGACGTCGCTCCAGAAGTACCCGCCGAGCGCGCGCGTGGGCATGGTCTTCTACAGTTACTGGTTCTACCTCTGGAAGACGATCGTGCCGACGGGGCTGTCGCCGCTGCACGAGCTGCCCGCGACGATCCACCTGCGCGACTGGCCGTTCCTGTCCGCCATGATCGCGGTGCTGTCGATCGCGGCGCTGGTGCTCGCGCTGCGGCGCGCGCTGCCGGGCGGGCTCGCGGCCGCCGCCTTCTACGTCGTCACCCTCGCGCCGGTCAGCGGTGTCGTGCACTCGGGCTACCAGCTCACCCACGACCGCTACAGCTACCTGCCGTGCATGAGCTGGGCGCTGCTCCTCGGCGCGGCGGTCGGCGGGCTGGTGACGCTCGCGCGCGCCGAGGTCGTGCGGCCCGTCATCGCGCGCCTCGCCGCGGCGGCGCTCGCCTTCGCGACCATCGGCCTGGCGATCCTCACGTGGCAACAGGTCCAGGTGTGGAAGGACGACGACAGCCTCTGGCGCTACTCGCTCGAGACGGAGCCGACCTGCTCCATCTGCCGGACGAACCTCGGCGTCCTCCTCTACAACCAGGGCTTCTACGTGCTCGCCCGGGGCCACTTCGAGCGGGTGATGGAGCTGCGGCCCGACCGCGACAAGGGCGAGAGCAACCTGGCCATCACGCTCGGCAACCTGGGAGAGTTCGACGCCGCGCTGGCGCACTTCGAGAGCCTCCTGCGGCGAAAGCCGAACAGCGCCGAGCTGATGCAGAACGTCGGCGTGATCCTGCTGTACCTGAAGCGCTACGACGAGGCGCTGGCGAAGCTGCAGGCGGCGGAGCGCCTGCAGCCCGATCAGCCGGTGCTCCTCGCCAACATCGGATTCACCTATTCGGCCGCGGGACGGCCGGACCGGGCGGTGCCGTACTTCGAGCGCTCCCTGGGGGTCAGCCCCGAGAGCGCGCCGGCCCGCGTGGGCCTGGCGCTCGCCTACGCGGCGACCGGCCGCGAGGAGCAGGCGCGAGCGCAGTGGGAGAAGCTGCAGAGCCTCGACGGCCGGCTTGCCGGCTTCGTGGCCCCCGTGTTCCTGGAGCGCTGGTAGTCCCGGACCGGCCGCTCCGTGCCGATCGGGCACGGACGGGGTAGCCGGCCGGGGAAAACCTGCCGGCGGGGCCTCCGCAAGGGCCTCGGACACGCCGATGACAGCCCGTGGAGTGGGGGGAGTGCTTGCGCTCACGAGGGGGTCCGTTGCCTGTCGCGATGCCCGCCACATGGACTGCACGCCGGGCGGCAATGATCGCGCCATGATGCTGCCCATCGTCGTGCTCGGGCTGCTGGTCGGCAGCTTCCTGAACGTCGTCATCGCCCGGCTGCCCGAAGGCCGGAGCCTGGTGCGCCCGCGCTCGGCGTGCCCGGTCTGCGGCGCGACGATCGCCTGGTTCGACAACATCCCGCTCCTGTCCTTCCTCGCGCTCGGCGGCCGCTGCCGGGCGTGCGAGGCGCCCATCTCGCCCCGCTATCCGATCGTCGAGGCCGCGACCGCCGCGCTCTTCGCGCTGGCGTGGGCGACGTTCGGCTGGAGCGCGCAGCTGCCCGTCGCCCTGGCGCTGCTCGCGGCGCTCGTCGCGATCACCGGGATCGACCTGACGCACCAGCTCATCCCCGACGTCATCACGCTGCCCGGCATCGTCGTGGGGGTTCTCGCCAACGTGATCACGCGCCGCGTCGCCTGGAGCGACGCGCTGATCGGCGCGGCCGTCTGCGGCGGGATCTTCCTCGCGATCATCCTGGCCAGCGGCGGGGGCATGGGGGGCGGCGACATGAAGCTGGCGGCCATGCTGGGGGCCTTCCTGGGCTGGCGCGCCGGGCTGTTCGCGCTGTTCGTGGCCGTCGTGCTCGGCGGCGCCGTCGCCACGGCCCTGCTCGTGTCCGGCCGCAAGGGCCGGAAGGACCCGATCCCGTTCGGGCCGTGCCTTGCCTCCGGAGGAGCCGCCGCACTATTATGGGGGTCTCGTGCCCTCGCCCCGGGAGGAGCCGTATGGTGGCTGGCCGCCTTCGCCAGATAAACGCTCGGGGGTTCACCCTGATCGAGCTGGTCATCGTCGTCGGCATCACCGCCGTCATCACGGTCACCGCCATGGCCACGTTCACCAACTACTGGCAGACGTCGATGGTGAAGAGCGGCGCCCAGGAGCTGGCGTCGATCCTCAACACGGCCCGGGCCCTGGCCATCCGCCAGAACCAGACGGTGACCGTCAACGGCGGCAGCGGGGGCACCGCCGGCAAGTTCCAGGTCATGATCGGCACCACGCCGTGGACGGCCCTCACGTCGGACACGAACGGGTGGACGGGCTTGAACAACAGCATCATCATCAGCGCGTACCCGGGCGCGTCCGTGCAGTTCACCAACCTCGGAGCCGCGTCCCCCGGCGGGACCTACACCGTGCAGAACACCACGACGTCCCAGACGCTGTCGGTGATCGTGGCCGTCTCCGGCCGGGTGTCCATCGGCCCGTGACCGGCGATCCGCGCGGCTTCACCCTCGCCGAGGTCATGGTCGCGACGGCGGTCATCGCCATCGCGCTCGTCGGCCTGGCCAGCGTGGTGCCCTTCGGCGTCTCGGGCGTCCAGATCGGCAACCAGCTCTCCGTCGCCACGTTCCTCGCCCAGGAGCGTCTCGAGCAAGCGCGCGGCGCGGTGTGGACGGACACCCCCGGCACCGACTGCCTCGGCACGTCGAGCAACGCCAGCAACGTGCCCACATCGGACACCTGCAACAATCACCCGAACAACTACAAGACGTTCGGCGACGACGAGACCGACGTCACGGGCTTCGCCGGCTACGCGCGCACCACCCGCGTCTTCAACTGCAACAACGGCACCTTCACCGCGCTGTGCTCGGGGACCGGAGCGCAGCAGATCTCGGACCCCGACCTGCGGGTCGTGCGGGTCCGGGTCACCTACACGCCCCTCGTCGCCACCGGCATGCTCACGGGCACGCCGATCACCGTCGAGCTCACCGCGCTGGTCGCCAAGCGCGGCCTCGCGACCCCGTGAGCCAGCGCGGGTTCAGCCTCGTCGAGCTGCTGATCGGCTGCACGGTGGCCGCCGTCGTGCTCGCCGGCGTCTTCGCGGTCGTCAGCCAGGGCATGATCTCGATCGGCGTGGGGGACGCCAGGGTGGCCGTCCAGCAGAACGCGCGGACCACGCTGGCCCGGATCGCCGCGGAGATGCTGGGCGCCCAGCCGGACGCCAGCGGCGCCATCTTCACCGCCGGCGCCAACTGCGACCAGCCGGGCGGCGCCAACGACGTCACCTTCAACGCGTGCACCGTCGGCGGCTGGGACGCCAACACCGGCAAGTGCACCACGCCGCAGACCGTCCGGTACGCCGTCAGCGGCACCAACCTGCAGCGCACGGCGTCGCTGGAGAACAGCGGGGTCGCGGTGACGCTCGTGGGCGGCGTCCAGGCCTTCGCGGTCCAGTGCTGGGACCGGACGGACTCCACCCGAACGCCGGTCCAGACGACCTACGACAAGGCGTTCGCGGTCACGATCTCCCTGACGACCCAGAACGAGGACAACCCTTCGTCGAGCAATCCGCAGTACCAGCTCGTGACCAACAAGACTCGCCTGCTGCTCAGGAGCCGGACGGTCTATGACTGCACGACGTGCTGACCGCGGGCCGGGGCGAGGCAGCGCGATCCCGGTGATCCCCATGCTCGGAGACCAGCGGGGCATCGTGCTGCCGCTCACCCTCGTCGCGCTGGCCATCATCCTGGCGCTGACGGTGACGTTCAGCTCCTACGCCGCGCTCGAGCCGACCATCGCCGCCAACCTGCAGGCGTCCGTGCTCGCCCACTCCGCGGCGGACGCCGGCTTCGAGCGGACGATCTGGGCGCTGTCGCACTGTGCGTCGACGGGGCCCTGCGCCGACAGCAACACCATGATCCGCAACGACCTCAGCAACGCGACCGCGGCCGCGCCCTACGACGGCGCCACCAGCTTCCCCTTCAACACCACCGCGTCGTTCAGCGTCAAGGCCTGGCAGTGGAACGGCGCGAACCCCGACCCGAGCAACATGTACCGGCTCGAGGTGATCGGCCAGGCGGCCGCCACCACGGGTCAGGGCAGCCAGATGGCCAACCCGAAGTTCTCCCAGCGCAAGATCTGGGCCCGGTTGCAGTATCTCCGGCCCTTCGGCCCGGCCACCGACGCGGCCACTTGGGGCGCCGCCGTCACGCCGTACGGCGCCAACGGCGACGGCAGCAACACCAGCACCGTCAGCGCCGACCACAACAACAACTGCAGCGCGCAGAACAACACCAGCCCGTACGCCATCTATTCCGGGGCGTCAATCACCAACGCCTCCAAGATCAATGCGAACGGCGACGGCGGCAACAACACGAAGACGGACGCGACGAGCTTTCCCTACCTGTTCACCAAGGACGAATGGGGCCTGCTCAGAACCCTGGCCCGCAACGGCTTCGGCACCTACGTCCGCCAGGGCAGCGGGACCTACGGCAGCAACCTCGACGGCGGCGGCAACCTGGTCTTCGACAGCACCCACCCGCTGCCGAGCCAGGGCGGCCTCGTCTTCATCGATCCGAGCACCTCGTTCAGCGACGCCACCATCGACGCCGTGAACGGCAGCGACACCCGCGCGACCGTGATCGTCAAGTCGCTGGGGGCGACCTGGTACGGATGGCTGATCGTCAACGGCGACCTCACCCTGACGCGGACGAGCGGCAACCCCGATCCGTCGCTGAACGGGCTGACCTACGCCGCCAAGAGCCTGACCCTGAACGACAGGACGAAGATCTCGGGCATCGGCGTCGCCGGGGGCGGCCCCTACCTGACCGGCCCGGTGACCGAGGCCCAGGGTGGCCTCAACCTCTACGGCGGCGACATGACCTATGGCTGCCAGAGCAGCCGCAACGGGGGGTCGGGGTCGAACAAGACCGCGATCCCCCAGCGCTGGTTCGTGGTGCCGGGCACGTACCAGGAGGTCTCCAACTAGGTGGCCGTCCGGCCATGCGATCCGCGCGGCTTCACCCTCGCCGAGGTCATGGTCGCCACCGCGGTCGTGGCCATCGCGCTCGTCGGCCTGGCCAGCGTGGTGCCCTTCGGCGTCTCGGGCGTCCAGATCGGCAACCAGATGTCGGCCGCGATGTTCCTCGCGCAGGACCGCCTCGAGCGGGTGCGCGGCGCGACGTGGACGCTCAACCCGGACGTCGATTGTCTCGGCAAGTCGAGCAACGCGAGCACCGAGCCCCAATCCAGCACCTGCAACAGCCACGGCAGCAACTACTCCACCTTCGGGACCGACGCGGCGGACCTGACGAACCTCAACGCCCAGGGCTTCTACGGCTACACGCGCACGGTGCGGATCTTCGACTGCTCGAACAGCACCTACACGCCCCTGTGCTCGGGCACCGGCGCCCAGCAGATCAGCGACCCCGACCTGCGGGTCGTGCAGGTCAAGGTCACCTACACCCCCCTCGTCGCCACCGGCGGCCTGACCGGCTCGCCGCTCACGGTGGAGCTCGACGCGCTGGTCGCCAAGCGCGGGCGCGCCACGCAATGAGCCACCAGCGCGGCTTCAGCCTCGTGGAGCTCCTCATCGGCTGCACCGTGGCCGCCATCGTGCTGGCCGGGGTCTTCGCGGTCGTCAGCCAGGGCATGATCTCGATCGGCGTCGGCGACGCCCGGGTGGCCGTCCAGCAGAACGCGCGGACCACGCTGGCCCGCATGGCGGCGGAGCTCCTCGGGGCCCAGCCCGACGCCGGCGGCGCGATCTTCACCGCCGGCGCCAGCTGCGACCAGGCGAGCGGCGCCAGCGACGTCACCTTCAACACCTGCCTGACGTGGAACACGGACAACACGCTGCACGGGCTGTGTCAGACGGCGCAGACGATCCACTACGCCGTGAGCGGCGCCAACCTGCAGCGCACGGCCTCCGGCGAGAACAGCGGTGCCACCGTGACCCTGGTGGGAGGGGTCAACCTCTTCTCGGTCCAGTGCTGGGACCGCACCGGCAGCACGCGGACGACCTACGACAAGGCCTTCGCGGTGACCATCGCGCTGCAGACCCAGAACGAGGACAACCCGAGCAGCTCGTCGCCCCAGTACCAGCTGGTGAAGAACTCGACCCGCGTACAGCTCAGGAGCCGGACCGCCTATGACTGCTCATCGTGCTGACGCCAGCGTGATGCGTCCGCTGAGGGACCAGCGCGGCGTCGTGCTGCCGCTCACGCTCGTCGCCCTGGCCATCATCCTGGCGCTGACCGTCACGTTCAGCTCCTATGCCGCGCTCGAGCCGACCATCGCCTCGAATCTCCAGGCGTCCATGCTCGCGCACTCCGCGGCGGACGCCGGCTTCGAGCGGGCGATCTGGGCGCTGTCGCACTGTGCGCCCACGGGGCCCTGCGCCGACAGCAACACCATGATCCGGAACGACCTCATCGCTGCCGTCGCCGCCTCGCCGTACGACGGCGCCACCAACTTCGCGTTCAACAACACCGCGACGTTCAGCATCAAGGCCTGGCAGCAAGGGGTCCAGGGGGGCAATCCGGCCGATCCCGGCAACATGTACCAGCTCCAGGTGGTCGGCCAGGCGGCCGCGGTCTCGGGTCAAGGGGCCCAGATGGCCAACCCGAGGTTCTCCCAGCGCAAGATCCTGGCGAGGGTCCAGTACCTCAGGGCGCTGAGCTTTCCCGCGGCCGCGGCGGGCGTCTACACCGGCGACGCGCAAAAGGCCGGCGGCGCGAACGGCACGGTCTCCGCGGCGCCGGCCACGGCCAATTGCGTCACGAACACGAACCCCAAGCAGTGGGGCATCCTGATCACTCAACCATCGGTCGCCACGGGTCCCCAGCTCGGCAAGCTCAACGCGAGCGGCAACGTCAGCGATATCAACGCGGACAACTCGACGTCGGCCCAGACCCTGGCCGCCATCAACGGCCAGTGGCAGACCCAACCCAACGAGACCTGGCTCTACACCCAGAACGAGTGGGGCCTGCTGCGCACGCTGGCCCAGAACGGCTTCGGCACGTACATCCGACCGAACACCGCGAACTGGCCGCTGACCAGCGGACGCCTCGTCCTGAACACCAGCCTGCCGATCCCGAACGGGCTCGTCTTCATCGATTCGCCCGGCACCGGAATCCCGGCCGAGGTGACGGGGCAGGCGGTCGACCAGGCGAAGGTCACGATGGACCAGCATCCCAACTGGAGCGGCTGGTTGATCGTGAATGGGGAGCTCATCGTCCAGAACAGCGGCGGCACCACGACGCTCTCCGGGCTGGTGTACACCGCCAAGTCGCTGCGGCTGAGCGGCGGGGCCACCGTGGCCGGCAACGTCGTGGCCGGGGGCGGCCCGTACATCGACATGTCGACCGTGAACATGACCAACAACCAGACCTCGTACGACCAGCTCGGGCTCGAGCTGTACGGCGGCAACACGACCTATGACTGCCCCAAGTCCCGGACCGGCAGCAACACCGCCGTGCCCCAGCAGTGGTTCCTCGTGCCGGGCACCTACCAGGAAGTCGCCTCGCCCTGAGCGGCGTCGGCGCCGCCTCCAGCTTCGCCGGCGTGAGCGATTCGTCCGGGGTACCTGCCGGGAAGGTCTCGGCACTCGCGCGTACAACCGCTGGTAGTGTGGGCGACTAACACCCCCGATTTCTGGAAGTTTCCTTTTGACAGGCTCCTGAGAGTGCGCTAATAACAACTCGGTGGCAGTCGGGGACTTTCTTCATCGGTTCGGTGTCAAAAAGCCCCCGGATTGCTTCGGGTTGGACATCGGTTCCAGCGCGGTCAAGGCGGTCCAGCTCGACCGAACGGGCCCTGCAGTGTCGCTCAAGGCCCTTGGCGTGGTGGAGCTGCCGCCCGGGGCCATCTCCGAGGGCACCATCCACGACCTGGCGGCCGTGGTGGACGCCATCCAGCACGCCGTCTCCAAGGCCGGGATCAAGACCACCGACGCCGCCATCGGGATCTGCGGCCGCGAGCTGATGATCAAGAAGCTCCAGATCCCCGAGGTCCCCGCCCGCGAGCTGCCCGAGGCGGTGCACCTCGAGGCGGAGCACCAGATCCCCTTCGCCATCGACGAGGTCTTCCTCGACTACCACGTCCTGGGACAGCAGGACAGGGTCCTGGAGCTGGCCCTCGTGGCCGCCAAGAAGACGAAGGTCACCGAGTACGCCAACGCCGTGCAGGAGGCGGGGCTGAGCCCCGTCGTCGTGGACGTCGACGGCTTCGCCCTCGGCAACCAGTTCGAGATGAACGCCCCCGAGGAGACGGGGCTGGTCGCGCTGGTCGACATCGGCGCCACCATGATGAAGATCAACGTCGTGCGCGGGGGCACCACCCTGTTCGTGCGCGACGTGCCCTTCGGAGGCAACCGCTACACCGAGACGATCGCGGCCCGGCTCAAGATCCCGTTCGCGCAGGCGGAGGCCGCCAAGCTCGGCCGCGAGGGCGGGTTCGCGCTCGAGGCCCTGGCCCCCGTGCGTGACGCCGTCTCGCGCGAGCTCGCGCTCGAGCTGCAGCGGGCCTTCGACTACTTCGCCTCCACCGCGGCCACCGAGCAGATCAGCAAGATGGTCCTCGCCGGCGGCACCTCGAAGCTCGTGGGCCTGCGCGAGTATCTCGGCTCGACGTTCGGCGTGCCCGTCGAGGTCGTCAAGCCGTTCGAGCACGTGCAGGTCGCGCCGGAGCACGCGCAGGAGGTGGCCGCCGCGGGTCCTTCGCTGGCGGTCGCGGTCGGCCTGGGCCTGCGCCAGCCCGGGGACTCGGCGAAGCGATGACCGTCCGGATCAACCTCGCGCCGCCCGAGACGCGCCGCCGCCCGGCGTTCACGCTCAAGCCCCGTCTGCCCGAGTTCAACGTCGGGCTCGGCTTCGGCCTCGTGTACCTGGTCGGCCTCGTGCTGCTCGTCGTGTACTACGGCACGCTCTCGCGCCAGGAAAGCCGGCTGTCGACCGAGCTCCTGCGGGCCAACGGCGAGCTGCTGGCCATGAAGACGACGCTCGGCCAGGGGGCCAGGGTGCGCGAGCAGCTGGGCGACCTCCGCGAGCGGCTCGACGCGATCCAGGAGCTGACCAAGAACCAGGCGCGCCCCACCGCGCTCTTCGACGTTCTCGCCGACGCGGTGCCGCGCGACCTCTGGCTGACCGGGCTCGAGGACAAGAGCAGCGAGCTCAAGCTGAGCGGCACGGCGTTCTCGGCCACCGCGGTGGCCGACTTCCTGTCGAACCTGCGATCGTCGGGGAGGTTCAAGGACGTCGACCTCCTGTCGTCGAAGCAGGACCTGACCAAGAACCCGCGGCTCGTGACGTTCGAGGCCGCCTGTCGGTTCGGGGGCTGACGTGGCGCTGCCCGCGATCTTCGACCCGCTCGTCAACGCCTCGATGTCCCAGAAGATCACGCTCGGGCTCGTCGGGCTCGCCGTCATCGTCGGCGGAGGCTACTTCCTGCTGCTCTCACCGCTGCAGGCGCGGGTCGCGGCCCAGGACGGGCAGAACCGGAGCGTCCAGGCCGAGCTGGTCCAGACCCGGGCGGCCATCGCGGACCTCGCGCGCTTCCGGCGCGAGACCAGCGCGATCGAGCGCCAGCTCGAGGCCACGCGCGAGAAGCTGCCCGCGGAGCGCGAGATCTCGACGCTCTATCGCACGCTCTCGGAGTCGGCGTTCCAGTCCGGCCTGGAGGTCGGGACCTTCCAGCCCAAGGAGCCCCGGGTCCACGACTACTACACCGAGATTCCGATCGCGATGGCGGTGGAGGGCGGCTATCACCAGCTCGGCAAGTTCTTCGAGAGGGTGGCGGCGATCCCCCGGATCGTGACGGTCAGCGATCTCAAGGTCGCCGGCCTGGGCAAGGGACGCAGCTCGCTCCACGCCGACGTCACCGTCTCGACCTACGTGTATCGCCCCATCGGCGCACCCCCCGTGTCCAAGGGCAAGGAGAAGAAGTGACGGCGCGCCCCTGCGTGCTCACCGTGCTCGGCGCGGTCCTGGGCACGGCGGCGTGCGGCTCCTCGCCGTCATCGACGCCGCCGGCGCCGAAGGTGAGCGCCTCGGTCGCGGCCGTGCCCGCGGGCGGCCCCGGCCAGGCCGCCGCGGAGAGCGCGCGGCCAAAGCCGGCGCCGCCGACCTACGAGCCCCGGGGACGGCGCGACCCCTTCCAGACCCTCGAGGTGATCGAGGGCACGGCGCGTCCGATGGTGACGACGGCGAAGCTCACCGGCATCGTCAAGAGCGGCGGCGCGCCCTGGGCGCTCGTCGAGACCTCGGACGGCGTGGGGTACATCCTCCGGGTGGGCGACTCGCTGGGCGAAAGCCGGGTGGTGGAGATCGGGCCCGACTCCGTCGTGTTCGGGATCACGGCGCGACCGGGATCCGGGGCGAACCGCGTGGTGCTGAAGCTCGCGGGAGACTGAATGCCCTTTCACCTCCGGACTCGCGCGTCGCGGGTAGCAAGCGGTCTCCTCCTCTCGGTCCTCCTCTTCACGATGCCCTCGCCCGGCACGCCGGCCGGCCGCTCGCGCCTCGAGGAGATCAGCCTCGGCGCCGAGGGCGACACCATCACCGTGGAGCTCCGCGCCGCCGGGCCTCCGCGGTATCGCGCCGAGATGCTCGAGTCGCCCGCGCGCCTCGTGGTGGACCTCGAGGACACGACGTATGCCTGGCGCGGCTCGCCCCTCGTGGTAGGCGAGGAGCCGCTGCGGCAGATCCGCGGCAGCCAGTACCGCCGCGACGTGGCCCGCGTCGTCGTGGAGCTCACCGGACGAACGGGCTACGCCATCCACGAGACCTCGGACGGCCTCGTCATCGCGATCCCGAGCGCCACGGCGCGCGAGGCTGCGCCGGCCGCGCTTCCGCCCCGGCAGGAAGGCGTGGGTCGCGCGCCGCAGGAGCCGCCGGCGGCGGAGCGAGAGCGCGCGGAGGCCGCGTCGCGGGAAGCCCCCGAGCCGCGCGTCGCGTCCGTTCCTCCCGAGCCCGCGCCGCCCGCCGCTCCCCCGGCGCTCGCCGACGCGGCTGCCACGCCCGCGCCGGTGACGGCCACGTCGCCGGCGCCGATGCCCGCGGCGCCGGCATCGCCCACATCGGCGTCGCCCACGCCGGCCTCCGCCATGCCGGCGCCGCCAGTGGCGCCCGTGCCTTCACCCGCGGCGGCCCCGGCGTCCGCGCGCGCCCCGGTGACCCCGCCGGTCCCGACCGCGGAGCCCGTCGCCAGCCCACCGCCGGCGAGCGCGCCGGCGCCGAAGGCGACGGCCCAGCTGTCGGCCCCGCCGATCGCGGTGCCGCCTCCCGCCGGACCGACAGCGACCCCGCCCCTGCCCAGCGCGGTCCCGGCCGCGCAGGCCGCCCCGCCGGCGCCGCTGAAGTCCACTCCGCCCTCGTTCGTACCGATGCCCGCACCAACTCCACAGGCCGCGTCGGGGCGCGCCGGAGAGCAGCGGCTGATCTCGCTTGAGTTCAAGGATGCCGACGTCGTGAACCTCTTCCGCATCCTCGCGGCCGAGAGCGGACGCAACATCGTGGTCGGCGACGACGTCAAGGGCAAGGTCTCGATCTCGCTCCGCAACGTGACCTGGGAGCAGGCGCTCGACATCATCATGGAGGCTCGCAACCTCCAGAAGCTCGAGCGCGACAACATCATCCGCATCGTCTCCGACGAGCAGCTGACGAAGGAGCGCCAGCAGCGCGCGCTCGCCGAGGAGGCGAAGGTCAAGGCCGAGGCCGAGGTCCGCACGCGCATCGCCGAGGCGGCCCTGAAGGAGGTCGAGGTCCAGCAGAAGCGCCTGGCCGCCGAGGCCTCCTCGCGCGAGGCCGAGGCCCGCGGGCCGCTGCGCGAGGAGACGCTCCGCCTCTTCTACGCCGATCCCGTCGAGGTCGCGAAGACGCTCCAGGGCATCCTCGGCATCAGCGAGCAGGGCACCATGCTCACGGGCAACACCACGCTCGGTGGCGGCCCGCTCATCGCCGAGCCCCCCTTCGCCCAGCTCTACGGTCAGCAGGCGACCCAGCCCGCTCCGCAGCCGCCGCCCGTGTCGGTGTCGCAGGACGTGCTGGCCAAGGGCCTCACGATCCGCGCCCACAAGCCGACCAACACGCTCTTCCTCCGGCTCTACTCGGCGGACCTCGACCGGGTGAAGAAGCTGATCTCCGAGTCGCTCGACGTGCCGCTGCCCCAGGTCAAGATCGAGGCGCGGATGGAGATCCTCGATCGCAACGCCCTCGAGCAGATCGGTATCCAGTGGGGCGGCATGACGCTCGGCAACATCGGCTCGACGTCGCTGGTGAGCCAGGGACTGCAGACCGCCGTCGTCAGCGGCCAGAATGTGCCCGTGATCCCCGGGCGGCTCATCGGCGCGGCGCCCCTGCTCGATCCGGTGTCGACGATCGGGTTCGTGCCGTCCAACCCCAACCTGCTGCTCCAGTCCATCTCGGACGCCAAGGTCGGCGGCTTGCCGGTCAGCTTCCTCACCGGCCTGCCCCTCGGCGGCAACCTCATCAACCTGCCGATCACCTCGCTCCCGAACTCGGGGCCGCTTCCGGCGGCGGGCATCGCGTTCGGCATCGTCGGCACGCGGCTGAACATCAACCTCATGCTCCAGGACCTCGCCGAGCAGGGCAAGACCCGCACGCTCGCCCGGCCCGAGATCGTCACGGTGGAGAACGCGACCGCCAAGGTGTCGCTCGGCGAGGAGATTCCGTACGCGACCATCAGCTCGGCCGGCACGCAGATCCAGTTCAAGGAGGCGCTCCTGCAGCTGACGGTCACCCCGACGGTGATCCGCGAAGTCGACGCGACCAGGATCAAGATGGTGGTGGTCGTGGAGAACAACTCGCGGGGCAACGTGGTGAACCTCGGCAGCGCCGGCCAGCCGCCCGCCATCAACAAGCGCAAGACGGAGACCCAGGTCATCGTCAAGGAGGGCGAGCGCCTGGTCGTCGGTGGCGTGACCACCGGCGTGAGCCAGGTGACGAACCGCAAGGTGCCGCTCTTCGGCGACATTCCGTTCTTCGGCTGGCTGTTCAAGTCGCGCGAGAACTTCGAGACGGGACGGGAGCTGGTCGTGTTCCTGACCCCCACGGTGTTGAAGTCCGATCAGAAGCTCGGCTTCCAGGTGCCCGCGGCGCCCCCCCCGAGCCCGCCCAGCCGCTGAGGGCGGGCCGCCCGGCGAACGGGCGCCGCGTGGTATCCTGATCCGCGCCCGGCTGGGCGCCCAACATGGCAGAAACGTTTCGTTTCCTCACCGCGGGTGAATCCCACGGCCAGGCGCTGACCGCCATCGTGGACGGCGTCCCGGCCGGCCTCGGCCTGAGCGACGCCGACATCAACGTCGACCTCGCGCGCCGCCAGCGGGGCTACGGCCGGGGCGGCCGGATGAAGATCGAGCGCGATCAGGTCACGATCCTCTCCGGGGTCCGCTTCGGCGCGAGCCTGGGCAGCCCGATCACGCTGCAGATCGCCAACCGGGACTGGGAGAACTGGCAGGCCACGATGTCCGTGGCTCCGCCGCCGCCCGGCGCCGCCCTCAAGCCGGTGACCCGCCCTCGCCCCGGTCACGCCGACCTCGCGGGCGCGATGAAGTACGGCCATCGCGACGTGCGCAACGTCCTCGAGCGCTCGAGCGCCCGCGAGACGACGGCGCGCGTGGCGGTGGCGGGCATCGCGCGCCGGCTCCTCGCGGAGTTCGGGATCACCATCCTGAGCCACGTCACCGAGATCGGCGGGGTGCGCATCGCGGACGCTCTCGACCTGCCGTGGGACGACGTCCGCGCGCGCGCGGAGGCCTCCGAGGTGCGCTGCGCCGATCCCGACGCCGAGCAGGCCATCATCGCGGCCATCGACGACGCCAGGGCCAAGGGCGACACGCTCGGCGGTGTCGTCGAGGTCGTCGCGCTGGGCTGCCCCGTCGGGCTCGGCTCGTACGTGCAGTGGGATCGGCGGCTGGACGGGCGCCTGGCCCAGGCGCTCTGCTCCATCCAGGCCATCAAGGGCGCCGAGTTCGGGATGGGGTTCGAGACCGCGCGCCGGCCGGGCTCGGGGGTGCACGACGAGATCCTGCTCGACGAGGCGGGCCGCCTCGTGCGCCGCACGAACAACGCAGGCGGCCTCGAGGGCGGCGTCACCAACGGGCAGCCCGTCGTGGTGCGCGCGGCCATGAAGCCGCTGTCCACGCTCCGCACCCCGCTCAGGTCCGTCGACATCGCGACCAAGGAGACCGTGGAGGCGGTGGTGGAGCGGAGCGACGTGTGCGCGGTGCCCGCGGCCGGCATCGTGGGCGAGGCCATGGTCGCCATCGTGCTCGCCCAGGCCTTCCTCGAGAAGTTCGGCGGCGACAGCGTGGGCGAGATCCGCGCCAATCACGCCGCCTACCTCGACGGGCTCGAGCGATGGTAGTCCGCGTCAGCCTCGGCAGCCGCTCGTACGACATCGTGGTCGAGCCGGGCGTCCTGGCCTCCGTCGGGCCGCGCCTGCGCGCGCTCGGGGTGGGGACGCGGGCGGCGCTGGTCAGCGATCCCGCGATCCGCCGCCTCTACGGCAAGACCGTGGCCGCCAGCCTCGAGGAGGCGGGCTTCGCGGTCACGGCCGTCGACGTGCCCGAGGGCGAGAGCGCCAAGAGCCTGGCCGTGGCGGAGGAGTGCTGGAACGCGCTGCTCGAGGCGCGGCTCGACCGCACCTCCACCGTGCTCGCGCTCGGCGGCGGGGCGGTGGGTGACGTCGCCGGCTTCGTCGCCGGCACGTACATGCGCGGCGTCAACTTCGTGCAGCTGCCGACCACCGTCCTCGCCCAGGTCGACGCCTCCTCGGGCGGCAAGACCGCGATCGATCACGCCCAGGGCAAGAACCTCATCGGCGTGTTCCACCAGCCCCGCCTCGTCCTCGTGGATCCCCTCACCGCCCGCACCCTGCCCGAGCGGGAGTTCCGCTCGGGGCTGGCCGAGATCGTCAAGCACGGGATCGTGCTCGACGCGGAGTACTTCGCCGACGTCGAGGCCAGCGCCGCCGCGCTGCTCGGGCGCGACGCGGCGACGCTCGAGCGCATCGTCGGCGGCTCGTGCCGGCTCAAGGCCGGCGTGGTCGAGCGGGACGAGCGCGAGTCCGACCTCCGCGCGGTGCTGAACTACGGCCACACCGTCGGCCACGCCCTCGAGGCCGCCTCCGGCTACGGGCGCTGGACCCACGGCGAGGCGGTGTCGCTGGGGATGGTGGCCGAGGCGCGCCTGGCCGAGCGCCTGGGCATCGCGACCGGCGACACCACCCGCCGGCAGGAGCGCGTGCTTGCCGCCGTCGGCCTGCCGCTCGAGGCCGGGCCGCTCGACGTCGAGGCGGTGCTCGCGGCGATGACGCGCGACAAGAAGGCGCGCGATGGCCGGGTGCCGTTCGTGCTCTCGCCCCGGATCGGCGAGTTCCGGCTCGTGAGCGACGTGCCCGCCTCCCAGATCCGCGCGGTGCTGGACGGACTCCAGGGAGGCCCGGGCGATGGCCACCGATGATCCCGCCCTCGCGGCCGCGATCAAGCGGCAGGAGGAGCGCCTGCAGCGCGACCCGGCCTCGCTGGCCTTCGCGCAGCTCGCGGATCTGTACCGCAAGGCCGGGCGCCCCGGCGAGGCGATCGCGCTCTGCCGCGGCGGCCTGCAGCGCTACCCGCACTACACCACGGCGCGCCTGATCCTCGCCAAGGCGCTCGGCGACGAGGGCGAGCACGAGGCGGCCCTGGCCGAGCTGGCGGCGATCCTCGAGATCAGCCCCAAGGACCTCCAGTCCCACCGGATGGCCTCCGAGATCCTCCGCCGGCTGGGGCGCATCGACGAGGCCGTCGAACATCTCCAATCGATCGTGCGGCTGGACTCCGGCGACCGCGAGGCGCGCGCGCTCCTCGGGCTGCTGCGCGCCGACCCGCGCACCGACGCCGAGGCGGCGGGCGTGGGCCGGGTGCTCCGGGACGACGTGTTCGCCACGGTCAGCTTCGGGAGCGTCTGCCTCGACCAGGGCCTGGTCGAGGAGGCCGCCCAGGTCTTCACGCGAATCCTCAGACAGGACCCCGCCAATCACGAGGCGCGCGAGCGGCTGGAGCAGGCCCTGCGCGCGCGCTCACGCCGGAAAGGCTAGCCAACCGATGCAGGTGTCCACCGCGGAGTTCAAGAAGGGGCTCAAGATCGTCTTCGACGGGCAGCCGTACGCGATCGTCGACTTCCAGCACGTCAAGCCGGGCAAGGGCGGCGCCTTCGTCCGCACCAAGCTCAAGCACCTGCGCCAGGGCCGGGTGATCGACAACACCTTTCGCTCGGGCGAGAAGGTGGAGCTGGTCGACTTCGAGGACAAGCACATGCAGTTCCTCTACCGCGACGACCGCTTCAACTTCATGGACACGGAGACCTACGAGCAGACGTCGATGTCGGCCGACGAGGTCGGCGACGCCGCCCTCTACCTCAAGGAGAACACGGAGGTCGACGTGCTCTACATCGAGGGCGCGCCGGTGGCCGTCGAGGTGCCGAACTTCGTCGAGCTGGCCATCGCACGGACCGATCCCGGCGTGCGCGGCGACACCGCCCAGGGCGGCACCAAGCCGGCGACGCTGGAGACCGGCGCCATGGTGCAGGTGCCGCTCTTCCTCAACGAGGGCGACGTGGTGAAGGTCGACACGCGGACCGGCGAGTACCTCGGCCGCGTCGCGGTGGCGAGCTGATGCGTCGGCGCCGCCCCGCCGCCGTGCCGGGCCCCGACGCCGCCGCACTGGTGCGCCAGCTCGGCGCGCTCCTCGGCGAGCTGGGGCTGAGCGAGATCGAGGTCAGTCACGGCGACCTCCGGGTGCGGCTCCAGCGCTCGCCGGTCGTGCACGGCGCCATCCCGGTTCCCGCCGCCCCCGCGGCCGCGCCCGCGCCGGCGGAGTCGCTCGCTCCCGGAACCGTCACCATCGAGGCGCCGATGGTGGGGACGTTCTACCGCGCGGCCTCCCCGGCCGGCGAGCCCTACGTGCGGGAGGGCGACGTGGTCAAGGAGGGCCACATCGTCGGCATCATCGAGGCGATGAAGCTCATGAACGAGATCGAGTCCAGGGCCGCCGGCCGCGTGGTCGAGGTGCTGGTCGAGAACGGCCAGGCCGTCGAGTACGGCCAGCCCCTCTTCGTCCTCGAGCCCTTGCGCTGACGGGTGTTCCACAAGATCCTGATCGCCAACCGGGGTGAGATCGCGCTCCGGATCATCCGGACGTGCCGCGAGCTCGGCGTGCGCAGCGTGATTGCCCACTCCAAGGCCGACGAGCACTCGCTGCCCGTGCGGCTGGCCGACGAGTCGATCTGCATCGGGCCCGCCGACCCGCGCTCGAGCTACCTGAACATCCCGGCCATCATCTCCGCCGCGGCCATCACCGAGAGCGAGGCCGTCCACCCCGGCTACGGCTTCCTCGCCGAGAACCCCCACTTCGCCGACATCTGCCGCACCGTCGGGCTCGTCTTCATCGGGCCCTCCGCCGAGGCCATCCGGCTGATGGGCGACAAGGCGCAGGCGCGGCAGATCGCCAGGCAGGCCGGGGTGCCCGTGGTGCCGGGCAGCGAGCTGCCCCTCAAGAACGGCGAGCAGGCGGTCGAGCTCGCCGAGGAGATCGGCTACCCCGTGATCTTCAAGGCCGCCGCCGGCGGCGGCGGGCGGGGCATGCGGATCGTGCGCGAGCGGACGGGCGCGGCCGAGGCCTTCGCCGCCTGCCAGGCGGAGGCGGGCGCGGCGTTCGGCTCGTCGGAGATCTACTGCGAGAAGTTCGTGGAGGCCGCCCGTCACGTGGAGGTCCAGGTCCTCGGCGACCAGCACGGCATCCGCGTCCACCTCGGGGAGCGTGATTGCACCGTACAGCGACGGCACCAGAAACTCCTCGAGGAATCGCTGGCCCCCGCGCTGAGGCCGGAGACCCGCGTCGGGTTGCAGCGCGCCGCCCTGACGGCGGCCAGTGCGGTGAACTACGTCAACGCCGGCACCGTCGAGTTCCTGGTGGACACCCGCGAGCGCTTCTACTTCATCGAGATGAACACCCGCATCCAGGTCGAGCACCCGGTGACGGAGATGATCACCGGCATCGACCTCGTGCGCGAGCAGCTCCGCGTGGCCTCCGGCGAGCCGCTCGGCTACCGCCAGGACGCCGTGCGCTTCGAGGGCCACGCCATCGAGTGCCGGATCAACGCCGAGGACCCGGAGACGTTCACCCCGAGCGCGGGCCGGGTCACCGCCTGGGTGCCGCCGGGCGGCTTCGGCGTCCGCGTGGACAGCCACCTCATGGTGCCCTACAGCGTGCCACCCTTCTACGACTCGCTCGTGGCCAAGGTCATCGTGCGCGGCCGCGACCGGGGCGAGGCCATCGAGCGGATGCGGCGGGCGCTGACCGAGACCATCATCGAGGGCGTGAAGACGACGATCCCGTTCCACCTGAAGACCCTCGCCGATCCCGCCTTCGCGACCCCGCGGTGATCGAGCCCGCCGTCTACGTGATCCTGGACCGCGACGCCGCGCGCGGCCGGGATCTCGAGGCGATCCTCGCCGCCGCCATCGCGGGCGGCGCGCGGTTGATCCAGCTGCGCGAGAAGGAGTGGCCGTCGGGGACCTTGCTGCCGCTCGCCGCGCGCCTGCGCCGCCGCTGCCGGGACGCCGGCGTCACCTTCATCGTCAACGACCGCGTGGACCTGGCGCTGGCCTGCGAGGCCGACGGCGTGCATCTCGGCCAGGACGATCTGCCCGCCGCGGTCGCCCGGCCGCTGCTCCGCCCGGGCATGATCCTCGGCCGCTCGACCCACAGCGTGGAGCAGGCGCTCGCCGCCCAGGCCGAGGGCGCCGACTACGTCGCGGTGGGCTCGATGTTCCCCACGAGCACCAAGCCGGACTTCCAGCTCGTGGGCCCCGACCTCGTGCGCCGGGTGCGCCCGCACGTGCGCGTGCCCCTGGTGGGGATCGGCGGGATCACGGCGGCCAACGCCGGCGCCGTCGCCGCGGCGGGCGCCGACGGGGTCGCGGTGATCTCGGCGGTGTGCGGGGCGCCCGATCCGGCCGCGGCCGTGCGCGAGCTGCTCGCCGCGGTCCGCGCGGGCCGGGGAACCTTGACCACCCCTGACCCGTCGCTATAATGACGGCGCGTCGTTCCTGCCATACCCGCTCAAGGAGGGGGCACCCATGAGACTGCACCCGGTCCGCTCGTTGCTGGTCCTCGCGCTCGCGGTCGGCGTGGCGCTGCTGCCGTCCGCCTCGCCGCTCGAGGCCCAGGGCAAGGGCACCATCAAGATCGCCACGCAGAGCCCGCTGTCCGGCGAGCTCGCCGCGCTGGGCGAGGGTATCAAGCTCGGCGCCCAGCTTGCGATCGAGAAGATGAAGGGCCCGCTGGAGAAGGCCGGCTACAAGATCGAGCTGGTGCCCTTCGACGACCAGGCCAAGCCCGACGTCGGTGTCGCCAACGCCAAGAACATCAACGCCGACAAGGACATCCTGGTGGTCGTCGGCCACCTGAACTCCGGCGTGGCCATTCCGTCGTCGGAAGTCTACAAGGAAGCCTCGCTGGCGATGATCTCACCCGCCAACACCAACCCCACGATCACCGACCGCCTGCTGCCGAATGTCTACCGGGTGTGCGGCCGTGACGACGTGCAGGGCGCGGTGGCGGCGCGCTTCGCCAAGGAGAACCTCAAGGCCAAGAGCGTGTACCTCGTCCACAACAAGAACCAGTACGGGCAGGGCATCGCCGAGTTCTTCCAGGAGTGGGCGAAGAAGAACGGCATGACCGTGACGGGCTTCGAGGGGACGGAAGAGCGGGCGAACTTCGATCCGATCCTCACGCCCATCAAGGCCAAGAACCCGGACGTCATCTTCTTCGGCGGCGAGTACCCGCAGGCGGCACCGCTCTTCCGCCAGGCCCGGGAGAAGGGGATCAAGTCCCAGTTCATGGGGCCCGACGGCGTGGACTCCACCGAGCTGCTCAAGCTCGGCGGCGACGCGGTGGTCGGCATGCACTTCACGACGGTCGCCGGCAGCGTGAAGGAGTATCCGAAAGCCAGGGAGTTCGCCGAGGCGTACAAGAAGAAGTTCGGCAAGGACCCGGAGCCGTTCGCGGCGCAGTCGTACGACGCCACCGCCATCGGCCTGAAGGCGATCGAAGCCGCGCTCAAGGGCTCCCCGGGCAAGACCCCCAGCCGCGAGGCGGTGGCCAAGGCGGTGCGCGGGGTGAAGCACGCCGGAATCACCGGCAACGTGAATTTCGACGAGAAGGGTGATCCGAAGATCGCCACGTACCTCATCTACCAGGTCGCCAAGGACTGGAAGGACAACAAGCTGGTCAAGCAGCTGGACATTCCGACGCCAGCCGCGCCGAAGAAGAGCTAAGAGGCGACCGATCATCCTGGGAGGGGTCGCGACGGCCCCTCCCAGACCCTCCCCCTGTTGGACTGGCAGCTCGTTCTCGCGATCCTCCCCCAGGTCGTCATCGACGGCCTCGTGCTTGGCTTCATGTACGCGCTCATCGCGCTCGGCTACACCATGGTCTACGGGGTGCTCGAGCTCATCAACTTCGCCCACAGCGAGATCTTCATGGTGGGCGGCTTCGTGGGGGTCGAGATCCTCCTCTCGCTGCAGAGCCACGGGTGGCTCGGGCGGATCAACCCGTTCGTGGCCCTGATCCTGATCGTGCTGGCAGGCATGGTGGTCGCGGGGCTTCTCGCCGTCGCCGTGGAGCGCATCGCCTACCGGCCGCTGCGCAGCGCGCCGCGGCTGATCCCCTTGATCTCCGCCATCGGGGTGTCGTTCTTCCTGCAGGACGCCGTGCGCCTGACCGAGAGCCTGTGGCGCAACGCCTTCTACCTGACCTACCCGTCGTTCGCGGTCCTCAACCGGCGCATCGAGCTCGGCCAGAGCATCGACTTCTCGGTGAAGTCGATCGTGGTGATCGCCGCCTCCCTCGCCATGCTGGTCGCCCTGCAGTTCCTGGTCAAGCGCACGCGGCTCGGCCGGGCGATCCGCGCGGTGGCCGAGGACCAGCCGACGGCATCCCTCATGGGGGTCAACGTCAACCGCATCATCGCGCTGACCTTCCTCATCGGCGGCGCCATGGGGGGCGCGGCGGGCGTGCTCTTCGGCGTGCAGTACAACACCATCAACCCGTTCACCGGCTTCATCCCCGGCATCAAGGCGTTCACCGCCGCCGTGCTCGGCGGCATCGGCAACATCCCGGGCGCCATGGTCGGCGGCCTCGTCCTCGGTCTCCTGGAGGCCTTCGCCGCCTCCTACCTGTCGCTGTTCACCGGCGGCGCGTTCGGCGCCGAGTACAAGGACATCTTCGCGTTCTCGATCCTCATCCTGATCCTCATCTTCCGGCCGCGCGGGCTGCTCGGCGAGGTGGTGCGTGAGCGGGCGTGAGCCGGTGACCGGGCGCGCCGCCATCACCCACGCGGCGGTCCTCGTGCTGATCGCCGCCTCGGCCACGCTCGTCTACGCGCTGCCGCGCTCGATCCTCGCCTTCATGAGCTTCCAGGCCTCGCTGGTGGTCGTCTACTACGCGCGCCTGCCAGCGCGCGCGAAGCTCGGCTACGGGGCGCTCATCCTGGGCCTCGTCATGCCCTTCCTCGGCTCGCACAACGCCTACTACATGGAGGTGGCGATCCAGGTCGGCATCTTCGTGGCGCTCGCCCTCGGGCTGAACATCGTGGTGGGGCTGGCGGGGCTGCTCGACCTCGGCTACGTGGCCTTCTACGCGGTGGGTGCCTACACGTGGGCCGTCTTCGGGTCGCCCCAGGCGCTCAAGCTCTTCCCGACGGCCACGGGCCTCTTCCCCCTCGACGGCTGGTGGTTCTTCCCCTTCCTCGCCCTCGGCCTCGCGGTCGCCGCGGCGGCCGGCGTGCTGCTCGGCCTGCCCGTGCTCCGCCTGCGGGGCGATTACCTCGCCATCGTCACGCTGGGCTTCGGCGAGGTCATCCGCGTGCTCGCCAACAACCTCGACAAGCCCTGGAACGTGACCAACGGCCCCAAGGGCATCACCCCGATCCAGCGGCCGCCGCTCTTCTTCGAGCCCGCCCTGCGCGTGCTCGGGTTCGAGGTCTCGCCCTTCGCCCTCTACCCGCTCTACTTCTACTTCCTCGTGCTCGCCGTGGTGGCGGTGGTCATCGTGGCCAACCGGCGGCTCGAGCGCTCCCACATCGGGCGCGCCTGGGAGGCGATCCGGGAGGACGAGCTCGCCGCCCAGGCCATGGGCGTCCCCCTCGTGCGCATGAAGCTGCTCGCCTTCGCCACCGGCGCCTCGTTCGCCGGGATCATGGGCGTGATCTTCAGCGCCAAGCAGCTGTTCATCAACCCCGAATCGTTCACGTTCCTCGAGTCGATCGGCGTGCTCGCCATGGTCATCCTCGGCGGCATGGGCAGTATCCCCGGGGCCATCATCGGCGCCAGCGTGGTGACGATCCTGAACCTCCAGGTGCTCAAGGGGCTGTCCCTCTGGCTCAACGAGCTGCGCAACGCCGGCATCACCATCCTCGGCTACAACCTCGCGAACCTGCCCTCGCAGTTCGAGCCCGCCAAGTACGAGCGCATGGTCTTCGGCATCATCCTGATCCTCATGATGATCTACCGCCCGGCGGGCATCATCCCGGCCCGCCGGCGGCGGATCGAGACGGCGGCGCCGCCGGAGGGCGCGGCGCGGTGAGCGAGATCCTGCTCGAGGCGCGCGGCGTGACCAAGCGGTTCGGCGGCCTGGTGGCGCTCAACGACGTGAACTTCACGCTGGAGAGCGGGTCGATCGCCAGCATCATCGGGCCCAACGGCGCGGGCAAGACCACCCTCTTCAACGTCTTCACCGGCTTCTACGCCCCCGAGTCCGGCGAGGTCCTCGTCGGCGGGCGCTCCATCGTCGGGCTCACGCCCGACCGGATCACCGCCCTGGGGGTCTGCCGGACGTTCCAGAACATCCGCCTGTTCAAGAACATGACGGTGCTGGAGAACGTCCTCGTCGGCGCCCACACGCGGGTGGCCCTGCGCTTCTGGGACGTGGTGGCCCGCACCCCGGCCTTCGCGCGCGAGGAGGGCGCCGCGCTCGACCGCATCGGACGCCTGCTCGACCTCGTCGGGCTGCGCGGCAAGGAGAACGACCTCGCCCGCAACCTGCCGTACGGCGACCAGCGCCGTCTCGAGATCGCCCGGGCGCTGGGCTCGGATCCCCGCGTGCTGCTGCTCGACGAGCCGACGGCGGGCATGACCCAGGGTGAGTCGCGCGCCCTCATGGACTTCCTGCGCCGGCTCATCCGCGACCTCGGGCTGACGATACTATTGATCGAGCACAACATGCGCGTGGTGATGGAGGTGTCCGATCGCGTCACCGTGCTCGACTACGGCGAGAAGATCGCCGAGGGGCGCGCCGCCGAGGTGCAGCGCAACGCGCGGGTCATCGAGGCGTATCTGGGACGCGGCCGCGCCGCCGGGGGCGCGGTGACGCCATGACCGGGGCGGGGCCCTCCGCGAGCCGCGCGGCGATCCTCGCCGTCGAGGACCTCCACGTCTACTACGGCGAGATTCACGCGCTGAAGGGCGTGAGCTTCGAGGTGGGGCGCGGCGAGATCGTCGCGTTGCTCGGGCCCAACGGGGCGGGCAAGACCACGACGGTGAAGACGATCTCGGGGCTGCTGGCGCCGCGCCGCGGGACGGTGCGCTTCGACGGCGAGAGCCTCGTCGGCAAGCCCGCCCACGAGATCGTCTACCGGGGCATCGCCCACGTGCCGGAGGGGCGGAAGATCTTCAATCGGCTGTCCGTCACCGAGAACCTCGAGATGGGCGCCTACAGCCGCGGAGACGGCGGCATCCGCCGTGACGTGGACCGGGTCTTCGAGCTCTTCCCCCGCCTCAAGGAGCGGCGGGCGCAGGTCGCCGGCACGCTCTCCGGCGGCGAGCAGCAGATGCTGGCCATCGGCCGGGCCCTCATGGCCACGCCGCGCCTGCTGCTCCTCGACGAGCCGAGCATGGGGCTGGCCCCGGTGCTGGTGGAGCAGATCTTCACGACCATCGCGGACATCAACAACCGTCAGGGGACCACGATCGTGCTCGTGGAGCAGAACGCCGCGATGGCGCTCGCCATCGCCCACCGTGGCTACGTGCTGGAGACGGGCGCCGTGGCCCTCCACGGGCGCGCCGCCGAGCTCGCCGAGAACCCCGAGGTCCGGCGCGCGTACCTCGGAGAATAGGAGCGATCGATGATCGGCCAGGGCGTGACCTTCGAGGCGCACGAGATCGGCGCGGTGTACCGGACGCTGGGGCGCACGGTGTCGGAGACGGACATCGTCACCTTCGTGAACCTCTGCGGCTTCACCGAGCCCCTCTTCATGGACATGGAGTACGTGGCCCGGGAGTCCGTGTTCGGCCGGCGGGCCGCCCCCGGGGCGCTGACCTTCGCGCTGTCCGAGGGGCTCATCATGCAGACCGGGCTCATCCACGGCACCGGGATGGCCTGGCTCGGCGGCGAGCTCAGGATCGTCGGGCCCGTGCTCGAGGGCGACACGATCCGCGTCGAGGTCGAGGTCGTCGACAAGCGCGAGACGAAGAAGGCCGACCGTGGCATCGTGACCTACCGGCACGCCGTGAAGAACCAGCGCGGCGAGGTGGTGCTCGAGGCCCGGGTGCAGCGGATGATCCGCCGGGCCGGCGCCGGGGCGTGAGCACCCTCCCGGGGCGCGTGACGGCGCGCGCATCCTCGGCGACACCGCCGGCATCGGGATCGACACGAGCAGAACGTCGAGGGGAGGTCAGGCCGTGAAGGCAACGATCGTGCAGCTCAGCGTGTCACCGGGCGGGGTGCCCAAGAGCGCCGTCGCGGCGGCGCGCGTCACCGACCAGGGTCTGGAGGGCGACGCGCACCGCGACAGCGAGCACCACGGGGGGCCCGACCGCGCCGTCTGCCTCTACGCGCTCGAGCAGATCCACGCGCTCCAGGCCGAGGGCCATTCCATCGTGCCGGGCGCGCTCGGCGAGAACGTCACCGTCGAAGGCCTGGACTGGGGCCTCGTCACGCCGGGCCGCCGCCTGCTCCTCGGCGAGACCGTCATGCTCGAGATCACGCGCTACACCTCGCCGTGCTTCAACATCGGGCCGGTGTTCCGTGACCGGGAGTTCGCCCGGGTCTCGCAGAAGCGCCATCCCGGCTGGAGCCGCGTGTACGCCCGCGTCCTCCGCCCGGGCACGCTGAAACGGGGCGACCCCGTCCGGCTGCTCGGCGACTCCGAGACCGCCGCCGGTGGCGCATGACCGCGCGAAGGGGGTGAGCGATGGCGCCTGACTCGTCGGTCTTCCGCCGCCAGCGGCCCGGATGGGAGTTCCCGCGGGCCGTGCGCGCCGAGGGCGTTCACATCTGGGACGAGCGCGGGCGGCGCCTCATCGACGCCGCCGGCGGCGCGCTGGTCGTCAACGTCGGCCACGGCGTGGCCGAGATCGCCGAGGCGATGGCGGCCCAGGCCGCGCGCCTGGCCTACGTCCACGGCTCCGAGCTGACCTCCGAGCCGGTCGAGGCGCTGGCGCGCGCGCTCGCCGCGCGCGTGCCCCTCGACGACGCGCGGCTCTTCCTGGTCTCCGGAGGCTCGGAGGCCACGGAGACCGCGATCAAGCTCGCGCGGCAGATCGCCGTCGCCCGGGGCGAGCCGGGGCGCGTCAAGGTGATCTTCCGGCGGCCGTCGTACCACGGGGCCTCGCTGGGCGCGCTCGCGGTCTCGGGGCGGCCGACGATGCGCGCGGACTTCGAGCCGATGCTCGCCGCCATGCCGTCGATCCCGGCGCCGTACCCGTATCGCTGCCGCCTGCCCGGCTGCGGCGAGGTGTGCTCGCTCGCGTGTTGCGACGCGCTGGCCACGACCATCGAGGCCGAGGGGCCGGCGACGGTGGCGGCCTTCATCGCCGAGCCGGTCATCGGCGCCTCCGCCGGCGCCGTGGTGCCGCCGGCCGACTACTACCGGCGCATCCGCGAGACGTGCGACCGCTTCGGCGTGCTCTTCATCGCCGACGAGGTGATGACCGGCCTCGGCCGCACCGGCCGGTGGTTCGGCATGGACCACTGGGCCGGCGTCCGCCCGGACATCGTGACCACGGGCAAGGGCCTCACGAGCGGGTACCTGCCCGGCGGCGCGGTGCTGGCGCGGGGCGATCTCGTCGACCGTGTGCAGGATGCGGGCGGGTTCCACCACGGTTTCACCTACAGCCATCACCCGGTGGTGGCCGCGGTCGGGCTCGCGGTGCTCCGCTACCTGGAGCGCCACGACCTCGTCGCGCGCGCGGGCGTCACCGGCGTGCACCTGCTCGCGCGGCTGCGCGGGCTCGTGGATCTGCCGGCCGTGGGTGACGTCCGCGGCATCGGGCTCATGGCCGCCGTCGAGGTCGTGCGCGACCGCGCCGCCCGCGAGCCCTATCCCCGCGCGGCGCGGATGGCCCAGCGGATCCAGGCCGAGGCGCTGCGCCGGGGCGTCATCGTTTACGCCTCGGGCGGCCAAGTGGAAGGCGCCGGCGATCTCGTCATGCTCGGACCGCCGCTTGGCATCACGACCGGCCAGATCGACGAGGTCGTCGACGTCCTCGGCGATGCCATCGCGGCCGCCACCCGGGAGGCCTGAGCGCTCCCGGATGGCGCCTCCTTCCGCCCTCGCACGCGTGGCGCGGATCGGGCCATGGCTGGCGAGCGTGGTGTGCCCCGGGCTGATCGCGATCGCCGTCGCGCGTCACGCGGTCAACGTCCCGTACTGGGACGAGTGGCACCTCACCCCCGAGGTCGAGCACGTCGCCCAGGGACGGCTGAGCCTCGCCGAGCTCTGGGCCCAGCACAACGAGCATCGCCCGGTGCTCCCCAAGCTCGTCATGCTCGCCCTCGCGCGCCTGTCGCGCTGGGACACGCGCTGGGAAAGCGCCGCCAGCGTGGCGGTCGCCCTCGCGCTCCTGGTGATCCTCGCCGCGCTGATCGCCGCGACCGTCCCGTCGAAGCGCCTCGTGCCCTGGCTGGTGCTCGTCGCCTCGGCCCTGACGTTCTCGAAGGGCCAGTTCGAGAACTGGCTCTGGGGCTGGCAGATCCAGCTCTTCATCACGTCGCTCGCGATCACCTTCGCGGTCTGGGCGATCTGTCGCCGGTCCGGATGGACCGGCGCCCTGCTCGGCCTCGGGGGCGCGGTCGCGGCGGCGCTGTCGTTCGCCTCGGGCCTGGTCGCGCTGGCCGTGGTGCCGATCGGCGTCGCGTGCCGGGCGCCTGGCGAGTCCGGCCGGCGGCGCTGGTGGCCCACCGCCGCGACGCTCGCCGGAGCCGTCGCCATGGCGGTCGCCTACCTCGCGGGATACCGGCAGCCCTCGCAGCACGTCTCGCTGTGGGACTCGCTCGGGGACCCGGTAGGCTGGACGCGCTACGTGATCGCCTACCTCGGCGCCCCGCTCGGCTTCGAGAGCCTGCCCGCCGCCACGCTCTGGGGCGCGCTCGGGCTCGTCCTGTTCGCCCGCGTGGCCCGCCGGACCTGGAATCGCGCGCCCGATCGCCGGCCGGCGATGCTGCCGTGGCTGCTGCTCGCGCTGTTCGCGATCCTCACCGCGGTCATGACCGGCGCTGGCCGGACCGCGTGGGGCGTCGCCCAGGCGCTCTCCTCCCGCTACGTCACCGAGTCGTTCCTGTTCTGGGTGAGCCTGGTCGTTCTCGTGACGATGGACTTCCCGTCACGGGGGCGGGCCGAGCGATGGCTCGTCGCCGCCGTGGGCGTGGCCGCGGTCGTCTGCCTCGTGCTGACGGAGCATGACGGCGAGGCGCGGCTCGGCTTCCGTCACCACGCGAGCGTCCGCGGGCGGGATTGCGTGCAGCACTACCGCATCGCGCCCGACCTCTGCCTGAAGGAGATGTTCCCCGACGTCCCTGCGCTCCGCGCGTACGCGGCGACCCTCGAGCGTCTCCGTCTCGGCCCGTTCGCCGACGCTCCCGAGCCGCCGCTGAGCCGCTACCAGCGGATCGAGCAGGACCGCCCCGCCGGCGCGATCAGCGCCGCCGACGGCCTGCTCGATGGGCCCCTCCAGGCTCTCCAGCTCTCCGGGTGGGCCCTCGACCCGTTCACGAGCGCAACGCCCGACGCCGTGCTCGTCGTCGTGGACGGCACGGTCGTCGGCCGCGCGGTCTACACGACCGCCCAGACCCGCGAAGCGCCCGGCACCCCCTGGACCTTCCGCCTCTACGCCTACCACCTCTCCCCCGGCTACCACCTGGTCGACGCCTACGCGCTCCTCCCCGACCACCGCCTCCTCAAGCTCCACAACTCCCGCCCCATCGTCATCCAACCCTCCCCGCCCACCGCGCCCCAGAGTCGCTAGCGTTGCGTCGCTCCCCGCGGGGCGAGGGCTCGTGGGCGTCAGCGCCCCGCTACACGAGTCCACCCACACCGCCGGAACCAGCTCGGCCCTGCCGAGCGCCGTTCCCCCGAACGGGTGTGTCAATCTCGCGGCGGCGGCGGGCGGCAGTGAGGGGCGGGGCTCTCGGCGATCCGTTGGGTACGGGTAGACGTCAACACGCGCTCGACGCGGCGCGCGGACACGCGGTTCCGACACCACAGTCAGTCGGATCGCCGAGAGCCCCGCCCCTCACTGCCGCCCGCCGCCGGCCTCGTGAATACCGCGCGCGACGGAAACACGCCGCGCGGGAAAGGCTAGAGCTTGCCGTACTCCTTCAACCGCCGATAGATCGTCCGCCGCGAGATCCCGAGCGTCCGCGCCGCCTCTTCCTTGTCCCCGCCGAACGCCGCCAGGGCCTTGAGGATGAGATCGCGCTCGACCTCGCCGAGCGTGGGAATGCCGCGGGCGGACACCGCGGTGGCGATGGCGGGCACGCGGGTGGTGAGGCTCGGCAGATCGGCCAGCGTGATCTCGTCGTGCGCGCCGACGGCGTAGGCGCGCTCGATCAGGTTCTCGAGCTCGCGCACGTTGCCGGGGAAGTCGTACGCGCTGAGCGCCTGCAGGGCCTCGGCCGTGATGCCGCGCACCCCGCGACGGAAGCGGCGGTTGAAGCGCCGCAGGAAGTGCGTGACGAGCACGGCGACGTCGTCGCGGCGCTCGCGCAGGGGCGGCAGGGCCAGGTGGATGACGTTGAGCCGGTAGAAGAGGTCCTGGCGGAAGGAACCCTCGCTGATGGCCTGCTCGACGTTGCGGTTGGTGGCCGCGATGATCCGCGCGTCCACGGGGTAGCTCCTGGCCCCGCCCACCGGCCGGACCTGCATCTCCTGGAGCACGCGCAGCAGCTTGACCTGCAACGCCACCGGCAGCTCGGCGATCTCGTCGAGGAAGAGTGTGCCCTCGTGGGCGCTCCTGAACAGTCCGACCGCGTCGTTGACGGCGCCCGTGAAGGCCCCGCGCACGTGGCCGAAGAACTCGGACTCGAGCAGGTTCTCGGGGATCGCGCTGCAGTTCACCGGGATGAACGGCTTGCGGGCACGGGCCGACAGCCGGTGAATCGCCGCCGCGACGAGCTCCTTGCCGGTACCGCTCTCGCCCTCGATCAGGACCGGGGAATCGGTCACGGCCACCTTCTCGATCGTCTCCTTCACGGTCTGCATGGCCGCCGAGGCGCCGACCAGCTCGTTGGCCGTCAGCTCCTCGCCCAGGCGGGCCCGAAGGGACGTCACCTCGCCGCGCAGGAACCGACGCTCCATGAGGCGCTGCATCAGGTGACGCACCTCGTCGAGGATCAGAGGCTTCGAGAGGTAGTCGTAGGCCCCCTCCTTGAGCGCCTCGACGGCCGAGGAGATCGTGGGATACCCGGTCATGACGACCACCGGGATGGCCGCGTCGTGCCGCTTGATCTGTCGCAGCAAGTCGAGGCCGCTCATCTCGGGCATCCGGATGTCCGTGAGGGCGGCGTCGAAGAGAGTGGTCTTGACGGCCTCGAGCGCCTCGCGCGCGGTGCCGGCACAGACGACATCGTACTCCCAGAGGGTGAGGGCCTCCTTCAGGACCTCGAGCAGCCCAGGCTCATCGTCGACGACGAGGATCCGCGCGGTATCCATCCCTGCAACGACTTTAGCACAGGGCGGTGTCAAACTGACAACCGAAACAATCGCTAGGCCCGATGCCTTGCTTGCGCGAGGTCGAGCGGCATGTTAGCGTCGACGTTGACCTTTTTCTGAGGAGACCATAGCCCATGGCCGATGCCGCCACCCTGCACCTGACGGAGCAGAACTTCGACCAGACCCTCAAGGATAGCCCGGGCGTCCTGATGGTGGACTTCTGGGCCGAGTGGTGCGGGCCGTGTAAGACGATCGCGCCGGTGCTCGAGGATCTGGCGCGGGAGTCGAACGGAGCGGTCACGCTGGCCAAGGTCAACGTGGACGAGAACCCTGGACTGGCTGGCCGCTTCGGCATCCGGTCCATCCCGACGATCCTGTTCGTCAAGCAGGGTCAGGTGGCCGGTCAGGTGATCGGCGCCGTGCCCAAGACCCAGCTGAAGAAGAAGCTCGACGCGCTCGCCTGAGGGCGTGACGCGGTAGACACATCAGCACCGCCGGCGTACAGCTCCCGAGCCTCTCACCCACCCGGGACGAGTTCCGGGCGCTCGCGGGACAGGGCAACCTCGTGCCTGTCTTCGCCGAGCTCCCGGCCGATCTCGACACGCCGCTGTCCGCCTACCTGAGACTGCGGCCCGGGCCGTACTCGTTCCTGCTCGAGTCGGTCGAGGGCGGCGAGAAGTGGGCCCGCTACTCCTTCCTGGGCGGCGACCCGCTCATGATGCTCACGGCCAAGAACGGGCGCATGACACTGCGTCGACCCGGCGGCCGCACCGAGCGGCTGCCCGACGGCAACCCGCTCGCCACGCTGCGCGACCTCCTGGGGCGCTTCACCCCGGTCAGCGTGCCGGGCCTTCCGCGGTTCCAGGGGGGCGCCGTCGGCTACCTCGCCTACGACATGGTCCACCACATGGAGCGGCTGCCACGCCGGGCCAAGGACGACCTCGGGCTGCCCGACGCCGTGTTCCTCTTCAGCGACACGCTGGTGGTCTTCGACAACCTGCGCCACCGGCTCCTCGTCATCGCCAACTGCCACATCGAGCACCGTGATCCCGCCGCCCTGGACCAGGCCTACGATCAGGCGGCCGTGAAGATCGGCATGATGCTGGCGCGGCTCGCCCGGCCGGCGCGGGCAGCGAACTTCAGCCTGCCCGCCACGGGGCCGCTGCTGGCCATGGAGGAGGACGGCTTCGCGTCGACGATGGACCAGCCGGCCTACGAGGAGGCCGTCCGCCGTGCCAAGGAGCACATCGCGGCGGGCGACGCGTTCCAGATCGTGGTGGCGCGCCGGCTCGACACGCGCCTGACTGCGGAACCCTTCACAATCTACCGCGCGCTCCGGACCGTCAACCCCTCGCCCTACCTCTTCTATCTGCGCCTGGGCCGGACGACCATCGTCGGCTCGTCGCCGGAGGTGCTGGTCCGCGTCGAGGGCGACCGCGTCGAGCTGCGCCCCATCGCGGGCACCTACCCGCGCGGCCGCAGCGAGGCCGAGGACCGCGAGATCGAGGCGCGCATGATGGCTGATCCCAAGGAGCGCGCCGAGCACGTGATGCTCGTGGACCTCGGGCGCAACGACGTCGGCCGCGTGTCCACGCTGGGCTCGGTCACGGTCACCGAGTTCATGGCGACCGAGCGCTATTCCCACGTCATGCACCTCGTGAGCAACGTCACCGGCGCGCTGGCGCCGGGGCGCGACGCCCTCGACGTGCTGCAGGCGTGCTTCCCGGCGGGGACGGTCTCGGGGGCGCCGAAGATCCGCGCCATGGAGATCATCGACGAGCTGGAGCCGACCCAGCGCGGACCGTACGCGGGCGCGGTCGGGTACATCTCGTACTCCGGCAACCTCGACTCCTGCATCACCATCCGCACCATCGTGTGCTCGGGCACGAACGCGTCGATCCAGGTCGGCGCCGGCATCGTGGCCGATTCCGACCCCAAGACGGAATGGCTGGAGACGTGCTCCAAGGCGCGCGGCCTCGTCCTCGCGCTGCGGATGGCGGCGGCGGCAGGCCGATGATCCTCGTCATCGACAACTACGACTCGTTCACCTACAACCTCGTCCAGTACCTCGGCGAGCTGGGCGCGACGATGGACGTGGTGCGCAACGACGCGCTCGACGTGGACACCATCGCCGCCCGGCGCCCCGAGCGCATCGTGATCTCGCCGGGCCCCGGAACGCCGCAGCAGGCCGGCGTTTCCATCGACGTGATCCGCCGGCTCGGCGCCACCACGCCGATCCTCGGCGTGTGCCTGGGCCACCAGGCCATCGGCGCCGCGTACGGCGCCACCGTGGACCGCGCGCCGCGCCAGATGCACGGCAAGACCTCGGAGATCCACCACGACGGCCGCGGGGTCTACGCGGGCGTCGGCAATCCCTTCGTGGCCACGCGGTACCACTCGCTCGTCGTCCTGCGCGACACCGTGCCCGCGGACCTCGAGATCACGGCGTGGACCGACCAGGGCGAGATCATGGGCCTGCGCCATCGACGGCATCCCGTCGAGGGCGTGCAGTTCCACCCCGAGTCCATCCTGACCACCGAGGGCAAGCGGCTCCTCGCCAATTTCCTCACCTCGGGGGCGGGCGAGGCCTGCCTCTCGAACCTCCCCCCTGGCGCGGCCCCGGCGCCGCCGGGGCTCGACCCCCATCGTCATGGGTGAGGCCGATCAACGGAGTCGTCCACTCACGGAGCTGGAGCTCATCAGGGGTCTCCGGCGACGGCGTCTGGGCGGCGCGGGCGTGGCGGTGGGGATCGGGGACGACTGCGCGGTGCTCGAGCCGACGCCGGGAACGCGGCTCGTGGTCACCACGGACCTCTTGCTCGAGGACGTGCACTTCCGGCGCCGCTGGGCCGGCCCCGCCGACATCGGCTGGAAGTCGCTCGCCGTAAACCTCTCCGACATCGCCGCGATGGGGGGCCAGCCCCGCTGGGTCCTGGTCGCCCTGGCCTGCCCGCCCGGCACGACGGCGGCCGATGCCGACGCCTTCTACACCGCCGCGCTCGGGCTCGCGGACGAGCACGGTGTGGCGCTCGTGGGCGGTGACACCTCGCTCTCGCCGGCGGGATGGCTCGTCAACGTCACGCTCCTCGGCGAGGCCGTCACGCCCTTGCTGCGCGCGGGGGCCCGGGCCGGCGACGTCATCGCCGTCACCGGCGATCTCGGCGCCTCGGCGGCCGGGCTGGCCGTCCTCGAGCATCCCGAGATGGCCAGCCGCCTGGATGCCGCCGCCCGCGACGAGGTCAGCCGCCGGCATCTGAGGCCGGCGGCTCGCGTGAAGGAAGGGCGCTGGCTGGCCGCGGCCGGCGGGGTCACGGCGATGATCGACCTGTCCGACGGGCTCACCAAGGACCTGGGCCACGTGCTCGAGGAGAGCGGCGGCGGCGCCGAGGTGCGCGTCGATCACCTGCCCGTCGCGGCCGCGACGCGCGCGGCGGCCGCCGCCCTCGGCGCCGACGCGCTGGCCTGGGCCACCGGAGGCGGCGAGGACTACGAGCTGCTCCTCACCTGCGCCGCGACGCAGTGGCCGGGCCTGGCCGACGGGCTCGCGCGCGCGACGGGCACCCGACTGACCGCGATCGGCCGCGTCGTCGCCGGCCCGCCCGGTCTCAGGCTCGTCGACGCCGCCGGCGCGGTCGTCCCCGCCACGCCGGGCTTCGAGCACTTCGCGGCGGGGCGCGCGCGGTGAGCGACAACGTGGTGTCGCGGTTGCTCCTGCTCGGTCTCCTGATCGTCCTCGCCGCCATCCTGAACGGCGCCGAGAAGGCCTACTTCTCGCTGGGCCGCGCGCGCCTGCGGCGCTTCAGCAGCGAGCCCACGCCGGCGGTCGGGCACGCCCCGCTCATCGAACGCCCCCACGACCTCCTCGTCACCCTGCTCGTCGGCGTCACCGTCATCAACATCGGCGCCGCCGCGCTCGCGACCACGCTGGCCGACGCGGTGTTCGGCCCCACGTACGGGGTCATCGTCGAGACCGTGATCATGGTCCTCCTGCTGACGACCTTCGGCGAGGTCCTGCCGATGACGCTCGCGCTGCAGCACCCGGAGCGCTTCCTCGCCTTCGCCCGCCGGCCCGTGCTCTGGCTGGAGTGGCTGCTCACTCCCGTGCGGGTGCTGCTCGCCGGCCTGACCGCGCTGACCGTGCGGCTCATCGGCAGCGAGCGCTCGAGTGAGCCCGAGCTCACGGAAGAGGAGCTGCGCACGCTGGTGGACGTGGGCGCCCGCGAGGGCGTGGTGGAGCGCGAGGAGCGCGAGATGATCCACAAGGTCTTCGAGCTCGAGGACACCCAGGTGCGCTCGCTGATGGTGCCGCGCACCGACATGTTCTGCCTCGACGTCGAGACCCCCCGCGAGAAGATCCTGCCCGCGCTGCGCGAGCACCTGCACTCCCGGGTGCCCGTCTCCGAGGGCTCGCTCGACGTCATCGTCGGCATCCTCTACACCAAGGACCTGCTGCCGTGGGCGGCGGGGCTGCCCCCGGACTTCGACCTGCGCGGGCACCTGCATCCCCCGTACTTCGTGCCGGAGTCCAAGCGCGCCGACGTGCTGCTCCAGGAGTTCCAGGCCAAGAAGCTCCACATGGCCATCGTCGTCGACGAGTACGGCGGCACCGCCGGCCTGCTCTCGCTGGAGGACCTGCTCGAGGAGCTGGTGGGCGAGATCGCTGACGAGTACGACGAGCCGGAGCGCTTGATCCAGCGCATCGACGCCACCACCTACCGGGTCTCGGGCAAGCTGCCCATCGAGGAGCTCAACGCGACGACCGGGCTCGCGATCGCCAGCGAGGGCTACGACACCGTGGGCGGCTGGGTGCTCGACCTCTTCGGCCGCGTGCCGCTGGCCGCCGAGCGCAAGACCGTGGGCGACGTGACGGTGACGGTGGAGAAGGTCCAGCGCACGCGCGTGGTCGAAGTGCTCGTCGCCCTCGCCAAGCCGGCCGAGGGAGAGGCGGCGGCGTGAGCGCGCTCTGGATCGCCGCCGTCTGTCTGGTCGCGATCGTGTTCTTCTCCGCGGCCGAGATGGCGTTCATCGCCGCCAACCGCCTGCGCCTGCGCCACCTCGCCGAGGAGGGCAGCGGCACCGCCGCGGCCTACCTCGAGGTCTTCCGCCATCCGGAGCGCCCGCTCTCGGCGGCGATGATGGGCGTCACCATCGCCGACATCGTCGCCGCCTCGGCCGCCACCTGGGCGCTGCTGCCCGTGCTCGGCCACGCGGCGCCCCTCGTGGTGACCGCGGTGCTGACCCCGGTGATGCTGGTCTTCGGCGAGATCATCCCCAAGGCCGCGGCCCGGGAGTGGGCCACGCGGCTGATCCTCTGGCTCTATCGTCCCCTCATGGTCGCCGCCTGGGTGCTGGCGCCGGTCGTCACCCTGGCCACGGCCATCACGGCCGCCCTCCTGCGGCTGTTCGGGGTGCGCGACGCCGCCACCCGGCACTTCGTCTCGCGCGAGGAGCTGAAGGCCCTGCTCTCGGTGGAGCCGGGCGAGGCCGACGTAACCACCCAGGAAGCCGAGATGATCGACAAGATCTTCGACCTCGGCAACACGGCGGTGCGCGAGGTGATGGTCCCCCTCGTCGACGCCGTCATGCTGGAGGACACGGCCACCCCCGCCGACGCCATCGCGCTGATCCACCAGCGCGGGTACTCGCGCATCCCCATCTGGCACGAGCGCGAGAGCAGCGTGGTCGGCATGGTGGCGGCCATGGACCTGCTGCGCCTCGGCGCCGAAGCCCGCTCGCTGGACGCCCTGATGCGCCCGCCGTACTATGTGCCGGAAGCCAAGCGGATCGACGACCTGCTCCGCGAGATGCAGCGGGCGCGGAATCCGATGGCGATCGTGGTGGACGAGTACGGCGCCACCACGGGCCTGGTGACGCTCGAGGACGTCGTCGAGGAGATCGTCGGCGAGATCGAGGACGAGCACGACCGCGCCCCCGCCTCGGTCGAGCGCCTGCCCGACGGCTCCTACTGGGTCGCCGCCCGCGTGCACATCGACGAGCTGAACGAGAGTCTGGAGTGGAACCTGCCCAAGCAGGACTACGAGACCGTCGGCGGCCTGGTCCTCGCCACCCTCGGGCGCATCCCGCGCACGGGCGAGGAGTTCCAGGTCCGCGGCTACACCATCACCGTGCTCGAGGCCGACGCGCGACGGGTGGCGGCGGTCAAGATCGTCCCGGCCCGGCCCGCGGCGCGGGAAACCGCGTGAGGCGTCGCCGCTTCCTCGCCGGCGCCGTGGCGCTGGCCCTGGGCGGGTGCGCGCTGAGCGTCGAGGGGCGGTTCGATCCGCTCGTGGGCAAGGCGACCTACAAGCAGATGGAGTCCAGACACGGCCAGCCGGCGTACGATCACCGCGACGCGATCAGCGGCGAGCGCCTGGTGCAATGGATCGACCAGGGCGCCTTCGGCCTCGGCCGCTGGCTTCCGCAGTACCGCCACACGCTCTCCGTGTGGTTCGATCGGAGCGACGTCCTGCAGCGCTGGGAGTGGACGAAGAGCAGCTGACGCCGCGCGCGGGCGCGGCCACACACCGCCACGGAAGGAGACGCACCAATGCCCGGTACAATGGTCAATTTCCCCACCAACGGCACCACGACGGCCGGCTACCTCGCGACCCCCTCCTCGGGCACGGGCCCGGGGGTTCTCGTGATCCAGGAGTGGTGGGGCCTCGTGGGGCACATCAAGCAGGTTTGCGCCCGCTTTGCCGCCGAGGGCTTCACCGCGCTGGCCCCGGACATGTATCACGGCGAGACCGCGGACGAGCCCGACGGCGCCGGCAAGCTCTTCATGGCGCTCAACATCGGCCAGGCCGAGAAGGACCTCAAGGGCGCGGTGAGCTACCTGCTGCAGAACGCCTCCTCGAAGAAGGTGGGCGCCGTCGGCTTCTGCATGGGCGGCCAGCTCGCGCTCTACGCGGCCACCCTGAACCCGTCGGTCGGCGCGACCGTGAACTTCTACGGCATCCATCCCAACGTGAAGCCCGACTACGGCAAGCTCAACGGCCCCGTCCTCGGGCTCTTCGCGGAGAAGGACGGCTTCGTGACCCCGCAGGTCGCCAAGGACGTCGACGCGGCCATCAAGAAGGCCGGCAAGCAGTCGGAGATCCACATCTATCCGGGCGTCGACCACGGCTTCTTCAACGACGAGCGCGCGGAGGTCTACGACAAGGCAGCCGCCCAGGACGCCTGGACGCGGACGCTCGGCCTGTTCCGCAAGGAGCTGAAATAACCTGGACGCGCCGAACAGGCCGCGGACGCACCAGAAGATCGGCACCCATCTCTGTGGCCAGCCCGTCGAGCTCGGCCGCGGCACGGCGAAGGTTCGTCTCGCGATGACTGGCGTGATGGCCGCGGACGAGCGCGGGCTGGTGCACGGCGGCTTCACCTTCGGCCTCGCGGATTACGCCGCGATGCTCGCCGTCAACGAGCCGGCCGTCGTGCTCCTGCGCGCCGACGTGAAGTTCCTGGTGCCGGTGATCGTTGGAGACCGCCTCGAGGCCACCGCCTCCATCCTGGGCACCGACGGCAAGAAGCACACCGTCAAGGTGGTGGTGCGGCGGAACGAGACCGCCGTGCTGGAGGGCGAGTTCCTCGCCTTCGTGCCCGACCGACACGTCCTCGACCGCTGATTGATTTAGCGTGCGTGCCCTCGTCTGTCGCGCGTGGGGACCCATCGACGACCTCCGGGTCGAGGAGGTGGCGCCGCCGGCGCCGGGGCCGGGCCAGGTGCTGATCGACGTGAGGGCGACGGGCGTGAACTACGCCGACGCGCTCATGGTGGCCGGCCAGTACCAGACGAAGCCCGCCTTCCCCTTCAGCCCGGGGCTCGAAACGGCCGGCGTGGTGGCGCGCTGCGGGGAGGGCGTCGCGCGCTACGCGCCGGGCGATCGTGTGATGGCGCTCCTCGCCCACGGCGGGTTCGCCGAGCAGGCCGTCGCCGAGGCGCGGGAGGCGTTCGCGATCCCCGCTCGCATGCCCTTCGACGAGGCCGGGGCGTTTCCCGTCGCCTACATCTCCAGCCACGTGGCGCTCCGCTGGCAGGGCCGCCTCGAGGCCGGGGAGACCCTGCTCGTGCTCGGCGCCGCCGGCGGGGTGGGCCTCACCGCGGTGGAGATCGGGAAGGCCATGGGCGCGCGCGTGATCGCCGCGGCGAGCACGGCGGAGAAGCTCGCGGTGGCCGGGGAACGCGGCGCGGACGCGCTGGTCGACTACGCCTCGGAGAATCTCACGGACCGCGTCATGGCGCTCACCGGCGGCAAGGGCGCGGACGTGTGCCTCGATCCGGTCGGCGGCGACCTGTTCGACGCCGCGCTGTCGTCGCTCGGCTGGGGCGGCCGCATCCTCCTGATCGGATTCGTGGGCGGGGTGCCGAAGATCCCGGCGAACCGGCTCCTCGTCAAGCACCGGGCGGCCCTCGGCTCCTCGCTGCGCTATTTCCGCTGGCACGCGCCGGACAAGCTGCGCCGGTCCGTCGAGGAGCTGATCGACTGGTACGAGGCGGGGCGGCTCCGGCCGTATGTCACCCATCGCCTGCCGCTCGCGCGCGCCGTCGAGGCCATCCGGCTCCTCACGGATCGCCGGGCGCACGGGAAGATCGTGGTCGTGCCGGACCCGGCCGGCGGGTAACCGAGGAGCGCCACGGCTTTGCCGGGGCGGTCCGAGCGTTGGGGGTCCGGGGGCCATTTCGGGGCCCCCGGTTAGGTCAATCGAGCGCCACGGCTTTGCCGGGGCGGTCCGAGCGTTGGGGGTCCGGGGGCCATTTCGGGGCCCCCGGTTAGGTCAATCGAGCGCCATGGCTTTGCCGGGGCGGTCCGAGCGTTGGGGGTCCGGGGGCCATTTCGGGGGCCCCGGTTAGGTCAATCGAGCGAGGAGCGCCATGGAGCTGCGCGTGCAGGAGCACGGGCCACACGTCGTGATCGTCACCATCGACAACCAGCCCCGCCGCAACGCGATGCCGCGCGCGATGCTGGCGGAGCTCGCGGAGCTGTGGGACGCGCTCGAGCGCGGCCCGTGTCGCTGCATCGTGCTGACCGGGGCCGGGGACCGCGCCTTCAGCGCAGGCGCGGACATGAGCGGCGATCTCTCGGCCGAGCCCGCGATGGCGGCCGTCGTCAGCCATGCGCTGCTCAAGCACCACGCGTGCTCCAAGCCCATCGTGGCGGCCGTCAACGGGGACTGCGTGGGCGGCGGCCTCGAGCTGCTGCTCTCGACCGACGTCCGCGCGGCGGCCCCCCACGCGCGCTTCGGACTTCCGGAGGTGCGCTGGTCGATCTATCCCTTCGGGGGCGCGACGGTGAAGCTCGTCCAGCAGATCGGCTACGTGCACGCCATGGAGCTGCTCCTCACGGCACGGCTCGTCGACGCGGCGGAGGCGGCGAGGATCGGGCTCGTGAGCCGGGTCGTGCCGGCCCCGGCCCTCATGCCCTGGGCGCTGGACACCGCGGCCGTCATCGCGGCCAACAGCCCCTCGGCCGTGCAGGCGGTCAAGCGCCAGATCAGCAGCACCATCGCCGAGCACGCCCTGAGCCGCGAGGCGCTGGACCAGGCGCTCGGGGACCAGGTCCGGGCGAGCGAGCACTTCGCGGAGGGCGTCCGGGCGTTCCGCGAGAAGCGCCCGCCTGATTATCGCTGACGGCGATGACCCCGCCGCGAAGCCGGACGCTCGGCGACCTGCTCGACGAGGTGACGGCGGCGCGCCCGTACGCCGAGGCGCTGGTCTTCCGCGGCGAGCGATGGACCTGGGCGGCCCTGCAGGCCCGCGCGGACGCGCTGGCGCGTGCGCTCCTGGCCACGGGCGTGCGCCGGGGTGACCGCGTGGCGGTCCTGCTCCCCAACCGACCGGAATGGATCGTCACCGCCTTCGCGGCCGGCCGGATCGGCGCCATCGTGGTCGGCATCAGCACGTTCTCGACGGCGCGCGAGCTCGCGTGGACGCTCGACCACGCGCGGCCGTCCGTCCTGGTGACGGTGGAGACGTTCCGCGGCCGGAGCCACCTCGCCGCGGTTCACGAGGCGATCCCCGAGCTCGCCCGGGCCGCGCCCGGCGCGCTCCGGAGCGACCGGGTTCCCGAGCTCCGGGCCGTCGTCTGCGTCGACGAGCACCGGCACGACGGCGTGTACCGGCTGGACGATCTGCTCGGACGCGCCGCGGAGACGACGGAGACGGCGCTGGCGGCCGCGCGGTCGGCGGTGAGCCCGGAGGACCTCTGCTCCATCCTCTACACCTCGGGCTCGACCGCCACCCCGAAGGGCGTCACGCTCGCGCACCGGGGCGTGATCGAGAACGGCTTCGCCATCGGCGAGCGCCAGCGCCTCGGCCCGGCGGACCGGCTCTGGCTCGCCGTGCCCCTCTTCTGGTCCTTCGGCTCGGCAAACGCGCTGCCGGCGATCGTGACCCACGGCGGCGCCATCGTGCTCCAGGAGGCCTTCGAGCCCGGCGAGGCCCTTGCCCTCCTCGAGGACGAGCGCTGCAGCGTGTACTACGGGATGGCCAACATGGCGCGCGCCATCCTGGAGCACCCCGACCGCGCGCGGGGCCGGCTCGCCGCCATGCGCACCGGGCTGACCATCGGGCTGCCCGAGGACCTGGCGATGACCATCGAGGCCGTCGGCGCCCGCCAGCTCTGCAACGTGTACGGCTCGACCGAGACCTACGGCAACTGCGCGGTCACCGACGCCCACGATCCGCTCGCCCTGCGCCTCACCACGCAGGGCCTGCCGCTGCCGGGCATGGACGTCCGCGTCGTCGATGCCGCAAGCGGGCGGGCGCTGCCGCGGGGGGACGTCGGCGAGCTGCGTGTCCGGGGCCACACCACGCCCGGCTACTATCGCGATCCCTCGCAGACGCGGGCCGCCTTCGACACCGACGGCTACTTCATCACCGGCGACCTCGGCCTCGTCCGCGACGACGGCCGCGTGTGCTTCCGCGGGCGGCTCAAGGAGATGATCAAGACGGGCGGCATCAACGTCGCCCCCCTCGAGGTCGAGGGCGTCCTCCTGACCCATCCGCACGTCAAGCAGGCCCACGTCGTCGGCGTCCCCGACCGCGACCGGGGCGAGCAGGTGGTGGCGGCGGTCGAGCTACGGGAGGGCGCCACCGCGACGGCGGAAGCGCTGGTGGCGTTCTGCCGCGGGAGCCTCGCGAGCTACAAGGTCCCGGCGCGCGTGGTGTTCCGGAAGGCCGAGGAGCTCCCGCGCACGCCGACGGGCAAGGTGCACAAGCCCCGGCTCAGGGACGAGCTCGCGGCGGGGTGAGCGCGGCGCGCGCTCAGGCCGAGGCGGCCGCTTCCTTCTTCCTGCGCTTGCCGCCGGCGGCCGCGCCGGCCTCGCCGCGCGAGGCCTTCTTCGACTTCTTGTCGCCGCCGTCCTTGGCGCCGTCGCCCCTGGTCTCCACGCGGTCCACCAGCTCGAGGTAGACGACGGGCGCGGCGTCGCCGCGGCGGAAGCCGGCCTTGACGATGCGCGTGTAGCCGCCGTTGCGATCGGCATAGCGCGCGGCGATCGTGTCGAAGAGGCGGCCGACCACCTGCGTGTCCGGCACCATCGAGAGCACCTGGCGCCGGGCGTGGAGGCTCTCGCGCTTCGCCAGCGTGATCATGTGCTCGGCCACGCCGCGCACGGCCTTGGCCTTGGCCTCGGTGGTGGTGATGCGCTCGTGGCGGAAGAGGGCGACGAGGAGGTTCCGGAAGAGCGCCCAGCGGTGATTGGTCCGCCGGCCGAGCTTGTAGCCGTCGACGCCGTGCCTCATCGCAGCCCTCCGAAGCCGCCCAGCCCGCCGGCGCCCGGCACCACCGGCCCCGGCGCGGGCGCGGCGCCGCCGCGGTTGAGCGCGCCCAGGACGTTGGGATCGATCCGCATGCCGAGGGACAGGCCGAGGGCGGCCAGCGCCGTCTTGATCTCGTCGATCGACTTCTCGCCGAGGTTCTTGACGTGCTCCAGATCCGCCTCGGTCTTCTGCACGACGTCGGCCACGAGCTGCAGGTCGGCGTTCCTCAGCGCGTTGATCGCGCGCGCCGGCAGCGGGAGCTCCTCGAGGGGCTTGCCCAGCGCCTCGCGCAGGTACTCCTCCCCCGAGCCGCCCTCGGCCTCGACGTCGTCGTCGCCGCCGGGGATGGTGAGCGGGCTGAAGTGACCCTTGAGGAAGCCGGCCGCGCGCTCCAGCGCATCGTCGGGGCTCACCGCCCCGTTGGTCCAGATCTCGACCACGAGCTTCTCGTAGTCCGTGATCTTGCCCAGGCGCGACGGCTCCGCGTTGTAGGCCACGCGGGTGATGGGCGAGTACGCGGCGTCGAGGTCCAGCGCTCCCGCGGGCGTCTCGCCCACGGGCTTGCGGTCGCTCGCCGCGTAGCCGCGGCCCATGCCGATGCCGAGCTCGAGGCTGACCCGCGCGCCGGCGTCCAGCGTGAACAGATGGGCCTCGGGGTTCATGACCTCGAGATCGGTTTCGGGGACGTCGGCGCCGGTGACTTCCTTCGGGCCCGTCACCTCGACGCGCACGGTGCGCGGCTCTCCCGAGGGCACCTGGATCACCAGCTTCTTGAGGTTCAGGAGCACGTCGGTGGTGGTCTCCTTCACGCCGGGAATCGGGGCGTCCGCGCTGCGGACCCCGTCGATCTTGACCCACGACACCGCGCTGCCGGGGACGATCGACAGCAGCGTGCGCCTGAGCGAATGGCCGACGGTCAGCGCGTAGCCCCTCTCGAAGGGCTCGGCGACGAGGCGGCCGTACCGCTCGCTGAGGATCTCCCACTCGACTGTTCGCGGCTTCTGGAACGGTATCCGTGGCATACGGCTCTCGTTTCTCCCGCTACTTGCTGTACAGCTCGACGATGAGCTGCTCGTTGACCGGGATCTGGATGTCCTCGCGGAGCGGCAGGCCCCGCACGAGGCCCTTCTTGTCGTTGGGGTCGACCTCGAGCCACTGGGGGATCTGCGCGCGGCCGGCGTTCATGTTGTCGTCCACCCGCGCCTGCATCTTGGAGGTGGAGCGGAGCTGGACCACCTCGCCCACGCGCACGATGTAGGACGGCACCGACACCTTGCGGCCGTTCACCTGGAAATGGCCGTGGGCGACCATCTGGCGCGACTCGCGGCGCGAGGCCGCGAAGCCGCAGCGGTGCACGACGTTGTCCAGACGGCACTCCAGCAGGCGGAGGAGGTTCTCGCCCGTCACCCCCTTCTCGCGCTCGGCCCAGGCGAAGTACTTGCGGAACTGGCTCTCCAGCACGCCGTAGATCCGCTTGGCCTTCTGCTTCTCGCGCAGCTGCACGCCGAACGCCGTGAGCTTGCCGCGGTTGAGGCCGTGCTGCCCGGGCGGGTAGTTGCGGCGCTCGATCGCGCACTTGTCGGTGAAGCAGCGGGCGCCCTTGAGGAAGAGCTTCATGCCCTCACGGCGGCACAGCCGGCACTTCGCGTCGCGGTAACGCGCCATGGCCGCCCCCTACACCCGCCGCCGCTTCGGCGGCCGGCAGCCGTCGTGCGGGATGGGCGTGACGTCGCGGATGGCGGTGATCTCGAGCCCCACCGCCTGCAGCGAGCGGATGGCGGCCTCCCGGCCGGCCCCCGGGCCCTTGACGAAGACCTCGATCGTCTTGAGGCCGTACTCCATGGCCTTGCGGGCGGCGGTCTCGGCTGCGGTCTGGGCGGCGAAGGGCGTGCTCTTGCGCGAGCCCTTGAAGCCCGCGCTGCCCGCGCTCGACCAGGCGACGACGTTGCCCATCTTGTCGGTGAGCGTCACGATCGTGTTGTTGAACGTCGCCTGGATGTGGGCGACGCCCGTGCGCACCTCGCGGCGCTCGCGCTTCTTGCCGCCCTTCTTGCGGGGGGCTGGCTTCGCTGTCTGTTCGGCCATGCGTCAGGCTCCTGCCTTCTTGGGCGCGGCGGCGGCCGCGGCCGGCGCCGGCGCCGCCGCCGTCGTCTTTTTCTTGATCATGACGCCCTTGCGCGGCCCCTTGCGGGTGCGCGCGTTGGTGTGGGTGCGCTGGCCGCGCACGGGCAGCCCGCGCCGGTGACGGATGCCGCGATAGGCGCCGATGTCCATCAGGCGCTTGACGTTCATCGAGACCTCGCGGCGCAGGTCGCCCTCGACCTTCAGCTCGCGCTCGAGGATCTCGCGCACGCGCGCCGTCTCCTCGTCCGACCACGCCTTGACCCGCTTGTCGAGGTCCACGCGGGCGGTGCCGAGCACCCGCTGGGCAGCCGACTTGCCCACCCCGTAGATGTAGGTCAGCGCGATCTCCCCCCGCTTCTCCCGCGGCAGATCCACTCCCGCCACTCGTGCCATCGCCTCGTCTCCTCTAGCCTTGCCGCTGCTTGTGACGCGGGTTCTTGCAGATGATCCGGATGACGCCCTGACGGCGCACGATCTTGCAGTTCTCGCACCGCGCCTTCACCGAGGGTCTCACTTTCATTGCGTCCTGTTCTCTGTTCCCCGCCCTTTCGAGCGGCGGCTTTGCCGCCGCACCCCTTCCTGGGGGCGGCTCGGAGGGGGCCGTCGAGGCCCCCTTCGACTATTTAAACCGGTACGTGATCCGGCCCCGGCTCAGGTCGTAGGGCGACAGCTCGACCTTCACCCGGTCGCCGGGAAGGATCCGGATGAAGTTCATCCGCATCTTGCCGCTGACGTGGGCCAGCACGCGGTGGCCGTTCTCCAGCTCCACGCGGAACATCGCGTTCGGCAGCGGCTCCACCACCGTGCCCTCCACCTCGATCGCGTCTTCCTTGGTCATGCCCCCACCCGCGCGACCCGCCCCGTCCGCGACGTCAACACCTCGGGCCCGTCCTCGGTGATGGCCACGGTGTGCTCGAAGTGCGCCGCCAGGCTGCCGTCCTCGGTCACCGCCGTCCAGCCGTCGTCGAGGATCCGGACCTCCCAGGAGCCCATGGTCACCATCGGCTCGAGGGCGAAGACCATGCCCGGCGCCAGTTGCAGGCCGCGGCCGGGGTCGCCGAAGTTCGGGATCTGCGGCTCCTCGTGCAGCCGGCGGCCGATCCCGTGACCGACGAAGGCACGGACGACGGACAGCCCGTGCGCCTCGACGTGACGCTGCACCGCGTGGCCGAGGTCGGACAGGCGGCGCCCCGGCCGGCACTCCTCGATGGCCAGCTCGAGGCTCTCGCGGGTCACGTCGAGCAGCTTCTGGACGGGCGCGGGGACGTCGCCGATCGCCATGGTGAAGGCGCAATCGGCATAGTACCCTTCCACGATACATCCGAGGTCAAATCCGACGATGTCACCCTCCTTGAGGCGGCGGCGGGGCGACGGGATGCCGTGGACGACCTCCTCGTTGATCGAGATGCACACCGTGGCCGGGAAGCCGCGATAGCCCTTGAAGGCCGGCCTGGCCTTCTGCTTCACGATGAAGTGCTCGATGTCCTCGTCGATCTCGAGCGTGGTCATCCCGGCCTTCACGCGCTCGCGCAGCCGGTCGATGACGTCGGCGAGGATGTGGCCCGCCGAGCGCATGTGGGCCACCTCGCGGGGGGATTTGCGCTCGATCACCGTGGGCCTCCGGCGGCCTTCCGGGCGTCGGCGCGCACGCCGTCGATCGGCCCGTCGCCCGCCACGCGGGCGAGGAGGCCGCGGCCCTCGTAGAACGCGAGCAGCGGCGCCGTCTGGCTCTCGTAGACGCGCAGGCGGTTGCGCACGGTGTCCTCGCCGTCGTCGACGCGCTGATAGAGCGCGCCGCCGCACCTGTCGCAGGCCCCGTCGCGCGCGGGCGGCGCCGACACCACGTGGAAGGTGCGCCCGCACGACCGGCACACCCGGCGGCCGGTGAGCCGGCGCACCAGCTCCGACTCGGCCACCCCGAAGTAGACCACGCGGTCGAGCGACTGGCCCAGCTCCGCGAGCAGCCGGTCCAGCGCCTCGGCCTGGGGGAGCGTGCGCGGGAACCCGTCGAGGATGAAGCCCCGCCCGGCGTCGGGGGCGCGCAGCCGCTCCCGGATGAGCCGCACGATCACCTCGTCGGGGACGAGCGCGCCGCGATCGTAGTAGCTCTTGGCCTCGGCGCCGAGGGGCGTGCCGGCGGCCATCGCGTCGCGCAGCATGTCGCCGGTGGCGATCTGCGGCACGCCCCACTCCAGCGCGAGCTCGCGCGCCTGGGTGCCCTTGCCGGCGCCGGGAGGCCCGAGGAAGATCAGGCGCACGCCGTCACGTCCTGCGCGCGAGGCCGCCGGAGCGGCTCTTGCGCTTGAGGAAACCCTCGTAGTTGCGCATGAGGAGGTGCGATTCCATCTGACGCACGGTGTCCAGCGCCACCCCGACCACGATCAGGAGGCTGGTGCCGCCGAAGTAGAACGGCACGTTGAACCAGCGGATGAGGAAGTCCGGCAGCACCGAGATGAGGGCGAGGAACAGGGCGCCGGGCAGCGTGATCCGGGTCAGGGTGTGGTCGATGTACTCCGCCGTCTTCTTGCCGGGCCGCACGCCGGGGATGAAGCCGCCGTACTTCTTCATGTTGTCGGCCAGGTCGATCGGGTTGAAGACGATGGCGGTGTAGAAGTACGCGAAGAACACGATCAGGCTCATGTACAGCACGGTGTAGCTGAACCGTCCGGGGGACAGGGCGTCGGCGATGGCCTGCATCCACGGGTGCGGGAGGAAGCGGGTCAGGGTGGCCGGGAACAAGATCAGCGAGGAGGCGAAGATCACCGGGATCACGCCGGCGGTGTTGATGCGCAGGGGGATGTGGGTCGACTGCCCCCAGGTCATCCGCCGGCCGACCACCCGGCGCGCGTACTGCACGGGGATCTTCCGCTGCCCCTCCTGCATGAGCACGACCGCCGCGGTGACGGCGAGCATGAGCGCGACGATGCCGAGGAAGACGAAGAGCGTGAGCTCGCCGGTGGTGATCAGGGTGTAGGAGGCGACCAGCGCCGAGGGCAGGCGCACCACGATGCCGGCGAGGATGATGAGCGAGATGCCGTTGCCGATGCCCTTCTCCGAGATCTGCTCGCCCAGCCACATGATCAGCGCGGTGCCCGCGGTCAGCGTGATCATCGTGAGCAGCCGGAAGCCCCAGCCGGGTACCGGCACCAGCGAGACCCCGCTCGGGCTCCGCATGCCCTCCAGCCCGATGGCGATGCCGAGGGCCTGCACGCACGAGAGCACGATGGTGCCGTAGCGGGTGTATTGGGTGATCTTCTTCCGCCCCGCCTCGCCTTCCTTGGCCAGCCGCTCCAGCGTCGGGATGACGACGGTCAGCAATTGCAAAATAATCGACGCGGAGATGTAGGGCATGATCCCGAGCGCGAAGATCGACAGCCGGCGCAGGTTGCCCCCGGAGAACAGGTCGACCATGCCCAGCAGGGTGTTCTGCATCTGGTCGAAGAACTGGGCGAGGGCGTGGCCGTCCACGCCGGGCGTCGGCACGTGGGCGCCGACGCGGTAGGCGATGAGCAGGCCCGACGTGACCAGCACGCGGCGCTTGAGCTCCGGGATCCGGAAGATGTTCTGGAAGCTTTGCAGACTCTCGATCACGAAGCCGCTTCCCGCTGTCCGAGCAGCTCGACGCGCCCGCCCTTGGCCTCGATCTTGGCCCGGGCGGACTCGCTCACCGCGTGCGCCTTGAGCACGAGGGCGTGGGCCACCTCGCCGGCGCCGAGCACCTTGACGTGGTGGCGGCGACCGTTCTTGACCAGGCGGGCCTTGACGAGGGCGTCGGGGTCGATCACGGCGCCGTCGGCGAAGGCGCCGAGGGATTTGAGGTTGACCACCGCGTACTCGGTCCGGCCGCCGTGGGGCAGGAAGCCGCGCTTGGGCAGGCGCCGGTAGAGGGGCATCTGGCCGCCCTCGAAGCCGGCGGCCTTGAGGCCACCCGAGCGCGCCCCCTGGCCCTTGTGACCCTTCGTGGCCGTCTTGCCGTGACCGGAGCCGGGCCCCCGGCCCACCCGCTTGCGCCGCTTCTTCGCGCCCGGCGCGGGGCGCAGCTCGTCAAGCTTCATGGCTCACCCGCAGCATGTGCGGGACCTTGGCGATCATCCCGCGGATCGTGGCCGTGTCGTCGTGGAGGGCGGACTGGTTCATCCGGCGCAGCCCCAGCGCCTTGACGGTCGCCTCCTGCCTGGGGCTAAGCCCGATGAGGCTCTTCGTCAGCGTGACCTTAAGCTTCCTGTCTGCCACCCGCGGTCTCCTCCTGGCCGGCTCCATCGGTGCCGCGCTTGCGCGCCGCATGCAGGTCTTGCAGGCGGCGGATGCGCCGGAGCGCGTCCATCGTCGCCTTCAGGACGTTGTGCGGGTTGTTCGACCCGAGCGTCTTGGTGAGGATGTCCTGCACCCCCACCGCCTCCAGCACCGGCCGCACCGCGCCGCCCGCGATGACCCCTGTGCCCGGCACGGCGGGCTTGAGGAACACCCGGCCGGCGCCGAAGTGGCCCGTGATCTCGCAGGGGATGGTCGTGTCGCGCAGCGGCACGAAGATCAGGTCCTTCTTGGCGTGCTCGACGCCCTTGCGGATCGCCTCCGGGACCTCGTGGGCCTTGCCGAGCCCCACGCCCACGTGCCCGCGGCCGTCGCCGACGACGACCAGGGCCGTGAAGGAGAACCGCCGGCCGCCCTTGACCACCTTGGCCACGCGGTTGATGGTGACCACGCGATCGTTCAACTCGAGCACGCTGGGATCGATCCTGGTTTCCGCCACTCGGTTGTCCCCGCTGTTCTGGTTAGAAGACGAGCCCGCCGGCCCGGGCGGCGTCCGCCAGGGCCTTCACCCGCCCGTGGTACATGTAGCCGCCGCGGTCGAAGACCACGCGCGAGATCCCCGCCGCCTTGGCGCGCTGGGCGAGCAGCTCGCCCACCGCCTTGGCCGCGACGACGTTGCCGCCCGTCCGGTACTGCGCGCGGAACTCGGCGCTCCGGCTGTCCGCCGCCGCCAGCGTGCGGCCGCTGTCGTCGTCGACGAGCTGGGCGGCGATGTGGTTGAGGCTGCGGAAGACGGCCACGCGCGGCCGCTCCGCGGACCCCCGCAGGCGCCGGCGCAACCGCTCGTGCCGGACGTCGCGCGGCCCTCTCCGGTTCTTCGTGATCATTTCGCGCCCGCCTTCTTGCCGACCTTGCGCCGGACGACCTCACCGGCGTACTTGATGCCCTTGCCCTTGTAGGGATCGGGCTTGCGCAGCGAGCGGAGCTTCGCGGCGGTCTGGCCGAGCAGGGCCTTGTCGGGCCCGCGCAGGGTGATGGCCACCTGGCGCTCGATCTCCGCCGTGATGCCCTCGGGCAGCGGGAAGATCACCGGGTGCGAGTAGCCCAGGGCGAGCTGGATGGCCTTGCCCTGCATCTGGGCCCGGTACCCGATGCCCACGATGTCGAGCTTGCGCTCGAAGCCGTCCTTGACTCCGTTGACCATGTTCGCCATGAGCGAGCGGGTCAGCCCGTGCAGCGCCCGGATCTGCCGCTCGTCCGACGCCCGCGAGATGACGAGGGTATTGTTGTCCAGCGCCGCCTGGAGCGCCTCCGGGATGGGCTGGGCGAGCTTGCCCTTGGGCCCCTCGGCCCGCACCTGGCGGCCGTCCACCTGGACCTTGACGCCCTGGGGGATGGGGATGGGCTTCCTGCCGATGCGTGACATGTCAGTCCCTCACCACACGTAGGCGAGGACTTCCCCGCCGATCTTCTGCTTGCGCGCCTCGCGGTCCGTCACCACCCCGCGCGACGTCGACAGCAGCGCCACGCCCATGCCGCCCAGGATGGAGGGCAGGTTCGCGTGGCCCACGTAGACCCGGCGCCCCGGCGTGGACACGCGCACCAGGCCCGAGATCATCTTCTCGTTGCCGGCGCCGTATTTGAGGTACACGCGCAGGGTGTTCTGCTTGCTGTCCTCGAGGACGCGGAAGTTCTTGATGAAGCCCTCGCTCTTGAGCAGCTCGGCGATGCGGACCTTGAGCCCCGAGGAGGGGATGTCGCACTTCTCGTGCTCGGCCCGGCTCGCGTTCCGCACGCGCGTCAGCATGTCGGCGACGGGATCGCTGCGCATGGCTACCAGCTCGCCTTGACCACGCCGGGCACCTCGCCCTTGAGCGCGAGCTCGCGGAAGCACAGCCGGCAGAGCTGGAACTTCCGGAGGTAGCCCCGGGGCCGGCCGCACAGCTTGCACCGCGTGTAGGCGCGCACCTTGAACTTCGGCGCGCGCTGCTGCTTCATGATGAGCGACGTCTTGGCCATACGCGTTACTCCCTGAACGGCATGCCGAGGTGCATGAGGAGGCTCCGGGCCTCGTCGTCGGTCCGCGCCGTGGTCACGATGTTGACGTCCATCCCGCGGACCTTGTCGATCTTGTCGTACACGATCTCCGGGAAGATGAGCTGCTCGCGCAGGCCGAGGGCGTAGTTGCCGCGTCCGTCGAAGCCCTTCGGGCCCACGCCCTTGAAGTCGCGCACCCGCGGCAGGGCCACGTTGATCAGCCGGTCGAGGAACTCGTACATCCGCGGACCGCGCAGCGTGACCTTGGCGCCGATGGGCACGCCCTCGCGGAGCTTGAAGTTCGCGATGGACTTCTTGGCCCGGGTGATGATGGGCTTCTGCCCGGTGATCGACTGCAGATCGGCGGTGGCGAAGTCGAGGACCTTGGCGTTCTCGCGGCCCTCGCCCACGCCCATGTTGAGCACGACCTTGTCCACGCGCGGCACCTGCCACGGGTTGGTGTAGCTGTGCTCCTTCATCATCGCGGGGATGACGGTGCCGCGGAAGCGGTCGCGCAGGCGCGGCGGGACCTGCCCGGTGCCCTTCGGCCGCGTCTTGACCTCGGGCGCCGCCGGGGCCGCGCCGCCCTTCCTGGGCTGGGCCTTGCCCTGGGGCTGTGGCTTCGCCCCGCCGGACCTCTGCGCCGCCGTGGACGCCGGTGCCTTTGCCATCGTCCCTATTCCTTGTCGATCGACTCGCCGCAGCGCTTGCACACGCGCATCTTGCGGCCGTCGGCCAGGATCTTCACGCCCGTGCGCGCCGGGCGGTCACAGCGGCCGCACACGAGCAGCACGTTGCTGAGGTGCATCGCGCCCTCGCGCTCGATGATGCCGCCCTGCCGCGCCCTCTGCGTCGGCCGCTGGTGGCGCTTGATCATGTTGACGCGCTCGACGAGCACGCGCCCCTTGTCGCGGAGCACTGCCAGGACCTTGCCGCGCTTGCCGCGCTCGCGCCCCGCGATGACCGCCACCGTGTCGCCCTTCCGCACGTGGACGTCCGCCATCAGATGACCTCGGGCGCGAGCGAGATGATTTTCGTGTACTGCCGCTCGCGCAGCTCGCGGGCGACGGGGCCGAAGATGCGCGTGCCCACGGGGTTCTCGTCGTCCCGGATCAGCACCACCGCGTTGCGGTCGAAGCGGATGTAGGAGCCGTCCTTGCGGCGGACCTCCTTCACCGTGCGCACCACCACCGCGCGGGCGACCTCGCCCTTCTTGACGGTCCCGTCGGGCGTGGCCTCCTTGACGGCCACGATCACGGTGTCACCCAGGGAGGCGTAGCGCTTGTTGGCGCCGCCCATGACCCGGATGCACTGGACCTTCTTGGCACCGGAGTTGTCGGCGACCTCGAGCATCGAGCGTGGCTGGATCATCGCTCAGGACACGCGGCCGAGAACCTTGCGGATCCGCCAGCGCTTCTCCTTGGACATCGGCCGGCACTCCTCGATGAGCACGCGGTCGCCGGTCCGGCTCTCGTTCGCCTCGTCGTGGGCCTTGAGCTTCTTGGACTCGCGGATGACGCGCTGGTAGCGCGGGTGCCGATACACCCGCTCGATCTGCACCACGCGCGTCTTCTGCATCCCGTCGCTCACCACCACCGCTTCCCGCGTCTTGCGCTCGCCCGTCGCCATGCCTCAGGCCCTCCCGGTCCGCTCGCGCAGCACCGTCTTGGCCCGCGCGAGGTCCCGGCGGGCCTGGGCGACCCGCGACGGGTTCTTGGCCACGCCCATCGAGAGCTGGAAGCGGAGGTTGAAGATCTCCTCGCCCAGCTCGCGCACCTTCTGCCGCACCTCGTCGTCCGACATGTCACGCCACTTCCCGGGCTTCATTCGCTCGTCCTATCTAGTTGGACTGGGGGCCCCGACATGGCCCCCAGACCCCCACCGCTCGGCACGCCCCGGCGGAGCCGTGGCGCGCCTCGATCCCCCGCACCTAGAGGGCCCGGACCCGGGTCACGAACTTCGTCGCGATCCCGATCTTCTGGGCCGCGGTGCGGAAGGCCTCCTTGGCCACGTCCTCGGCCACGCCCTGCATCTCGTAGAGGATGCGCCCGGGCTTGACCACGGCCACCCACTCCTCCGGGTTGCCCTTGCCCTTGCCCATCCGCGTCTCCGCGGGCTTCTTGGTCACCGGCTTGTCCGGGAAGATCCGGATCCACACCTTGCCGCCGCGCTTGAGGCTGCGGGTGAGCGCCACCCGCGCGGCCTCGATCTGGCGGTTGGTGACCCAGCCCGGCTCGAGCGCCTTGAGCCCGAACTCTCCGAACGACAGCGCCGAGCCGCGCTGGGCCTTGCCCTTCATGCGGCCGCGCTGGGCCTTGCGGTACTTCACGCGCTTGGGCATCAGCATGGACGGTCGTCCCTACGCGTCCACGGGCGCCTTGGCCAGCACTTCGCCCTTGAAGATCCAGACCTTCACGCCGATGGTCCCGTACGTCGTGTGGGCGGTGGCCTGCCCGAAGTCGATGTCGGCGCGCAGGGTGTGGAGCGGCACCCGCCCGTCGCGGTACCACTCGCGCCGCGCGATCTCGCCGCCCCCCAGCCGGCCCGCGCACGCGATGCGGATGCCGTCGGCCCCGAGGCGCAGCGCGGAGGTCACCGCCTTCTTCATGGCGCGGCGGAAGGCCACGCGCTTCTGCAGCTGCAGGGCCACGTTCTCCGACACCAGCTGGGCGTCGAGCTCGGGGTGGATGACCTCCTCGATGTTGAGGTAGATCTCCTTCTGCGTCCGCTGCTGCAGCTCGTTCTTGAGCCGCTCCACCTCGGCGCCCTTGCGTCCGATGATGATCCCCGGGCGCGCCGTGGCCACCGTGATGCGCGCGCGATTCGCCGAGCGCTCGATGTCGATGCGCGAGATGCCCGCGTGGTACAGCTGATCCTTGATATAGCGGCGGATCTTCACGTCCTCGTGGAGCAGGCTCGCGTAGTTCTTGGTGGCGAACCAGCGCGAGCTCCACGTGCGGGTGACGCCCAGCCGGAAGCCGATGGGGTGCGTTTTCTGGCCCATGGTCTATGCCTTCTCCTTCGGCTTCCGCACCGCGCGGGCGCGCGGCGTCCGCGCGGGCTTGTCGGTCTGCGACGTCCCGGCGGCCGGAGCCGGCGTCACGGGCGCGCCCGCCGCCGGGCGGCCGCCGCGACGGCGCGCCGGCGGCGGCGCCACCGCGCGCCCGGCTCCGTTGAGCTCGTCGGTCACGCCGATGGTGAGGTGGCTGGTGCGGTGGCGGATGAAGAAGGCCCGCCCCATCGCGCGCGGCGACACCCGCTTGAGCGACGGCCCGCCGTCCGCGGTGGCGTGCATGACGCGCAGGTCGTCGAGGTTGCGCACCTGGTGGTTGTGCTCCGCGTTGGCCACCGCCGAGCGCAGCACCTTCTCGACCAGGCGCGCGGCCGCCCGCGGGGTGTAGGCCAGGGTGGCCAGGGCGTCGCCCACGGACCTGCCGCGGATCTGCTCGAGCACGAGCTGCGCCTTCCGCGACGAGACCCGGATGAACCGCGCGCGCGCGTAGGTCTTCATGCGCTCACGACTTGCCGGTGGGGGTGGCGGCGGACTTCTCGGCCTGCCCGTGCGCCTTGAAGGTGCGGGTGAGCGCGAACTCGCCGAGCCGGTGCCCGACCATGTTCTCGGTGACGTACACGGGGATGAACTTCTTGCCGTTGTGCACGGCCAGGGTGTGGCCGACGAACTCCGGCGGGATCGTGGAGCGCCGCGACCAGGTCTTGAGCACCTTCTTCTGGCGCGTGCGGTTCAGCTCCTCGATGCGCCCGAGGAGCCGCTCCTCGATGTACGGCCCTTTCTTCAGCGAGCGTCCCATCGCGGCTCCTTACTTCTTCCGTCGCGTGACGATGTCGCGGTCCGAGGGCCGCGCGCCGCGCCGGGTCTTGTAGCCCTTGGTGGGCTTGCCCCACGGGGTCATGGGGTGGTTGCCCTTGCCCTTGCCCTCGCCGCCCCCCATCGGGTGATCGACCGGGTTCATGACCGTGCCGCGCACGGTCGGCCGGAAGCCCTTCCAGCGCACGCGGCCGGCCTTGCCGATCGAGACGTTCTCGTGGTCCAGGTTGCCGACCTGGCCGACCGTGGCCATGCAGGCCACGGCCACCAGCCGCACCTCGCCCGACGGCATCTTGAGGGTGGCGCGGTCACCCTCCTTGGCCAGCAGCTGGGCCTGGGCGCCGGCGCTGCGGCAGAGCTGGGCGCCGCGCCCGGGCTGCAACTCGAGGTTGTGCACGAGCGTGCCCACCGGGATGTTCCGGAGGGGCAGCGCGTTGCCGGGCAGGATGTCGGCCTGGGGCCCCGACATCACCACGTCCCCGGCCTTGAGCCCGTGCGGCGCGATGATGTAGCGCTTTTCGCCGTCCTTGTAGACCAGCAGGGCCAGCCGGGCGGAGCGGTTCGGATCGTACTCGATGGCGGCCACCCGCGCGGGAATGCCGTGCTTGTCCCGCTTGAAGTCCACCTGGCGCAGCATGCGCTTGGCCCCGCCGCCCCGGTGGCGCACGGTGATGCGCCCGTAGACGTTGCGGCCGTTGGTGCGGCGCTTGGGCTGGAGCAGGCTCTTCTCCGGCTCCTTCCTGGTGATCCCGTCGTACGTGACGTACGTGAGATAGCGCAGCGAGGGGGACGTCGGCTTGACGAGACGGATGCCCATGGCCTCTTACGCCCCCTCGACCAGCTCGATCTTGTGACCGGGCGCGAGCTTCACGATGGCCTTCTTCCAGTCGGCGCGGCGGCCCTGGTGCCGCCCCATCCGCTTGAGCTTGCCCTCGAACGACGCGGTCCGGACGGAAGTGACCTTCACGTTGAAGACCGTCTCCACGGCCACCCGGATCTCGACCTTGTTGGCGTCGGGACGCACGCGGAAGGTGACCATGTTGAGGTCGTCCTTCTGCTGCATGCTCTTCTCCGTCATCAGCGGGCGGAGGATGACCTCGCGCGGCTCGCGGCTCATTCGGCCAGCGCCTCCTCCAGCGCCACCAGCCCCGCGCGCTCGAAGACCACGCGGCGGGCGTGCATGAGCTGGTAGACCGACACGTGGGACGGCGTCTCCACGGTCAGCCACGGCACGTTGCGCGCGGCGCGCCAGACCGCGTCGCGCCGGGCCGCCACCACGAGCAGCGTGGGCGCGGCCTCGACCCCGAGCGTGCCGAGGCGGCTCACCAGCGATTTCGTCTTGCCGTCGGGCACGTCGAGGCTCTCGACCACGGTGACGTCGCCGGCGCCGAGCTTGGCCGCCACCGCTGCCCGCAGCGCCTCGCGCCGCATCGCGCGGGGCATGTCCTGGGCGTAGCTGCGGGGGGTGGGACCGAACGGCTTGCCGCCGCCCTTCCACTGGGTGGCGCGGATGCTGCCCTGGCGCGCGCGGCCGGTGCCCTTCTGCTTCCACGGCTTCTTGCCGCCGCCGGAGACCTCGCTGCGCCCCTTGGTGTCGTGGGTGCCGACGCGGCGGTCGGCGAGCTCACGCACCACGGCCTGGTGCAGGAGGGGGACGCGGACCTCCACCCCGAAGACGTCCGGCTTCAGCTCGAGCGTGCCTGCCTGCTTGCCCTGGTCGTCGAGCACCTGGACGTTCGGCATCATTTCTTGTCCACGACCTTCTGCTGCTGGGCCTTCGTGGTCTTCACGCTCTTGCGGATCATCACCAGGCTGCCCTTGGCGCCGGGGACGGCCCCGCGCAGCAAGACCAGATTCTGCTCGGGCATCACGCGGACGACGCTGAGGTTCAGCACCGTGCGGCGGTCGTGGCCCATGCGTCCGGGCAGGTGGTGGCCGGGCCACACCCGCGACGGGTCGGAGGAGGCGCCGATCGAGCCCGGGGCGCGATGGAACATCGAGCCGTGGGTCGCGTCGCCGCCGGACCAGCCCCACCGCCTGACGCCGCCCTGGAAGCCCTTGCCCTTGGTCACGCCGACGACGTCGACGAAGTCGCCCGGCGTGAACATCTCCACGGTGAGCGCCTGGCCGACCTGGTAGGCCTGGACCTCCTCCGTCTTGGCGAGCCGCACCTCGCGCAGCGTGCGCAGCACCGGCAGGTTCAGCTTCTTGAAGTGGCCCGCCTGCGGCTTGCTCACATTCTTCTTCTTCGGCTCGAAGCCGAGCTGGAGCGCGTCGTACCCGTGGGTGGCCGTCGTGCGGATGCCGATGACGGTGCAGGGCCCGGCCTCGACCACGGTCACGGGGACGTGGTTGCCGTCGTCCCCGAAGACCTGGGTCATGCCGAGCTTGCGCCCGATCAATCCCTCTTTGCGTGCCATGACCTCTTCCCTAGAGCTTGATCTCGACGTCGACGCCGGCCGGGAGATCGAGTTTCATGAGTGAGTCGACGGTCGCCGGCGTGGGGTCGACGATGTCGAGCAGGCGCTTGTGCGTGCGCATCTCGAACTGCTCGCGCGAGGTCTTGTCCACGTGCGGCGAGCGGAGCACCGTCCATCGGTTGATGATCGTCGGCAGCAGCACGGGACCCGCCACGCGCGCCCCCGTGCGCCGCACCGTCTCCACGATCTCCTTGACCGACCGATCGAGCAGGGTGATCTCCGTGACGACGCCGGCGCCCACCGTCCGCCCGCCCTCGCGGATCGCGAACCGTAGCTCCCGCTCCATCGCCACCGGCACGATCAGCTCGATCGCCATCGTCACGTTGTCCCCCGGCATCACCATCTCCACCCCCGCCGGCAGCGTGCACACCCCCGTCACGTCCGTCGTGCGGAAGTAGAACTGCGGCCGGTACCCGTTGAAGAACGGCGTGTGCCGCCCTCCCTCTTCCTTCGTCAGCACGTACACCTCGGCCTGGAACTTCCGGTGCGGCTTGATCGAGCCCGGCTTGGCCAGCACCTGCCCCCGCTCCACCTCGTCCTTGTCGATCCCCCGCAGCAGACACCCCACGTTGTCCCCCGCCTGCCCCTCGTCCAGCAGCTTGCGGAACATCTCCACCCCCGTCACCACCGACTTCTTCGTGTCCCGGATCCCCACGATCTCGATCTCTTCCCCAACCTTGACCACCCCCCGCTCCACCCGGCCCGTGACCACCGTGCCCCGGCCCGTGATCGAGAAGATGTCCTCCACCGGCATCAGGAAGGGCTTGTCCACCGGCCGCGGCGGCGTGGGAATGTAGCTGTCCACCGCCGCCATCAGCTTCCAGATCGCCTCCGCCGCCTTCGGGTCCGTGGGGCTGTCCGAGGCCTGCAGCGCCGAGCCCCGAATCACCGGCACCTCGTCGCCCGGGAAGTTGTACTTCTTGAGCAGCTCCCGCACCTCCAGCTCCACCAGGTCCAGGATCTCCGGGTCGTCCACCATGTCCACCTTGTTCATGAACACCACCAGGAACGGCACGTTGACCTGGCGGGCCAGGAGCACATGCTCCCGGGTCTGCGGCATCGGCCCATCATTCGCGGCCACCACCAGAATGGCCCCGTCCATCTGCGCCGCCCCCGTGATCATGTTCTTGATGTAGTCCGCGTGCCCCGGACAATCAATGTGCGCGTAGTGCCGCTGGTCCGTCTCGTACTCCACGTGCGCCACCGCAATCGTGATCCCCCGCTCCCGCTCTTCCGGCGCGTTGTCGATCGACCCGTAGTCCCGCACCGCAATCTTCGCGTTCTTCGTGTGCAGCACCTTCGTGATCGCCGCCGTCAACGTCGTCTTGCCGTGGTCGATGTGCCCAATCGTCCCCACGTTCACGTGCGGCTTCGTCCGCTCGTACTTGGCCTTCGCCATGAACGCTCCTCCGGCTCCTTGTTAACGCGTCCCGCCGCGCCTGGTGGGCCGGCCGCTGGCCTTCGCCACGATCTCCTCGGCGAGGGCGGGCGGCACTTCCTCGTAGCGCGCGAACTGCATGGTGTAGGTGGCCCGCCCCTGCGTCATCGATCGCAGATCGGTAGCGTAGCCGAACATCTGGCCGAGAGGGACCGTGGCCCGGATGACCTCCGCGTTGCCCCGGATCTCCTGGGACGCGATCCGGCCCCGGCGGCTGTTGAGGTTGCCGATGACGGCGCCGACGTAGCCGCGCGGCGTGACCACCTCGACGTCCATGACCGGCTCCAGCAGCGCGGGCCTGGCCTTGCGGCAGGCGTCCTTGAAGGCCATCGACCCGGCGATCTTGAAGGCGATCTCCGAGGAGTCGACCTCGTGGTACGAGCCGTCGGTCAGGCGCACCTTCACGTCGACCATCGGGTAACCGGCGAGGACGCCGGTCTCGGTCGCTTCCTTCACGCCCTTCTCCACGGCGGGGATGAACTCCTTGGGGATGACGCCGCCCACGATCTTGTTCTCGAAGGTGAAGCCCTCGCCCGGCGCCGGCTCCACCTCCAGGGTCACGTCGCCGAACTGGCCGCGCCCGCCCGTCTGGCGAACAAAGCGCCCGCGCGCCTCGCTGGGCTGGCGGATGGTCTCCCGGTAGGCGACCTGCGGCTTGCCCACGTTGGCCTCGACGCGGAACTCGCGCAGGAGACGGTCCACGATGATCTCGAGGTGCAGCTCGCCCATGCCGTGGATGAGCGTCTGCGACGTCTCCACTTCCGTGGTCACCCGGAAGGTCGGATCCTCCAGGGCCAGCCGCGCGAGCGCGAGCCCGAGCTTCTCCTCGTCCAGCTTCGTCTTCGGCTCGATGGCCACCGCGATCACCGGCTCGGGGAACGTCATGGCCTCGAGCACGATCGGACGGTCGGGGTCGCAGAGCGTGTCGCCGGTGGTGGTCAGCTTGAGGCCGATGGCGGCCGCGATGTCGCCCGCGTCGATCTCCTCGATATCCTCGCGCTTGTTGGCGTGCATGCGCAGGAGCCGGCCCACGCGCTCCTTCTTGCCCTTGGTCGAATTGAGCACGCCGGAGCCCGAGGCCAGCGTGCCCGAGTACACGCGCAGGAACACGAGCTGACCCACGTGCTGGTCGTTCATGATCTTGAAGGCCAGCGCCGCGAACGGCTCGTGGTCGGAGGCCTTGCGCTGCTCCACCGCCTGGGTGTCGGGGTTGATCCCCTCCACCGGCGGCACGTCGAGCGGCGACGGCAGGTAGTCGATGACGCCGTCGAGCAGCACCTGCACGCCCTTGTTCTTGAACGAAGCGCCGCAGATCACGGGAAACACCTTCTGCGAGATGGTGCCCTTGCGGATGGCGCCACGGATCTCGTCGTTGGACACCGGCGCGCCCGCGATGTACTTCTCCAGGAGATGGTCGTCGACCTCGGCGAGGCCCTCGATCATCTTCTCGCGGTACTGGGCCACGAGCTCGCGCATGTCGGCGGGGACGTCGACGGTCTTGAACTCCTTGCCGAGGGTCTCGTCGCTCTCGTCCCACACCCGCGCGACCTGGTCGACGAGGTCGACGAGCCCGCGGTAGCCGTCCTCCTTGCCGATGGGCAGCTGGATGGCGACGGGATGCGCGCCCAGGCGCTCCTTCAGCATGTCCAGGCAGCGGAAGAAGTCGGCGCCGACGCGGTCCATCTTGTTGACGTAGACCACGCGGGGCACGCGGTACTTGTCGGCCTGACGCCACACCGTCTCCGTCTGGGGCTCCACGCCCGAGACGGCGTCCAGGATGGCGACGGCGCCGTCGAGCACGCGCAGCGAGCGCTCGACCTCGACGGTGAAGTCGACGTGGCCGGGGGTGTCGATGATGTTGATGCGGCAGTCGCGCCAGAAGCAGGTGGTGGCCGCGGAGGTGATCGTGATGCCGCGCTCCTGCTCCTGCACCATCCAGTCCATCGTCGCGGTGCCTTCGTGGACTTCGCCGATCTTGTACGAGCGCCCCGTGTAGTACAGGATGCGCTCGGTCGTCGTCGTCTTGCCCGCGTCGATGTGGGCCATGATGCCGATGTTGCGCGTCTTCTCCAGCGAGTACTGCCGCTCCACGTCCGTCCTCTTCTCTTTTCCCTGGCTCTACATGCGAAGAGGGGGGTCAGGCCGCGGCCCCCCTCTTCACGAGAGTCCCGTCTACCAGCGGTAATGGGCGAAGGCCTTGTTGGCCTCCGCCATCTTGTGGGTGTCCTCGCGCTTCTTGACCGCGGTCCCCCGGTTGTTGGCGGCGTCGAGGAGCTCGGCGGCGAGCTTCTCGGCCATGCTGCGCTCCGGCCGCCGGCGCGCGGCGCCGATGACCCACCGCATGGCCAGCGACGTGCGGCGGTCCGGCCGCACCTCGACGGGGACCTGGTACGTCGAGCCGCCGACCCGGCGGGACTTCACCTCGACGGCCGGCTTCACGTTGTCGATGGCCGTCTTGAACATCTTGACGCCTTCCTGCTTGCTGCGGTCCTCGACGGCGGCCAGCGCGTCGTACATGATCCGCTCCGCCGTCGACTTCTTGCCGCGGATCATCATGATGTTGACGAACTTCGTCACCAGCCGGCTGCCGAACTTCGGGTCCGGCAGCACCTCGCGCTTGGCCGCTCCCGCGCGTCGCATCCGCTATGCCCCGGCGGCCTTCGCGGCCTTCATGCCGTACTTCGACCGGCTCTGCTTGCGGCCCGTCACCCCGGCGGTGTCGAGCGTGCCGCGGATGATGTGATAGCGCACGCCCGGCAGGTCCTTCACCCGGCCGCCCCGGATCATGACGATGGAGTGCTCCTGGAGGTTGTGGCCGACGCCCGGGATGTAGGACGTCACCTCGAAGCCGTTGGTCAGGCGCACGCGCGCGACCTTGCGCAGCGCGGAGTTCGGCTTCTTGGGCGTCACGGTGTAGACGCGGATGCAGACGCCCCGCTTCTGCGGGCACGCCTCCATCGCCGGCGTCTTCGACCGGTTGCGCACCGCCTCGCGGCCCTTGCGGACGAGCTGGTTAATGGTCGGCATATCTCTCCATCGCCGGATCCGGCGACAAAACCCTCACTTTATATCCTCTACGCCCTGTCTTGTCAACCATTTACGCGACACACGGCTAGCCGGCCGCGGCCACGCTGCCATCGCCCTCGGCCGCCTCACCGTCCGTCGGCGGCGGCTCGAGCGTGAGCACGGCGTCGAGCGGCTTGACCGCCTCGCCGCCCGGGGTCAGCACCTCGACCCGCGTGTAGTTGCCGAGCCCGGTGCCGGCCGGGATGAGCCGGCCGACGATGACGTTCTCCTTCAGGCCCCGCAGCTCGTCGGTCTTGCCGGAGATCGCCGCCTCGGTCAGCACGCGCGTCGTCTCCTGGAAGGACGCCGCCGAGATGAAGCTGTCGGTCGACAGCGAGGCCTTGGTGATGCCGAGCAGCACGGGCTTGGCCGTGGCCGGCCGCTTGCCCTGGCCGAGCACGCGCTCGTTCTCCTCCTGGAACCCGAACTTGTCGACGAGCTCGCCGACGACGAACTCGGTGTCACCGACCTCCTCGATCCGCACGCGCCGCAGCATCTGGCGCACGATGATCTCGATGTGCTTGTCGTTGATGCTCACGCCCTGCAGGCGGTAGACCTCCTGCACCTCGTTCACGAGATAGCGCTGCAGCTCCCGGTCGCCGAGGACGGCGAGGTAGTCGTGCGGGTTGGGGGATCCATCCATCAGGGCTTCACCCGCCTTGACCCGATCGCCCTCGTGCACGCTGATGTGCTTGCCCCGCGGGATCAGGTACTCCTTGCTCTCGCCGTTGTCCGCGCGGATGACGATCTTGCGCATGCCCTTGACGAAGCCGCCCATCTCGACGCGGCCGTCGATCTCGGTGATGACCGCCTGCTCCTTCGGCTTGCGGGCCTCGAAGAGCTCGGCCACCCGCGGCAGGCCGCCGGTGATGTCCTTGGTCTTGGTGGTCTCGCGCGGGATCACCGCGATGATGTCGGCCGCGAAGACGTCGCTGCCGTCGGCCGCGAGCAGGTGGGCGCCGACGGGGAGCGCGTAGCGGTGCCGCTCGACGTGCTCCGCGTTGCCGGCGTCGCCGCCCGCCACCCGGATGATGACGCCGGGCTGGCGGTTGCTCTCCGCGTCCTCGATGATGACCTTCCGCGCCAGGCCGGTGACCTCGTCGAACTCGTCGCGCACGGTGACGTTGTCGACGATGTCCTGGTACTCGATCTTGCCCGTGAACTCCGTGAGGATCGGGTTGGTGAACGGATCCCACTCCACGAGCACGGTGCGCGCCTTGGCCTTCTGGTCGGCCTTGACCTTGATCTTGGCGCCGTACACCACCGGGTAGCGCTCGCGCTCCCGCCCGCGGTCGTCGGCGATGGCGATCTCGCCGTTGCGGTTGGTGGCCACGAGGTCACCGTCCCGGTTCTGCACCGTGCGCAGGTTGTGGTACTTCACCACGCCGGCGTTCTTGGCCTCGTGCTTGGAGGCCTCGACCACGCGGCTCGCCGTGCCGCCGATGTGGAAGGTGCGCATCGTCAGCTGGGTGCCCGGCTCGCCGATGGACTGGGCCGCGATGATGCCGACGGCCTCGCCGAGCTCGGCCAGGCGGCCCGAGCCCAGGTTGCGGCCGTAGCACATCACGCAGATCCCGCGCTTGGTCTCGCACACCAGCGCCGAGCGGATGCGCACCCGCTCGATGCCCGCGTCCTCGATCTTCTGCGCGAGCTCCTCGGTGATCTCCTGGTTCGTCTGCACGATGATCTCGCTCGAGAGCAGGTCGCGGACGTCCTCCGCCACCACCCGGCCGATCACCCGGTCCTTGAGCGACTGGATGATGTCGCCGCCCTCGACCAGCGGGGTCGCCTCGATGTACTTCACGGTGCCGCAGTCGTACTCGCTGACGATGACGTCCTGGGACACGTCGACGAGCCGGCGCGTCAGGTAGCCGGAGTCGGCCGTTTTCAGCGCGGTATCCGCGAGCCCCTTTCGGGCGCCATGCGTCGACGTGAAGTACTCCAGCACGGTGAGGCCCTCGCGGAAGTTCGACGTGATCGGGGTCTCGATGATCTCGCCCGACGGCTTGGCCATGAGTCCGCGCATGCCGGCGAGCTGGCGGATCTGCTGTCGCGAGCCCCGCGCGCCGGAGTCGGCCATCATGTAGATCGGGTTGAACTCGCCGCCCTGCTCGCCCGCCTCGAGCTCGCTGAACATCTTCTCGGCGATCTGCTCGGTGGTGTGCGCCCAGATGTCGACGACCTTGTTGTAGCGCTCGCCGTTGGTGATGACGCCGTCCTGGTACTGCTGCTCCACCTCGTTGACGAGCCGGCGCGCCTCGGCGATGAGGCCCTCCTTGGCCGTCGGCACGTGCATGTCGTCGATGCCGATCGACAGGCCCGACAGGGTGGCGTAGCGGAAGCCGAGGTCCTTGAGCTCGTCGAGGAAGTGGACGGTGGCCTCGTTGCCCAGCGAGTTGTAGCAGCGGCCGACGAGGGTGGTGATCTCCTTCTTCTTGAGCTCCCGGTTCTCGAAGCGCAGCGACTCCGGCACGACCTCGTTGAAGAGCGTCCGGCCCACGGTGGTCTCGACGATCTCGCCCTTCCAGCGCAGGCGGATGCGCGCCTGGAGGTCGACGTCTTCGTTGTCGTAGGCGATGCGCACCTCTTCCGCGTCGGCGAAGAGCCGGCCCTCGCCGCGCACCGGGTGCTCGGGCGTGGAGAGGCGCTCCTTGGTCAGGTAGTAGATGCCCAGGACCATGTCCTGCGTGGGCACGGCCAGGGGCGCGCCGTTGGCCGGCGACAGGATGTTGTTCGACGACAGCATCAGCACCTGGGCCTCGAGCTGGGCCTCCATCGAGAGCGGCACGTGCACGGCCATCTGGTCGCCGTCGAAGTCGGCGTTGAACGCCGTGCAGACCAGCGGGTGGATCTCGATGGCCTTGCCCTCGACGAGGATGGGCTCGAAGGCCTGGATGCCCAGCCGGTGCAGGGTCGGCGCTCGGTTCAGGAGCACCGGATGCTCCTTGACGACCTCCTCGAGGATGTCCCAGACCTCCGGCCGCTCCTTCTCCACGTACTTCTTCGCGGCCTTGATCGACGAGGCGATGCCGCGGTCCTCCAGCTTGCGGAGGATGAACGGCTTGAACAGCTCCAGCGCCATCTTCTTCGGCAGCCCGCACTGGTGGACCTTCAGGTACGGCCCGACCACGATGACCGAGCGGCCCGAGTAATCCACGCGCTTGCCGAGCAGGTTCTGCCGGAAGCGGCCCTGCTTGCCCTTGAGCGTGTCCGACAGCGACTTCAGCGGGCGATTGTTCGGCCCGGTGATGACGCGGCCCCGCCGGCCGTTGTCGAACAGCGCGTCCACGGCCTCCTGCAGCATCCGCTTTTCGTTGCGGATGATGATCTCGGGGGCCTTGAGGTCCATGAGGCGCTTCAGGCGATTGTTACGATTGATCACTCGCCGATAGAGATCGTTGAGGTCGGAGGTCGCGAACCGGCCCCCGTCGAGCGGCACCAGCGGGCGCAGCTCCGGCGGGATGACGGGGACGACCTCGAGGATCATCCAGTCCGGCTGGTTGCCGGACTTCAGGAACGCCTCGATGACCTTGAGCCGCTTGACCGTCTTCTTCCGCTTCTGCACGGAGGCCTCGCCCAGCATCTGGGCGCGCAGGTCGCGGGCGAGCGAGTCGAGATCCAGATCGCGCAGCAGCTCGCGGATGGCCTCGGCGCCCATGCCCACCTTCAGCGCCTCCGGCCCGTGCTCCTCGTGCAGCTTGCGCACGCGATCGACGGACAGGAGGTCCTTCTTCTTCACCGGGGCGAGCTTGGACTCGAGGACCACGTGCTCCTCGAAGTAGAGGATCTTCTCCAGCTCGCGCAGCGACATGTCGAGGAGCTGGCCGATGCGGCTGGGCAGCCCCTTGAAGAACCACACGTGCGACACGGGCGAGGCCAGCTCGATGTGGCCCATGCGCTCGCGGCGCACGCGGGCGCGCGTGACCTCCACGCCGCACTTGTCGCAGACCACGCCGGCGAACTTCATGCGCTTGTACTTGCCGCAGGCGCACTCGTAGTCCTTGGTCGGCCCGAAGATGCGCGCGCAGAACAGGCCGTCGCGCTCGGGCTTGAACGTCCGGTAGTTGATGGTCTCGGGCTTCTTGACCTCGCCGTGCGACCAGTCGCGGATCTTCTGGGGCGCGGCGAGCTTCACCCGGATGGCGTCGAACGTGATGGGCTTCGTATGCCGATCGAGGATCCCCCACAGGTCCGTGGTGGGCTTCTCCTCCCTGATCAGGCTGCCGAAGGGCCGATCCGTCAACATTCGCACTCTCCTCTCAGGAAGCCTTCTTCCCGTCCTTCATGATCAATTCGACGTCGAGCGCCAGGCTCTTGAGCTCGTTCACGAGCACGTTGAACGACTCGGGGGTGCCGGGCTCGAGGAAGTTCTCACCCTTCACGATGGCCTCGTAGATGCGGTTGCGTCCCTCCACGTCGTCGGACTTGACGGTGAGCATCTCCTGGAGGGTGTGGGCGGCGCCGTAGGCTTCCAGCGCCCACACCTCCATCTCGCCGAACCGCTGGCCGCCGAACTGCGCCTTGCCGCCCAGCGGCTGCTGGGTGACCAGGGAGTAGGGGCCGATGGACCGAGCGTGCATCTTGTCGTCCACGAGGTGGGCCAGCTTGAGGATGTAGATCTGGCCGACGGTGACCTCCTGGTGGAACCGCTTGCCGGTGCGGCCGTCGCAGAGCGTGGTCTTGCCCGACGTCGGCATGTGGGCCTCGCGCAGGTGCGCCTTGATCTCCCCCTCGGTGGCGCCGTCGAACACCGGGCTGGCCACCCAGATGCCGAGCGCGCGGGCCGCCCATCCCAGGTGGGTCTCGAGGATCTGGCCGACGTTCATGCGGGAAGGAACGCCCAGGGGATTGAGAACGATCTCCACGGGTGTCCCGTCCGGGAGATACGGCATGTCTTCTTCCGGGAGCACCTTGGACACGACACCCTTGTTGCCGTGCCGGCCGGCCATCTTGTCGCCGACGGAGAGCTTGCGCTTCACGGCGACGTAGACCTTCACCATCTTGATCACGCCCGGGGGCAGGTCGTCGCCGCGGCGGAGCCGGCCGATCCGCTCGTCGAGCATTTTGTCGTAGATCGAGATCTGCTCCTCGGCGAGCTCCTCGATGCGGCGGATGGTCTGGGCGAGGTTCTCGTCCTCCTTGATCTTGATCTTCTTCAGCTCGTTCCAGGAGAAGTTCTCGAGGTCCGACCGCTCGATGCGGTCGCCCTTCCTGGTCAGCCGCTTGGCCTTGTCGGTCGGGTCGAAGAGGTCGGCCATGGCCGTCTTGCCCACGAGCAGGTTCTTGAGCTTCTGGTCCCGCTCCATCTCGACCATGGCGATCTCGTCCTGAGAGTCCTTCTCGAGACGCCCGATCTCCTCCTCCTCGATGGACTTGGCGCGCTCGTCCTTGTCCACGCCGCGCCGCGAGAACACCTTGACGTCGACGATGGTGCCCTCGATGCCCGGCGGCACCGTGAGCGAGGTGTCGCGCACGTCGCCCGCCTTCTCGCCGAAGATCGCGCGCAGCAGCTTCTCTTCGGGGGTCAGCTGGGTCTCGCCCTTCGGCGTGATCTTGCCGACCAGGATGTCGCCGGCCTTCACCTTCACGCCGGTCCGCACGATCCCCGATTCATCCAGATCCTTCAGCGCTTCTTCCGACACGTTGGGGATGTCCCGGGTGATCTCTTCCTTCCCGAGCTTGGTGTCGCGGGCCTGGATCTCGAACTCCTCGATGTGGATCGAGGTGAAGCGGTCGTCCTTCACCAGCCGCTCGGAGACCAGGATCGCGTCCTCGAAGTTGTAGCCGCCCCACGGCATGAAGGCCACGAGCACGTTGCGGCCGAGGGCGAGCTCGCCCTGGTCGGTGCCCGGGCCGTCGGCCACCACGTCGCCCGCCGACACCCGCTGGCCCTTCTTCACCACGGGCTTCTGGTTGATGCAGGTGTTCTGGTTCGACCGCCGGTACTTGGTCAGGTTGAAGATGTCGAGCGGCAGGTCCTGCACGGGGTCGGCCTTCTTGGACCGGCTCTCCGCGCGGACCACGATGCGGTCCGCCGACACGTACTCCACCACGCCGGGGCGCTTGGCCACGATGACGGCCCCCGAGTCGCGCGCCACGACGTGCTCCATGCCGGTGCCGACCAGCGGCGCCTCCGGCTGCAGGAGCGGGACGGCCTGCCGCTGCATGTTGGAGCCCATGAGGGCCCGGTTGGCGTCGTCGTTCTCGAGGAAGGGGATGAGCGACGCCGCCACCGACACCAGCTGCTTGGGGGAGACGTCCATGAAGTGCAGCTCTTCCGGCGGCACCATGCGGAACTCACCGCCCTTGCGCGCCGAGACCCGCTCCTGGACGAAGCGGCCGGTGCGGTCGATCTCGGCGTTGGCCTGGGCGATGACGAACTGCTCCTCCTCGAGCGCGGTGAGGAAGATGATGGTGTCGGTGACCTTGCTCTGGTCGACCTTGCGGTACGGCGTCTCGATGAAGCCGAACTCGTTGGTGCGGGCGTACGTCGACAGCGACGAGATGAGGCCGATGTTCGGGCCTTCCGGCGTCTCGATCGGGCAGATGCGGCCGTAGTGCGTGGGGTGGACGTCGCGGACCTCGAACCCCGCGCGCTCGCGGCTGAGACCGCGCGGGCCCAGGGCGGAGAGCCGCCGCTTGTGGGTCAGCTCGGCCAGCGGGTTGGTCTGGTCCATGAACTGCGACAGCTGCGAGGAGCCGAAGAACTCCTTGACCACCGCCGAGACCGGCTTGGCGTTGATGAGGTCGTGCGGCATGAGGTTGGCGGTGTCGGAGATCGACATCCGCTCCTTCACCGCGCGCTCCATGCGCGTGAGGCCGACCCGGAACTGATTCTCGAGCAGCTCGCCCACCGACCGCACGCGGCGGTTGCCGAGGTGGTCGATGTCGTCGGTCGGCCGGGTGCCGAGCTTCACCTGCAGCAGGTGCCGCACCACGCACACGATGTCCTCGCTGCGCAGGGTCTTGGCGCCGAGCGGGGCGTCGATCTGCAGCTTCTTGTTGATCATGAAGCGGCCGACCCGGGCCAGGTCGTAGCGGCGCCCGTCCATGAACATGCCGCGGAACAGCGCGCGGGCCGAGTCGATGGTGGGCGGATCGCCCGGCCGCAGGCGGCGGTAGATCTCGACGAGCGCCTCGTCGGGGTTCTTGTGGGCGTCGCGGGCGAGGGTCTCGTAGAGCGAGGCGTCGATCTTACCGGGGCTGACCACGAGCAGCTTGAAGGGCGCCACCCGGCGGCCCATCACCTGCGACAGGATCGTCGAGGTCACCTCGGTGTTGGTCTCGACGATCACCTCGCCGCTCTCGGTGTCGACGATGCGGGAGGCGGTGCGGCGGCCGACGAGCGACTCGGCGCGGGTGGCGAGCTTCTCCACGCCGGCCTCGGCGAGCTTCTCGACCATCTTGGCGTTGAGCACCTTGCCGGCGGTGACGAGGGGCTCGCGGTGGCGCGGCGGCTTGACGTCCTCGGCCACCTTGACGCCGACGTGGGCCTCGGCGCTGAAGCGCACGGTGGCGTTGCCGTCCTCGAAGCCCAGCACCTCCTCGGCCTCGTAGAACTGGGCCAGGATCTCCTCGTCCGACAGGATCACGCCCTTCTCGAGGAACCAGAAGGCGCGCAGGAACGCGGTGGCCAGCATCTTGCGCCGCCGATCCACGCGCACGTGCAGGATGTCGTTGGCGTCGAAGTCGAACTCGACCCACGAGCCGCGGTAGGGGATCACGCGCGCGGAGAAGAGCGGCTTGCCGGAGGCCAGGGTCTTGCCCTTGTCGTCGTCGAAGAACACGCCGGCCGAGCGCTGCAGCTGGGAGACGACCACGCGCTCGGTGCCGTTGATGATGAACGTGCCCTTGTCGGTCATGAGGGGCAGCTCGCCGAGATACACTTCCTGGCCGCGCTGCTCCCGGATGGACCGCGTCTTGGCTTCCTTGTCATGGTCGAAGATGACCAGGCGCAGCGTGACTTTCAACGGGATCGCGAAGGTCATGCCGCGGTCGTGGCACTCCTCGACCGTGTACTTGGGCTCGCCGAAGTGGTAGGAGTCGAACTCCAGCAGGGCGTTGTCGTTGTAGTCGGCGATGGGAAACACCGACTTGAAGACCGCCTGCAGGCCCGCCTCCTCGCGGCGGTCGGCGGCCACGTCCTTCTGCAGAAAGCCCTCGTACGACCGCTTCTGAACCTCGATGAGGTTCGGGATCTCCACGATCGACGGGATCTTGCCGAAGTCCTTGCGGCTGCGGCGCCCGCACTGAATGATGCCTGCCATATCGTCTCCTGTGAGGGAGCCGTCCCTCACACGCCTGTCGTTGGTGAGAAGCCCGTGCTGACCCGGCTGGTGGCGCGGGCCCCGGTCACTTGACCTGGACGGTGGCGCCCTGCTCCTCGAGCCTCTTCTTCATGTCGTCGGCCTCGGCCTTGGTGACCTTCTCCTTCACCGCCTTGGGCGCGCCGTCCACCAGGTCCTTGGCCTCCTTCAGACCCAGGCCGGTGAGCTCGCGGACGACCTTGATGACCTGGATCTTCTTCTCGCCGATGGCGGACAGGACCACGTCGAACTCGGTCTTCTCCTCCACGGCCGGCGCGCCCGCGGCGGCGCCGCCGGCACCCGGCGTGGCGGCGACGGCCATGGGGGCGGCGGCGGACACGCCCCACCTCTCCTGCAGCATCTTCGAGAGCTGCGCCGCCTCGAGCAGCGTGAGCTTGTCCAGCTGTTCGGCGATCTCCTCGACGGTGGCCATGACTCCTCCTTGGGTTACCCGTCGCCGCCGCGGCCTCGCGCGGCGGCGCGGTTCGTGATCGTTAGTCGGCGGTCGCCTCGGCGGCCGCGGCGCGGCCGCGCTCGGCGAGGATGTACGCGAGCTCGCGCGGGGGCGCCTGCAGCAGGCCGACCAGCTGGGCCAACGGCCCCTGCACCAGGCCGACGATCTGGGCGCGCAGGGCGTCCTTCGACGGCAGGTCCGCAAGGGCCTTCAGCCCGTTGGTGTCGAGCACCCGGCCGTCGACCATCCCGGCCTTGATCGCGAGCGCTTGGTTCGTCCTGACGAACGTCTGCAGCGTCTTGGCGACGGCCACCGGATCCTCGGCCGACACGACCATGCCGGTCGGCCCCTTCAGGTGCGGCCCCAGCGCCTCGAGCTCCGTCGAGCGCACCGCGATCCGCGCGAGCCGGTTCTTGACCACGGTGTACTGCGCCGAAACCTGGCGGAGCTGCCGGCGCAGCTCCGACAGCTGGGCCACCGTCAGGCCGCGGTACTCGGTGAGCACCACGGTCTTGACCCCGGCCAGCTGGCCTTTCAGCTCCTCGACCGCTTCGACCTTTTCCTGGGTGGGCACGGTCCCGCTCCTAGCTCGCGGCCTTCTTGAACATGTTGGCGATCTTCTGCGCGTCGATCGGCACGCCGGGGCCCATCGTCGTGGAGACGGTGAGCGTCCGGAAGTAGGTGCCCTTGGACGCGGACGGCTTGGCGCGCTGGATGGCCTCGATGAGCGCGAGCATGTTGGCCGCGAGGCTCTCGGGCGGGAACGACCGCTTGCCGACGGGCACGTGGACGTTGCCGGCCTTGTCCACCCGGAACTCCACCTTGCCGGCCTTGGCCTCGCGCACGGCGCGCCCCACGTCGAAGGTCACGGTGCCGAGCTTGGGGTTCGGCATCAGGCCGCGCGGTCCCAGCACCTTGCCGAGCCGGCCGACCTGGCCCATGAGGTCGGGCGTGGCCACGGCGGTGTCGAACTCCATGAAGCCGCCCTGCACCCGCTCGACGAGGTCCTCGGCGCCCACGATGTCGGCGCCCGCCTCGCGCGCCTCGCGCTCTTTCTCGCCCTTGGCGAACACGGCCACGCGCACGCTCTTGCCGATGCCGTGCGGTAGCACCACCGCGCCCCGGACCATCTGGTCGGCGTGCTTGGGATCGACGCCGAGGCGGATGGAGAGATCCACGGTCTCGTCGAACTTCGCCGCCGGCATCGCCTTGAGGGCGGCCACGGCCTCCTCGAGGGTGTACTGCTGCTCGGGCTGCACCTTGACGGCCGCCGAGGCGTACCGCTTGCCGCCGCGCTTCTCGATCACGGTTGCCATGACGGTTCGCTCCCTGGGCCTAGACGACGTCGATGCCCATGCTGCGGGCGGTGCCCTCGATGATCCGCATCGCGGAATCGATCGTGTGGGCGTTGAGGTCCACGAGCTTGGTCTGGGCGATCTCGCGGACCTGCTGCTTCGTGACCTTGCCGATCTTGTCCTTGTGGGGCACCGCCGAGGCCTTGGCGATGCCGGCCGCGCGCTTGAGGAGCACCGCCGCGGGCGGGGTCTTCACCACGAAGGTGAAGGACCGGTCCTGGTAGATCGTCACCACCACGGGCAGGATCAGGCCCTCCTGGCTGCCCGTCTGGGCGTTGAAGCCCTTGCAGAACTCCATGATGTTGACGCCGTGCTGGCCGAGCGCCGGCCCCACCGGCGGCGAGGGGTTGGCCTTGCCCGCCGGGATCTGCAGCTTCACCATCGCCTGGACTTTCTTCGCCACTCAGAGCCTCTCCACCTGGTAGTACTCGAGCTCGACGGACGTCGGGCGGCCGAACACGGGCACCACGACCTTCATCCGCCCCCGCTCGGGGTTCATGTCCTCGACGGTGCCCTGGAAGTTCACGAAGGGGCCGTCGACGACGCGCACCTTGTCGCCGCGCTGGAAGACCGACTTGGGCTTCGGCTTCTCCGCGCCCGCCTCCATCTGCTTTATGATGTCGTCGACCTGGGCCTGGGTGAGCGCCACCGGCCGCGTCCCCGAGCCCACGAAGCCCGTCACCTTCGGCGTGGTCCGCACGAACTGCCAGGTCTCGTCGGTCAGGGCCATCTCCACCAGCACGTAGCCGGGGAAGAACTTCTGCTCCGTCTCGCGCTTCTGCTTGTTGCGGACCTCGACGACCTTCTCGGTGGGCACGAGCACCCGGCCGATCTTGTCGCCGATCCCGAAGATCTTGGCCCGCGACTGGATCGCTTCCGCCACCTTGTTCTCGAAGCCCGAGTAGGTGTGGACGACGAACCACTGCTTCGGCGTCGAGTCGCCGTTGGTCCCGCTCATCGCAGGATCCTTTCCACGACGCGGGCGAGCGCCACGTCGACGCCGCTCAGGAACAGCGCGAGCACGCCCGTCACCACGACCACCACCGCCGTCGAGTTGATCAGCTCGTCCCGGCTCGGCCAGACCACGCGTCGGAATTCGAGATAGACCTCCCGCACGAATTCCTGGATCCGGGTCACGACACCCATCTGATGCCTCGCTGTCTCGGGTAATGGCAGGGGTGGAGGGATTCGAACCCCCATCCCCCGGATTTGGAGTCCGGTGCTCTAGCCGTTAGAGCTACACCCCTTCGAACAATTTCGGAGGGGGCCTCGACGGCCCCCTCCGAGGCCTCCCCCAGGATTGCGGCGGCACAGCCGCCGCTCGAAAGCGCGCATGCTCCGACGCCGTCGACGTCGCCGCCGCGCACCCGGCGCGCACGCTCCAACATCGTGCGCGATGTCACCGTCGAGGGTGACGTCCCGGGGTCGATCGCTCTTGCCGTCACGCGCGGCTCGATACGTCGCACGCGCGCTACTTGGTTTCTTTGTGCGGCGTGTGCTTGCGGCACCACCGGCAGTACTTCTTCAGCTCCATGCGGTCGGGATGCGTCCGCTTGTTCTTGGTGGTCGAGTAATTCCGCCGCTGGCACGCGCTGCACGCGAGGGAGATGATGTCGCGCATGGCCTACTCGGTGATCTCCGTGACGACGCCGGCGCCCACCGTCCGCCCGCCCTCGCGGATCGCGAACCGTAGCTCCCGCTCCATCGCCACCGGCACGATCAGCTCGATCGCCATCGTCACGTTGTCCCCCGGCATCACCATCTCCACCCCC
>JACQFL010000021.1 GCA_016200085.1 Candidatus Rokuibacteriota bacterium | reverse complement strand
GCGGCGCGGGGGCCGCCGGGCGGACCACCCGGCCCGCCCCCGGGGCCGAGGCCGCTGGCGCTGGTCAGGGTCAGCAGGCCGTTGGCGCCCGTGCCGCCGTCGGAGCCGCCGGGGCCGCCACGCCCGCCGTTGGGCTGGAGCTGGATGCTGAGACTGCCGTCGCCCCCGACCTGGCCGTCGAGGGTGATGGTCCCGCCGATGCTGACGTCCCCGCTCGCCAGCAGCGTCACCGGGGTGTTGGCCGCATTGCGGGTGAACGTCACCGTGACGCCCGGGGGAATGCTGATCGTCGTGTAGTTGAAGACGCCGCTCGGCGGCAGCGGGATCGTCACGTTCCCGCCCGGGGACAAGGCGCCATCGGCGCCCGTGCTGCCGCTGCTGAACGTGCCTTGCGCCGCCGCGGGGGCGGCGGTGAGCAGGGTGAGACTGCCGAGCAGCGCGGCGAGGGTCCACCAGTCACGACGGATCATGAGACGCCTCCGCATGGGCATCACGGGACGGTGAAGCGGTTGCCGCCCGTGCCGTTGAGGGTCGAGGTGCCGCTCGGGGTCTGGATGGCGAGGGCCCGGTCGCCGGGCGCCGCCCCCGGGCCGATCACGACGGTGGCCGTCGCCTGCGTGCCGCCGCCGTTCACGACGAGGTTGGTCACGGTGAAGGCCGCGTCGGGCCCGCCCGGGCCGAGGATCGTGAGCGTCGTGGCCCCCGTCAGGGCCTGGCCCGTCACCGTCAGCGTCAGGCTGCTGCCGGCGGGGGCGCTGGCGGGCGAGACCGCGGTGATCACCGGGGCGAAGGCCACGCTGATGGGCGGGGTCACGGCCACGCCGGTGAAGGCCGGTTCGATCAGCACGCTCACCATCCGCGAGGCGAAGTAGACTGGGCGCGGCGGCAGGACATTGACCGTGGCCGAGGCGCTCACGGTCGGGTTGGTGGCACTCGTGGCCGTGACCGTGAAGGGGGCCAGGGCCGTGCCGCTCGGGGTGTAGGGCACCACGTCGGGGGCCGTGTAGAGGCCGCTGGCGCTCACGGTGCCGACGGCGCTGTCGCCCCCGGGGATGCTGTTGACGCGCCAGACCACGGTCGCCGCCGCGCCGGTGGCGAGGGTGGCCGCGAACGCTTGCCGCTGATCCACGTACAGCGTCGCCGTGGCCGGGCTCACCGTGAACGGGGCTACCGGGCCGATCACGGTGATGGGCTGGGGCGACTGCGCCGTGCCGTGCGCGGTGGTGACGAGGACGTAGCCGCTGGTGGCGCCCGCGGGAATCAGGACCGTCAACTTGGTGGCCGAGGCGCTCACGACCGTGGCCAGCACCCCGTTGATGGTCACCGTGTCCTGGCCGGGGCTCGGGTCGAAGCCGGCGCCGTAGATCGAGAGGGTGTCCCCGGCCTGGTCCTGG